>CANQPL010000023.1 GCA_947625735.1 uncultured Clostridia bacterium
ATACGGTAAGCTCAGGGCGGTCAATTTTACCGTCTTTCCAGACAAAATCTGTATATTTTTCCGGTATCTCGTAATTCTGAAGCTCTTCGTCCGATATAAGAGCGCTTACATCTACCTCCCCCGGGAACACAAATACCGTCGTGAACGCCAACAAAAATGCCGTAACAAAAGCTGTCGCTCGTGACCGGAACGTTCGTCTTACAGTCATAAAAACCTCTCCCTTACATATAAAAATTAACAAAAAGGGCGCACTTAGCCCCTCTACTTCTTATTCAATTATACTACCCTTATCCAAATCTGTCAAGACTTTTTTCTTTTTTCGTAATTATTTTGTAAATATTACACATAAAACCATGCCTACTTTTAAACAAATAACAAGCAGCATTGTAAACACTATAAAAATTGTAAACCAAAAAAGCGCCGGGAGAAGCTCCCGGCGCTGAGAAAACATATTCTGTAAAATAACCCGAAACTTATTTAAGAACAACGAGGTAAGGACCGCCCTCGGTAATTGCAATAGTGCATCTGCCGTTGTCCTGAACTGTGGATCTGGACACGCCTCTGAGTGTGTTCGTTATAGGATCGTAACGGTAAGCAACTGCGGTGCAGCCTGCTCTGGAGGTGCTGAACTTAACGGAAACGTTAGCCTTTGTGCCAAGTGCGTCAAAGGACTGGGTAATGCCGATCTGTGCCTTTGATACCGCACCTTCTGATGCCTTCTTTACAAGGCTTGCGGGGATATACTGAATGTTGTACTTGGTGTAAAGGTCGATATCCTTTGCCTCGGTCACGTTCTTGCCGTTGATAACCCACTTAACGCCGTTGTCAAGGGTGCAGGTAAGAGATACATTCTTGCCCTTGAGAGCACTCAGAGCATCTGCGCTTACAATAGTGCCGCCGTTCATTACAACGTTGATATTAGCGCCGCTCTTTGCATTTTTGATGTAGGTCGAAATGGTATCCCAGCCCGCTCTTGTCTTATGACCGCTGATGTAAGGCTCGCCGTCCTTGGCTTCTTCCTTTTTGGAGCTTGAGCCCTTGCTGTCAGAGCTGTTGTTCTTATTTGCAAACAGCTGATTGTAGGAGAAGAAAGGATCGCCGTTCCAACCGTATCCGTAATAATAGTTGCCGTAGGGTGCGCCGTAATATACGCCGTCATAATAGCTGTTGTAATAATAATTGTAGGGAACAAGGGAAATATCTACGCCCAGTGCAGTTCCGCCCGCTGCCTGTGCTGCGGAAAGGCTGCCGTAATATTTATTGTTGTAATAATAATAGTATGTGGTTGAGCCTGTGCTGCCAATGGGAGAATAGAAGATATCTACACCCAGTGCGGTACCGCCAGCTCTCTGTGCATCTTCAAGAGTTCCATAGGGTACACCGTTGTAATAATAACGATAAATGGTGCTTGCCTGTCCGTCATAATTGCCGTAATATGTACCATATCTTGACACATATGCGGAATTTCCGCCTGAAGCCTTAACTGCGGCAGAGTAGCTTGAATAAAGCTTGCCTGTGTAGCTGCTGTACCACCAGCCTGTATAGCTGCTGTCATAGTAGCCGTTGCCTCTGTCAAGAACCAGATCGGCATTGCTTCCTGATGCCAACAGAGCATCAGCATATGTGGAATAATACTTGCCCGTAAGCAGGCTGAACCAGCGATAGGTGCTGCTTGAAGTAGTTGATGAGCTTACATGACCTACCGAGCCTGCAGAATACGCTTCACTTGCCAGTCCGTGGGACTCAGCCTCTGCCTTTGTGCTGTAAACCACGCCATTTGCAGCCCATAAGGTGGTAACACCGGCAAGGGAAAGGGTGGACTTTGAAACAGGCTGGATACTTCCCAAGTTGCTGTTCGATGCAAGTACAGCATCATTATAGTTTTCATAATAATAGCCGCCATAAAGATAAAGCTGAGTAGAATCTGCCGAAGCATTAAACGCAGCAAACTGAACAGCCATCACAACAGCTGCTGCCGCAGCCATAATCCTTTTGCTTGTCTTTTTCATCTTTAAGATCTCCTTTTCTTAAAAAATCTTTGCGGAAAAAATTGTATCATGCAGCTAATACAATTGTCGGGTATTTTCAACCCATTATCCGATTATACTTATTATAACACATATTTTCAAAAAAGCCAATAGTAAATACCACAAAAATTATTACAGTTTAATTACATATTATCAACAAAAAACAATATTTTGTAACCTTTGCTTACAGCGAGCAAAATACAGCAGCACATTAACACTCTGCTCTGTAAAAATCCCGTAAAAAGCTCCCGTACTCCTCAAACCGTCCTCCAAAATCCCCATTTTCGCACAGCTTCAAAAAATGACGCTTGTGCGTTTTAAGAAAATCCTCATATATTTTCCTGTCGGGGAAGAATGACGGGTCACTGCGCAGTACACAAACGGCTATCATCATTTTTTGCTTGTTTGTAAGCCGCCTGCCCCTATGCCCCTCCGTAAAAACACGCCTTATTATGCTGCTGTCGAAAAATGTATACTCCCCCTGAATGCGCTCCCCACGAAAAGCACTCAACAGAAGTGAGTGAACAGCCGTATGCCGAAGCGGAGGAATATATATGTCCTTTCCGTCCCACACCACACGCCGAAGATCCGTACATCGGGAGGAAAAAAGCTCTCCCTCTCCGTAAAGACCGCTTGCGGATACGGTTTCAAGCATAAAATCGGACAGGGCTTTTTCCTCAAATCTTGCGCCCTTCTCCGCTCTGATAACATAATTTTTCCTGACTGCAAAGCTCCCGGTTGGGATAAATTCGGGAAATACGCTGCCGTACACCGTAATTTCCGTTTTCGTCAGAGCCTTAACGAAAATTTCTCCCTCATATTTTTCCCCGTTGGGACAGAATGCTTTTATATAATTGGGTATGCAGTATCGTTTACCGTTCAAGGGCATTATTATCCTGCAATCAGGCTCAAAAAGACTGACCGTGCCGTTCCCGTAATGCTCCTCCCTGCGGTAAAATGAATCGTGGGCTATTTCTACACGGGAACATTCGGACAGATCAAGACTGCAATGAAGTACAGAGTGCTTTTTTAAACATACAGAGCAGTGATCGGGGAATTTTACCGAAGCAAACATTCCCACCGACAAAACGGTTAAAATATCAGATTTTCCGTCACAAATGAGCTTATACTTTTTTAATAAGGGCGTGCCGATAAAGCAGCTGCCGTCAAAAGTACATTCTGTGGGATATAAGCCCGACATTTCGGGCATGGAAAATCCCTCAAGTCCGCTTCCCCGGAAAGCCTCTGCTCCGACACAACAGCAGTGACGGGGGATATTTATGTATTTCAGCGTTTCACAGCCGTAAAATGCCCGCTCCCCTATCTCCTCCGCAGTTGGCGGAAGAACCACCCTTTCAAGGAATTTGCAGGAATAAAACGCATTTTGCGGAATGCTCCGCACACCCTCTCCGAAAACTATCTCCCTTGCGGTACATCGTGAAAAACACCCCTCCTTCAGCTTCTTCACTGTGTCGGGAATGTGTATACCTCTCACATTATCATCGGGAAAAACGCCGCTGCCTATCTCATTGACGATACTGCCGCCGATCATTGCGGGCACTGTGACAAGCTCCTCCGTCCCCGAATATCTTGTTATCCGTATCCGATTCCTGCTTTTGCGCTTATAGTGCCGGCCCGCCGCAGCCGCCTGCTCCTTTGTAAGCTCAATGTGACGCACATTAACGGAAATATCCTCGGACGGTTCGGGAATGTAAATATCCTGCGGCTTTAAGGGTTCACATTCAAAGGGCAGTGTACTGTCGGCGGCTGTTCCCTCATTTTCCGGCTTCACATCGCCGTTTACCGACACGGAGACATTATCCCGCTTTAATAAACGCTGTATCACTTTCACAGCATCGGACAATTTCATAATATCACCCCGATAGTCAATAGCTTATCATTTGCGGGTGGAACCCGCAGCCGGGTCGTTAGTGAGTTTTGCAATGATATTTCAGATAGTAACTCGGTAACCTTTGTTTGGTGTGATGTTAATTGGGAGTAAAACCTTTATTCACTCCACTCTTAACTCTCCACACTCCACACTTAATAAGTTATCATTTTATAATCCTTATAAAATGCGCCGCTGTCGGTTATCCTTTCATCATTCATATGCAGAGTGACGGGATAAAGTATCCGTGCCGCCCCGTCGTCATAGGTAAGATAAGGTTTAAAGCTCTTGCTGATCTCATAGCCGGGCGGGAACTGGTTGGATACCCAGCCCGGGTCGCAGGAGTAGACAAAAATCCTATCCCTTGCAAAATCCGATGCTATGGAATGTGTCATCATATTAAGCGACGCTTTCGCCATATTGGTATGAACATGACGGGCAAGCTTCTGTTTGGTGTTGAATCTCCCCTCAACGGAGCTTACATTCAGAACAAATTTATTTGTACTGCCGCCATAGGCAAGACAGCTGCGCAGCCCGTTTGTCAGCATAAAAGGAGCAGTAACGTTGATAAGCTGTACCTCCAGCAGCTCACGGGGGGATATTTCCTCGGGCTTTCGCACCCATGAATTATCATTCTCCGTTTCTCCGCAGTCGGCAGGATAAATGCCGTCCATAAGCGAAAAACCGCTTTGTGCGGGGGCAAGAGGATACAGACTTTCACATTCAAGCTGCAATTCGTTTTCATGAGTGCAGAGCTGCATATAATATTCCGCAGACTTTTTAACAGTCTGGGCGGCATTGTTTACAAGAATATCCAGCCTGCCGCCAAATATATCACGGGTCAGATCAATAAGCTCCCCTATACGATCAACACGCATAAGATCAAAACCCGTCACCGTAAGCCTGTCACGGAACACCTCATAATCGGACTCGGCACGGTAGCTTTCAAGAGCTGTTTTCGGGTATCGGGTAACGGCAATAACATTCGCCCCCTGCCGCAGCAGACGCAGGCACAGGGCATATCCTATCTTTATCCTGCCGCCCGTGACGAGCGCATTTTTCCCCGAAAGGTCACAGGTAAGGGAGCGCATCTCCTCATTTACCGCCTGACATTCGGGGCAAAGTCCGTAGTAGTCGATATTGCGTTTTCTGCACATAAGGCATTTTCTCATAGATGAAACCTCACAAAAAGTGTTGACAAAAAAATATATACATGATAAAATAAATATGTCGGTAGTTTAACATAAAATTGCGCTCCACAGGCGCAGATACGGCTTTGCCGTCCGACAGCCCGTATAGCTCAACATGAGAGCGGCGTCCCGCTAAGACGGCAACGGCGGTGAAACTCCGCCAACGGGTATTTTTTTTATTATAGCATACAATTAGGCAAAAGTCAAATAAACGCAAAGCAAAAAAGTCTAAGCAAAACAAACACAAGGCAAAGCCAGAGGCAGAGGCACAAAAGCGAAAATCTAAGCAAAACAAACACAAGGTAAAGTTTTCGCCAGCCTTTTTTCAAAAGGCTGCGGGTCAAGGGCAGAGCCCTTGCGGGGTTCGGGGTGGAACCCCGACAAAGGAGAAACACAACAAACAAATCTCAATAATCAAGCATGGGGGCAGATAAACCGTGGAGGGATAACCGCCGCAAGAAAAAACACGGGGAGAGCCTGACTCAAAAATTTAAAATAAATAATCAGGGGAGTAAAAAAATGCGGCGGTTATCTTGCTGACATAAACAAGTCTGCACGGCACATTAGTGCCATAAAAAGCGGGGAGCATCAAAATAAACTATCCCGAATAAACAAGTCTGCACTATTTAAAAAATTCCGGTAAATTTAATAGATCATTTAATCGAATCAGCATTAAATAAAACCCATTCCCGTCAAATAAAAAAAATCATTAAATCAAATCTGCACTTTTATAAAATGAACACCGCACAAAAAACGCCACCCGTTCTTTGTGCGGTGTTGCTTTAAATCCGCCGGAAATCCATATAATCATCACTCATCAGTATGAGCTTTATTTTTAATACTTGCAACCTTTTTGCCAGGTGAATAATACGTCTCAATAATATCCTTTATCATCAGCTTGGAGTACTCACCATGCTCAATAAATCCCGAAAAAGCTATTTCCGGATCATCAGCAGGATAAAATCCGATAAAAGCCGACCCCGTGTCATCTTTTGAGGTCATCTGAGGAGTACCCGTCTTTATTGCAGCCTTTTCGGGCAGAGCGGTAAGCAGATAGCTGTCGGTGTAATAATCCTTTAAAGAGGGATAGGTATACGGCTCAAATGCGGCTGCCTCCTTCATTCCCTCAATTACCGAATCGTAGGTGTAACCCGTTTTGTCGGTTATCTCTGCGGCAATGACAGGCTCGGTCTTATAAACAAGCTCCTCCATATTATATGTGTATACACTGTCTACCATATATGTCCGGTACCGTATTCCCCTGCTGCCTATCATCTGCGCCTGTGCCGCCATTTGCAGAGGGGTAATGTAGGTGTCGGACTGTCCGATAGCTGCCTGAATGACATTTCCCGCCTGCCAGTCAAGCCCCAGAGATTCCAGTATTTCCGGAGACGCCACATAGCCTTTCTTTACATCTCTGCCTATCTCAAGACCCATTTCCTCTCCCAGTCCGTAGAGAGCGGCGTACTTGTCTATAAGATCAATTCCCGTAATGCGTCCCACATCATAGAAAAATATATTGCACGACTCACGCAGAGCGGATACCACATTAAGACTCCCGTGCCAGCCCGTACATTCGGGGTACCACCCCTCCCAGTAGGTATACGTCCCCGTACATCTTACCGTGTCGTAAGGACTGATTATCCCTTCGTTAAGAGCGGCAGTGGCAGTTACCGTTTTGAACGTTGAGCCGGGGCGGTAAAGCCCGCTTGTGGCACGGTTGGTAAGCGGCGCATTTTCTCCTCCTGCGACTTTAGCATAATCATCAATATAATCATTAAGATCATAAGTAGGATAGGTGGCAGCACCTAAAAGCGCACCCGTTTTTGCATCAAGGACAACAAGTGCGCCCGCATTTGCAGCCGTACCCTTTGCTTTGGGAGAAGTCTGATTTTGCAGCCAGAAAATGTGATTTTCGAGAATAGTCTGCAAATTTCTCTGAAAATCGCTGTGAATGGTCAGCTTCAGGGTATTCCCCGGTACGGCTTCGGAGGTGACCTCATCGCTTACAGGTTCACCGTCAAGCATTTCAATAGTGCGCACGCCCTTTTGTCCTCTGAGCGTGGATTCCATTGCCTTTTCAATGCCGCCCTTTCCCAGAGAATCGTTGAGGGCATATCCGCTTTCTTTAAGCTCTGCATACTCCTCAGCGGAAATAGGACCTACCGTTCCGATAAGATGAGGGACAACATCACCCACATTATTTACCCTTACAGCTTCTTCGGAAATATCAACGCCGTCAAGCTCAAAACTCAGCTCTTTAAGGCGCACCACCGCCGACATGGGTATATCCTCCGCAAAGGTATAGAGGTTGGAAATGGAAAAATCCCTCAGCTGCATGGTATACCGCACGCCTGCAATTATCCGCTGTTCGGCGGAATTATAGTTATCCCCTATGCCGCAGCTCCTGCAAATAGCAATGATGCACTCCTCAGCGGTAGCATATGTCTGAACGCCGATATTTTTTCTCATCTTTGCAATGTCGCTTTCCCTGTCGGGAAGAAATTCAAAGGGAGTGTCGAAGCTGATAGGCAGAGCGTCCTCCCAGTCGGTATTCTCCTCTTTCAGCACACCCGCAACCTCTGCAATTATCCTGTTGGCGCTTTCGTTGTCGGAGGGGAAGAAAACTTTATCAAGAATGGCATTATAACCCGATTTATTGCTTACAAGATAATTCCCGTCCCCGTCGACTATTTCCCCTCTCGGTGCAGAAATGACCTGCTCATGTGTCTTTGTGCTTTTTGTGCTTTCCAGATAGGAGCTGCCGTCCACAAGCTGTATTTTCATGATCGCCAGCGCACCCGCCGACATAAATATCAGTGTGAATATTATATTTAGTACAAATCTTATCCTGTCCGCTGCTCCGTTCATCATCTTCACCTCTCTTTTTGCGGGTGGAACCTGCTGCCACCTCGTTGGTATGTTTTGTGTAAACATTTCAATAGTAACCCGGTAACTTTAGTTTAGTGTGATATTTAATGATAATTTGCGGGTGGAACCCGCTGCCAACTCGTTGGTAAGTTTTGCAATAATATTTCAGATAGTAACCCGGTAACCTTTATTTTCTGTGATGTTAAATCATAAGATAGGTGATAACGTGCTATTTAACAGATATGCACATCTATCCTCTATCTTCTGACTTCTATCCTCTAAATCAGAATTTGCGGGCGGAACCCGCTGCCGGGTCGTTGGTGAGTTTTGCAATGATTTTTCAGATAGTAACTCGGTAACTTTCATTTGTGCTATGATGTTAAACGGGAATTTATTTCATATAAAAGTCTTTGCTGACCGGATGTAGTTCACATTCCCAAGATTCAAACGGCGGTGTAACTATATAGTCATTATCAAAATAGCTGCGGACATACTGGGCTGCACGATTTTCACAATATTTATAATTGCAAATGCTCCCTTCCTCGTCTATCTCAAGATTGTTCATAAAAATAGCAAAGGCTTGCTCCGCAAAGCTGCTTTCCTCTTTAAGAACCTCTCCCGTATAATCAATACCTTCTAAAAGAGGATTCCCTATGGTACCCTTTGCAAACCATAAAGAAAACTGTCTAACTGCTCCACATACATATTTATTTAATTTCATAAAAAAACTCCTATAACTTCCGATTTAACATCACAACAAATAAAGGTTACCGAGTTACTATTGAAATTTTCACTCAAAATTTACCAACGAGGTGGCTGCGGGTTCCACCCGCAAATTCCCGTTTAGAGGATAGAAGTTAGAAAATAGAGGATAGAAGATAAATGAGCATACCTCAGATCATGGCGTACTACAGTCAAAAAAATCTAAGAATGGCAAAAAGAAATCACAGCAAAACAAAAGCAAAGTGCAAACCTAAAAAATAAAATTAAATAAAGTTATTTAGCGTGATAGCGGTAGAGGGAGAGGGGAGGTTGGGAGAGGGAAGGGGATTCCAAAGGGGACAACCGTAGGGAAGGAGGGGGGAGGGAAGTGAGCGTCTAAGAAATCTTTGCCCTTCCCCCTCCTTCCCGAAGGTTTCCCCTTTGGCGGGACAGCACAAATACAATGTTACGGACTAAACATCTTGAAGACAGATAAATTACAATTTAACATCATAGAAAATAAAGGTTACCGAGTTACTATTGATATTTTCACGCAAAACATACCAACGACCTGCCTGCGGGGTCACCCCGCCCGCCAAGTCAAGAGGGCGGGAGCTGTCCGATTTTTTGAAAGGTAAAAAGGTTTTTATAGTGCAGATCTGTTTGTCGGGATTTTTTATTTTGTTCCTCCCCGCTTTTTATGGCGCTGATGCGCCGTGCAGACCTCTTACGTCAGCAGATAACCGCCGCAGCTTTAAACTCCCCCGCTTATACTATTATAAACTGTGAGTCATACGCTCCCCGTGTTTTTCTTTGCGGCGGTTATCGCTCCCCCGTTTACCCGCTCCCATGTTTGATTATTAAGATTTGTTTGTTATGCTTCTCCATTGCCGGGACGCTGTCCCGGACCCTGCGAGGGCTCCGCCCCTCGACCCCGCAGCCTTTTGCAAAAGGCTGGCGAAAACTTTACCTTGTGTTTTTTTTGCTTAGACTTGCTTTTTTGCTTCCCTATTCTATGTCCTCCGGCGGCGGCTGTTCCATTTTCAGCAGCCTTGAAATTCCCTTCTCCTGCATGGTAACACCATACATCACGTCAGCCTCCTCCATTGTTCCCCGTCGGTGCGTGACCGTGATAAACTGTGTCGTATCCGTAAAATTCCTCAGATAATGCGCATATCTGCTTACATTCACATCATCAAGCGCAGCCTCTATCTCGTCAAGGATACAAAAGGGCGCAGGCTTTATTTTCAGAATTGCAAAGTAAATGGCGATAGCCACAAATGCCTGCTCTCCTCCCGAAAGCAGTGACAGGCTTTTTATGACCTTTCCCGGAGGTGCTACGTTTATTTCTATTCCCGAATTCAGCACATCATCGGGTTCGGTGAGCTTCAGCTCCGCCCGTCCGCCCCCGAACAGTTCTACAAAAATGTGCTTGAAATTCTCGTTTATCCGTGCAAAGCTCTCGGAAAATCTCTGCTTCATAGTTTCGGTCAGATCGTCAATGAGCTTTTCAAGCTCTTTTTTGGAGCTTGTCACATCGGAAAGCTGTCCCGACATGAATGTGTATCTTTCTGATACCTCCTTGTACTCCTCGATAGCTGACACGTTTATAGTACCCAGAGCGGATATTTTCTGCTTTACCGACCTCAGCCTGCTTAATACCTCGTTTTTTTCTGTGTCGGCAAGCATGAGTTTTTCCGCCTCTGAGGGGTACAGTCCGTACTGCTCCTCCATATCGGAAATGATCTTGTCGCTGTCGCTGCGGCAGGCGGCAATGCGTTCTTCAAGGCGTGTTTTTTCCGCTCCTGCCCGTTCACGCCTGTCGGAAGCGTCTTTCATTTTTATGCGTATCTCGCTGTTTTTACGCTCATTTTCACGGTTTTCCTCACGGATACGGCTGATCTCAGCGGCGATCTGCTTTTCCCTGTCCCCTGCCTGACGGATATTCTGCTGCTGCTCCTCGATGAGCTTTCGGTTTTCCTCTATCTTTCTGCGTTTTTCCTCAATGTCAAGGGAAATTCTGACGGAGCTGTCGCCTATGTTCCTGCTCTGCTCCTCCAGAGCCGCTATGCTTTCACGAGCGGCGTCCTTGTCCTTTTCAAGCTCCGTCTGACGTATGCGGGCATCGGTCATTGCGGCTGAAAGCCGTTCTCTCTGAGATTTAAACTCTTCACGCAAAGCAATATCCGAGGAGGATTGCCGCTCCCCCTCTGCAATAAGAGCGTTATTTTTTTCCTGCTCCGCAAGGGCGTTTTCATATGAAAGAGTAAGCTCCCTGCGGCGTTTTTCCAGCTTTTCCGTCATTTCTGCGGCAGCCCGTCCGGAAGTTTCAGCCTGTCCTGATACCTGAGATATTCTTTTAAGCTCTGTTTCAAAGCGGATCTTATCCTGATCCATTTTCATGATCTCATCATTTTCCGCATCAAGGCCTATCCGCATTTTATCCGTTTCCGCTTTAAGAGCGGCGCATTTTTCCTTTAATGCATTAAAGTCCGTCATCTGAGATCCTATTTCTTTTTCAAGGCGTTCAATTTCATTTTTTCTTGTGAGAACGCCGCCTGTCCTGTTAGCCGAACCTCCTGTAAACGACCCTCCCGCATTCACCACCTGACCGTCAAGGGTAACAATGCGGAAACGGTAACCGTATTTTTTAGCAATAGAAGCGGCGCTGTCGATATCCTCTGCAACGGCAGTTCTTCCCAGAAGAGAATTGATTATCCCCGTAAATTTCGGTTCACACCTTACAATATCACAGCCGAGAGCCACAAAACCCGTGCAGTTATCCAACCCGTTTTCCTTTATCCTGCTGCCGTTTACCGAAGTCAGGGGAAGAAATGTAGCACGCCCGCCGTTTATTTCCTTAAGCAGACGGATACCTCTTTTTGCGGCATCTTCATTTTCCGTGACGATATTCTGCAATGCAGCACCCAGGGCAGTTTCCACCGCAAGGCTGTATTCGGGCGGCACACTTATTATCTGAGCAACAGAGCCGATTATACCGCTTATCCTACCGTTTCTGCCTGCTTTGAGGACCTCTTTGGGCGCACGTGCGAAGCCCTCCATGCTGTTTTCCAGATCACGCAGGAGCTGTAACCGCTGTTTTTTTTCACGGACAGCTATCTCACATTCCCGCAGATCCCGTTCTCCCTGCATGAGCTTTGAATTTTTGGACTCAAAAAGCCTTTTCATTCCGCTGATACGGTTTGTCTGTTCGCCCCTTTTTTCGGCAATGGCGGCAAGTCCGTCGGAAATATCCTTATACTCTGCGGCAAGCTGTTCCCTTTCACGTTCTGCCTGCTCACGGCGCAGCTTTTCGCTTTCTGTCTGCTCCTTTATTTCGGACAGACTGCGCAGAGCATTTTCGGCAGTGACTTTAAGTTCAGAGCGTCTGATATATAGTCTGCTCAGCTTTTCGGAATTGCCGCTCAGCTCCTTTTCAAAGCCGTCCTGTTTTGCGGCGGCTTCGGTAAATTCACGTGCGGCAGCGTCATACTCCTCACGGGCTGAAATTATCCTGCGGTCAAGTTCCTTTATAAGCAGCAGTTTTTCCTCAGTCAGCCGTTTATTTTCTCCTGCGGAAAGTTCAGAGTTTTTAAGCTGCTCCTCAAGAGCGGCAATATCCTTTTCGCAGTAAGAAATTTCCGTTTCCCTGACGCCGATATCCTTATGTATGTCATGATTAGCCTTTTCGGCTTCAAGCTGTTCCTCGTTCATTTTTTCGATGCGGATATTTCCTCTTACGATATCCCCCGAAATGATCCTCTGCTCCTCCTCGAAGCGTTCCATATCCGCACAAAGGTTTTCATACTCTGCGGTATTTATGAGGAGTTTATCCTCAAGCTCACGGGCTTTGGTTTTAAGTTCATCAAGAGAGGTCATCCATGCGGTTATCTCAAGGCTTTTCTGTTCCTCTCTGAGCAGCAGGAATTTTTCAGCCTTTTCCGACTGATTTTTAAGAGGACCCACTCTGCTTTCCAGTTCACCGATAATATCGGTAAGCCGCAGGATATTATCCTCCGCCTGTCCCAGCCTGCGTTCCGCCTCAGCTTTACGGTAGCGGAATTTTGAAATACCCGCCGCCTCCTCGAATATGTCACGTCTTTCGCCCGATTTGGAGGAGACAATCTCTGCGACTCTGCCCTGTCCGATAATGGAATACCCGTCACGACCCAGACCTGTATCCATAAACAACTCGGAAACGTCCTTAAGCCGCACCTGTGCGCCGTTTATAAGGTATTCGCTTTCGCCGCTGCGGTAAAGGCGTCTTGTAACGCTTACCTCGGGGGCGTCAATGCTCAGAAGTCCCTTGTCGTTGACGATGTTAAGGGTAACAGCCGCACTTCCCATAGGACGGCGCAGCTCTGTTCCCGCAAAGATAACGTCCTCCATTTTTGAACCCCTGAGCGTTTTGGAGGACTGTTCGCCCAGCACCCAGCGCACGGCGTCGCCGATATTTGATTTTCCGCTGCCGTTAGGACCTACCACGGCAGTAATTCCCTTGCCGAATTCGAGTTTTATTTTATCGGGAAATGATTTGAAGCCTTGAAGCTCTAATGATTTTAAATACATTTTATACCTCTCATCTTGCAGCGGGGCGGGGCGGGTGGAACCCGCAGCCACCTCGGCGGGTGGAACCCGCTGCCACCTCGTTGGTGAATTAAGCGAGAACATCTCAATAGTAACTCGGTAACCTTTATTTGCCGTGATGTTAAATCAGAATTTGCGGGTGGAACCCGCTGCCGCCTCGCTGGTAAATTTTGAGCGAAAATTTCAATAGTAACTCGGTAACCTTTATTTGCCGTGATGTTAAATCAGAATTTGCGGGTGGAACCCGCTGCCAACTCGTTGGTGTTTTTTGAGTGAAAATTATAATAGTAACCCGGTAACGTTTATTTTCTGTGATGTTAAATCCGGAGATAAATCTTTAATATCTCAACACTCCACTCTCAACACTTATCTACAGCCATTGAATAAAAGCCGTCTTATCATTT
This sequence comes from uncultured Clostridia bacterium, assembly GCA_947625735.1. Taxonomy (GTDB): domain Bacteria; phylum Bacillota; class Clostridia; order Oscillospirales; family Ruminococcaceae; genus Huintestinicola. The sequence goes on from CANQPL010000023.1 coordinate 13,670, forward strand.
CTGTTATATCCCGCCTTTTCATAAAAGCGGAGGATATCATTATTTTTTGAACCGGTCAGCAGCATGATCTTATAGCAATTTTCACGCCGTGCAATTTCCCTTGCAAAATTCAGACAAGCTGTTGCATGACCCTTTTTTCTGTATTTTTTGTCGGTAATAACGTTTTCGATCAGGGCATACGGACGCTGTTCATGTGTCAGATTCGGAATAATAACACATACACAAGAGGATACCAAAGTACCGTTTTCATCTGCAACTATTATATGATGATTTTTGTCATTAAGGATATTTTTCCATATTGCAGTAATTCTGCTGTCCTTATCGGGGAAAGGGTTATCATGCAGCTGCATATAAAGCGACAAAAGACCGTCAAAATCATTTTCAGAAATTTCTCTTATCATAATATCCCGCCTCTGTAGATATGAATTATACATTTGAGCAAATAAAAGTTACCGAGTTACTATTTAAATGTTCACTCGAAAAACACCAACGACTCGGCTGCGGGTTCCACCCGCCGGATTTGTTTCTTTTTTGATTCCCGAACGGCTCTGATTATCGCACATATCATGTTTCCCATTATTCCCACCCAAATCACGATCGCTGAAACAGAAATAATGCCGGTATTCATATCTCCGAACACCTCTGCCGTTAACGGAACAGCCGCAATAACCTGAACAATTATAAAGATGATCTGCAGAACATAAACTTTATTCATACAATACTTTTCCTCCCATGCAAATCGGAATTATACATTTGAGCGAATAAAGGTTACCCCGCTGAAATAAATATTATAAAGCCTTTCCCGAGTGCAAATGCTTCTTTATTTGACGGGAAAAAAGTTAAATAATGCAGATTCGTTTATCGGGATTTTTTATTTTGCTGCTCCCCGTTTTCTATGGCGCTGATGCGCCGTGCAGACTTCTTTACGTCAGCAAGATAACCGCCGCAGCCTTACTCTCCGCCGTTTATGTAATATAAATTTGTTTGTCTTGCTCTCCCCGTGTTTTTCTTTGCGGCGGTTATCCCTCCCCGGTTTATCTGCTCCCATGCTTGTTTGTGGTGATTTGTTGGCTTTGCTGCTCCATTGCCGGGGTTTCACCCGGCGAATTTCATTCGCCCGACCCCTTTACGAGGGCTCCGCCCCTCGACCCCGCAAGGGCGCTGCCCTTGACCCGCAGCCTTTTGAAAGAAAGGCATGTGGTCTTACGACCGGCGAAAACTTTACCTTGTGTTTGTTTTGCTTAGATTTTCTCTTTTGTGCCTCTGCCTCTTTTTATGCTTTATGTTTATTTTGCTTTTAAGTATGGTATGCCCTGCCGTTCACTGTAATGCTTTCAAGCCCGTCATTCTGCGCAAAAGAAACATTCTTCCCCTCAAAATACAAGCTGTTCGATCTCCTGTGACCCACAAGAATACTCATATATCTTTTCGGAGCAGCACACTCCGCATACCCCGCATTCTCCAACTCCCTCTCAATGATGCACCGCACCCGCTCGGAACGCACAAGCTCCCCGAAAGCGGGATGATAGTACCCGCCCACTGCATTTTCCTCTACATTTCTTTCCGAATGAAGTCCCAGACGAATGACCCGTATTCCCCGTGCGGCGAACATCTCCGCAAGGTGAGCGCACACCCTTACGCACTCATCAAAAGGGTATGGAACATACTTCCCCTCCCCGTAAAGCTGCGCAAGATACGTATCACGTAGTATTACAACAGGATAAATGCGCATCGTGTCGGGCAGAAGCTCCGCCAGCTCCTCACCTGTGCGGATATCCTTTTCGGGAGTGCTTTTATACAGTCCCGTCATCATCTGAAGTCCCAGTTCAAAGCCCCGCTGTTTTATAAGTGCTGCCGCTCTGCGCACGTCCTCCGCAGTATGCCCCCGCCTGTTGGCAGCAAGAACATCATTGTCCATAGACTGTGCCCCAAGTTCTATAGCTGTGACACGGTATTTTTTAAGGATACCAAGGATATTTTCATCTATACAGTCGGGGCGGGTAGATATCCGTATCCCGCAGAAGCTGCCGTTTTCCACATACAGGCAGGCACGTTCTAAAAGAGCGGTCATATATTCACGGGGAATAGCGGTAAAGCTGCCGCCGAAAAAGGCTATTTCGGCACTCTGACACATTCCCTTTCGGGCAATATCGGCAGCGGCGGAGCGTATTATCTCTTCCGCTTCATCGGGAGCGGGCGGGAGCTGTGTACGGCTTATTATGTGCTGATCGCAGAATGAGCAGTTATTTGGACAGCCCAGATGCGGGATAAAAACAGATACATTGGCATGAGCCATTTTATATTTCTCCCATAAGAGCAAGGGCCTCCTTAGCCGCCTGCTGTTCTGCTTGTTTTTTGCTGTGACCCTCTCCGTGACCGATAACATTATTGTTAAGGCAAACCTCCACCACAAAATGGCGGTCATGATCGGGACCTGATTCATCTCTCAGAACATACTCAACTCTTTCTTCGGGATTGCGCTGTATTATCTCCTGTAAAATGGTTTTGTAGTCCTGCAAATTTTTCACGGAATTTTTGTCAAGCTCTTTCGGGATAAATCCCAGAACATATTCCTTAGCCGCATTCATTCCGCCGTCCAGAAATACTGCGGCTATCACCGCCTCAAACGCATCAGAAACTATAGAGGGACGATTTCTGCCCCCTGTATTCTCCTCCCCCTTGCCCAGCAGGATAAAATCACCTAAATGTATCTGACCCGCAAACTCAAAAAGAGCCTTTTCGCAGACAAGAGATGCTCTTATTTTTGTAAGATCCCCCTCGGGCAGATGACGGAAATATTTAAAAAGGTGTTCGGATATAACGATTGACAGAACGCTGTCCCCCAGAAATTCCAGTCTTTCGTTGGAGTGTCTGCCTTTTTTATACTCATTTGCAAAGGAGGAATGGGAGAGAGCCTCCCAGATAAGATCCTTATTTTTAAAGGTGTAGCCGATAGTTTCCTCGAATCTGCCTATTTTTGAGGATATATCGGCAGGAATTGTACTGTTCATAAAATTCACTTCCTTGACCTGTTAAAACGTAAACAAAATCAGTTTTTTTCCTTGCCCACAGCTTCAAGAGCCTTAGTTATCTCGCCGATAACATCGCCGTCCACGCACTGTTTAGCCTGTCTTACCGCATTATAGAAAGCCTTGCCGTCCGAGCTGCCGTGAGCCTTGATAACGGGCTTTGAAATACCCATAAGCATTGCGCCGCCCACCTCTTTATAGTCGAGCTTTTTCTTAAAAGCCTTTACTTTTCCCAGAATGAGCAGAGCCGCCAGCTTCCCGCCGATACCGTCAGTAAGCATACCCTTTATCTCGCCTGCAAGGAAAGACCCCATGCCCTCATAGAGTTTGAGAGCGATATTCCCTGTAAAACCGTCCGACACAGCCACCTGACACACGCCCGAGGGCATTTCTCTTGCCTCCAGATTGCCGTAAAAGTTAAGAGGAGCATTTTTAAGGAGCTTATAAGCCTCCTTGTCAATATCTCTGCCTTTAGTATCCTCTGCGCCCACGTTCAGAAGCCCGACTTTCGGGGACTTTATACCCATAACCTTTTCCATATAGCAGCTCCCCATTATACCGAACTGCATGAGCATTTCGGGGCGGCACTCAACATTTGCGCCGCCGTCCATAAGGATCAGGTGACCGTCAGCAGTCGGGAGAATGGGCGCAAGGGCGGGACGTTTTATACCCTTGATACGTTTTGCGATCATTGTAGCGCCCACCACCAGCGCGCCCGTACTTCCCGCACTGACAAAGGCGTCGCCTTTTCCGTCAGCAAGAGCCTGAAGTCCCACAGCCATAGAGCAGTCCTTTCGGCTTTTCAGGATCTCGGCAGGCTCTTCGTGGATATCAATTACCGACTCTGTATGTATTATGGATATCTTATCGAGGGATATACTGTTTTTTTCGGCAGTTTCACGGATAATTTTTTCATTGCCCGTAAGGGTAATTTCTGTGCCCGGCTCCTTTACAGCCTGAGCCGCGCCCTGTATCACGGCAAGAGGGGCATTATCCCCGCCGAAAGCGTCAACAATAACATTCATGGTCAAACTTTCCTTTCACTGATAAAATATTTTACCGGTACTGTATCGGTAAGCCACAGACCGTTAGCGGAGTTATAGAATTTAAGTCCGTCCTCATGCATTTTTTTGGTATTGATAGTAATGATAACGGGCTTGCCGTGGCGTCTGCCCACCTCCTCGGCTGTTTCCTCATCGGCGGAGAGATGAACATAAAGTCTTGACATTTTAAGGATACCCTGTTCCCTGATACTGTCCATAAACCTGTCAGCCGTGCCGTGGTACATAACATCGGGAGGGGTCATCTCTTTAAGACCGGGGCTTATTCCCTTTACGGAATGACCGTGATTTGCACGGATCTTACTTTTGTCGTCTGTAAAGGAGTAGCGTGTTTTTTCGTCCTCCGCCACGATTTTTTCGAGATAAGGCATATCGAATCCGTCAAATTCTTTCCGAACCGCCGCAATAAGGGCGGAGGTATCGGCATAGCCCTCCTCATCTAAAGCAATGTTCCCCTCTTCGGGGTGATGTCTGAGGAGATAGCTGATATATTTACTTATTTTTGTTTCTCTGTTATTGTTCATTTTTTTAACCTCCCATTGCGGGCGGGCGGGCGGAACCCGCAGCCAACTCGTTGTCATATTTTGCATAAAAATTACAATAGTAACTCGGTAACTTTTATTTGCTGTGATTTTTAATGAATTTTTTTAGCTTTGGAGAATTTTGCTTAATTTTTTTTAATAGCAGCCCGGTACCTTTCGTTTTGCGTTTGACCGCAGCCGTTTCGCCGGAAAATCAAGCGTAAATATTTCAAACAGAAGCCCGCTGACTTTCATTTGCTGTGATGTTAAATCGTGAGTTAAACTTTTAATATCTCAACACTCAACACTTACAAACAGAAATTTAGCAGAGTAACCCCGCCAAATTTCCATTTAGAGGATAAATAAGCATACCTCAGAAATTAGTGTACATCAATATAAAATCTCATAACGGCAAAAAGAAATCACAGCAAACTAAAAACAGTGTACCAACCTAAAAACTTACGGCAAATAAAATCATTTAATGTGATAGCGGTAGAGGGAGAGGGATAGAGGGGAGAATGCATCTCTACGAGATGCCGGGGAGTCCAGAGGGGGCGCGCATCTCTGCGAGATGCGGGGAGAAAGGGGGAGGGAAGTGAGCGTCAAAAAAGTCTTTGCCCTCCCCCTTTCTCCCCGAAGGTTCCCCCTTTGGCGGGACAGCACATACAGAACGTTACGGACTGAACATCTTGAATGAAAAAAATTTAACATCACAGAAAATAAAAGTTACCTGGTTACTATCGAAATGTTCATGCAAAAAACACCAACGACCCGAGTGAAGGCTCAGCCTTCAAATTAAAATATTTCTCTCCCCATTTTTGTGCATTAACGTGAATTTACATGGGAGCGGGAGATGTGCGGACTTTTAAAATGTGAAAAGGATTTTAATAGTACAGATTTGGTTTGTCGGGGAAGTATATTTTGCTTTTCCCCGTTTTTTATGGCACTAATGTGCCGTGCAGACCTGTTTGTACGCAGATAACCGCCGCATTTTTTAACTTCCCCGACTATTCATTATAAATTTGCAGGTCAGGCTCTCCGCACATTTTCTTTGCGGCGGTTATCCCTCCCCCCATTATCTGCTCCATGCTTGATTATTGAGATCTGTTTGTTGTGCTTCTCCTTTGTCGGGGTTCCACCCCGAACCCCGCAAGGGCGCTGCCCTTGACCCGCGAGGGCTCCGCCCACGGCGAATTTCATTCGCCCGACCCCTTGCAGCCTTTTGCAAAAGGCTGGCGAAAACTTTACCTTGTGTTAGTTTTGCTGAGAATTTTTTCCTGCACTGCTTTCATTGAATTTAACGCCCTCTCCGCAATTTTCATATACCTCTCCTGCTTGTCCCTTATCCGTTCCTCAAGCTCCGGCAATATCCCCATATTTGCCCCCATAGGCTGAAAATCGGTAACGCTTTCATCTGAAATATACCTTGAAAGTGCGCCTATCATACATTCCCTCGGCAGTATAAGCGTTTCCTCTCCGTTCATGCGCCTTGCGGCATTTATCCCCGCCATTATTCCTCCTGCCGCCGATTCCATATACCCCTCTGTACCCGTTATCTGCCCCGCAAAGAACAGCTCGGGACGGCTTCTCACCGAAAAATCCGCATTAAGCACACGAGGTGAACAGATAAAGGAGTTTCTGTGCATTACCCCGTACCGCACAAATTCCGCATTGCAAAGTCCCGGTATCATGGAAAAAACCCGCTTCTGCTCGCCGAATTTAAGATTTGTCTGGAATCCTACTATATTATAGAGAGTACCCTCGCTGTTTTCACGTCTCAACTGCACCACCGCATACGGACGCCGCCCCGTTCTCGGATCGGTAAGTCCCACAGGCTTCATTGCGCCGTATCTTGCGGCGTCCTCACCTCGTTTTGCCAGTACCTCTATGGGCATACACCCCTCATAGACGGTAAATTTATCCGCTTCGTGTACGGGTGCATTCTCTGCGTTTATAAGCTCCTTATAAAATGCAAGATACTCTTCTTTTGTAAATGGGCAGTTTATGTAATCGTCCCCGCCCCGTCCGTATCTTGCCGACAAAAAGGCAATGCTCATATCCACAGAATCGGCTTTTACTATGGGAGCAGCCGCGTCGTAAAAGCTCAGGCTCCCGCCCGCAGTACGTGAAATGCTTTCCGCCATTTTTCCCGCCGTAAGCGGACCTGTTGCGATAACGCAGTACCCTTCGGGTATCTCCGTAATTTCACGGTTTACAACTGTAATATTCGGGTGACGGCATATTTTTTCTGTAACAAGATCGGAAAATTTTTCCCTGTCAACCGCCAGTGCGCCGCCTGCGGGTACGGCGGTTTTCTCTGCACAGCTTACTGTAAGAGAACCGAGCCTCCTCATCTCCTCTTTAAGAAGTCCCGCTGCGGAATTTAACCGTGCAGCCTTTAAGGAGTTGGAGCAGACAAGCTCACAGAAGCCCTTGTATTTATGGGCGGGAGAATATTTTCCGGGCTTCATCTCATAAAGTGTGACCCTTATCCCCCGCTCTGCCGCAGCCCATGCCGCCTCACAGCCCGCAAGCCCTGCTCCGATGACTGTTAATGTATTATCCATGATATATCCTTATTTTTTCTTGATGACGATCTCATAACCGCAGCCCTCTTTCAGGCAGAACATTTTACCGCCTTTTTTAAAGAGGGTAGTGCCGTCATTGCACTTAGGGCATTTATCTGAAACGGGCGTATCCCACGTCATAAAGCTGCAATTGGGATTATCCTCGCAGCCGAAATATTTTTTGCCCTTCTTGGATTTTTTCTGCAATATCTTTTTCCCGCACAGAGGGCATATTCCGCCTGTGGGCTTTACTATCTTCTTTGTATTGGTGCATTCGGGGAATCCCGAGCAGGCAAGGAATCTGCCGAATCTGCCCAGCTTTATGACCATAGGCTTCCCGCACACCTCACAGACTTCATCTGTTTCCTCATCGGGGACTTTTATGCGCTTGCCGTCCATAGACTCCTCAGCCTTTTCGAGAGTCTGAGCAAATCCCGTGTAAAAGCTCTCCAGAGTCTGAACCCAGTCCTGTTCGCCAAGCTCTATTTTATCAAGACTGCTTTCCATAGATGCGGTAAATTTTGTATCCATTATCTGTTTGAAGTGGTCTTTCAGCAGTTCGGTAGTTACCTCTCCAAGACCCGTGGGCTTTAACTGCTTACCGTCCCTTTCAACATACAGTTTATTTATAATAGTAGAGATAGTAGGCGCATAGGTAGAGGGTCTGCCGATACCGTTCTCCTCCAGAGCCTTGATAAATGATCCCTCCGTATATCTTGCGGGAGGTTGAGTAAAATGCTGCTTTCCCTCAATATTTTTCAGTTTAAGCACATCGCCCTCATTGATAACGGGCAGCACTTTATTTTCCTCATCGTCCTTTGACTCCTCATAAAGTACCGTAAATCCGTCAAATTTCACAGAAAAGCCGCTTGCCTTAAAGGTACAGCCATTTGCCTCAATGTCAACAGACACCGTATCCATAAGTGCATTAGCCATCTGACTTGCGATAAACCTTTCCCATATGAGCTTATACAGCTTATACTGCTCAGGTGTAAGACTGCTTTTCACACGTTCGGGGGTAATACTCGGGGTAGACGGACGTATAGCCTCATGTGCGTCCTGCGCCCCTGCTTTGGTTTTATAGACTTTCGGGGAGGGGGGCAGATAATTTTTCCCGTATTCGTCCTCGATATACTTATAGGCGGCATTTCTCGCCTCATCGGATATTCTCAGGCTGTCCGTCCTCATATAAGTGATAAGACCCACTGCGCCCATGCCCTCCACATCAACGCCCTCATAGAGCTGTTGAGCGGCACGCATAGTCTTTGCCGTCTGGAATCCCAGCTTTTTTGAAGCCTCCTGCTGCATGGTGGAGGTAGTAAAGGGCGGTGCGGGCGATTTGCGGCGGACAGATTTTTTAACGCTCGTCACCTTATACTCCGCACCCTCCAGACGTTTAAGAACAGCGTCTGTTTCCTCCTTATTGTGAAGCTCTGCTTTTTTCCCGTCCACAGCCGTCAGTGCGGCGTCAAACTGCTTTTTTGAGGAGGGGGCGGTCATTTTCGTTTCCACGGACCAGTATTCCTCGGGCTTGAATGCATTTATCTGCTTTTCACGGTCAACGATCATCTTCACCGCTACCGACTGCACTCTGCCCGCCGAAAGATTTCTTCTCACCTTTTTCCAGAGAAAGGGGGACAGCTTATAGCCCACTATGCGGTCAAGGATACGCCTTGCCTGCTGGGCGTTCACCAGATCCATATCAATGGCACGGGGGTTTGACATACCGTTCTGCACGCCCGTTTTGGTTATCTCGTTGAATGTAACGCGCACGGGGGCATTTTCGGGAATACCCAGCAGATAGGCAAGGTGCCATGATATAGCCTCTCCCTCGCGGTCGGGGTCCCCCGCAAGATAAACGGTATCCGCCTTTGCAGCCGCCTTTTTCAGATTTTCAATGACCTGCTCCTTATCTTTCATAGGGACATAGACAGGCTCAAAGCCGTGTTCCACGTCTACACCCAGCTTTGATTTCGGCAGATCACGTATATGCCCCATGGACGCTGCCACCTCAAAGTCGGGTCCCAGATATTTCTGAACGGTTTTCGCCTTTGACGGCGACTCCACGATTACAAGCTTTGACATTACAAAATGACCTCCGTGACAGAATTTTCTTCAGTCAATAGTGAGCCTGCAAAAGGCTCTTTTTGCGGCATTTTCCGCAGAAAATACCGTACAAATTTATATCAGGATATACCACCCGCTGTCCTCTCTGACAACATTTTCAAGCTCCAGCTCCATCAGCTTTTCGAGGATAACATCAATACCCGCAGCGCCTGTTCTTGCTATATCGTCCGCCCTTATCCGTCCGTTTTTTGAAAGTGCGTCAAAAATCAGCCTTTCAACAGGATCGGTGGTTTCGGGGATAACAGGCTTTTTGGGAGGCTCAGGCGTTTGCGCCCCGGCGGGAGCAGTCCTTTTCCCTCCTCCCTTTGAGCGGGACTTTTTCGTCTCACGGGGAACAGGCGTTTTTTCGTTTTCATCTGCTGCAATAGGATCCTCGGAAGCAGCAGGATCCTCCGTTTCATCAAGATCTGCCGTCCTGACGCTTTCGTTTATTGTATGCGGCCTTTCGGGCTCATATTCGTTATAAATATCCTTTACTCCCATAAGGGGAACAGCACCATTTCGGATAAGCTCAATATTTCCTCTGTATCTTTTATCAAAAAGATTGCCCGGTGTTACCACAAAAATCACCTTGCCCTGTGATATACCGTGGTTTGCTGAATTGAGTGAGCCGCTGTGTTCTCCTGCCTCCACAACCACTATACCCATAGAAAGGGCAGAAATTATTCTGTTGCGGTTGGGAAAATTTCCGGGATGAGGAGCTGCTCCCGGCAGATATTCCGAGATGAGCGCTCCGTTTTCTTCAATAAGGTGCTTATATCTTTCGTTTGCCCTTGGGTATAGTACGTCAACACCGCAGCCCAGCACGGCATAGGTATGCCCGCCGTTTTTCACAGCCGCCAGATGAGCGCATATATCCACACCCTCTGCAAAACCGCTTATTATGTCATACCCGCTGCGGGCAAGGGCAGATGTAAGCCCCGAGCAGACCCTGAGACTATAGTCCGATGCCTTTCTTGCTCCCACAACGGCAATGCTTATCCGGTCGTTCATTCCCTCAGTGCTGCCCACACAGAAAAGGAGCGGCGGCGCATCATAGAGAGTTTTGAGCCTTTCCGGATAACGCTCATCATCAGGACTTATGACCTGTATCCCTCTTGAAATATACTGCTCCAGCGCTTTTTCGGCAAGATCAAGAGGGATATCCTTTGCGGCTTTTACCGCACCTGCGGGACCTGTACCGCTAATGAGAGCATTATACAGATCCTCGGGATCCGTATATTCATGGGTAAGATCCAAAAGACGCTTTGAACCCGCCCCAAGAGCCATTACAGCCCAAAGCCTGTAAATCAGGTCAAAATATTTTTTCTCATTCATCGCCAACACCTCCATCAGAAAATGTCAGAGGTTTTCCTTACACTTTGAAAGCTCCCACATAATTATCCCCGCCGCCATTGCCGCACTAAGGGATTCTAAGCCTTAAGAAGCAAGATGATAAGAGGCAAGAAGCAAGATTTTCCCTTTTACCGTTTTGCGGACGATTTTTTCTTGCTTCCTGATTTTCATGGACTTCCCGTTAATGTCAGAGATTTTCCTTATTTTTTGAAAGTTCCCACATAATTATCCCCGCCGCCATTGCCGCATTAAGGGATTCTATGCCTTTAGAAGCAAGATGATAAGAGGCAAGAAGCAAGATAAGGAAACGTTTTTGATAATTTTCCCTTTTACCGTTTTGCGGACGATTTTTTCTTGCTTCCTGATTTCCATGGACTTCCCGTTAATGTCAGAGATTTTCCTTATTTTTTGAAAGCTCCCACATAATTATCCCCGCCGCCATTGCCGCATTAAGGGATTCTATGCTGCCTTTCATTTTTATAGTCAGCCTTTTATCCGCCTGCTCACTATGCTCAGGCGGGATACCGTTTCCCTCGTTGCCGATAATGACCGCTCCGCCCCTGTCAAAATCACATTCGGTAAGGGATAATCCCTCCCCGGGTACTGCCGCATAAACGGGAACGCCCTTTTCTCTGAGAATATCCGTTATCTCCTCAAAGCTCCCGTCCGTGAACCTTATTCTCATAAGACTTCCCATTGCGGAGCGTACAACCTTGGGATTGTACACATCACAGCACCCCGCCGTAAAAACGCCGTCTATACCGCAGGCATCGGCAGTTCTGAGGATAGTTCCCATATTTCCGGGATCCTGTATGCCGTCAAGAATAATATATCTTCCGCCCTCTTTTGTAAGCTCCCTCACATCGGGCGGGTCTTTCATTTCGCATATTGCAAAAAGTCCCTGTGGTGAACCCGTACCCGAAAGCACACGGGAAGCCTCGTCAGCTACCATGCTGAATAAACGGTCAGGATATCTGCTTTTGAGAAGCTCCAGAGCTTCGCCGTACCTTTCCGCACCGCTGCGGGATACGAATATACAGCGCAGCTTTGAATCCTCTTTTGCGGCATCGCAGATGAGCCTTGCGCCCTCCATGACAAAAAGCCCCATGCTCCTGCGCACTTTTTTGTCGTCATAAAGTCTGCGGTACAGCTTTATTTTTTCGTTGTCCTTGGAAGTGATAACATTATCACACATTTTAACTCCTAAAATTAACGGCTGTATCACATCGGACACCGCCTTTGTGAAACAGCCTGTTTTATCTTATGATCAAAGAGCCGCCTTTGCCTTCTCGGTAAGTGCTGTAAAGCCCGCTGCATCGCTGATAGCGATCTCGGAAAGCATCTTTCTGTTGAGCGTGATGCCGGCTTTTTTCAGACCGTTCATGAATGTGGAATAATTCATGCCGTTCATCTTGCAGGCTGCGGAAATTCTTGTTATCCACAATCTCCTGAAATCTCTCTTTTTAAGGCGTCTGCCGATGTAGGCATAGTTGCCTGATTTCATTACCGCCTCTTTTGCCATTTTGAAGTGCTTGCTTTTAGCACCCCAGTAGCCCTTGGCGAGCTTTAAGGTCTTGTTTCTTCTTTTTCGGGTAGCCATTGCGCCCTTGACACGAGCCATATCATTATACCTCCGTATGAATTTTTAGTGAAAATGTGCTGTCCTGTACAGCCGTCCCTTATTTGTAGGGCATAAGCTCTCTGAGAGTGCCTGCATTTGCGCTGCTTGCGATACCTACAGTACGAGCAATTCTCTTGCGCTTATGATCCTTCTGAGTAAGTCTGTGTCTCTTGTTGGTCTTTTGATACTTTACAAGACCGTTTTTTGTGAACTTGAAACGCTTTTTAGCGCCCGAATGTGTTTTCTGCTTAGGCATGAATATATCCTCCTTACTTTTATTTACAGTACCTTTTCCGCGGGCTGCGGGTTACTTTCCTGTCTTTGACGACATGAACATTACCAGCGCTCTGCCCTCCATTTTGGGGGGCTTTTCCACCGTTCCCGCTTCACTGCAGGCGGCTTTGAATTTTTCGAGCAGCTCCTCCGCAAGCTGGGGATGAGCGATGGCACGCTTACGGAAACGCACGGAAACTTTCAGTTTATCTCCGCCTTTAAGGAATTTTACAGCCTGATTGACCTTTGTCTCGAAGTCGTGAGTATCAATGTTGGAGAACATTCTGATCTCCTTGATCTCAACTGTTTTCTGGTTCTTCCTTGCTTCCTTTTCACGCTTCTGCTGTTCAAAGCAGTATTTGCCGTAATCCATGATCCTGCACACAGGCGGAGTTGCCTGAGGTGCGATCTTGACCAGATCCAGATCCTTTTCATTTGCCAGCTTCTGAGCGTCCCTTGCGGACATCATTCCGAGCTGTGCGCCGTCAGGACCTATTACCCTTAACTCCTTGTCACGGATCTCCTCATTGATCTGAAGCTCCTTGCTATCCTTGCTTGCTATGGCGAGCACCCCCGTTTTTTAGTTTGACTGTGATTTTCTGAAAATAAAAAAGACAGAACCACAGTTCTGCCGATCTGCACGCAGGAAAGCACACGCCAACCCCGCGCCTTTTTATCATTATTGACCGTACATACATATCGGCAGTACGGTGAGAACGGCAGTTCTGCTTTATTTGTACATGGGCTATTATAACATTTCTCTTTTTTTTTGTCAAGGGATACTTTGCAAATTTGTCATTACAGACAATTTTTCTCCGTTACACAAACATTTTTTAGAGGATTTTTACAACAAAACATAATGTTTTTATGATTTGCGAAAAATTTACAAACATTTTAATATACTTCAATTATTTTGTGATAAAATTTATGGTGTATACGTATGTGAAAACTATCCCGTCAGACTGTCCGAGGAGTGATGAAATGAGCGTTTTCCGCACACAGCACATGGCTGTGGCATGGCATGAAATGACCGACGAGGAATCCCCGCTGCCCGCCGTGCAAGCCCCTCTTAAAGAAAAAGCAGCGCTTATAGGCAGAGTGGGGCTTATGATGCTCTCTTCCGGTACTGCGGCATGGCGTGTTCGGGCATCAATAAACAAGCTCTCACGAGGGCTGGGAGTTGTCACCAATGCGGATATAGGACTCCTGACCCTCAACTACACCTGCTTTGAGGACGGCGAACAGGTAACCTACTGTATCTCCCTCAATACGACAGGCGTAAACACTACAAAAATATACGCCATGAAGGAATTTACCGACAGATTTTCCGAAAAGGCGGAGGAGTATTCGGCAGGGCAGTTTCACAACATTCTCGATAAAATAGAATCACTTCCCGAAAATTACAAGCCGTGGCAGACAGGACTTGCGGCTGCGGCAGCCTGTGCAGCCTTTGCGTTTCTTCTGGGCGGCGGTCCTGTGGAAATGGTCTGTGCCTTTTTCGGGGCAGGCCTCGGGAATTATCTTCGCAAAATAATGCTTCAAAGGCGCATGACCCTTTTTGTAAACGTTTCCCTTTCGGTGGCGTGCGCCTGCATGGTGTATGTGCTGCTCATAAAGGCGGCTGAGCTTCTGCTTCACATTCCCGAGGTGCATCAGGCGGGGTACATATGCTCAATGCTTTTTGTCATACCGGGATTTCCCCTTATTACGGGGGGAATGGACCTTGCGAAGCTTGATCTGAGGTCGGGGACGGAAAGGATAACCTACGCCCTGCTCATAATCTCCCTTGCGGCGCTGACGGGCTGGGTAACGGCGGCAGTTTCGGGCTTTGCGCCCTCGGAGTTTGCCGAAATGCAGCTTGCCTTCCCCCTGATGACATTTTTGAGAATGGCTGCAAGCTTTGCGGGAGTGTATTTTTTCTCCATGATGCTGGGAAGTCTGCCGAAAATGGCAGCTTATGCGGGAGTTATCGGCATGACGGCAAATACACTGCGGCTGTGCCTTACCGATCTTACGCCCATGCCTGCGGCAGCGGCGGCGTTTATCGGTGCTATGTGCGCGGGTCTTATGGCATCGGCAATACGGAAAAAGGCGGGATTTCCGAGGATAACGCTCACGGTGCCGTCTATTGTGATAATGGTGCCGGGTATGTTTATGTACAAGGGCTTTTATTACCTTGCCGCAGGCAGCGTTACGGACGGAGCGATGTGGCTTGTAAGGGCGGGGCTTATAGTTTTTGCGCTCCCGCTGGGGCTTATAGCGGCAAGGATACTTACTGATAATAATTTCCGTGTAAGAAGCTGACCGTCATAAAAATTAACAGAAAATTTGTATAAATTTAGGGAAAATCAAAGCGAATTTGAAAAAAAGCATTGATTTTTCGGGAATAATGTGTTATACTGTATAATGTATGGTGCGTACAAGCCCCGTAATTATCAGAATTTAACGGCAAAAATGCCGACAGGAGGAAATAAAATGCCATATCCTATAATAACGCCCGAATTTTTCAGAGAATTTGCAGATGAATCCAAACCCGAAAATAAAGATATAGTATATAATGTACTTTTTACGCCCGCCTCTGTGGAATATGTGTTCCCCCTGAATCAGGACAGAGTGTTAAGGCGGCTTATGGACACAAAGGAAACTCTTTCCTATAAAATGACTACTCTCAGTCCCGAAAAGGAGGAGGAGTATGCCAAAAAGGGCAGGGAGCTTGTTGAGCAGACGCCTTTTTTAAAGCATTACTGGTCAATAAAGACTCTTACCATGTTCACACTCCAGAACAGGACATATGATTTCCCCCAAAGAATGCTGCTTCTTAATTTCTGCTACAAGAGCATTCAGACAATGCTTGATAAATTCCGTGAGGACGTTATCCCTAAATTTGTGCAGGACTTTATCGGCAAACGTGAGCATGAAGATGTAATAAAGTATTTTTCTGAGCTTAAACCCCTCTATCCCCTGAGCTTCGGCAACGGTCTTGCATTTATAAGAGCGCTTCCTGCTGCGGGAGAATTTGACAAGGTGCGTTTTGGCATTTACAAGAATCTGGGTATCCGTGCAGATGCAAAGGAATTTACCTTCAACGAAAAGCAGTATACGGAGATGAAAAAAGCCTTTGATGAATTTTTAAAGGGCAGGGAGCATTACATTGAAAATGTTATGGTAAATTATGTGTGGACGTTCTGTATGCCCTTTGCGGATTATCATTCGGCTACACTGTGGGAGAATTTCATCTTCTTCAATACTATTTATAATGCCATTAAGGTAATGCTCACAATTTACACCTACGACAAAAAGGACAAGGACGAGGCATTCTTTATCGCTGTAAAGTCCTTTGATGATGCACTCCGCGCCACCAACCGGAATATTGTCCGCAGTGTAGTGGACGCAAACTCCGAACAGGGCATGGTCAACAACGGAGATATGGCGCTCCTCTCGATAAGTTAAGCGGGCGGGTAGTACCCGCTGCCACTCGGCGGCATGATGCCGCTTTCACCCGGCGGCGTGACGCCGCTTGCACCCGCTAATTTAATTTGCATAGATTTTTTTATGATAATACCCGACCGGCGGGCAAAGTCCGCTCCCGTTCACTGATTTAATTTTCAGCGGACAGTACCCGCTCCCATCGGCTGATTTAATTTGCAAAGGTTTTTTACGATAATTCCCAATTATTAAATTTATGTAAATTTTTCAGAGTATACCCGACAGATTTATTCATAAAAATTTTATCATTAACCCCGGTTTATCTGCGGGAACATTTCCCCGCTGCTGATCCGCCCACATTTAAATTGACCCGACCGATAAGTTTTCCGACAATAAATTGTATGAAAGCCGAAGAACAAAGAAATTCAGAAGCAAGATGCAAGATAAAGAGTGTATTTTTCTTGCTTCTTGCTTTGTGTTTCTCATGCCTGCGGCTTTGTATATCTCTTGTTCCCGATAAAGGTGATAGAATGAATGCAGATATGAAGCTCATTGCCATGCTCAAAGGGGCGGCTGATGAGATAAAAAGAACGGTCATCGGAAAAGATGACCTGATAATCAAAATACTTATGACAATATGTGCGGGAGGGCATATCCTGCTCGAAGATATACCCGGCGTGGGGAAAACCACAATGGCTGTGGCGTTTTCAAAGGCGCTTTCCCTCGATTACAACAGAATGCAGTTTACCGCAGACGTTATGCCTGCGGACGTGACGGGATTTTATATGCCCAACCGCTCCACGGGGGAGTTTGAGTTCAGAGCGGGGGCGGTGTTCTGCAATCTTTTTCTTGCAGACGAGATAAACCGCACCTCCAGCAAGACACAGTCCGCTCTCCTTGAAGCTATGGAGGAGGGAGCGGTGACTGTGGACAGCGTTACACGTCCTCTGCCCGATCCCTTTATCGTTCTTGCAACTCAGAATCCCACAGGCTCTGCGGGAACGCAGCTTCTGCCCGAATCTCAGCTTGACCGCTTTATGATAAGGCTTTCTATGGGCTACCCCTCGGTAAACGAGGAAACACGGATACTTAAGATCAAATCCGCACGGAAAAATATCCCCGAAATACGACCCGTTATGACACTTGACGATCTGCGGGTGCTGCGCAGTGCCGCTCAGGATATTTTTGTAAGTGATGAGATCTATGATTATATCGCAAGGCTTTCTGATGCCACAAGAAAGGACAGGCGCTTTGAGCTGGGCGTATCAACGAGAGGTTCTCTTGCGGCGGCAGCTATGGCAAGATGTGCCGCACTTTTCAGCGGACGGGGCTTTGTGATACCCGATGATGTAAGATATGTGTACCCCGATGTGTCCGCTCACCGCATCATACCCGCAAGGAGCAGGGGTTCTCTGCCCTCGGACGGCGAAATAAAGGCGATACTTGCGGAAATAATGGCTTCTGTTACTGCGCCGACCCTGTAAGGAGGGTACACGCTCCCGTCCTCTAAAGCAGGCAGCCTTATGCTGTCGGGTCCGCCAAACATCACGTAAATCATTTTTGATTTCCTCAGAGGCAGGATAGGGAAACTCCTTTAAAATTTTTTCCTTTTAACACTTTTCAGATAACTTTTTACTGCTTTAAGGAGATCGATCCTGTAAAAATTGATCTCCATGGGAAAACGGTACAAAAAAGGAGGGGCAGCTTTGACAAGGATATTATATTTCATACTTCTTGCAGCGGCAGCGCTGTTTTTTCCGTTATATAAGGGTGCGCTTTCTCTTGCCACACTGCTTACACTCCTTATACTGCCCGTTTTAGCCCTTATCCGTCTTGCCGTAAGCGCAAGGCTTTTTGACGGCTGTCCCCCGTCAGGTGACACGGTGATAACAAAGGGCAGCGAGGGAGAGGTGTGCATACGTCTTACCAACCGTTCGGTCTTTGCCCTGTCGGGCTGCGGACTGCGCATAAGAGCGGAATATGCTCCCTCGGGAGAGGTAAGATACTATAATGCGGCTGTACCCGTACCCGCCCTCTCCTCTCAGACTGCTTCTGTAAATATTAATGCTCTCCACTGCGGGTCGGTAAGGCTCACATTGGAGTATGTCACTCTTTATGACGAATTCCGTCTTTTTTCCGTAAAGCGCATGAAAAACAGGGAGCTGGGGAAGATCTGCATTATCCCCGATTTTACGGACGACTGTTCGGAGGAGGGCAAACGGATAATGCGCCTGCCCGTTAACCGATCGGATCTGCAAAACGGAGAATTTACAAATATGAACGGTTCTCCCGGAGATGTGACGGGGTACCGTGAATTTGCCCCCGGCGACAAGATGTCCTCTATCCACTATAAGCTCTCCGCAAGGTTTGACAAGGATATAGTAAAGGTAATGCCGCCTGTGGGAAGCAAAAAATATCTGCTCAGCGCCGATCTGTCCGAGGAGGATCTTTCGGTAAGAGATGTGCTCCTTGAAAAAATGCTGGGTACGGCTAAGTATCTGACGGAACAAAGCTGCGAGGTTTATGCAGCCGTCCCCGAAGAGGCGGACTGCGAAAAAATTTATCTTGACGGCAGGAGCGGCTGCGGGGCTGCCCGCCTTTCAACCGATGAGGAGATCATGCGCATCTCCTGTATCCTCTGTGAAACGGCTTGTGCGGGAACGGACAGCGAAAACGGCTATATTGTATGGCGTGCGGAAAAAGCGGGAGGTGCTGATGCTTCACTTGAATAAAAAAGCTGATAACGATCGTCTCCCCGCAGAGATCGTCATGGGTATGCATATTTCGGGAGAACGGTATACAGCGCCGTTTTATTATATTTTGCGAAGCCTTTTAGCGGCAGCGGGGATATTCGGTTCGCTTATGTGCTTTCTTACCGCCTGTGCCGGAAAAGCGGATATCCATAAGCCCTCGGGAGCTGTAATTCTTGCGGCTTTTCTCGGCTGGGCGTTTTTTTCGGCTGCCTTTTCCCTGCACGAAAAAAGACCTGCCCTTTCTTCAAATGCGGCAAGCGTGGGGGTCATAATGCTCCTGCTTTACGGAATAATACGAATTGACCGCATATCGGCGGGACTTATGTATGAGACGAATACCTTTCTGGGAGGTATCTACGATATATATAAAAACTCCCCTTTGTTTGCTGTTCCCGATGTGGGAGGAGATATTGCCGCCTGCGCAGATGAAGCTGTTATCCTTATCGTACTTTTTATCTGTGCGGCTGTTTGCAGAGGAACGGTCAGAGGTCCTAATATACTTCTTGTGGTGGGAGGCACATTTCCGCTCTGGGAGCTGTGCCTTTTTAACGGACTTGTCCCCGATACGGGAGCATTTGCGCTGGTGCTTCTTTCATGGTGCGGCGCATTGGCGGCGGAGATCGCACAGATCGGCGTTTCTGAGGAAAAGGGAGGTCAGCTTTTTGTAAAGACCTCCGTCGAGAGCGCATGGTCGGCGGCAGTCATGCTGCTTATCGCTTTCGGAGCGGCATCGGCAGGGGCGGCGGCAATACCCCGTCCTCAGAGCATGGACAGTTTCAGGGAAACATTTATAAAATATATGTCGGACTTCAGCTGGAAAAAATTCTTTGAGGATTTTTCAGATGCCTTTCTTCCCACAAGAAGCAGAACGGTCACACATGACGGAAAGCTGGGAAACGTGGACAGAGTGGAGTTTTCGGGGGCGGATATGCTGGAGGTGACTCTGCCTGCGGACAGCGGAAATATTTACCTTAAAGGATTTTCTGCCACAGAGTATACAGGGTCAAGGTGGAATGAGGGAACGCCGCTGCCGGAGCTTGAAACACGGCTTACCTCTCCCGAATTTTTCAGCGGCAGGACGCTTAAATTCGTGCCGGGCTGTGAGGAGCTTTCCGCAAAAAGAGTTATCGTCAGGAATACGGGAGCGCCCTCCTATTCACGGTATTTTCCCGAAAATTCGGCAGGACTGCTTGCCGCAGAGGGAACGGTTCGTACCTACGGCGTTTATTTTCCCGATGAGGGCTGGCGCAGCAGAGCGCTGAGTTCCCGGGATATGCCCCTCCTCCCCGATGTAATGTCCTCCGATGAAAAAAAACTCAGGACATACGCCTATACCTACTGCCTTGACGTTCCCGAGAGCTTTTCGGCAGGAGAAACTTTTTTCGAGGATTACGAGGGAAACAGTATCATTGATGAAATAGCATTTATCCGCAATAAGCTCGCCGCTGAATGCGAATATACCCTTGACTCGGGGAAAAAGCCTTTCGGAGCGGATTTTGCACAGTGGTTCCTTGAGGAGAACAAAAAGGGAAGCTGTACCCACTTTGCAACGGCTGCCGCCCTTTTGTGCAGAACGAGAGGTATTCCCTCCAGATACTGCGAAGGATTTGTCATCAAGCAGGAGGATATAAGCGATTACGAAAGCCATGACGGTTATGTGACGGTGACTGTTCCCGATTCCCGCGCTCATGCATGGATAGAAATTTATGCGGACGGTCTGGGCTGGATGCCCTTTGAGGTCACTCCCGGTTACGGTAATATCCTTGTGGAATACACTGACGGCGTTCAGAACGAGGGCGAAACAATAACATCCGTCCTCACCACGGTGACAACACAAGAGCCTATGTATTCCGAAACGCTTTTCCCACAGACCGAAATGAGCGTTACAAGTGCGGGTACAAGCGTTTCGGAGGACGAGGAGCAGGAGGAAACTGCGGATACCACAAGCGTTACGGGCGCAGAGGAGATAACGGAAACTGCAACTTTTACAGAAACGGAAACCTCCTCCGAAACATCGGAAACATCTGTCAACTCATCGGAAAGCATGACTCCGGGCAGCTCAGATAACCAAAACAGCGGAGAAGACCCAAACAGCGGCGGCAGCGGCTCTCCGTTCGGTGACGGGAACGGCGGCGGAAACAGTGCGGGCGGGGAGAATATAACTTCTCCCGCAGGAATGCCCGACGAAAGCGGCGGCGGAGACGGAGGAACGGACGAGCTTCGGGTAGAAGAACCCACCACCACCGCTCCTGAGGAGACTACACTTCCCACGGAGAGCAGCACCGATCCCGATGACGAAAAATACGAGAATAAGCCCGATCCCGAAATCATAAGGGCAGTGCTGAGAGTGTTAATGTACATCTGCATAGCAGCGGCGGCAGTGGGAGCGGTTTATCTCAGGCGCAGGATCGTGCTTGCAATGAGAGCGAAAAGAGTAGAGGAAATGCCTGTAAAAGCGGCATCGCAGATATATGGTATGCTCATAAGACTGGCGCGTGAAAGAAAGCTGAGTATAACAGAAGAGCTTGACAGACAGGCGGAGGAGCTTGCAGGAACGGGGCTGTTTGACAAGGGGCTTTGTGACAATATAATCGGGACGGCACTTGTGGCACGGTTCGGCGGGGGGATATCCGCAGAGGAGGCGCAGTCGGCGGCAGATGCATATGAACAGCTTGTAAACGGGCTTGCGGACAGTACAAGGCTGCAAAAAATAGTGAGGAAATACATTTTTATAACGGACAGGTACAATTAAACAGAGAAAAACCAAAGGCAGAGGCACAAAAAGAAAAATCTAAGCAAAACAAACACAAGGTAAAGTTTTCGCCAGCCTTTTTTCAAAAGGCTGCGGGTCAAGGGCAGCGCCCTTGCGGGGTCCGGGGTGGAACCCCGGCAAAGGAGCAGCACAACAAACAAATCTCCATAATCAAGCATGGGAGCAGATAAGCAGGGGGAGGGATAACCGCCGCACGTAAAAACACAGGGAGAGCCTGACCCACAGATTTATAATGAATAATCAGGGGAGTTAAAAATGCGGCGGTTATCTGCGGGCAAACAGGTCAGCACGGCGCATCAGCGCCATAAAAAACGGGGGAAAGCAAAATATACTTCCCCCGACAAACCAAATCTGCACTATTAAAATTCTTTTCACATTTCAAAAGTCTGCACAGCTCCTGTTCCCTTGTAAATTCACGTTCACACGCCGACCCACAAAAAAACGGGAAACGCCTGACCCGCAATTTATATAGTATAAACGGGGAGTTTAAGGCTTGCGGTTATCCCCGACATAAAAAAACGGGAATGTCAAACACATTGCCTTGATAACCGATCCTGCATTTTTTAAGGGAATATCTCGGAAAAATCATCATGCAGATGAGCGGCAGAACATTTAAACCTGTTTATAAGTGTGGAGAGTTAAGAGTAGAGTGAATAAAGGTTACCGAGTTACTATTATAATATTCAAACGAAAAAAACGGCGGACGGCTGCGGTCAAACGCAAAACGAAAGGTACCGGGCGGCTGTCTGAAATATTTAAGCAAAACTCTCCAACGCTAAAAAAATATCATCAAAAATCACAGCAAATAAAAGTTACCGAGTTACTATTGAGGTGTTCACACACCGAATTACAGAAGAACAGGGAAAGCCTGACCTACAATCTATATAGTATAAACGGGTGAGGAAAAATCCGCATAAAAAAATCCGCCGTATCATCAACGATCGGCGGTATGCTTCTGCCTGCTGCATGGGACAGAAAAAATATATTCAACTCCACAAGGAGGGTGGAGATATCTGCTTTTTCTTTCCCGAGGGGGTACGGGAAAGAAACAAATAAAAAGGAGAGAATGATATATGATCCGGATATAAGATCCATTGTTTTAAGTATAATCCTCATTTGTGATAGATATGTGAAAATTTTTGGAAAATAAGTTAAAAAACGGCGCATTAAATTCCAATTTAGAGGATAGAAGTTAGAAGATAGAGGATAGATGTGCATACCTGCTAATCAGTACATTACTCTCCGACCTTTGACTTATGATTTTACGGGCAATCACCGTCAAATAAAAGTTACCGAGTTACTATCTGAAATATCATTGCAAAACTTACCAACGAGTTGGCTGCGGGTTCCACCCGCCGGGTTCCGCCCGCAAATGCCTGCTTTCCCGAAAAATCTTTTCCCGCCGCTATTGCTAAACAGAAAAAAATATGTTAAAATATATCTATACCAAAAACAGGAGGCGTGAGAGTGACAAAAACATATTGCTCCGACCCCAGAGGACGGAAATTTCTGTCGGCATTTGCTTTTCTGATGACACTTGTCGTCATTTTCCTGCTCAATGTCCTCAGACTTTATGTGGCTGAGAAATTTCCTCAGTATCTTCCCGACATGAGCAGAGTTAAAAGCCTGCCCGAAAGAGTTATACTCGGCATAATGCTTGCCCTGCTCATTATATATGTGATCTTTATTGTCATACTGCTGCCCATGTGGTACAAAAGCATTAAATATACCGTTACGGATAAGGAGATCATCTCACGGACGGGTCTTTTTTCCCGTACCTACCGCATTATGAAGCTCTCCGCCGTGCAGCACGCCGCTCTGGTAACTATGCCGCTTTCGGGCTTTACCTGCTTTAATTTTATCTCCATAGGCGCTCTGGGCGGAAATCTCATGCTCATGTTCCTGTCAAGAAAGGACTGCTCGGAGATAATGGATATTTTAGGCGCTGTCCTTGACGGCAAAACGCCACCTCAGCCCGCAACCCTGAGCGAAAATGATATTGAGGAGGACTGCCCCTCCGTCAGCGAAAACGGTCTTTTCAGCTCAGAGGAGCTTATTGATATAGTACGGGACTTTTCAGGCTACAAACAGCTCTCCTTTACCGATGGGAGCGCAGTTCAGCTTTCCTTTGACGAAATTGAGGAGGGAACGGACAAGCAATGAAAAGACAGCCTAAATATGCCATAATAGGCTATACCTCCGCCAATTTCTGGCTCCTGCTCATTCCTCTGCTCAGAGGTCTTTACAGTAATATCAGATTCGATGTTGCAAGGTGGCTGGAGGGCGTCCGCTGGGACGTGCTTACGGTTACGGTAATGATCTGCGGGGCTGTAATCCGCTGGTATTTTACCACGTTTGATATAAATGATAAGTACCTTTGCGTTTCCTATGGCGTGCTGCGCCGTATTAAATTAAGTATCCCCTATAAAAATGTATGCGCCGTCACTGCCGATGAAACGCCCGTTCATCATATGTTCGGTGTGGTGAGGGCTTATATTGATACTGATGCCCCACAGGATAAGCGCAAATCTGCGGACATAAGCCTGATACTTTCAAAGGCGGACAGGGGGAGGCTCTTTAATGCCATAAGCAGCGCCCTTTCGGAGGAGAGCGAAAAAAAAGGTCTTAACTACACCTATAAGGTATCAAAGACCGAGCTTATCGTTTTTTCGCTGCTGTTTTCGTCTGCTTTATCGGGTACGGTGCTGCTTATCACGCTGCTTTCGAGGGGTACGGACATACTGGGTCAGCAGCTCAGGGTGCGCTTTCTTGAAGCGGTAAACGGCATTTCCGATACCGTAACGGGTGCGCTTAACGTTATCGCAAAAATTCCGCCTGCGGGAATGGCTGTATCCGTTGTAATAGGAGTGGGCTTTCTCATTTCATTCGGTATAAATGTTATGCGGCATCTGGATTTTACCGCTTCACGAAAGGGACAATGCATAATTATTTCCTGCGGGGCGGGCATTAAACACACCTATTGTATCAATATCAATAAAATTAATATGGCGGATCTGCGGCAAAGCCTGCTAATGAAGCTGTTCGGGGTAACAAGTGTACACGTAAGCTGCACGGGCTACGGAAAGCGGAAAAACGAGATCCCCGTATTTATTCCCGTGTGCGCTCTCGAAAGGCTTTACAGCAAGGAGGGCGAGAAAGCAAGCAAGGCTATGGAAATGCTGCTGCCGGGCTTTTCACGCTGCGACAGCTTTATAGGTCCGAAGATCGGCTATATAAGCAGGTTTATTCTTATTCCCTCGCTGCTTATTTTTCTTGTAATGGGAGGAGGACTTTGCGCTGTGATGATGTTTCCCGAATGGCACAGTCTTATTTTCTTCCTTACGGGCATTTGTGAGATACCCGCCGTATGGTTCTTGTTTGTAAAGGCGTGCGCCTACTGCACTAATGGAATTAATATCAAAAAGGACAGCGTATGCGCTGTTTATTCAAAGGGCTATGGTTTTCATACGGTGACCGTTCCCCGTGAAAGAGTGGCGGAGATACGCATTACTCAGAGTATTTTTCAGAGAATGGGGCACTCCTGTGATGTTACCGTTTACACGGCATCGGAATATACGGGAAGCCATAGGATTACAGGTATGCCTATTGCTGAAATACAGGAGCTTATCCGTGAGAGTTTCTGATAACAGGCAGGCTGTTCTATCGGTGCTGCTTTAAATTTTCTGATTTCAAGATGTTTTGTCCGTAACGTTGTGTATGTGCTGTCCCGCCAAAGGGGGAACCTTCGGGGAGAAAGGGGGAGGGCAGCAAACCTTTAGACGCTCACTTCCCTCCCCCTTTCTCCCCGTATCTCGCAGAGATGCGCGCCCCCTTCTGGACTCCCCGGCATCTCGTAGAGATGCATTCTCCCCTCTATCCCCCTCCCTCTACCGCTATCACACTAAATAACTTTATTTAATTTTATTTTTTA
>CANQPL010000024.1 GCA_947625735.1 uncultured Clostridia bacterium
AATGTACTGGACAGCAGAAACGAATATGACACAAAAAGAGAGTGCATTCACTACATTTACATTTACTAAGGCAGGAATTTACACCTTTACAATAACTGAAAATAACAGCGAGATCGAGGGTATGACAAACAGCACAGGCAGCATTGAGGTTACTGTTAAAGTAGATGAGGATCCCGAGAGCCATGACCTTAGCATTACAAGTGTTACACCCGACACAAGCTATAGTGTAGTAGACGACAATTATGTATTCACATTTACAAACATCTTTACTCCCGCTGAATGGACGCCTGAGGTAGAAAAGACCATTGAGGGCAGAGAGTGGACAGATGATGATTCCTTTACATTCACAATTGCACTTGATGAGAATAAGACAGTTGATGAGGGACTCTGGGACAGCTGGTCAATCGAGGGAGATGTTAATGAAGTAACAGTAACCAACATCAATGCTCATAAAGCCAAATTTGGAAAGATCAAGCTTGAAAAGACCGGTACCTACTACTTCACCATTACCGAGGAAAAGCCTGCTTCCGCAAGTGAAGAGCTTGAATACGCAGAGCCTAAGACGATCAAGGTAGAGGTTTCCGATGATAGCGGTAAGCTTGTTGCAAAAGCAAGTGAGGACATTAACGGCGCAAGCAAAGATGTTACCGAAAACAGCATAGAGTTTGTCAACAAGTATACTCCCAAGACGGTAACATGGACTCCTGCAGTAAGCAAGAAACTTGAGGGCAGAGACTGGAGAGATACGGACAGCTTTACCTTTACAATGGTTACAGAGCAGACAGATGGTTACACATACACCAAGAATGAAGCAGCCGTTAACGAGAGCGTTCCCATGGCAATTGATAGCGGAATGTACTGGACAGCAGAAACGAATATGACACAAAAAGAGAGTGCATTCACTACATTTACATTTACTAAGGCAGGAACTTACACCTTCACAATAACCGAAAATAACAGCGAGATCGAGGGTATAACCAACGATACAGGCAGCATAGAGGTTACTGTTGAAGTAGATGAGGATCCCGCAAGCCATGACCTTAGCATTACAAGTGTTACATCTGATAACGACTATGAAATAGTAGACGACAAGTATGTATTCACATTTACAAACACCTTTACTCCCGCTGAGTGGTCACCGTCGGTAACAAAGGTTATCGAGGGCAGAGAATGGACAGATGATGATTCCTTTACATTCACAATAGCACTTGATGAGAATAAGACAGTTGATGAGGGACTCTGGGACAGCTGGTCAATCGAGGGAGATGTTAATGAAGTAACAGTAACCAACATCAATGCTCATAAAGCCAAATTTGGAAAGATCAAGCTTGAAAAGACCGGTACCTACTACTTCACCATTACCGAGGAAAAGCCTGCTTCCGCAAGTGAAGAGCTTGAATACGCAGAGCCTAAGACGATCAAGGTAGAGGTTTCCGATGATAGCGGTAAGCTTGTTGCAAAAGCAAGTGAGGACATTAACGGCGCAAGCAAAGATGTTACCGAAAACAGCATAGAGTTTGTCAACAAGTATACTCCCAAGACGGTAACATGGACTCCTGCAGTAAGCAAGAAACTTGAGGGCAGAGACTGGAGAGATACGGACAGCTTTACCTTTACAATGGTTACAGAGCAGACAGATGGTTACACATACACCAAGAATGAAGCAGCCGTTAACGAGAGCGTTCCCATGGCAATTGATAGCGGAATGTACTGGACAGCAGAAACGAATATGACACAAAAAGAGAGTGCATTCACTACATTTACATTTACTAAGGCAGGAACTTACACCTTCACAATAACCGAAAATAACAGCGAGATCGAGGGTATAACCAACGATACAGGCAGCATAGAGGTTACTGTTGAAGTAGATGAGGATCCCGCAAGCCATGACCTTAGCATTACAAGTGTTACATCTGATAACGACTATGAAATAGTAGACGACAAGTATGTATTCACATTTACAAACACCTTTACTCCCGCTGAGTGGACACCGTCGGTAACAAAGGTTATCGAGGGCAGAGAATGGACAAATGAAGATTCCTTTACATTCACAATTACGCTTGACGAGGAGAGTACAGATGAGGAACTCCGGAGCAGCTGTTCGATTAACGGAGAGGTTAAGCAGGCAACAGCAGACAACAACAATCATGAAGCCGTATTTGATACGATCACTTTTGAAAAGAGCGGTACTTACTGCTTCATTATCAAGGAGATCGAACCCGAACTAAAGGCTAATGGCATGACATATGATACTACAGAACGTAGGGTTACCGTAACAGTAAGAAATGTAAACGGAATTCTTGAAGCAGCAAGTGATATCAGCGCAGAAACAGGCATAGTATTCACCAACATATACAAAGCAGCACCTGCTTATTGGAAACCCGGAGTATCCAAGATAATCACAGTTTCCGACGATTTGACACTTCCCGAGGAGTGGAGCGGAGAATTTACCTTCACTCTGAGACCCGATGAAGATTACGGAGATGCGGTAGTCCTTCCCGCAACAGAGAGCGGCACCGCTGACAGTGTTGAAGTAAAACTTACCACGAACAACGATAATGTGGCAACCGCTGCAACAGCACAGTTCCCCGCAATTACATTTAACAAGGCAGGGGAGTACAGCTTCACCGTCACCGAGGATATCACTCCGACCGTTCCCGGCATTGTCTACGACACAACGAAGTACACCGTTACGGCAATTGTTGAGGATAAGGATGCACAACTTGTGGTTACTTCGATAAGCGATGATGTTAATGATTACACAGACACAGGGTTTACCTTCACAAACGAATATGCACCGGCAAAATGGGCACCTGTTATCGAGAAGAAATTTGAGAAACTGCCCAATAACTGGAAGGGCGACAGCTACACGTTCGTTCTTACACCGGTACCTGTAGACGATGGCGATGAACTGACAGAAGATAAGATAAACCTTGATGGCATTATAGCAAAGGACAGCAGCGGAAATGAACACAGCTTTGTCAATGAAGCAGAAGAGATTGTTCCTCTTGAATTTACCAAGACATATCCCGAAACAGGTTCACCCGATGAAAACAGTATAATGGGCTCGCTCCTGTTTACAAAGGAAGGTATTTACGACTTTACAATCACGGAGAAAAACGATCCTGCCGACCTGACAATGACATACGATACCAAGGTTTACAACATTCGTGTAACTGTTACAAGAAATGATGACGAAACAGATGACATTCCTGACGGAACGATCGTTGCAGAGGTTGTAACAGATGGCTTGACAGCTGATGAAAATGCACCTGTGACATATACCTTTACAAACACATACAACCCGAGTGAAACTGAACCCGGCGGAAGTGAAACTGACCCCAGCGGAAGCGAAACTGAACCCGGCGGAAGCGAAACTGAACCCGGCGGAAGCGAAACTGAACCCGGCGGAAGCGAAACCGAACCCGGCGGAAGCGAAACTGAGCCCGGCGGAAGTGAAACTGAACCCGGCGGAAGCGAAACCGAGCCCAGCGGAAGCGAAACTGAATCCAGCGGAAGCGAAACTGAACCCAGCGGAAGTCAAACACAGCCCAGTCAGACAACAGAAACCAAACCGTCCGTAACGACCGGTTCGACTCACCATACCGAAGAGACCCTAACTGATCCAATCAAGCTGACAAAGACATACGAGGGCGTAAGCCTCGGATCACTTAGCGACAATGAGAGATATCAGCTGTTGTCACATACAAGATTCCAGATCAGTGATCCTTTGGGTAATCAGGATTATATATCCCTCCAATACGATGATGGCAAGGCATATTTCAGCATAGACAAAATTGGTGGTAATTCCCTTTCGCCCAACACAACATACAACATCATTGAAGCGGAAGCACCGGCAGGCTATGAAAGAGCCGGAAGAATCCTTGTGAAGATCGACGAAAAAGGAAAGGTAACATGGTCTGATGATGAAGGAAAGACATACCGTCCGGGCAGCATCGTAGTTAAAAATCTGAAGAAGCCTGTCGAAACCGAACCTACTGTAACCACAACTCCTGAAATATCTATAGAGACATCAAATACAGGAAAGACAGGTGTGAATACGTCAACGCCCACACATTCCGAAACGACAGCTCCTCCTGAGGAAGATTTCGGAGCAGGCGCAGGTATTACGGAGGATAAGGAAAACACAGATAAAACATTGACAAACATTATGACAGCGGCAGCACTCCTTGTTGCAGTGGGTGCAGGTTCAGCGGCATTGAGATCCCGTAAAAAGCGGAAAAGATGATCGGACTTAGCCTGTACAGACAAAAAAGATTTGAAGTGATAGGGAAACAAGAGCAGGCATAGTATTCTGTTAGGCTTCCCAAAAGTAAAGACTGCGGTCCCTGCAAAATCGGCAGGTGACCGCAGTCTATTTTATTTTGGGAAAAAGATTGATGAATAATAAAATACTACACAAATCGGGCAAATTTTTGTTTGTCGTTACAAATTAATTTATAGCAGCACGTTTGATACAGTCGGAAAATTCTGCATTGTTTTTTTGTGCAAAATGATATTTCTTCGTAAAAACCCGGAATTTTACTTGAAAAAATTTGAGAATATGATATAATAAAATTGAGTAAAGAATATTTTAAGGGAGATGAATTTTTTTGAGCAGCTTTCTCTATGACCTTTTCCGTAAGAGCAGCGAACGGACAAAAACTATGGGCGAGCTGGATTTCTGGGAGCTTATCGACACCATAGACCACGAGTACGGCGGAGACAGTGAGGCGGTGATCTCCTCACTTGTAAGGCATCTTAAAAATTGCAGCGATGAGTATATATTCACTTTTGATGACAAGCTGTCAGAGCTTATCTATTCCCTTGACGGCAGGCAGTGGGCAGAGGAGCTTTTCGGAAATGAGCCTTTTAATGAGGAAAAATTTCTTTCAGCACGTGCAGCCGCAGTTGCCGCAGGCAGACAGCATTACTTTGATGTTCTGGGTCATAAATGCCCTCTTTCGGGTGAACATATACACGAATACAAGGGCAGGTGGTACGGTATAACCGACGGTCTTATCACAGCCGCCGCCGATGCGTGGGTAAGAAAGCACCTTCAGGAGGTGAATAATTATCCCCATGAAACGTCTTTCAGCCTTAAATCTCACAGCAACTCAGCCAATTGGTAAATGATGTTTGCAAAGCGATTTTACAGTTAAAATCCCCCTTATGATCCGTGTCGGGATATAAGGGGGATTTTTTAAGAGATGCTGCCTTAACTGTCACAGAGAATTTTTGCAATTTCGTTTAACTGTGCGGCGATGTCGTCAAATTTCACGCTCAGGTCAAGGCTTCTGACATAGAAACGGCTGCCGCCAATGTCTATAGATATGCCGTCGGCAGGAATTTTGTCCTCACGGGTGCGTGCATACAGCAGCATACCCGAAACCTCCCCGTCAAAGTGGCAGGCTTCATTTTTAACATATGTAAAGATTTGGTAGAGGTTATGCGAATGAATTTTACCTTGGGAATCTTCGGTTTTTGAAACGGTGGTATCTTTATAAAACTTTGCATCAATGATCAACTTTTTATTATCATTGCAAAGTACTACGTCCGACAGCATTTTAGGCATCAACGAATATTTTTCAGTAACTGCCCATTTTATTTCGGGAGCTTCCGGGTGCAGATCATCATAATGTGTTCTGAAATAATTCAGTATAAATTTTTCATACAGCAAATTCTCATTTTTTTCTGAAATTTCAATAATTTTCAGTTCTCCGTCCTCTGTGGTAAAAAGCATATTTTCGCAGATAACTCTGCATATGCTCATCAGAAAACGGTAGCTTTTATTGTTTCTGTTATAATTAAAATTGTTCCAATTTATATTTGAAAGCTCTGCCGCAGAAACATCGGAAAAATACCGCACAAGACGGCAGAGAGCTTCTTTCTCGGAATCTTTAATATCCGCATTTATAAGTAAAAGCATAACGGATTTTATTATTCTGTTCATAAGCGTGTCGGTGGTGTACTCGTCATGACCGCAGACATATCTTGCATTGCGAAAGCCGTTTTTACTCATTGTCCGGATAATATCTATCCTGCCTCTGACGGTGTACAATTCCTCGCTTATATATTCGTAGCTTTTGAACAGACCCTTTTTGATCTGATACTCCACGCCTTTTATAAGCAGGTGCGCCATAAGCTCCTGAATGTTGTCAAATTCTTCCTTTTCCACGAAAACGATGTCCTGTTCAAGAAGGTCATTGTAGGCGTAGGCAAGCATATAGTAGATATTTTTTATGGGAATGTTCTTATAGAGTTTCATTCGGCTTCACCGTCTGTCTGCCCGCCATCTGATCGTACATCATCTGTCATGTCCGACAGTAATTTTTGAAATTTGGAACGCTCCTCACTGAGCTTTTTTTCATTGTCAAACCAATATTCCTCGATTGTCGGAATAATTTCAAATTCAATTATATTTTTCACAATCTCATCGCTGACGACATCCGGATCATCGAAACAGAAATAACTATGCCCGATAACAAAGCCCGCCCCCAGTGACTTGTCCTTTATGATCTCCTCATTTAATTCCTTCACGGCGTCAACAGTTTTTTTGTAAAGAGAATTGTTTATGCCGTCCGTTTTTTGTATGAAAACGGGGTTATCAAATGCGGGCTTCATGGTAAAGAATGCAAAACGTCTGCGCAGAGCATAGTCTATCATGGCAAGGCTGCGGTCGGCGGTGTTCATCATGCCGATAATATAAACATTCTCAGGAACGGTAAAGGATTCCTTGCTGTAAACAAGTTCTGCGTGATATTCTTCACGCTTGTCTGCTTCGATAAGCATAAGCAGTTCGCCGAAAATTTTGCTCAGATTTCCACGATTTATTTCGTCAATGATGAGGAAATGTTCCTTGCTGCGGTTCGCATCAGCCCGGTTACAAAATTTCTTGAAAACGCCCTCTGTAAGCTCCAGACCGCCTTTTTCGGTTGGGCGGTAACCCTCAATAAAATCTTCATAGGAATAGCTTTGATGAAACTGTATCGTTATTATGCGGCTGTCGTCTTTTTCGCCCATTATCGTATATGCAAGACGTTTAGCGGCAAAGGTTTTTCCCACGCCGGGTGCGCCTTGGAGGATTATGTTTTTCTTGCGTTCGAGCAGGGCTGTCAGTTTTTCTAAGTCTGAACGGTCTATGTAGACTTCTTTCAGGAAATCGTCATTGGTATACGGGGGAATGATATATTGATATTGACCGCTCAGATCGATATCCGGCTCCGGTTCGCCTTTTCTCCTTGCAGTGTTGATTTTTGCCCATTTTGTATGTATCAGAGCCGCAAGCTCCTTTGTCATCTTTATCCTTTTCCCCAAATCCGTTAATGCCCAGATGCCCACTTTTTCATTATCTATTATTTTTTCGTGTACAAGGTCATTTTTTGCAAAATCAATTTGATTATAAACACGGTTTGCTCCTGACTTTTCATATGTCACGTTCAATTCATCATCGGGAATATCCATTATTTCAACGATTTTTTGGCGCACTTTGCGACATTCAGCACTTCCGCCCAATTCTTTCAGAGCTTGTATCAGCGGAGCGAAATATTTCAGGAATTCTGAATTTGAAGCAGGATTACTTTCATTATTTACGGTAATGCCTGATATATCTTCATCTCCGAACATTGAATTTAATTTTTCAACGTACTCAGTATATTGTGTAACATCTGTCAATGTTTTCACAGCTGCATTACCCGGATGCTGCCACTTTCCGGAATGTGTCCATCTTACTTTGCGGATATTGGGGTATTCGCTGTCATATTGCTCATTGTACTCATAATCAGACTCTACTATTCCTCTGCCTACAATTTCACTTTTTCCTCGTTTAACAAATATAACGTCACCGATTTTCAGTACATTACAAAATTCCCACAGAGCATTGGCAGAATTGGATTGTTTTGTTTTGTCACCGTATTTATCTTTAAGTGAGGATTGAATTTCCTCTTTGGTTTTATATTGTCTTAAATCTCCTATTTCGTACCAGCCTATTCCCATAACACTATCATCATAAAACTGCTTCCATTTATGCGCTTTTTCACCGGGTGCATAGAGCCAGTAATGTACATCTGAATTTTCACTATTGTGTTCATTATATTCCGAAATGTTACTGCTATTTTTTGATTCGAGCCAAGCGTAATATGTAAGCTTGGGAAATGATTTGATTTCAGAATTTGTGTAATCAAATACTGTTATGCATTTGTCGCATAAATTCAGATAATCTTTTCCATATGGCGGCTCTTTAAAGGAAAGCATATGCACAGATAAATTATCATTCAGCTTATTCATTTTACCGATATAGTTTCTATTATTAAAATCAAGGCTGAGAAATCTGTACGGTCTTATCCAATATAATCCTATTGTTATATTCCATTTAACATCGTACTGCTCATGCACACTATCATAGAATTCGCAAAAGTGCTGACGATTTTCTTCCGTGTCCCAATCTGCCAGATCAATTGCCGCAGAAAACAATTCCCATAAATTATACATTTCATAATCATTGATATCTTTTTTTAATCCAAAGGGATCGCTATGTAAATTATTCAACACCGGAATGCAATCAAAATTATCCGGCATATTTTCAGAAATGCCGAATTCTTTCACCAACCCGTAAATTAAAGATACACGCTTTGCGCCGGTAATTTTTTTATTATTAAAAAAGCCAAAAAAAGTGAATGGATCTATATCATCAAATTTCGGATTTTTTAAGCCGATATCTATATGTACTTTTTTAATTATATTCAATAGTTCCTGCCTGTTGTGCCTGAATTTCAATACATTATCGGCAAGAGCCATATATAGCGGTATCCAACTGTATGCATCATTCATTTGTTTCGTCCCCCTGCTAATAAAAAATCCTTTATATTTCATTATACAACATATTTTGACAAAAGGCAAGAGTATTTTTCATATGTTCAAAAATAATTGTGGATTTGTAAATGATACGCCGCACACTATGAATCCCGATTTTAATATACCATGCATTTATTAAATTCGCTTGTACCATGTATCGTGTGAAATGCTCTAAACATGATTTAAAATAAATTCTGTGTGATATGTCCTCTCAAATTTTTACAAAACAAAAAATTGATAAGCAATCATTGGCTTATCAAATTAATAAAATAAAATTTGTTTTAAAAAGTGAAGTTTATGGCTTCTTTTATTTTGACAGGTATAATTCATAAGACACCTTTAAAATTGTTATTCATGCAGAATTTTTCCTGCTTTTTCGATCATATTGCAGGTAACATCAATATCCTCCTCGGAATGTGCCGCTGAAACAAACATTGCTTCAAACTGAGAGGGTGCTGTATAGATACCGCTTTCAAGCAAAAAATTAAAATATGCGGCATATTTATCTCTGTCTGATGTACACGCACTTTCATAGTCTGTGACTGCTTTATCGGTAAAAAATGCTGTCAATAATGAACCGACACGATTTACATTTATTCCCGCTT
The DNA here is from genome assembly GCA_947625735.1 of uncultured Clostridia bacterium. Taxonomy (GTDB): domain Bacteria; phylum Bacillota; class Clostridia; order Oscillospirales; family Ruminococcaceae; genus Huintestinicola. The sequence goes on from CANQPL010000024.1 coordinate 9,459, forward strand.
TTCTCATGGCGGCTTCCGGCTTTGCCGATTTTCTTTCCAGCCTGTCATATAAATCCGGCTGCTGTTCAATGGCAGTAAGTGTAGCAATTCCTGCGGCAACGGCAACCGGATTTCCTGAAAGCGTTCCCGCCTGATATACCGAGCCTAAAGGGGAGATACATTCCATTATTTCACGTTTGCCGCCATAGGCTGCCAAAGGCATTCCGCCGCCTACGATCTTTCCAAGGGCAGTCAGATCCGCATTTACGCCGTAAAACTTCTGCGCTCCGCCGTCTGAAAGCCGAAAACCCGTTATCACTTCATCAAAAATCAGCAGCGCACCATATTTTTTTGAAATTTCACGAAGATACTCCAAAAATCCTTTCTTCGGCGGAACCACGCCCATATTTGCGGCACACGGCTCAACAATAATGCACGCTATTTCATCGGGATAGGTGTCAAACAGATCTGATACCGATTTTTTGTCATTGTATTTTGCGATCAAGGTATGTTTGGTAAAGCTTTCAGGTATACCCGCACTGTCGGGAATTGTATGAGTGATAAGACCCGAGCCGCCTTTTACGAGAAGTGAATCACAATGTCCGTGATAACACCCCTCAAATTTAATAATTTTATCTCTTCCTGTAAAACCTCTTGCGGCACGAATTGCACTCATGACGGCTTCTGTGCCTGAGCTTACAAGCCGTACCATTTCCATAGACGGAAAATGAGCGATTATCTTTTCCGCAAGAAGAATTTCTCCTTCATGACACGCCCCGAATGTCAGTCCCTTTTCACAGGCTTTTCTGACAGCTTCTATTATTGGCGGATAGGCATGACCGAAAATATCAGGTCCCCATGAACACACATAATCTATAAATTTATTGCCGTCAGCATCATAAATGTAACTGCCATTTGCATGATCTATAAAAAGCGGATCCCGTCCCACATTCCGAAAGGCACGCACGGGACTGTTCACACCTCCCGGCATTAATTTTACTGCACGCTGATACAGTTTCTCAGATGTATTGGTTTTCAAGTTATATCCCTCCTTTTTCTTCGTCAAGCCAACCGCAGACGTCAAGGGCATGATAAGTTATGATAATGTCTGCACCTGCTCGCTTCATCGCCGTAATATTTTCAAGAACGATCTTTTTTTCATCTATATAGCCCATTGCTGCAGCAGCCTTTACCATTGCATATTCTCCGCTGACATTGTAAACCGCTAAGGGAAGATCAAATTTTTCACGCGCCATGCGTACAAGGTCAAGATAAGCAAGGGCAGGCTTTACCATTATCATATCCGCACCCTCTGAAATGTCCTCTGCTATCTCGCCCATGGCTTCTCTGCCGTTTGCATAGTCCATCTGATATGTCTTTCTGTCTGAGAAAGCAGGAGCAGAATCTGCCGCATCACGAAAAGGAGAATAATAACCCGATGCAAATTTTGCACTATAAGAAAGTATAGGCGTATTTACATGACCGCTTTCATCAAGAGCTTTTCTGATGTATGCGACTCTTCCGTCCATCATGTCTGACGGAGCAATAATATCCGCCCCGCTTTCTGCAAGACTGACAGCCATTTTTGCAAGCAAGGGGAGTGTTTCATCGTTTAATATCTCACCATTGCAAACCAGTCCGCAATGTCCGTGAGATGTATATTCACAAAGGCATACATCGGCAATTATCAGAATATCAGGATATTTGCTTTTTATATATCGCACTGCACGCTGTGTAATGCCGTTTTTATCGTAGGCACTGCTGCCCCTTTCGTCCTTGTGCTTTGGTATCCCGAATACAAGTATCCCGCCGATCTTACTGTTTTCTACCGATAATAAAATTTCGTCCAGCCGGTCAATAGACCAACGGAAAATGCCCGGCATAGAGTCCACAGGCGTTTTAATATTTTCGCCTTCTTCAATAAATATCGGATAAATAAGATCACTTTTATCAATGTGCGTTTCACGGACGAGCCGCCGTATCGGTTCGCCGCTGCGCAGTCTTCTGAATCGTTTCATTTCTATCTTCCTTTCAGTTTTTTTATAAGACTGACAATGCCCTCTGCATTTTGTATTTCCGGTATCACAGTATTTATTCCAAATTTTGTTTTTACTTCAGAGGCTGTGGTTTTTCCCATGCAGACAGCTGTGGTATCTGTCGAAAAAGTATGTCCCTGACTATAAAAATCAGTGACCTCTGAGCGGCTGCCGAACACAATGAAATCAGTATTGATCTTATGGGGCTGTCCGTTCCTTTCACTTTTCACGTCATAAATTTTTACTTCTTTAAAAGAAATTTTATTTTGCAAAAGAATATCTGTAAGCACGGGAGAAGACTTTTCAGCACGGAGTAACAACAGGTTTTCGTTTAACTTTTTATTTTTTATAATAGCTTCCGCAAGAAATTCCGACGAGAATTTTTTCGGCACAATATCGGCATAAATTCCGTGATCTTCAAGAATTTTTGCCGTCTCTTTTCCGATAACGGCGAACCGCAGACATGATAACTTCCTTATATCAATATGCATTTTTCTGAGAATACGAAAAAATATTTCCGCACCGTTCCGACTTGTAAGCACGATCATAGTATAGGAAAAAATATCGGCGAAAGTTTCGTAAATTCTTTCCTCATTTTCATAGGAAACGATATCAGACAGGTTTTCGCAATTTACATATGCGCCATATTCTATAAGTTTTTCGGAGAGTTTATAAGCGAAATATTTTGTTCCCGTAATGGTAACGGAAATGCCGTCAAGTATCTTTTTTTCGGGAGAACACAGTTCAAAAGCAGCCGTATCACCCACAACGATAACCGCAGGAGAACATATTTTATTTGTCTTAGCAATTCCGGAAATTTCCGCAAGTCTGCCCCGAACAATATGCTGTGATCCCTTTCCGCCGTTGGAAATGACCGCCGCAGGTGTGTCGGGGGATTTTCCGTATTCTATCAGATTTCGGGCAATTTGTTCAATGTGAGCAAGTCCCATAAGAAATACAAGAGTGCCACTGAGCTTTGCATAAAGGCGGAATTGTTCGGGCAGCATATCCTCTTTTGTGTGTCCTGTAATAACATGAAAACTTCTGCTGACTTCTCTGTGTGTCACAGGGATTCCCGCCATTTCGGGAACAGCAACAGCAGAGGAAATTCCCGGAATTATCTCAAAAGGGATATTATTTTTAATTAGGAAAAGAAGTTCTTCACCGCCTCGTCCGAATACGAATGGATCACCGCCTTTCAGACGTGCAACAATTTTTCCCTGTTCTGCTTTCTGCAAAAGCATTTTATTGATTGTTTCCTGTGGGGTACTATGCATTCCCGCACGTTTTCCCACATAGATCCTTTCGCAGCTTTCAGGTAAAAAATCAAGAAGATGTGTATCCGTCAGACTGTCAAATAAAACCACGTCACATTTTTTCAGTGCTTCCATGCCCCGTATCGTGATAAGATCATAGCTGCCGCAGCCTGCACCGATCATATATACTTTTCCCATACTCATAGCTTTTTCACCAGCTTTTTTGCAAGCAGAAATCTTTCCTCAATAGGTGCGCTCCCTTTTACCGAAAATTCTGCCGTATCCGATAAAGTAAGGAAAATTTTATTTTCCGAAATATACCCATAAGCGCCAAGTGGAAGTTCACAGCTCCCGCCTGTTATTTTCAGGATATACCGCTCAGTTTCAAATACAAGAAATGTGTCGGCATTGTTTATGGAAGAAAGATATGGGGAAATTTTTTTATCATTTTTTCTGCTTTCTATGGCTATAATTCCCTGACACGGAGCGGGCAGGCAATCATCAATATCCAAAGTTAATACAGATGTGTTATCATCTTTTATTCCAAGGCGATCAAGTCCTGCCGCCGCAAGAATGAGAGCGTCATAATTACCGTCAAGGAGCTTTTTTATCCTTGTATCAACATTGCCTCGAATATCCGAAAAGGAAACATTAGGATACATTTTCCCGATAAACATTCTCCGTCTTACACTGCCCGTTCCAATGGTAAAACTTTTCTCGTCACGGATATTTTCTCCCGCCCTTGTGACGATCACATCTCTCGGGTTGCCCCGCATCAGAACGGCTGAGATCGCAAGATCCTCGGGAATGTCTACGGGAAGATCCTTTGCACTATGTACGGCAATATCAATTTTTTCCTGCCGCAAAGCCTGTTCGATCTCCGTTATAAAAATGCCCTTTCCTCCGATCTGAGTAAGGGGTTTGTCAAGGATCCTATCGCCTTTTGTGGTAATGGTAACGATCTCTGTTTGTATTTCCGGAAATTTATTTTTCAGTGCGCCAGTTACCATTTCCGTCTGTGCAATTGCAAGGCGGCTTTTCCGTGTTCCTATCCGTATTGTCATATATATCCCTCATTTCCTGCAAAAAATCATCTGTATTTTTTGGCGGTTTACCCGTCAGACACCTTTGCAGCAGTGTCTCAAGAATTTTTTTTCTGACTGTTTCATCAGGGAAAATGTCGGGCAGCTTTTTCCTGCATTCGGATATTTTTTCGGCAGTCTCTATTATGTTATCATCAATTAGGTTTTCTATTTTTTCACGCAGAAAACGAGCAAGCAGCGGGGCTTCTCCGTCCGTTGAAACAGCAACTGTAACAGGCGCTTTTCTTACCACCGCAGGAAAATAAAAGCTGCAAAGGGACGGATCATCTACAATATTCACGGGGATATTTTTTCCTCTGCAAATTTGCGAAATACGCAGATTTACACTTCGGTCATTGGTAGCACCCACAACAAGAAATGCACTCTCTGTGTCCTCGTCAATGAACCGTCTTTTATTTATTGTTATCCCTTCTGTTTCTGCGATTTCATTACATATAAACGGAGCGATAACCGTTACCCGTGCATTAAAAAGCAAAAGCTTTCTTATCTTTCTTGCCGCCGTGTTTCCGCCGCCGACAACAACACAGTTTTTATCTGTTATATCCACAAAAAGCGGAAAAAATCCCATGACCCTACTCCTTTTTTATTGCCTTTAGCACCGCTGTAAACTCAGCCGCAGAAAGTGTCGGACGTAATTTATATAGGAAAGCATTATTTTCTGTAACCTTATTTTCATCAAGGAATTTTTGCAGTGCCAGTGTTTTCTGCACTTCGTCACACTGCTTTTCGATAAGACTTTCGGCAAGCTCTGCACTGTGCATTTTTTTGATATTATTATCCGCAGCCAGATGTCTGAAATAGTCAATATCTATAAGAGAAGCATTTTGCAGTCCTGCAATTTCCCTGTCAATATCATGGGGTACGGCAAGATCAATAAACAGCCTTTTTTTCGGTGTGCGGATATGCTCCTCTGCTTTTAAACGTGTGAATGTATAATGAGGACTTGCGGTTGCACTGATAACAGAATCAGCCCTGTCAATATACTCATATCTTTCCTGATAGGGTACGGCTTTTACTCGGCTGTCGGATAAAATATACCTATCGGGCGAATGCTGCCGTATGGTAACAGTCAATGTTATATTTTTGTGTGACAAAAGGTTTTTGGCTATGGTCTGCCCTATCTTTCCCGATGCGCCTACCATAAGTATATTGCTGCCGTTTTGGGCAGCCGCATTAGCGGTCAGGGTTGCAATTGATACCGAAACATTGGAAAGTGCAGTTTCTGTTTTTATCTGTTTTGCACAGGCAAACGCCGACTGAAATATGACATTCAGTTCACGGTTGGAATTTCCCCATTCGCAGGAATTTTTATAAGCATTTTTTGTCTGACCGAGTATCTCGTCCTCGCCTATAACCATAGAATCCACCCCGCAGCAAACACGGAACAGATGTGATATTGCTTTAGCATCACAAAAAAACATAGCTGTCTGTTTTATGACCTCGGTACTTATTCCCGAATACAGGGAAAGCAGTGAAAGGAGCTTTTCTTCCCCTCCACAGAAATACAGCTCTGTTCTGTTGCAGGTACATAGTATCACACCCGCCGATACCGAGCATTTTTTACGGATATCGGATAAAAACTGCCTTTGCTTTTCTGCGGAAAAACCGAATGCTCCTCTTATCTGTGCATTTGCTTTTTTATAATTGATACTGATACAATTCATTGAACATTCTTCCTGTCAGATAACTATCGAATTTTCGGAAAGGGTTTTGTTTTCCAGCAGATAGGCTTTATTTTCCGATGTGACAAATATGCGGTACAGAAATACATTTACCCTTTCACCGACTCTGATTTCGGGAGAATTGAGCCCCCGATGAGCGTAGATAGTGCTTCCGTTTACGTCAATTGTCAGTTCTGTGGTATTCCCGCGGAATGCCGTCTGTAAAACAACTCCCTCCGATGCCGATGCACGATAGACAATATTTTCGCTCAGCTTTGCGACCTTTACAAACTCAGGACGAACGATCGCTTTTTCTGCATTTTCAATTTCTTCAAAGCTGTTGAATTTCCGATAATCGGTAAGAAATGATGTTCTGCCGAAAAAGGAAGCAGTAAATGCTGTCTGCGGATCACGGTACACCTCAATGGGAGTGCCTATCTGTTCGATCCTGCCTTTGTTTGTTACGATGATCCTGTCTGCCACTTCGATGGCTTCGTCCTGATCGTGTGTAACAAAAATTGCGGTAATGCCCAGCTTTGTAATTGTTTCGCGAAGCCATGTACGCAGCTCCTGCCGCACCTTTGCATCAATGGCGGCAAAGGGCTCGTCAAGCAGCAAAAGCTGAGGATTTGGTGCAATTGCTCTGGCAAAAGCGACTCTCTGCTTCTGTCCGCCCGAAAGCTGACCGGGATAACGCTTTTCCAGACCTTTAAGCCCTATAAGCTCAATAAGCTCGCTTACCCGTTCCTGTATCTGTTTTTTGTCCGCTTTCTGCACCTTCAGACCAAAGGCAATGTTTTCATACACAGTCATATACCGAAACAGTGCATAGTTCTGAAAGACAAATCCGATCCCTCTTTTGCTCGGGTGAATGTCATTGACGACTTTCCCGTCAATAATTATCTCACCGCTGTCAGGTGTTTCAAGACCTGCGATCATGCGAAGTATAGTAGTCTTGCCGCTGCCGCTGGGTCCTAAAAGCCCTATAAAGCTGCCCTTTTCTATGCCGAAGCTCACGTTATCCGATGCCTTGAAATCACCGAAGCTTTTATTTATATTTTTCAGTTCAACGTACATCTTCACCGCTCCTCTTTCCGATATATTGGATAACGCTCCTTATAACCAGTATCACTACAGCGATCATCACAAGAATAGATGACACTGCAAATGCCGGTACATACTTAAATTCATTGAACAGGATCTCTACATGGAGCGGAAGTGTATTTGTCTTTCCCCGCAGATGTCCCGAAAGCACCGACACCGCACCAAATTCGCCCATTGCTCTTGCGGTGCAGAGTACAATGCCGTACAGAAATGCCCATTTGATATGGGGAAATGTTATTTTACGGAATATCCCGAACCACCCTTCTCCCATAAGCGCCGCTGCTTCCTCCTCGTCCGTACCCTGTGCCTCCATAACGGGTATCAGCTCCCGTGAGATAAAGGGGAATGTTACAAATATGGTAGCAAGCACGATGCCCGGTACTGCAAACACAATATCAATATCCCATTTTTGTAACAGGGGATAAAGTGCGCTCTGTCTGCCGAATGTCAGCACGAATATCAGACCTGCGATAATAGGAGATACCGTTACCGGAATATCAATGATAGTAGTAAGTATCTTTTTGCCCCGAAAGCGAAATTTGGTAATAGCCCAGGCGGCAAAAAGTCCGAAAATCGTATTGAAAAGGACGGCAAAAAATGTTGCTTCCAGTGTGAGCAGTGTCGCCTTTACCGTATATTCATCGGTCACCGCTTCACGATAGGCAGCTATGCCGTTCCGGAATGCTTCTGTAATTACCGTGATGAGCGGCAGCACAAGCATTACTATAATAAACAGAAAGCTGATGCCGATGAGCAGCCGTTTTGTTATGCCGTTTTCCGTCTTTTTCATGGAAAAACTCCTACCTTCCAAGAATTTTGCTGTTTCTTGCCTGTATGAGATTTACAAGAAACAGAATTAGGAATGCTGCCGCAAGTATCACAAGGGCGATCGCCGATGCGCTTGCATAGTCATATTCCTGCAATTCAGACATGATGATAAGGGGCGTTATCTCCGTTTCAAAAGGCTTATTTCCTGCAATAAAGACAACACTCCCGTATTCGCCTAAACATCTGCCAAATGCAAGCCCTGTGCCCGTCAATGCCGCAGGAAGAATTTCCGGCAGAATAACACGCCTGAAAATAACTGACCCCGATGCTCCCATAGAGCCTGCCGCTTCTTCATAGGAGGGATCCAGTTTTTCAAGCACAGGCTGTACAGCACGCACCACAAAGGGAATACCGATAAACACAAGTGCTACCGTGATACCTATTCTTGTATAAGCGATCTTTATTCCGAACCGTGAAAAAAACTGACCTATCAGTCCTTTATCAGATGTAAGCGAGGTAAGGGCGATGCCTGCCACAGCGGTAGGCATCGCAAAGGGAAGCTCGATAAGTCCGTCAAGCAGCTTTTTCAAGGGAAAATCATATCTTACAAGCACCCATGCAAGGATAACACCCATAACGGCATTGATAAGTGAGGCAATAAGCGCCGTCAGAAAGCTCACCTTGAAGCTCGCAAGCACACGTTCCCTTGTAATGGCAGCCCATATATCCGCAGGACTGAGCTTTGCAGAAAAAACCACAAGAGACGCCAGCGGTATTATCACAATAAGACTTACCATTGTCAGCGTGACGCCCATTGAAAGACCAAATCCGGGTATAACTCTTTTTCCCGATCGTTTCATCGCACGTTTACTCCTTACTCCTCGTAGATCTGATCGAAAATACCGCCGTCAGTAAAATGCTTTTCCTGTGCTTCGTCCCAACCGCCGAAATCCGCAATTGTTACAAGGTCAAGATCAAGATCGAAGGTATCGGAAAATTCGTTAAGTATATCGGGATCTGACGGACGATAATAATTTTCTCCCGCAAGACGCTGTGCTTCATCGGAATACAGGTAACTAAGATATTCGGTAGCCACCTCTCTTGTACCTCTCTCGTCTACAACGCTGTCAACAACAGCAACCGAGGGCTGTGCAAGGATACTTATGCTCGGAGTGATGATCTCATACTCATCAGGATGATCCTGTATGGAAAGATATGCTTCATTTTCCCATGCAAGCAGCACATCGCCCTGTCCGTTTTCCACAAATGTTGTCGTAGCACCTCTTGCGCCCGAATCAAGCACCAGCACATTGGCAAACAGCTTTTTCATAAAGTCCTTTATCTGCTCTTCATCATCGCCGTACTGCTTTTGTGCAAATGCCCATGCCGCAAGATAATTCCAACGTGCGCCGCCCGATGTTTTGGGATTGGGCGTTATGATACCCACACCCTCTTTTACAATATCGTCCCAGTCGTGAATGTCTTTGGGATTGTCCTTGCGGACAAGGAATACAATGGTAGATGTATAGGGGGAGCTGTCCTTGTCAAACTCACTTACCCAGCCGTCCTCAATAAGTCCTGCATCACGTACGGCATTGACGTCATATTCAAGCGCCAGTGTAACCACATCTGCTTCAAGACCGTTTGCGACCTCAAGCGCCTGTTTTCCCGAACCGCCGTGGGACTGGGTTATCTCCACGTCCTGTCCTTTAAGCTCTTTCCAGTGTGCTGCAAAAAGCTCGTTATATGCCGCATAAAGCTCACGGGTAGGATCATAAGAAACATTGGTTATAGTTACCTTTTCCGTCTGATTTTCCGTGCTGTCCCCGTTATCCGATGTATCAGAAGACCCGCAGGCGGTGAGAAGTGTGGCAGCAGCTGCGGAAAGAGCGATCACGGAGTATATTATTTTTTTCATTGTAAATGACCTCATTTCATATATAATATTTTGGATCTGTAAGATAGGAAAATGAAGTCACAGCATCGTATAAGCCCTCCTGCTGAGGTAAGAATGGAACGATGCATTGTTATCACCTTCAATACATATAAAATCAGTAGGTTTACTATGCTTTATATCATATCACCGCAAAACGGATTTGTCAATAGGATTTAATGATTTTCGGAACATTGCATAGTATTCATATATTTTTACTATACTTTTTGGAGAATTTTGCAAAAGCCCTGTTAAATATAATAATTATAACATTCATTCCTGCGGTCGATAATATACTGCAATGTTATGCCGCTTATGGCTTTTTCAATGGCTTTTTCCATATCCTGCCATACAAACTGAAGATCATCGTCACTTTCGCACAGTGAGGAAAAGCTCCCCTCGGTTGCTCTGAGAATATCTCCCAGCGTGCAGCGTTCTGGTGGGATACTCAGCACATATCCGCCCTTGTTTCCTCTGTTTGCACGGATAAGACCGCTTTTTGAAAGCATTGGAACTATCTGTTCAAGATACTTTTTTGATATGTTCATTCGCTTTGAAATATCCGTCAGAGAAATATAACCGCTTTCGTAATGCTCTGCAAGATCCACCAGCATTTTAAGTGCGCAGTCTGACTTTGATGTGATCCTCACAAATTTTCCTCCTCATTACATATTATTTAAATAGGTTTTATATGTTTAATTATACGACACACGTCCTGTCTTGTCAATTGGGCAGAGCGTACAACTTAAATAATTGTTTTGTGGTAATAACTGTTTAAAACATAGAAATCATATAAAACCTATTGACTTACTATGAAAAGAGTGGTAAACTATCTTTACAGTGATTTTGAAAGAAGAGTGATGGGAATGAAATTCAACACGGCGCTGCTGCACCGTCCTAACCATTCTGAAAACCTAAAGGAAAAAGAACCCTTTGGAGCAACGCTTACGCCCATTTATCAGGTAAGCGCATTTGAACACGGTTCGGCTGAGCAGCTTGAAAAGGTGTTTAATAATCAATCGGGCGGATTTGCTTATTCGCGTATCGGAAATCCCACTGTAGATTCTTTTGAAAAAAAGATGGCATACATAGAAAAGGGGATAGGTGCGGTCGCCTGTTCATCGGGCATGGCGGCAGTTACAGCCGCACTTCTGAATATTCTGGAAAGCGGTGACGAGATAATTGCAGGGGCAGGGCTGTTCGGCGGTACTATAGATCTTTTCAGAGATCTTGAAGCCTTCGGAATCAAGACAGTTTTTGCGGAGCATATCAACACGGAGACACTTGAGCCCCTTATCACCGACAGGACAAAAGCAGTTTTCGGTGAGATCATCGGCAATCCCGCACTTGATGTTGTAGATATCCGAAAGGTAACAGAGCTGCTCCACAGTCATAATATTCCGTTCATTGCCGACTGCACCACCGCAACACCCTATCTTGTTCATGCCTTTGATCTGGGAGCGGATATCGTTATCCATTCTTCTTCCAAATATATAAACGGCGGCGGCAATGCCATAAGCGGCGTTATCATAGACAACGGAAGTTTTCACTGGGACGAAAAGCATTACAAGGGCTTCGGGGAATATAAGAAATACGGAAAGTTTGCCTACCTTGTCAAGCTGAGAAACGGACTGTGGCGCAATATGGGAGCGTGTTTGTCGCCCATGAATGCATTTCTGAATTTAGTGGGAATGGAAACGCTGGGACTCAGAATGGAACGTCTTTGCAGCAATGCCCTGAAACTTGCGCAGTTTCTGGAAAAGGACGGACGGGTAAAGGTAAATTATCCTGCCCTTGAAACAAGTCCCTATTATCCCCTTGTGAAACAGCAGTTTGACGGAAAAGGCGGCGCTATTCTGACGATCCGCACAGGCAGCAAGGAAAAGGCATTTAAGCTTATAAACCGTCTGCAATATGCAGTCAATGCTACAAACATAGGCGATGTCAGAACGCTTGTTATCCACCCGTCAAGCACGATATATGCACATTCGGACGTGCCGCAGAAAGAAGCCGCGGGCGTTTATGATGACCTGATACGGATAAGCATGGGAATTGAAGATGCGGAGGATATAATTGCGGATTTTAAACAGGCAATAGATAGTATGGAGGAGGAATAATCATGGCTGTTGATTATGCAGCACTTAAAAAAGGCGGATTCATGCGACAGAAGCAGAAGAATAATTTTTCGCTGCGGCTGCGTGTTGTGGGCGGAAATCTTACGGCGGCGCAGCTTGCGAAAATAGCGGAGGTCGCAGAAACTTTCGGTGACGGTCATGTACATCTCACATCACGTCAGAGCGTGGAGATACCCTTTGTGAAACTCACAGATATTGACAAGGTAAAGGCTGCTCTTGCCGAAGGCGGCGTGGAGCCGGGCGTGTGCGGTCCGAGAGTGCGAACGGTGACTGCCTGTCAGGGAGAAGCAATATGTCCGAGCGGCTGTATTGATACATATACTCTGGCAAAGGAGCTTGACGAAAGATATTTTGCCAAAGAGCTGCCCCACAAATTCAAATTCGGCATTACGGGCTGTCAGAATAACTGTCTGAAAGCGGAAGAAAACGATCTGGGAATAAAGGGCGGCATAAAAGTTAAATGGAAACAGGAAAGCTGTATTGCCTGCGGTGTGTGCGTGAAAGCCTGTCGGAGCGGAGCGCTGATCATGCAGGACGGAAAGATCATTCTTGATGAGAGCAGATGTAATTTCTGCGGGAGGTGCTGCAAATCCTGTCCCACAGAAGCATGGGAGGAAACTCACGGCTACATGGTATCTTTCGGCGGTCTGTTCGGCAATCATATAGCAAAAGGAGAACCTGTCATTCCGTTTATTGAAGATCATGATACGCTGATGAGAATATGCGATGCGGCACTGACTTATTTTGCGGAAAATGCCAAGGCGGGAGAAAGGTTCCGTGCTTGCCTTGAACGAACAGGTTTTGAAAAATTCAGAGAAAAAATAGAGGAGGTATATCATGGCGGAATTTCAGATAAGTGACAGGGTAGATATTACTGATGTGGTCTGCCCTACCACTTTTGTAAAAGCAAAGGTTGCATTAGAGGAGCTTGAGGAAGGTGAGATCCTTTCCATACGAATGAATGACGGTGAGCCAGTGCAGAATGTTCCCCGAAGCATTAAGGAGGAGGGACACAAAATTCTGAAGCTCATTGACAATGAGGACGGCACCTATGACCTGATCGTTCAGAAGGTGGGTGAATGAAATGTCGGTAAGAGCAAACGCAGATAATTTTGAGGAAGAAATAAAAAGCGGTATCGTTATTGCTGATTTTTATTCAGACAGCTGCGTTCCCTGCAAGCGTATGTCACCGCTTTTAGCGGAAATTGAAGAAGAAAATGACGATCTTCATCTTGTAAAGGTCAACGTGAATTTTGAAAATTCCCTGTCGGAAAAATATGAGGTTCAGGCTGTCCCCACGCTGATTTTTTTCAAGGACGGCGAAGAAACAGATCGTATAAGAGGTGCTGCAAAAAAAGCAGAGATCCTTGAAAAATTAAATAAACTCAGATAAGGAGCGATTTTTATGCAGATAACAGTTTCAGGAGTAAAAAAGGAGATAAAGGATAACACCACAATAGCAGAGCTTATCGTTTCGGAAAATGTGGAAACACCCGAATATGTTACGGTTACGGTCAATGACGAATTTATTACAAGTGACAAGCTGAGCAGTACCGTTCTTAAAAATGGAGATACAGTGGAATTTCTCTATTTTATGGGCGGCGGAAGTGTCAGATAGGAGGACTCTGAAATGGCATTTACAAATGAACAGTTAGAACGCTATTCACGGCACATTATTTTAAAAGAAGTAGGTGCTAAGGGACAGAAAAAACTGTTAAATGCAAAGGTGCTTATCATAGGCGCAGGGGGGTTGGGCGCCCCTGCGGCAATGTACTTAGCGGCTGCGGGTGTAGGTACTATCGGTATAGTTGACGCTGACGAGGTGGATCTTTCCAATTTGCAGCGGCAGATAATTCATACCACGGCGGATATCGGAAAAGCAAAGGTGCTGTCGGCAAAGGAAACAATGCAGGCAATAAACCCTGATATAACGGTAAATACCTACCGTACCTTTGTCACTTCCGAAAACATTATGGAGCTTATAGCCGACTATGATTTTGTGATAGACGGGACTGACAATTTCCCTGCAAAATTTCTGATAAACGATGCCTGCGTAATGGCAAAAAAACCCTTTTCCCATGCGGGGATAATACGGTTCAAAGGACAGCTTATGACCTATGTACCGGGACAGGGACCATGCTATCGCTGTGTATTCAAGGAACCCCCTCCGAAAGATGCCGTTCCCACCTGTAAGCAGGCGGGCGTTATCGGTGCTATGGGCGGCGTGATCGGCAGCCTGCAGGCAATGGAAGCCGTCAAATACATTATTGGAAAAGGTGAGCTTCTCACAGGTTATCTCCTTACCTATGATGCGTTGACTATGGAATTTCGCAAGATAAAGCTGCCAAAGAATACATCAGGCTGTGCCGTTTGCGGAGATAATCCGACAATAACTGAGCTTATCGACTATGAACAGGCAGAATGTGACGGCGTACATCTGACGGACGGAGAGTGAATCTATGGGAACAGTTATAAAAATGAAAAAAGCTGATTTTGAGAAGATACTCGGTCATGCAAAAAGCTGTCTGCCAAATGAAGCCTGCGGTCTTATCGCAGGTACGGTAAACGGCGATGTGCGGGAGATACAGGCAGTGTATCTTCTCACAAATACCGATGCATCAAATGAACATTTTTCCCTTGACCCAAAAGAACAGCTGACTGCAATAAAGGATATGCGGGCAAGGGGACTTGTTCCTCTGGGAAACTGGCATTCACATCCTGAATCGCCGTCAAGACCCTCTGAGGAGGATAAACGACTTGCTTTTGACAGCAAGGCAAGTTATATGATACTTTCACTTATGGAGCGTGACAAGCCGGTTCTGAATTCTTTCAGGATAACCGGAAATGATCCGAAAACATCGGAAAAAGAACAGCTTGTCATTGAGGAATAGTTATGTATGATATTGCGATAATCGGAAGCGGACCTGCGGGACTTTCCGCGGCTGTATATGCAAAAAGGGCGGAGCTTGATACCGTCATAATCGAAAAAGAGTATATGGGTACGGGACAGATCGCCGAAAGCAGTCGGGTAGATAATTATTTAGGTCTGTATGGAGAAAGCGGATTTGACTTAGGTGAAAAATTCCGCAGTCATGCAAAGAATGTTGGCGCAGAATTTAATGAAGCGGAAATTGTTAAGATAATTCCCCTTAAAGAAAACTTCCTTTTAAAAACCGCAGACGGACAGGAAATTACGGCACGCACCATTATTTATGCAGCAGGAACGACTCACAGGAAGCTCGGCATAAAAGGAGAAAGCGAATTTTTATCTAAAGGCATATCCTTTTGTGCAGTGTGTGACGGAGCGTTCTATGCGGGGAAAAGTGTTGCTGTTATAGGCGGTGGCGACACGGCATTATCCGATGCGCTTTATCTGTCTGAAATGGCAGAAAGGGTATATCTTATGCACCGCAGAGAAAGCTTTCGTGCCGCTGCTGCATTGCAGAAAGCCGTTAAAGATACCGCCAATATTGAATGTATTCTGAATGCCGTACCTATCGAATTTATTGGAGAAAAAAAACTGCAAGCCGTGAAATACCTGAGAAACGGCGAGGAAAAACTCCTCCCTGTTGACGGCGTATTTATTGCGGTGGGAAATATTCCCAACAGCGGACTATTAAAGGGTATTGCAGATATGGACGAGAACGGATATATCATTGCAGATGAAAACGGTATCACTTCCGCAGAGGGCATTTTTGCCGCAGGAGATGTGCGTACAAAGACTTTGCGGCAGGTCGTTACAGCGGTTGCGGACGGTGCTAATTGTGCGGAATCGGCAAGACGCTACTTATCTCAAAAACGGAGCTGAAACTATGGAATTACAGAAACTCAGTACCGATGTACTTATCATCGGCGGCGGTACGGCGGGCTGCTATGCGGCGATAACTATAGGGGAGCATTCTCCCGATACCAAGGTACTCATCTGCGAAAAGGCAAATATCCGCCGCAGCGGCTGTCTTGCCGCAGGTGTAAATGCTTTGAATGCCTACATTACCGATGGTCAGACACCACAGGATTATGTGGACTATGCAAGAAAAGATGCCGAAGGTATCGTGCGGGGCGATCTGCTCCTTACCATGTCCGAGAAGCTCAACGCCGTGACTGAACATTTGGAGCGGCTGGGACTTGTTATCCTAAAGGACGAAAAGGGAAAATATGTTACCAGAGGAAAACGGAATCTGAAGATAAACGGCGAAAATATCAAACCTTTGCTTGCTGATGCGGTATATAGTATGAAAAATGTTACGGTGTTAAACCATGTCAATATGACGGACTTTTCTGTTTCGGAAAATCGGATAAAAGGTGCATTCGGATTTAACGTCCGAAAGGAAATTTTCTACAGCATTACCGCCAAAGCCGTAATAATCTGCACAGGCGGCGCAGCGGGACTTTATCAGCCCAACAACACGGGTTTTTCACGCCATAAAATGTGGTATCCTCCTTTCAATACGGGAGCGGGCTACGCTATGG
This sequence comes from uncultured Clostridia bacterium, assembly GCA_947625735.1. Taxonomy (GTDB): domain Bacteria; phylum Bacillota; class Clostridia; order Oscillospirales; family Ruminococcaceae; genus Huintestinicola. The sequence goes on from CANQPL010000024.1 coordinate 25,904, forward strand.
GAATACGTGCAGGTGCGGAAATGACGACCTTTGAAATGCGCTTTATTGCGCTTCGCTGCAAGGATACCATTGCGCCCACAGGTACACTTGCACAGGGTGTGAGTGCAAAACAGATAAATGCGCAGGGAGAAGTTTATGAAGATAAATACGGTCTTACCACATCGCAGAGGGTGCATGGCACTGTCATGGAAAATATAAACGGCAGAGGTCCATGTTATCTGAAAACCGAGGGTATCACGTCCGAACAGGACGATGCACTGCTCAGAGCATATCTGAATATGTCACCCTCTCAGACCATAAAATGGCTGGAAAGCGGGAAAATGCCCTCACAGCAGAATGTTGAGATCGAGGGTACAGAACCATATATCGTGGGCGGTCATACTGCAAGCGGGTACTGGGTCGATACTGACAGGGAAACTACCATACACGGGCTTTTTGCCGCAGGAGATGTGGCAGGCGGCTGTCCTCAGAAATATGTGACAGGCGCATTGGCAGAGGGCAGCATTGCAGCACAGTCCGCACTCAGGTATATAGATTCTCATGATTTTTCAGGGATAAGTGATGAGGAAATTTCACGGCATTTTTGGGAGGCGGAAAAGTTTCTTGATCGGGATAATGCGCCTTTTGACTGTGAACAGCTGGAAGAAGCCATGCAGACCGTAATGGACAGGTATGCAGGCGGTATAAGGACAAATTACCGCTACAATGAAAAGCAGCTTGCTGCTGCCAATGAGAGAATATCACAGATAGAAAAACTTGCCGAGACGCTTTGCGCAGATGATATGCATGAGCTGATGTCAATTTATGAACTCAGAGAAAGACTTACCGTCTGCAAAAGCCTTATCGCACATCTTGCGGCAAGAAAGGAGACACGCTGGCACAGCTTTGCGGAAAATCTTGACTACCCGGAACGGGACGATGAAAATTATCTCTGCTACATCAATTCAAGGCTTGAAAACGGCAGGATAAGGATCATCAGGCGCAGACCGGTAAAGGAGGACGAACACTATGAGCATAATGATCGACAGTGAAAAATGTATAGGCTGCGGCAGATGCGCTGAGGTTTGTCCCGGAAATCTTATCGCAATGGACGGTAAGGCGTATATGAAATATCCAAAGGACTGCTGGGGCTGTACTTCCTGCATAAAGGAATGTTCTGCGGGTGCAGTGAAATTCTTTCTCGGTGCAGATATGGGCGGTATGGGAAGTCTTGTGCATACAAGGCAGCAGGGGGATATTCTTACATGGGTAATGGAATGTCCTGACGGCAGCGTAAAAGAAATTCACATAAACAGAAAAGAATCCAATCGGTATTAAAGGAGTGAAGCAGATGAGTGAATTATCACATCTTGATGAACTGGAGGCAGAAGCAATATACATTATCCGTGAGGTCGCTGCGGAATGTGAAAGACCTGTCATGCTCTATTCTATCGGCAAGGACAGCTCTGTTATGCTGCATCTTGCCATGAAAGCGTTTTATCCCGAAAAGCCGCCCTTTCCGTTTTTGCACATTGACACTACATGGAAATTCCGTGACATGATAAAATTCCGTGATGAAACTGCAAAGAAACTCGGCATAGAAATGCTGGTTTATACCAATGAAGAGGGCGTGAGAAGGGGTATCAATCCCTTTGACCACGGTGCAGCGTATACGGATATCATGAAAACGCAGGCACTCAGACAGGCTCTGACAAAATACGGATTTACGGCGGCATTCGGCGGCGGACGGCGTGATGAAGAAAAATCAAGGGCAAAGGAAAGGATCTTTTCTTTCCGCAATTCGGCGCAGGCGTGGGATCCGAAAAATCAGCGTCCCGAGATGTGGAAGCTTTATAATACAAAGATAAACAAAGGGGAAAGCATTCGTGTTTTTCCGATATCAAACTGGACGGAAAAGGATATATGGCAGTATATCCGCCGTGAAAATATTGAGATCGTACCGCTGTATTTTGCGGCAGTGCGTCCTGTTGTAGAGCGGGACGGTACGCTCATTATGGTAGATGATGACAGATTTCCTCTTAAAGAGGGGGAAAAACCGGAATACAAGTCGGTGAGATTTCGTACCCTTGGCTGTTATCCGCTTACAGGCGCAATGGAATCCACAGCGGCGACACTTGATGAAATTATTGAAGAAACGCTGAGTGCCGTTTCCTCTGAACGCACTTCAAGAGTTATAGACAACGAAGCGGCAGGAAGCATGGAACGCAGAAAGAGAGAGGGCTATTTTTGATGAAAGGGTTACTGAAATTTATTACCTGCGGAAGCGTGGACGACGGCAAGTCAACGCTCATCGGGCATATTCTGTATGATGCAAAACTTCTTTATGCCGATCAGGAAAAGGCGCTTGCTCTTGACAGCAAAGTGGGGAGCAGAGGCGGTAAGATAGACTATTCCCTTTTGTTGGACGGTCTTATGGCGGAACGGGAACAGGGTATCACCATTGATGTGGCGTACCGCTATTTCACAACCCAAAAACGCAGTTTTATTGTTGCAGATACCCCGGGGCATGAAGAATACACACGGAATATGGCGGTAGGTGCTTCCTTTGCTGATCTTGCCGTAATACTGGTGGACGCTTCACAGGGGGTGCTTGTCCAGACAAGGCGGCACGCAAGAATATGCAGTCTTATGGGAATAAGATATTTTGTTTTTGCGGTAAATAAAATGGATCTGGTGGGATACAGCTTATCCCGTTTCCGTGAAATTGAAAAACAGATAGAAACTCTCAGCAAAGAGCTTTCTCTTGCAAATGTGAAGATCATACCGCTTAGTGCCACAGAGGGCGACAATGTTACCGTAACGTCAAAAAATATGGACCGGTACAAAGGCGAACCGCTCCTCACCTATCTTGAAAATGTGGATATAGATGAGGACGAAACAGAAGATGGCTTTTATATGCCTGTTCAGCGTGTATGCCGTCCCGATCATACATTCCGAGGATTTCAGGGACAAATTGAATCGGGAAGTATTTATGCGGGTGATGAAATAACTGCTCTGCCCAGCGGAGAAAAGGCGCACATAAATACGATTTATGTTACCGACAGGAAGGTTTCCGAAGCACACAGAGGACAGCCCGTAACCATTACCCTTGACAGGGAAGTAGATGTGTCAAGAGGCTGTGTATTGACCAAAGATACGGACATTCCTGTGTGCGGAAGGCTGAGGGTTTCTCTTCTCTGGATGGACGATGAACCGCTTGTTACGGGAAAAGAGTATCTTGTAAAACTCGGGACAAAAACCATTACGGGTATTCTTACAAAAATCCACCATGCGGTGGACGTAAATACCGGTGAAAAAATGGCTGTACAGACACTTTCAAAGAACGGGCTTGCGGTTTGTGAAATAAGTCTTGCAGAGGGGATAACTGCGGATACATTCAAAAATCATAAGACGCTGGGTGAATTTATTCTGATCGACCGTGTAACAAATATGACCTCTGCCTGCGGTGTTGTTCTTGAAACAAAACGTCAGGCACAGCAGACAAATAAAGCATCATTTGTCAACGGTGATATCAAAGCAAGAGGAGATATTTTTGAGGAATTTTTCTACGATACCTCAAGTCTCAGTGTATTAAAATACCGTTCTGTACATGAGACGTATACCATAGGAGATACAATTCCGCTGACAGGCGAAAGCTATTCCTATCCTGAAAATTTTGATATTCTTGTACTCCGTGACAATACCGCCGTAACTGTACGGTCAGGAAAGATCGCACAGATCATTTCCTTTGATGAATACACCTATACAGGTGTTCCCGTTGTTAATGGACGGGGATTTGAAATTCTGGTGTTCTCGCAGGAGGACGTAAAACGTTTCTTTGCAGAGTATGACCCGGAGGATCCTGAATTTTTCAGACGCCATATGAAATTTGATACCTATCGGAAGGTGGCTTTTTCAGGCTCGGATAAATAGTTCAGACAGTAAATTTTATAAGGGATTTTCTGAAAATCGGAACATGAGCAGATTTCAGATAATCCCTTATTTTTTATGCTGACTTGCAGTATCAATATTATTAATCACGCCCACAGCATAAATCCCCCAACAGGAATGAAAAAACAAAAACCACACTATACAAAACAGAGTGGTCAAAACTGCCATAAGCTATCAGCCGCAAATCTTTGTGTGTGATTGCCATAATCTGCACAATCTAAGATAAAATATGCAGCCGGATTTGTTGATTCCTTCAAATGTATTTTAAAAAAGAAACAATTTGCGTTGCTGAATCGTTATTTATAATAAGCGAGAAAATTTGTATCCCGCAGGAGTTAAAAGATTGATGAAGATAATAAAGAAGTTGTACACAAGCTAAAAATTATAATAATTTTGCTGTACCAAAAGAAATTGTAACAAGGAAAGAATACAGATGAAATATATTTTAAAAAATCTGAAAGCATTAATAAAAAATGAGGGCATGATATTCATGCTTATGATCGTATGCATAATTTCATCATCGCTTATTATAAATTTTTCTTATGGATTATATCAGAATTATAATGTCATAAAAAACGAATCAAAAAGTGATCTTTTGGCAATAGCATCAAATGATTCCGGCGCAAGCGACAGCTGCACCGATTATCTGACATCAAGAAAAGAAGGAAAAAACTATGGCTTATTATTCAAGGAAAGGAGTATGAAGTCATCGGCTATCAGAAATTGTCTGTGAGTCCCATAATTCCATTTGAATCACTTGATAATAATACAGAATTTCAGAATGAAATATGGATTGGCTTTGATAAATCTATTAAAAGAACTCAGTATGATGACATCAAATCAACCTTTGACAGTTATTTTGGCGATGCAATAACAATTCCCGAATTGGATATACCCGAATCGGAAAATATATATCTGTATAATACAATTATCATTATTTCCGTCTTAATTGCAGCCCTTGCGGCTATCAATTTTGCGATACTATATAAATATATTCTTGAAAAAAGAGAGAAGTACATTGCTGTCTTTCGTATCTGCGGCTGCACAAAACTTAATGCCGCAGCGATCTTTCTGACAGAATGTATGATTATAACAATTCCTGTTTTTATTGCATCAACGATCATATATGACAGAATGCTGCTGCCGCTCCTCGGACATTATTTTATATATATGGAGCAGGCTTACAGCTTTGCAGTCTATGCTGTAATTTGCTTTATATATATAGTAACCTCAATAATAGTCCTGATAATAATGCTTGCTTTGACCTTATGGGGAAAAACACTTACCGAGCTGAAAGCGGGTGCTGATATATGATGCTTAGACTCGCATATAAAACGCAGTATCCTTATGAACATACTGATCGTATTGCAGATGACTGCTGTGTATATAATTATCATACTAATGACATCTGTAATTACTTCACGCTTTGCTTATTATACCCCACTTAGATGCACTTATTAATATGTATCAGCCGGAGCTTAGCAGCGGAAATTGGTTCGATTTAAATGATAGCTATTGCGGGCTTGTTCCGGCAGTTGTTTCTCAGAATGATTTAGGATTGCAGATCGGTGATATTATTTCTATGCCGTGTTTTTCAGAAGCAGGGAAGGTAGATATAATAATAATCGGAATTCTGAGAGAAGGCGCACGGATCCTTGATATTAAAGGAGCAGACGGAGAAGATATCAGTTATGACAATCTTTATATGAGTTATTATTATGAAATTGAAGAAGAACCATTATTCATCATGCCGCAAAGCCGTCTTGAGGATCATGGAGTATTGGTACAGGTAGATGGACCTGTTATATTGACTTATAACGAGAATGTACCGGAGGAAACAAGAAAGCATAATGATTTAATGATAAAAAATATGGTCGTTCTGAGTTCAATTAATGGTGAGGATTTAAGAAAAAACAGTATCAAATATATTTTTTCGCAGATGTACACGCTGTTTCCGATTTTAGCTTCTGTTTTTATTTTAACTATTGTTAGCGCTGTAAGTGTTAATGCGATCACGACTAAAAGACAGCTCAGAAGCTATGCAATTTATTGCATATGCGGACTTGAATGGCGGCGGTGTACATTAATAAATTTTGTTTCTGCCGTAATCACTGCAACAGCTTCTATGTCTTTAGGAATAATAATATTGTTAATTGCAGATAAGGTCGGATTACTTGCAAATACAACGATAAAACCGGATTTAATATGCATAGCCGTATGCTTTTTGACTGCCTTAGTGTATTCGGTAATATCGGTAATTCTTCCTGCTAAAATAATAAACAGCAGTACGCCAAATCAGATTTTGAAATCTAATTAAATTGAGAGGATACATATGATAAAATTAAATAGAGTAGGAAAAATCTATAATAAAGATAGTGCAAATGAATACAGAGCATTAGAAAACATTGACTTTACTGTAAATGATGGAGAGATGGTTGCTATTATCGGAAAGTCAGGTGCAGGAAAATCAACGCTGTTACATGTTTTAGCTTGTATCGACAGCTATGAGGAGGGAGAATATTATTTAGATAATTTACTTATAAAAAATCTTAACGAAAAAAATCTTTCCCATATCAGAAACAGTAAGATCGGTATTGTTATGCAGGACTTTGCATTGATCGATGATTTTTCCTGCATAGAAAATGTTATGCTGCCTCTTGATTTTGCAAAAGTAAAACGAAACGTAAAATTACAAAAAGCAATGACAGCACTTGAGTCTGTGGGAATGTCTCAGATGGCCAAAAAGACAGTGAACAGGCTGTCAGGCGGACAAAAACAGCGTGTTGCTATTGCAAGAGCAATAGTAAACGATCCGAGCGTAATACTTACAGATGAACCTACAGGTGCATTGGATACCAATAATTCAGCGGAAATTATGTCGCTTTTTCATTTATTGCATGATAAAGGCTGTACTATGATTATAGTAACTCATGATATGGAAATCGCAAAGCAATGCGAAAGAATAATTGAAATCACAGATGGAAAAATTATTAATGGATAAAAAGGCAGATAATTGCGGTGGAGATATTTAAAAATTATGGCTCTGAGAAAAAATTTCTGTAAATTTACCAACAAATTACTTGAAAAAAAATAAAAATTATCATATAATTTTGAGCGATTATTGGAGAGAACTGTGCGGTAAAATAAAAAGCTCGTTACCTGCTTTATCTATTAATTAAAAATCCACTGCTTTAGTAAAAAAATATTACCTTTAAAAATACTCCCCGCAACCCGCGTAAAATCGAAGTTTGCAGGGAGAAAATAATTATTACCACTCCACACTAAAAATCAAATTCTAAACAAATCTGTATAGAGAATATGATCCGCTGTGAGTCGATTTGATATGAAGTGCCACTGTTCTTTTGGCTGTAATGACTTTTGCTATCAAAAAGCTATCACCGAAATGCTATCATTTTTAGCTTACGGCGGCGGCTTTTATTCATTATAGCATAGATCAACGGGAAATGCAAGAGGGTTGTCTATTATTTACGCGGTATTTCAACGAGTAAACAAAATGTAAACAAAATGTAACCGGACAAGTAAGAAAAATATGGTATAATAAAAGAAAAAGCGTAAGGAAGGAAAAAACCATGAAAAAACTTAGTCTGGAAGAAATACTTGAGGGTATAGAGGATAGTAGACGCAGCAACAGTGTAATATATCCATTGCATGAAGTATTGTTTATCATGTTGGTAGCGATAATATGGGAGCAACATCATATTCAAAAATAAAAATGTTTGGACAAAGCCGTAAAGAATGGTTTAAAAAATTTCTTAAACTCGAAAACGGTATACCGGATGCGAATACTTTTCGATACATTATGATGAAAATAAGTCCGTCAAAAGTGCATGAGATGTTTGTGGAATGGATGAAAACAGTCATACCCGAAATAAAGGGCGTTGTGGCGATCGACGGGAAACAGGCAAGGCGAACCGGAGATTTGCAAAAGCGTCCGGTTCATGTGGTAAGTGCCTTTGCAAGTGAATTTGGATTGGTCATAGGACAGCTTGCCTGTGAAGAAAAAAGTAATGAAATAACTGCAATTCCGCAGCTTTTGGATATGTTGGAGATAAGGGGCTGTATTGTTACAATTGATGCAATGGGAACACAAACGGAAATTGCCGAAAAGATACGTGAAAAAGAAGCCGATTATATCCTTTCTTTAAAGAACAATCAGCGGACTTTATATAACGATGTGAAGTTGTTTATGGACGAATACGCCAAGGATACAGAAGCAAAAACTGATGATATTTATGCTTACACATTAGACGGTTCTCACGGAAGAATTGAAAAACGTAAGTGTTTTATCTGCAATGATATAGGCTGGCTGAACGGTCGTGAAAAATGGGCGGATATTCATGGTATCGGAATTATAATTTCTACAGTTGAAGAAAAAGAAACTGTTTCGGAACAGAGACATTATTTTATTTACAGCTGTAAGGATCTTAATGCTGCCGGGCTTATGAAAGCAAAAAGGAAACATTGGAGTATTGAAAATTCTCTTCATTGGGTTCTGGATATGGCTTTCAGAGAGGACGAAAGCAGAGCAAGAAAAGACTTTTCAGCAGAAAATTTTAATGCCATAAGACAAATTGCTTATAATATCCTAAAATCTGATTCTTCCTTCAAAGGCAGTTTCCCCGATAAACAGTTTAAATGTATGCTTGATTCGGCTTATCTTGATAAAATTATTCGCAATTGGCTTGCTTGTTCATAATTTGTTTACTCGTTGAAATACCGTATCCTAGAAGTATCTCATCAGTTCTATGAGCTGATAAAAGAAAGTCAGGAAAATATTACCACCAGACTTGGCAAACAGCTTCGTATGAACAGAAGCATTCAGGCTGAAGGTGCTTTCGGGGTTATCAAGGAGGATTATTCTTTCCGAAGATTCTTGTGCAGGGGTAAGGCTAATATCAAAACTGAGTTTACTTTGCTGGCAATGGCTTTTGACATAAAGAAGCTTGCTGCTAAGATTTCTCAGAACCGATTGGGAATTTCGCTTTTTGAACTTAAAACAGGATAAATTTTACTGATCCAATATGTCTGAAAATGCTCATTTTTGAGAGGGGTTGGCTTTGTATACTCTTTTTTTATGGCTTTTTCTGCTTTTTTGTTTTGGGGCTTTTTTGAGCGTTTTGGAAGTGTTTGGGGGCTGTTATACTAATCCTAAATCAAAAGCAAGACAAGATCCAGTCTCTTCCGGTAATACTTTTGATAGTATTTTTAGATAAAGAGCAGATAGTTTCGCAAAGTCTGTCAACCACATCTTC
>CANQPL010000025.1 GCA_947625735.1 uncultured Clostridia bacterium
GCAATGCGAACACTTTCATTTCCTAACAGATAAACAGCCGCAAGAATTGCAACCGCACGGACTGCACGTCCCGAAATTTGCGATATAATAACTTTTCCGAAAGTCGGAATTTTTGCATTTCGGAGAAGTCCTGCGGAAAATCCATAACCGCAAAGTTCTATCATCATAAAGGGAAGCATTGCCGCACCGGGCATTCCCGAAAGTGCAAAACTTGCAAGAGGTCCTAAAAGTCCTGCGATCGCTCCTGCGTAAGGCCCTGCAAGAAGTCCTACAAGAATTATCGGTAAATGCATTGGCAGGAACGCTTCGCCAAGGGACGTTCCAAGTCCCGACGCTGCGCCTAAAACGTGAAATACCTGCGGAACTGCAACTGCTCCGATAATTGCCGCAAGTGCTGCGAGAGTTTGTACCTTTACCGAAAGGCGGGGTTTTTCCATAGTCTGAATTGCTGTTGACATAATAAGATCTCCTTTTCTTATTTAATATTATAACGTTCCTGTTATCAGGGAAAATGCTATTACAAAACCGTGATAGAGCCGAAACTGCCCGAAGGGCATTTATTGAGTACGCACTACATATTCAATTTTTCTGCAAAATCAGCCATAGCTTCGGAAACCTTGATCTGCTGCGGACAGACGGCTTCACAGCTTCTACAGCCTACACAAGCGCTCGGCAGCTTGTCTTTTGAATACGAGGACAGAGCCATCGGCGCGATAAATCCGCCATTGGTGAAGCAATGCTCATTGTAGAAAGCCAACAATGTCGGTATATCCAGTTCCTGCGGGCAGTGACTCACACAGTAACGGCAGGCAGTACAGGGCAGGACGATCGTCCGTACCATTTTATCCGCCATAGCCAACAGATTTTTCATTTCTTCATCGGAAAGAGGTTTTTCTTCACGGAATGTCAGGATATTTTCTTTCATCTGATCCATGTTTGACATACCGGACAGTACAACAGTTACCTCAGGAATAGACTGTAGGAAACGGAACGCCCAAGCAGGGATCTTCTCATCAGGGCGCATGGATCTTAATTTTGCCTCTTCCTCATCTGTAAGATTTGCCAGACGACCGCCCCGAAGCGGTTCCATTACCCAAACCGGAATGTGGTATTTTTTCAGAAGCTCCACTTTTGCCTTGGCGTCTTGAAAACTCCAATCAAGGTAATTCAGCTGTATCTGACAAAATTCCATGTTCTTTCCGTATTTCTCAAGGAAACGTTCCATCACATCATAACTTCCATGCGCTGAAAATCCGAGATGACGGATCCTTCCGTTTTCTTTCTGTTTCATCAGGTAGTCATATATCCCATACTTTTCGTCCAGATATGCATCAATATTCATCTCGCAGACATTATGGAACAAATAGAAATCAAAATACTCAACTTGACATTTTTCCAACTGCTTCTCAAAAATTTCTTCCACCCTTGTCATATTGGACAGATCATATCCGGGAAATTTGGTAGCTAAATAAAAACGGTCTCTCGGATATTCTTTTAAGGCTCTTCCCATAACAAGCTCCGAATTGCCGTCATGGTAGCCCCAAGCAGTGTCGTAATAATTCACGCCCTGTTCCATAGCATAAGCGACCATTTCTTTAGCGGCTGCTTCATCTATCTTGGAATCATCTCCGTCTATTACCGGAAGGCGCATGGCGCCCATGCCCAAGGCAGATAATTTCAGATTCTGAAAATTTTTGTAAATCATAAGTTCTCCTCCTTATCCGCGGTCAAATTGTGCCGCACAGTCTTTCAGTCTTGTTATAACATTGATCTGCTGAGGACAGGCTCGTTCACATTGACCGCAGGCAATACAATCGGAAGCACAACCGCTGTTCTTTACCGCCTCCGCATACTGACGTGCGCCTTCCTCCAACTGTCCCCATACAAGCTGTTGGTTACGGGCTGCAAATATCTCAGGGATCGCGATCTTTTTCGGACAACCCGCCGTGCAGTAATGGCAAGCAGTACATGGTATAGATTTTACGCCTGTCATAATTTCCTGTGCCTTGCGAATGGTGTTCTGTTCTGCACTGTCCAAAGGTTTAAAATCTTTCATGTAGGAGAGATTATCCCTCATTTGGTCTATGCTGCTCATACCTGACAGCACCGTAATTATCCCGTCCAGAGATGCGGCATAACGTATCGCCCATGATGCAAAGGAAGCGTTCGGATCAGCTTCACGGAATATTTTTTGTACGTTTGTGGGCGGGTTTGCCAATGCTCCGCCTTTTACCGGTTCCATTACCACAATAGATTTGCCGTGACGTCTGGCGACCTCGTAATTTTCACGGGACGTAACATCGGGATTTTCCCAATCGGCATAATTGAGCTGAAGCTGCACAAACTCCGCATCAGGGTGAGCAGTGAGCAATTCGTCCAGAATATCAGGCGTGGCATGGAAAGAAAAACCCCAATGTTTGATTAGTCCTTTTGCTTTCTGCTCCTTTACAAAATCCCATATGCGGTAATTGTCATAGGTTTTATAGTTTCCCACCTGCAAAGCGTGAAGCAGATAGTAGTCAAAGTAGCCCGCACCTGTACGCTCCAGACTGGTATAAAACTGCTGTTTTGCACTCTTCTCATCGTGAGCGCCCATCCAAGCGCACAGTTTAGTTGCAAGAGTAAAACTTTCACGGGGATAGCGTTCTATCAGAGCTTCTTTCGCAGCCCGTTCAGAATCGCCGCTGTCGTACACATAAGCGGTATCAAAATAGGTCAGACCTGCTTCCATAAACATATCTACCATTTTTTTGACCTGTTCTATATCAATTTTATTGCCGCGTTTGGGCAGACGCATAAGTCCAAATCCCAGCTTCGGGGTATTTTCTCCGAAATATCGTTCCATAAATATCCTCCTCTTACTGTAATACTTTTTTTGCCCAAGCGGCTACCGTGCTTTCAGACTTTTCGGCATCTGCACCGTGAACGGCAAGCCCGTTTTCAAAGGACGCGCCCTTGCAGATCTTCTTCAGGTCACGTTCACAGGAGCCGAGACCACTGCCCTCATGTGTCATAACTGCCATCACCTTTTTGCCGGTAAAATCCAGCTTTTCAAGCTGAGTGAACACTGCCATCGGGAAGGTTCCCCACCAACACGGTCCGCAGATAAAGATGTTGTCATAATCTGCAATGCTTTCAAGGTATTTTTTAAGTTCCGGTCTTGCCTGTTCGTGCATTTCTTTCTTTGCCTCGTTGGTGCAGGCATAATAGTCTGCCGCATATTCCTTTACCGTTTCGATTTGGAAAAGATCGCCGCCTATGGCTTTCCGGATAAACTCCGCCACGATCTCCGTATTGCCTTTGGCGAGATTTTTGATACCGCCGTTACAGTAATTTTCCCCTTTGCGGGAGTAGTAGATAATCAGATTCTTAGCCATGATAAATTCCTTCATTCGTATTTAATCCATATAGGTCTGATAGTTATTTTTTGCATGGTATGTTACGGATTCCTGCAAAGCAGCCGTAACGTCAAACGCCCCGCCGATCTTCTCGGTCTGCGCCGTGTAGTCACCTGTTTCAAAGGCACGGTCATAGGCGCTGCGGAAACTCTTATAGTAGTTCAGCTCTGCACAGAAAGTGGGATCGGGTTGGATCAACATACTGTTGTACGCCCTGATAATACCGGATACGGGCACGCCGTAGGAATTATCGTCAAGGGCAGACCAGTCGCTGCAGCGGTATTTCCAAGTTTCCTGATATTTTTCTTTCATTTCAGCCAAAGCCTGTTTTTCCACATTGGTGAGGGGCTTGAAGTCTTGCATATAACCGGTATTGTCTTTCACCTGTTCGAGATCACTCATGCCTGAAAGAACTGTCAGCACACCTTCCTGCGAGGCGGCAAAGCGGATAGCAAATCTTGCCGGGGAGGCGTTTGGATCAATATCCTGAAAGATGTGTTCCGCACCGGTGGGAACTTTAGCCAGTGCGCCGCCCTTTACCGGCTCCATGACGATAACCTGCTTGCCGTGCTTGCGTATTACCTCGTAACACTTCTTAGACTGAATGAGCGGTTCCTCCCAGTCGGAGTAGTTCAGAACGATCTGAACGGCATCTACCTCCGGGTGCTCGGTCAGTATCTGATCCAAATGGGCGGCGTCATCATGGTAAGAGAATGCTATGTGGCGGATCTTCCCCTGTTCTTTCCACTGCTTCATATAGTCAAACAGATGAGCGTCACGGACTTCCGTAGCATAAATGTAGCGGTTCAGATTGTGGAGCAGATAGTAGTCAAAGTATTCAACACCGCATTTATCCAGCTGCTCCCGAAAAATGGCCTCCACCTTGTCCTTGGCAGGCATCTGAAAGGTAGGAAATTTTGACACCAGCAGGAAACTCTCACGCGGATGGCGTTTGACAAGAGCTTCCCTGATCGCAGTTTCAGAAGCACCGTCATGATAAACATAGGAGGTATCAAAGTAAGTAAATCCCCGTTCAAGGAAAAGGTCCACCATCTGTTTGAACTGCTCTAAGTCAATGTCTGCTGCATTGTCGCTTTTCTGGGGAAGGCGCATCAGTCCAAATCCCAGTTTCTTGATCTCACTCATTGTTTGTTCCTCCTGTTTTTTATTTTTCAATGATATAGGGACGTATCATGGTCGGTAAAAATAGTCTGCAAAATTCTTTTGTCCGTTCTTCAAAACTGTATGCACCGCCTGACATATCCCAACAAAGCATTTCACCATAGATCACATCTACCAGTGCATTAGCGAGCGCATCTACGGGTATATCTGCCTTCAGCTCGCCTTGCTCAACGCCTTTTTCGATCATGCCTTTCATGGAATCAATATCCATGCGGAGTTTATCTTCGTTGTACGGAGCCTCCACAAGATCGGGATCCACGGTGTTACGCACCCATTCCTGACAGAGCTTCAGCCCGTCACGTTCAATGTGTCCGGAGAAATTCACCATGTAAAATACCAGCCGTTCTATAAAGGGACCATCATAAGCCTGTGCTTCCTCATAGATACCCTGATACATCTCTTGACTTAACGCAAAAACCACATCTTCCTTGCGTTTGAAATAGGTATAGAACGTGCCGTTTGATACACCGCAGGCTTTTGTGATCTCTTCGATAGATGTGTTCACCAAGCCTTTTTCACATATCAGTTTTTTTGCCGCCTCCAACAGCTTTCGTCTGGTTTCCAATGCGGCGATCTGCCGGTTCGTCATTTTCGTTGCCACGTCTGCACCTCCCTTTGTACAAATTCATTATATTACATTCACTGAACTATATTCAATGATTTTTAATCAATTTTATATTAATATTATTTTAACTGCCGGAGCAAATAAAAAAACGCTATGCGATCGGTGCGGATCTGCATCACATTTCAAAGTCTTTTCTCTTGCTTTTTAATGACAGCATCTTCTATGTATTCTCTCTCCGCTTTTTCAGTCTTGATCCTGCAAATCCTGACACGCATCAAAGCACATCTGATTGTAACAGTCAATATCTTCAGCACTGCCGCGAGAGGTAAGACCTTTTTTGACTGACCGTATATTCATTCTCACGGAATCCGTCAAAGGCGGCATTGTATTTTTCAAGCAGTTCGGGAGAATCGGAAAGTTTCTTGCGGTAAACTAGAGCCTGTTTACATTAAAATAGCATCAAAGATTATAGCTAATGTGAGATTTCCCAAATACATAACATCAAGCTTGTCATAACGGGTAAAAACACGTCTGAAACGCTTTATACGAAGAAAATATCTTTCAATTTCATTACGGCGTTTATAGAACTTGTCCACATAGGCTAAAATCTGCGAAGAAGAGTAAGCAAATTTGAAATAATACACATAGTTTCAGCATAAAAAGACTTAATCTCATAATCTTTAGAAAGACGTCTGTCCCATGTCATCCAGCCGAAGGTACGTTCCACAACCCAACGTGTAGACTGAATCTCAAAATCATTTTTTATGCGTGGAGAAATGTCAATTCTGATATTATGAAAAATTTCAAATGTATTTTTAAAAATGCCCCTGTACCCCTGATCAGCCAACCCGGCAATAATAGTCGGATAGCGATACAAAGCTTTTTCAAAAGTATATACTCCGCCCTTGGTATCGTGGATATTAGCAGCGTGAATATGTACGCAAAGCAAATTTCCCATTGTATCAGTAACAATATGCCGTTTTACTCCTTTTGTTTTTTCCTCCGTCATATCCTCTGTTCTGACTTGCAGATACTGTTTTTACTGATTGTGAGTCAATCAAGGCATATGTTGGCGTTTCGTTTTTTCCTTTAGATGTTCGTACCTTCTTCACCAACATTTGCTGTACTTTATCCCAGACGCCATTTTTTGAGGCTCTGTAGTAAAACATGGATACTGCCTTCCAGTTTGGAAAATCTTTTGGCAGATCTCTCCACTGACAACCGGTTTTCACAAGATATCATACTGCATTCACCATCTCTCTCTTGTCGTATTTGCTTTTATTTCCGGCTGGAAAGTATTCCTTTATCAGTTCCCATTGGCTGTCTGTTAAATCACTTGTATATCTCATACTTCTTATTATACCATATTTTTTCTATGTGGACAAGTTCTTACAAGCTGAAATATTCAACCTATACTAAAATTATAGCGCAGTTTCGCTGATTTGTCTATTCGCATTGCGTACGAAACCCCGTGCGCCATAAAAGTTTTCTGTTCGATATTTTGACCGGGGAAAATAAAAAAGCTGCGGAGCGGAGAACGCTTCACAGCTTGAAAAGATTTCGATTTATTGAGCCTATGATAAATCAAGGGTACGAATTTTCAACTCGTTTAGTTTAGATTGAAATTTTTGAAACTCCTGCTGTTGTTCCCTTTTTGAAAATATACCCGTATTATCAAAGTAGATATACAACTCAATTAGTGGTGATTTGAAAGCAAAATAAGGACGTTTAGCAGTCATGTCTCTTTCATATTCAGTAAATTCTTCCCAGTAAAAGGTAGAGTAATCGTTGAATACGATTTGCTTGCTATCAATAGTTTTAATATCCGAGTATTTTTTCTCAAACGGAGTCCAGAATTTGAACATATAACCCTCTTGTGGATCGCCAATATCATATCCAAGTTTTTTAGATAATCTTGATTTTAATTGGTCATACCATCTATTCCAGATCTCATCAGGCATTTCTCCGCTGATTTGTACTCCACCCGGCTCAACAGATGCACACAAATCAATATTATCTCCTTTCCATGAAGGGCAACCACCATTTTCATAACCGCACCAATAATCCATTGAACAATATACTTCTCCAATCATATCCCATATTTCATTAGGTGATGAGTAGTGAATATTTAAACATATATCGTGCATCATTTGACATCACTTCCTTTACATTGAAACTTAAATAATTATACCATACTTTCCCGAAAAAGTCAATCCCCAACAAAAATTTTCATCAAACTGCCGCCCGGACTGCGCAATAACTGCGCCAAATCAGATTAAAACATAATTACGCAGGAGCGTGAAAATAGCCGTAAAAACTGCAAAAATAGAAACGGGCAGATAAGCCCGTTCAAATTTAGCAAGCACGGTATGACATATTACGATATGAAAAATCGTAAACCCCATACGGCTTGTCAGGGAAAATTTTTCCCTAAAACCCCTGGGAGAACTGCACAGCCGTCAAAAATGCAGAAAGGAGATAAAATGTCAGTATTCAAAAAAACAGGCGAGCGATTCCTTGCAAGGCTATTCAAGCACAAGGAAATTGATGAACTTTCCGAAGAATTGGCGCACAATTATGCGGACGAAATGCAGCAAAATTTGCTGTCCGAAAATGCTGAAACATCGTTCAAAAGCAGGGGCGATTTTTGCAGATATTCTGCCCTTAACGTGATGAATGTTGAGGAAGATTTTGAGGACATTAAGCAGATAGCAAGGTACATTTCATCTATTTCAAATTCGTTCAATCAGATTGCATTCAGAATCAACAAAGGCGGCAAATTTTACGATGAAGATATTGCCGCCATGAAAGCGAGGTTAGAGGAAATTTGGCAGTTACTCGTAATAGTTTTTCAAAAAAATTTTTTTCAGCTAAAGCGGTTATACGAGAAATCGTGGGAGGAACTTCCCGGAAACTGCGATACAATGATATATCTGGGCGGCAAAGACCAGTTTACAAACGAGTATCTCTCAAAGGAACTGGGAAAGGAAACTATCGACCAGCAGAGCATAAATCAGACAAAGGGAAAGCAAGGCTCATCTTCGTATAACAATGCAATTCTCGGACGGGAGCTTGCAACAATTGATGAATTATCCACAATGGATAATAACGACTGTATTGTAATGGTCAGAGGTCTGCACCCTTTTATGACGGCTAAGTTTGACATAATAAACCACCCTCGGTATAATATGCTTGATGAGGCTGACAAGCATAAGAACACATATTATTTAGAGAATAACATAAGGACAATGCCCGAAACAGAGTATGTTGATTTTTCGGGAATGTACGACAGCGGAAAGGTTGACCCGGATAATTTTATCGAGATAGGCTACGTTACAAGCGATAATGAGATCATAAAGTCGGCAGCCGATCTGATGGAGGATATTCCGCAGAATATACGGGAAATGCTTTCCGATATTGACGGCGTTTATGCGGCATAGATGAAAAAACACAACTCGAAAGGGCGTGATTTAATTTGTTTAACGAAAAGGAAATAGAATATATCCGCAGAACGATTGAAAACGGAAATAATATATTGATACGAAAGAGTAAGAATGACATACTCATATTGGAGCAGCGAACAAAAACCCTAAGCAGATTTGACAAGGACAGACAGATTTCCGAAAAGGAAAAGAAGGAAACATAGGTATTCACATTATAAAATATTGTTGGTCTCAGCGAAAAAACACTTGATATGAATGCACTCGGAGTACCCGATAATATTTGTGATTTACATAGATAAAGGTGATCCATACAACAGAATAGGCATATCGGACTTGCGGTATGGAACAGCTATCGGAGCTAAGGAATACGAACATTTCGTATTCTTTAGCTCCTTTTTTGTTGCTGTCACAGCAAAATCTCCCGACCCTCGGCAGAAAATAATTAACTCGTGCGTGTAAGCGGACAGGCGGTTTTGCTTGATATATAAAAATTTTTAAGGAGGTTCACTAAGATGAACAGATTTACAAAGGCAATTGACAATGTACAGACCAAGGCAGCGGAGATTGGAGCAAGAGCAACGCTAACGGCTACAAATTCCGTAGGCAGACTTATGACCACAAGAGCGGGAAAGGTTATGCTTGCCGTTCCTATGGCAATGTCGGCTTGTACGGTTAATGCGTATGCGGCAGGAAACAGCGGATCAACTGCACAGGGAATGATAGACGGGATTATGGGAATTTTAGGTCCCGGCGTTATCGGTCTGGGATCGCTTGTAGCCATTGTGGGCGGCATTCAGACGGGCGTAGGCTTTAAGGACGATAACGCAGACGGTAAGACAAGAGGCTTTCAGACGCTGATCGGCGGTGCGATAATTGCCGCTGTAGGCGCACTTGTACCCACAACTATCTCCATATCGGGATCATAATGCAGAACTAAAAAAATTTTTTCCGCAGCGGGCAGCCGATACATATTTCACTTTAGCCGTCCGCTGCGAAATATGAAAGGAGCTTGAAAATGGGAGACCCAAGTAAATGGCAGGAGGCGTTTGAGGACGCAGTAAATCTCATAAAAACAGAAGCGGACGGATTTTCTCAGGTGCTTGATGTTCTTGTGGGCTTTGATGTGGTCAGCGAATGCGGTACTGCAATAGACGTTTTTACTGCCGCAGGAACGGCGTTAATGGCATTGTTTTTCTGTATGGAGGCGTTTACCTACTGTGCCGCCATTGACTTTAACGGAGGCATAGAGGGCGCACTCAGGATTGCAATGAAGCTCATTGTAAGCGAAATAATCATACAGAACACGGGGAATATTGTGGGAGCAATATCGGGATTATTCCGCTCGGCAACGCTTACCTCATACAGCGACGCCTTTTCGGGAATAAGCAGTTCATTTGCGGCGGCGGCCACAGCAGGGACTGTTGACGGCGGAGTGCTGGATATTAACTATATCTGCCTTTCTTTTTTGCTTATCATAGTTGCGATCGTGCTGTTTATACTGCTTTCAATGGTAGTCGTCTCAATGCTGGGCGTTGTTTTTGAAACGGGAATTTTAGTGGCAATATCCCCCGTGGCGTTATCGACCCTTGTAAATTCACAGGCTCGTCAGACGGGAATATCGTTCATCAAGAATTTTGCCGCTGTATCAATGCAGTGGGGAGTATTGTCAATATGCTTCCTTGCTTACACAAAGATCAGCACGGGAATGACATTATCCTTTGCGGACAGCTGCACAAGCGGAGGATTGCTTATACACATTATGCAGTTTGCAACGCCCTTGCTTTGTGTGGTAATGCTTGCGGTCACCGTTTCAAAGGCAAGCGAAATAACCAAACGTGCGTTAGGAGGCTAAGAAAATGATAAAAGCAGACATTCCGCAGGACGTTACGGAATACAAAGAGCAGTTTTTTCTCGGAATGACGGGCAGACAGTTTATCTGCGTGGCAGTAATGCTGATACTTGCGGTCATAACGTTTCTGTTCGGAAGAAATTTTGTAACGCCCGATATTCTTGTGTACCTCATAATCCTTGAAGTCGCTCCCCTTGCGGCGGTTGGATTTTTGAAATACAACGGTATGGGAGTAGAAAAAATTGCCGTTAAGGTAATGGATTTCTATTTTTCAAACAAACGGCGGAAAATGGTATATTTATCCCCCGAAACGGAGATACACGACAAGGTGAGAAATATCAGCCTTGCGGAGCTTGAAGCCGAACGTAAAGCGGAGCTTAAAGAGCAGAAGAAAGCGGAAAAAGCCGCTAAGAAAAACCGGAAAGGAAGATGTGATAGCAATGGGCGAAAATAACAGAATTACAGCCGAAATAGATGTGGAAGCAGCTGTTTCCGAGATAGCCGCAAGAGAGGTATCGGCGGTTATGGAAAGCGGGAGAGGAGATATTGAAAGCGATGTTTCCGAGGATAATTTTACCGTGACAGATATTTCCAAAGATACATTTACGGAAAATTTTACAACGGCAGTTACGGATAATTCATTGCTGCCTCCCGAAACCACAGCGGTTTTTACGGAAACGGAGGAAACCTTATCCGTATCGGTAATTGAACCTTTGGAAACGTCTGAAGTTGTTGTCAGCGAGCCGGAAGCGTCAATTGCACCCGTGCAGATGACCGTTCCCGTCCTTGTTGCTTTACTTGCTTTGTCGGCACTTGCACTGAAAAAGTTTAATTACAAAAGGGACGGAAAAACAAGGGAAAGAAAATACGCAAAGGACAAGGACGCAGAGCGTATAGAGATGAACAAGGCTAAAAAATCAAGGAAAAAGGACAGTAAAAATCCCGTCGAAAAAGAAAAGCGGAATTTGTCAAAGAAAACCCTTGACACTGTTCCCTACAAGCAGATACTGTCCGATAACATATGGTATCTGGGTAAAAAAATGTACTCAAAGGCCTATACTTTTGACGACATTAACTTCAACCTTGCGGACGAAGAGCAGCAGTATGCGTATCTCGATAAATACATTGAGTTTATGAATATCCTTGATGATACGGTTGACTGTCAGATTTGTTTGTGGAACAGTATGGTGAACGTGGACGAGTTCCGCCACCGTATTCTAATGAAGCAGACAGCGGATGATTTTTTCAATCTGCGGTTTGAGTACAATAACCGTGTGCTGGAGGAAAATATCAAAAAAGGACAAAACGCCGTTCAGAAGCATATGTACATAACCCTTACGATAAAGGCGGCGGACGAGGAGACTGCAAAAAGAAAATTCAAATCTCTTGATATTGCCGCCGTAAATTCATTTAACCGTATCGGGAATACTGATCTGCGTGTGCTTACCTCGCAGGAACGTGTGGAAATGCTGAAAGATTTCTACATTGGTGCAAATGAACGCCCTGTTCCGCAGCTTACGGAGGAAAATTTCAAGCGCGGAGAGGATAAACTCTACTGCTCACCCGACTATTTCGATTTCAAAAAGGATTACTTTATGTTTGACGATACATACGCAAAAGTTGTGTACATAAGGGAATATCCCGCAACGGCAACAAGCGAGATTTTTACCGACCTTTTGAAAACGGGAATTGAAATAATGATAACTACGAATATCGAAACCTACGACAGTGCAGCGGCAAGAAAATTGGTACAGCGGCAGATAACCGCTATTGATACCGATATGGCTAAACGTGAGGTTGCGGCGGCACAGCACGGTAATTTTTCTACACAAATGCCGCAGAGAATAAAAAATCAGCGTGACAGCATGGTTGCCGTATACGACAAGATCACAATGCAGGATCAGAAGCTGTTCCTTACAAATATTCAGATTTTGATTAAGGCAAAATCCTATGAAGAACTGATGAACAATGCAGAGATCGTTGAAAGCACCCTGAAGCGTTCGGGCTGTGCAAAGGGGGAAATGGCGTGGGAGCAGGAGGACGGAATGTGCGATTGTCTGCCCTGCGGTTATCAGCGTAAATTCGGCTGGCTGCGGACAATGCCCTCGGAGGCTGTTGCGATATTTATGCCCTTTAACGTTAAGGAAATGCAAATGCCGAACGCCGTGTATTACGGTCTGAACGTTCTGTCCCATAACGTCATAACCTTTGACAGAATAGCAGGACTTGTAAATCCTGCGGGCTTTGTTCTCGCCTGCCCCGGTGCCGGAAAATCGTTCTTTGTGAAAAGAGAATTGATAGACGTTTTCCTGCGGAATAAAAATGCGGACATAATTATCATCGACCCCGAACGTGAATACTGGAAGCTCGCAGAGGCGTTTAACGGAACGGTTGTCAGATTTGCAAACGGCTCAAAAAACTATATCAATCCATTTGACTTTGACTTCCGTCTGCTTGACGATGATGAGATTGACATTATCGCCGACAAGTGCCAGCTTATCACTTCATTTATTTCTTGTATGGACGCAAAGCACCCTCTCAACGCACAGGAAAAATCCTTTGTAGACAGGTGCGTGAGAAAAGCATATATCAAGTCAAAGGTCCTTGAAACCCTTGACCCTGCTGATATGCCTACACTCGGAACATTCCTTGAATGTATGAAAGAGGAAACCGAAAACATAAACAAGGAAATGCGGAATAAGCTGATAGTTACGGTGGATATGTACGTCAACGGTTCGGCAAAATATTTCGATAATCAGACTAACGTTGATACCGAAAACCGCTTTATCTCCTATGATATTCGCGACCTTAACGGTAATCTGAAAACACAAAGTATGCTCCTTATCCTTGACTACATCTGGAACAGACTGTCAAGAAACAGAGATCTGGGCAGAGCTACCTATATTTATTTTGACGAGGCACACTTGCTTTTTGCCGATGAATACTGCCTTGACTATCTTAAAATGTTGTGGAAGCGTGCAAGAAAGTACGGCGGCGTTTTGACGGGAATAACCCAAAATGTAGAGGACTTGCTAAAGGACGAAAAATCCCGTTCTATGCTTTCCAATTCGGAATTTCTTGCACTCTTGAAGCAAAACTCTACCGACGCCGCTAAATTGCAGGATATACTGCATTTTACCGACAGCGAGATACGGTATGTTAAGGACACCCCCGCAGGACACGGCATTCTGGTGCTGGGCGGTAAGGATAAAATACCGTTCTTTGACGAATTTCCGAAAGACACAGAGCTTTACGGAATGATGTCCACCAATTTCAGCGAAACTGCTAAAATGCTTGCGGACAGCGAGTAGGAGCGGAAAGGAGCGATAGGAAATGTCTAAAAAAAGAAAAAGAGGAAAGGGCGGCAGTTCCCTTTCCTCGGAAAACGGGGCGGTAAGAAAGCAAAAAGCCGCACGGTATGCCGAAAAAACTCTTAAAGTTCATAATGAGGAAAAGTTTTCATTGGGGACTTCCGATAATGAGAATATTTCGGATAAATCAGTGTTTGACGACATTACAGCTAAAACGGATAAAGGAGAACAGAAGGACAGAAAGGATTTACAGAAAAAGACGGCTACGGTTCAGACAGAGGAAAACAAAGCCGCCGAAATCCGCAAGCCCGATAACACCACAAATACCGATAAATCCGATTTATCAGAAGCGGTAAATTATGAAACTGAAGCAAATATAACTGCGAAAACGAAACAGGAAACTCCAATTGATGATGAGAATATTTCCACGGCAGAAGATAAAGCGGCTAAGCAGGAAACGAAAAAGGACAAGGATAATTCCGACAGCAAAAAGTCTGACCCGAAAACAGCAGAGCGAATGAAAAAGGCAGCGTTTATCAGGCAGATGAACGAGGCTAAAATAGAGGCACAGCGATTTGTTTCAGTTGAAGATGTGCAGGAGGAAAAACAGGCAAATGTACGGGAAAATACGGAAAGCATATCCGATAGGCACACAGGGGAACGGCGGGGAAATACCGAAAATGTTTTTCATTCCGAAATAAGAACAGCAGACCCGCAAACGGTTCAGAGGCTGAAAAAGGCTGCATATATCAGACAGAGGCTCGAACAGAAAAATTCGGAACGCTCACCTGTTAATGATATTGATGAGCCATATGAGAGAGCCGCTTATGTGCAGAAAACGGCAGAGGAAAACATCGGGAAAGAGGGAGATATTCCCTTGTCCGAAAGAGCGTCGGCAGATGATGAAGCGGCACAGTATTTAAAGAAATCGGCATACATCAAGCATAAATCAGACGAAAAAAATGCGAACAGAGTTTTATCAATATCCGAGGAATATTCAAATAACGAAACCGTAAAGACGGAAACTAATGAGAAAAACTTTCCCGAAGTTTCTGTACTTGAAGCCGTAAAAGAAACAGCAGATTTTGTATCGGCAGTTAAAAGCGGAGACGCCGCAAAAGCGGCTGCACTTCCATTTAAAAAGGTTATTGAAATGGGTATGAAAGAAAACCCTGCACTGCAAACTGCTAAAGCTGTTTCCGCTGCCGTGAAAAATTCGGACAGCGTGGGAAGCGGGGCTGCGGCAATAGGTACAGCAATTGCGGCGGATAGCGTAAAGCGGTATATAAACGGGAAAATTTTCGGTCGTTCGGATAAAGCGGAGAAGAATGTTAAAAGGTACATTCACTTAAAAAAGGCTGATAAACCGAGTGAGGATAATAAAGGAAAAAACGCCGAAAAACAGCGGTACAAAGTAAAGTCAATAGAGAAAAAGACAGCCGTTAAGAAAAAAATGCAGCGTGAATTTTACATCAAGCATAACAAAGACATTCTGACGTATGTGCCTAAGACCGAGATTGGAAAAAGTATCAAGAAAAAACTTGTATCAAAATTAATTCCAACTGCGGCAGCAGCAATAATTCCGTTTTTTATTGTGATAATTGTGGTTATGCTCATATCTTCATTTTTCTCTTGGGTTATGCCTTTTGACTACACCCTTGCGGGGAGTGACGGGGAAATTTCCGCTGAAACCACAGATGAGGTTCTGGACGGATATACCCTAATGGTTCAAAACTATATGGATATAGCGCAGGCCGAATATTATCTTGAATACGGCGATTGGTACGGCGGCTGTTATGATTATCCGAGTGCGGGAGAGTGCCTTACTTTTACGGATTATTTATCCTCTAAGTGCGAACATATCATCACAGCTATCCGAGAGCAGTATGAAACTGCGATTATGAATGCTCCAAACGGACAGGCGGCTGCGGCTATCGCACAGGCAATGGAGCAGGCTATTTCAAATGCTTTGAGGCAAGCGCAGGACGAGGCAGCCGAGGAATATCAGGCTCTCATTGACAGTCTGAACGACAGTATGACCGCAGAGGAAAAACGTCAGCATTACGAAGTCGTAAATAACGGAGGCGCAAACGGAATTGCCGACAGCGATGAATTTAACGGAAAGCCTATCGAGGGTACGAATTTTTTTGGAAATGTTGAAATTCAAAGCGATTTGTCCGCAGAGGAGCTTATGGCAATGACCGCCTTGTACAAGTCGCTGAAACTTATACAAAGCGGCGGTAAAACCGAAGACGGTACGGATTACGAATACAATATTACTTCCGATGATATAATGATATTTTTTGAGGATACAGAGTATATCCCGATAACTGCCGAAATTACTCACAACAATTTTTGTGCGGGGCAAAACTGCCGCCGTCAGCTTGCGGGAGATTTTGAAAGCGGCTATTCGTGGGAATATTATTGTCTTGCAGATCACGATAATCTGAACGGCAGCATTGAACCTTGTATCGGAAAAGAAGAACTGCTTGAAAAAATTATTGAGATTACGGAAGCGGAGGAAAACGGCTTTGACAGTAACAAGTGCAAAGAGTTGTTTGACGAATATGTCAAGACAATTAAAAAGGAGCTTGACATAGACGAGGGCGATTTCAGACAGTTCGGAGCTGCGGATAACGAGCGTGCAAAGGGATTTTATGAGATACTTATTGACCCCGACAGAGGCGAAATATCCAATAACTGTTGGCAAATTCCGCTGCCTGTAGTGGGAGAAGAAAGTGAGGAAAATCAAGATGAATAAACTGAAAAAATGGTACGGAGAGCATAAGGACGAGCCGCTTTTTAAGGGAAAGCTGTTGGTTGTATTTTTGGTCATACTTGCAATCGGAGTTCAGATTTATGCCGATTATCGGGACAAAGAAGAACCGCCGAAAACGGAAACCTCCGCTGCCACTTTGACAGCGGAGGAAACAGAAGAAGATATTGTTTTGACATTTTGGGAAAACAGCAGAGCGCATTTCATAGCGTTTATCGGAGTTACCGCTGCGCTTGCTTTTGTGAAGTACAAAAACAGGCGGAAAATTAAGGAGAGCGGGTAAGCTCAATCATTATGGTGTTCTTTAGCATACTCTACAGCTTCATCAAGAAGCTCATCTAAAGATTTACCGTCAAACTTATCTTTGCGCCATTCGGTATAATCAAACTTTTCACGTTTGATAGTGGAAATAAAAACGCCTAACTCAACAGGTCCGAGTTTTTCAAGCAAGCATTTATAGCCGTCAGACATGATTTGCTCTTTGGTTCTCAAATATATCGCCTCTTTGGTTAGTTGTAGTGATAACGGCAGGAAACTATATATAATTCGCCGTCCTCAATTTTGTATACAAGGCGGTTTGTTTCGTCAATGCGGACGCTCCAAAATCCTTGATAATCGTATTTCAGCGGTTCGGGCTTGCCAATGCCCTCAAAAGCATTCCTGTCAATGGATTTGATAAGTCTGTTTATGCGATTTACAGTTTTCTTATCCTGCGTGTGCCAATACATATAATCGTCCCAAGCCTCGTCAGACCATATTTTAGTCATTATCATCCACCTCTATCAAGTCGTGAGGTTTGGCTTTTCCCGATTTAAGCTGGGCAATGGAGCGGTCAAGATGTTCCCTGTTTGCCTTGCTGTAAAAATAATCGTCATTTGCCTTGCGCAAAGTAACATCAAAGGGCAGACCTTCACACAGAAGCGACTGCTTGATGAACATATTAAAGGCTGTTGACATATTCAGACCAAGCGAGCTGAAAAGCTGTTCAGCCCTGCGCTTATCTTCGGTATCAACACGAATAGTAACGCTTGAAGTATCTGACATAAAATCATCTCCTATATAAAATAAACGAATTTAACAGTGCTTACAATTATATTGTACATCATAACGCTTACTTTGTCAATACTTTGTAAGCAAAAAGAAAGGATTTTTTATATGAAACTTATAATCAGCGAAAAACCAAGCACAGCGCAAACCATAGCGCACGTTGTAGGTGCAAGAGAAAAAATTTACGGTGACGGAAAGGATTTTTGCTACAAAGGCAGCGCCTATTATGTTGCAAATGCAAGAGGACATTTGTACGGTCTGGGACTTCCGCAGGATTACGGTTACGGCAAATCATATAAACTTGACGAACTGCCCATATTCCCCGATTTTAAAATATTTCCCGAAAACGAAAGCGCAGAGGGATTACGAAAGCTGATTTCCCAGCTTATGGCGCTTAACGAGGTAGATGAGATCATATGCGCCACAGACGCAGGACGTGAGGGCGAGCTCATTTTCCGTCATATCTATGAGGCGAATAATTGTAAGAAGCCCGTCAAGCGGTTGTGGACAAACTCAATGACGGACGAGGCAATAAGGGAATGCTTGTCAAATCTTCCACCCGACAGCGACTTTGACGGTGAATATTACGCCGCTCTTGCAAGGGAAAAAGCAGACTGGATAATCGGAATGAATTTGTCAAGGTTATACGGCGTACTGGACGGCTATCCACACAGAATAGGACGTGTAAAAACTCCCGTTCTTGCTATTGTTGCGGAGCGTGACAAGGAAATAGAAAGGTTTGAAAAAACTGTTACATACCGTCTTGAAATGGAAAACGGAGCATTGTCACAGAAGTTTTGGAACACTTCCGAGGAAGCGGAAAAAGTGAAAAATATAAGCACACAAAAATCCGTTAATGTGCTTTCCGCAGTTTCCGAAGAAAAGAAAATTAACCGTCCCCTGCTCCACAGTCTGACAACACTCCAGCAGGAAGCAAACAGAATTTACGGGCTTACCGCAAAGCAGACCCTTGACGCTGCTCAAAGCCTTTACGAGAAAAAGCTGCTTACCTATCCGAGAACCGACTGCAATTATATTTCCGAGGATATGCGTGACAAGGTTATTCGGATTATTGACGTTCTTGAAGATAAAGCGGAATACAGAGAGCGTATAGGCAAGCTGAAAATTGCGGGGCTTAACCTTGACGGCAGAATAATCAACAACAGGGAAATGAACGGTCACGATCATCACGCTATTATTCCCGAGGCGAATGTTACAGATACTAAAGGAATGAGCGAAAATGAAAGAAAAGTATACGGACTTGCGGTGAACCGTTTTCTTTGCGCTGTTGACGCCGAGTACAGATACACGGAAACCAATTACGAATTTTGGTGCGAGGACATTACATATTCCCTTAAAACAATAAAACCTGTTTCAATGGGCTGGAAAGAATATGACACAGACAGCAAGAAAAGCATTTATTTTTCCGAGGACTGTCAATTTACCGAGGGAACAACATTTACGGCTAAAGCAATTTCCGTAAAAGAATGTGTAACAAAACCTAAGAAACATTTTACGGACGATACCTTGCTGTCCGTTATGAACAACATCGACAACCGCATTGACGACAGGGAGTTAAAGGCGGCGGTCAGCGGAAAGGGTATTGGAACAGAAGCCACCAGAGCGGAGGTCATTGAACAGCTTGTTAATGCGGGGTATCTTGAAAGAAACGGAAAAAGCATAATTTCCACCGATTTCGGACGAGCCTTTATTGCCTCTCTCCCGGACAGCGTAAAATCTCTCGAGCGCACTGCCGAATGGGAACAGACCTTTGCAGGCATTAAGACGGACAATGCGGCAGCGGACAGGCTTTTGGAGGAAGTCAAGGAGTTTGTTAAATCGGTTATTGATTTTGAAAAAAGCCCCGAACGTCACAGAAAGCCTCTTGAATGTGAAAATCCGCACAGCAAAAAAGTTATTGGCAGATGCCCAAGGTGCGGAAAAAACATTTTCGAGGGCAAGAAAAATTTCTATTGCGAAAGCGGACAGAATGGCTGCGGATTTAATCTATGGAAAGATCAGATAGCAATTCAAGGCAGTATCACTGCGGAAAAAGCAGAAAAGCTCCTTAAAGGCGAGGTTGTGCAGTTTAAGGCAATTGCTAAAAACGGCGACGCTTACACTGCAAATTTCATTTTGGATGATACGGGGAAATACATAAATCTTTCACGGGTAAAATCGGAAAAAGTATCACTTGGAAAATGTCCTCGGTGCGGTAAAGATATTTACGAGGGCGGTAAAAATTTTTACTGTCAAAGCGGAAAAGACGGCTGCGGATTTACCTTGTGGAAAGAGGATAAATACAACGGAATTACGGTAACAGCCGCAAATGTTACCGATCTCTTAGGCGGCAAGGCAATTTACAAGCAGAAGAAAAAATTAAACGGTGAAACCGAAAGAATAAAATACAAAATGTACGACACGGGCAAATATGTAAATATCCGTGCGGAAAGGGAGTGACCGTTATTAACATTTACGAATACGCAGGAGATACGGGAATGACAAGCGCAATGATTTTCCGCTATCTGATAATTTCCGAGGTCTGGGGAATGGAACTGCCGAAAGATACGAAGATAAAAAAACTGTCCGATGAAACGATTGGAACGCTTAAAGCAGAGCCGCACAGTGAAGTGATTGACAGGATAATCTTCCTTTTCGGCGCAGGAGTTATCTCCGAAGAAACGCTTTTGGAGATCGTAAAAAACGGCAGGGAAAAACTTTACGGGGATATAATTGCCGCTGAAAACGCTTTGACAGCGGATAAAAATCCCGAAGATAAGCTGACGTTTTCACAGGTTGAAAATATTCTTCTATGCGCCGCAAACTCCAAAAAATATCCCGAAATGACGCCTGTTACATTTTCCGAAGCGCAGTATATAGCAGGACTTCCGAACATTGCACTTGTGAATGGATTTGCTAAAGTTACCGATATGGAGTTTTACAAATTTCTTGTGGAAACGGGGGAAAAATTCGGAACTGTTGACAAATTCGCAGAGAGGATAAGAATTGAAGAAAGCAAGGAAAATCTTCTTGAATGCGAAGAAGTAGAGAACGGAGACGTTAATTCCGAATACTATCCCTTTGCGGTCGATCTGAAAAGAGCTGCGGGATATGCCGCAGTTTACAGTAAGCCCTACGGCAGAGATTTTATTGCATATTCAAAGGAAAATGGCTTGCCTGTTGACGAAAAATTTGAAAATAGCTATGAGGAATATCTGCGTAAATTCAAGCTGCATTTTACGGTAAAAGGATATATCCGAAAACGGTATATTTGCGGCGATAGGGTCAATTGGTTTGACTATGCGGCAGACGCTGAAAGCAGCGCTCTGAACGCCGACCACATTAAAGAGATCGACCTTAATGTGACAGAAAAGTATACCGACAGCGAGCTTGTGAGCAAGGCAGTGGAAAAATTCAAAAACAATGTCGCACTTCCCGATAATGCGGTGATCGAAGTTTTCCATAACTCAAAAAAGGAGCTGTATATTGTAAAAGGCTCTCATACAGAACCGCTTGACAACGGGAAGTTACATACAATGCTCTTTGATTTTAATAAGATATGGGGCATTATTCAGCTTTGTTCCCGCAGCCGCAAAATAAAGGTGGTAAACGATAAGATCACCATTCCCGAAACGCTTATGAATGAAATTGACGTCAATGAGCGTGAGTATGCGGAGCGAATGATAAAGGAACAATATATCAGAATGAAGGAACAGCGTAAAAACAATAAGCTGATACAGACGTTGAGCGACATAAAATCGGCAGCCGAGGCAGAACGTGCAAAAATGAGCGAGAAACAGGCTGTTACGGAAAAAAAACAGAATGAGCTTGCCGAAAAACTGGCAAACAGAGAAAACAGTACGGAGGGATAGTTTTATGAAAGTTTTTATCAGCGAATACTGCCGTGATGTTACCGTGAGGATATACGGGATTGACGGCGACGAAAAAACAAAGGAATTTTTCGCAAAATATTTTGCCGATGTCGGCGGTGTGTACGAAACCACCGATGAGGAACGTGATGAATTTAACTCCGAAGCGAAGTACACTATCACAAAAGCGGAATATTTTAATTTCCTTGCGCAGCATATTGACAATATCCAAAAAGGAATTGACGAAATTGCAGAGGCAGTTATCCGTGAGGAAGATGTCGGCGAATATGCTTTTAATGATGTCAGTTATGTGATTTAACCGAGTACCCGGTGGGGAGTAAAAGGAAAGGAAGATACTTATGAACGAACAGGAAATCAAGGAAATGCTGGAGCGAATAGCCGCTCTTGAAAAGAAAAATTCGTCTTTGGAAAACAAGGTGAATATTCTTGAAAAACAGGTGGAAACCGTTAATAAATTTGTGGCTGCAATTACCGAAAGTCAGTCTATAGAAACCGCTATGAACGAAATAGAAAGCGTTACAAAGCAGCTTACCGATTGTGATAAAGCAACCTTTTACTGCTATGACAGTTCTGCGGACAAGTTCTTTTCTCACGGCGACTACCGAAACTGGCAGGACGCAAGATCGGCAGAAGAAATAAAGACGGCTTTTGCGGTGCAGAAAATTCATCGAAAAGAAAAGGAAGCAGTAATTCCTTTGGTAACGTCAAAGGGAAAGTCGCTGGGAGTTATTGTTGCCGAGAAGGAATGCGGATTTAAAAAGACGGATTTTGATAGTTTTAAACAGGGCAGCAATATGGTGAACACCGTGGAGCTTGCTCTTAAAAAAGAATACGAACATCAAGGGCGTATTACCGATGAACTTACAAATCTTAAAAACAGGCAGGGACTTAATGAGTATCTGAAAAATACTCTTTGCGGAAATCTTAACGAGGAGAAGCCCGTCAGCATTGTGATGTGCGATATAGACCATTTCAAAGCCGTAAACGATACATACGGACACGAGGCCGGAGATACCATTCTTAAAGGTGTAGCCGCTGTTCTGGGCGGCGGTACAAGGGACGGAGCTGACTGCGCTTTTCGTATGGGCGGAGAGGAAATGGTGCTTATACTTAACTGCGCTCCCGAAAAGGCTGTAGATATTACAGAACGCCTCAGAGAACAGATCGAAAATACCGTACATACGGTAATGCAGAACGATACTCCCGCCGAGGTCAAAGTAACCGTATCAATGGGCGTTTGCGATATACGTCCGAACGTTAATATTGAGGTCACTCCCGACAATATCAGAGAGGTATTTGACGAAGAACTTACGAGAGCGGACAGGGCAGCCTACAGCGCAAAAAATAACGGCCGCAATCAGGTCGTTGTATATGACCCTAAAATTTACAAGTCGTATCTTGAGGACAAGGCTTCGGAACTTCTTTGCGGAGGAAATACCGAAGCAATACCGAAAATAAAGGAAAGTATAGTTACTTGCCTTGAAAGCAAGAACCAAGATGATTTTTACAGTGTTACCGATACCTTGCAGGATTATGCCGCAAATAATCCTCAAAGCGCAGAAACTGCTGACGGTCTTATTTCAAAAATTTGCAGGGCTTACGGTTATGATGTTTCCGAACAGGAAAAGCCATTACAGCAGACAGAGAAAAGCAAAATCCCTGTTCAGCCGTCAGCCGTATACGAACAGCAGGACGAAACTAAATTGGAGGTCAAGTATTACAACAAGAACGAATACAGCGGTATTCAGAACAAAACATACATCGGAACAGACGCAAAGACGGCGTATAATATTTCAAGATTTGCCGAGGAAAAAGGCGTGAATTTTTCCGCAAAGTTTGACGGAAAAAATTCTGCGGTTACCGTTGACGGAGTGAAGAATAAGGGATTTATCGAGACTGTAAAAAGTATGTCCGAGTGGTCGAATAAGGTTCAGATAAAGGCTGCAAAGGCTAGGGAACAGTATCAAAAGCCCTCTCAAAACACGGACAGGGGGCGGTAAAAATGGAAGAATACAGAATAGTTTCCTTTTCCGGCGGCAAAGACAGTACGGCTATGCTCCTGCGGCTTATGGAGCTTGGCGAACCGATAAATGAAGTTATTTGGTGCGATACATACAAGGAGTTTCCCGCAATGTACAGGCACGTTGAAAGGGTAAAGGCGGCAGTCAAAGAAGCGGGGATAAAGTTTACCGTTCTTAAAAATGAGTACAGTTTCGACCATTATATGTTTGACCGTGAGATAACGCGGAAGAACAGCAGCATAAATGAAAAATACAACTTTCCCAACGGCTTCTCTTGGGCAGGTCCGAGAATGAGGTGGTGTACACGGACAATGAAACTGGACGTCATAAACAAACATCTGTCGGCACTGAAAAAGAAATACCGCCTTATCCAGTACACAGGCATTGCCGCAGACGAACAGTTCAGACTTGAACGAAAAGCAAATTCAGGGCATATACACCCTCTTGTTGAATGGGGCTGGACGGAGCAGATGTGCCTTGAATACTGCTATAGCAAAGGGTACGATTGGGAGGGACTTTACAGAAAATTTGACCGTGTTTCCTGTTGGTGCTGCCCCTTGCAGTCCCTTGATAATCTGCGGACGCTACGGAAAGAATTTCCCGATTTATGGGAAGAACTGCGGCAAATGGATAAGCGGACG
This sequence comes from uncultured Clostridia bacterium, assembly GCA_947625735.1. GTDB lineage: Bacteria > Bacillota > Clostridia > Oscillospirales > Ruminococcaceae > Huintestinicola. The sequence goes on from CANQPL010000025.1 coordinate 24,124, forward strand.
TGGCGTAATTTTCGTGCCGATTTTACGGCAGAACAGCTTGAAAAACGTTTTGCCTTAGAGGATAGCCGCACAGCGCAAGGGCTGACGGTAGAACCGAGAAACAAGGATTTCAGAAAAGCGTTAAAGGAGGCGTTAGGATAAATGCTTTATACGCAGGAACAAATAAACCGTGCCAACGAACAGAGCATTACCGAATTTTTCAAGTGTATGGGGTATTCAGCAGACAAAGAGGGCAGAGAAATGCACATACACGGTTTCGGCGGCTTAAAGGTTGACGAGGAACGGCAGAGGTTCTATATCCATTCCCGTCAGACAGGCGGTTATGGACTTGTAAGCTGCTTACAGGCGGCTCTCGGTTTAAATTTTCCCGAAGCTGTAAAAGCTGCTTTAAACGGAGAACTGCCAAATGCACGGTTTAAAGAAAAAGGGTTTTCAAAGGTTTCCAATGGGGACTTTGAGCCTAAAAATAAGCGGGAGAAAAAGGAATTTATAATGCCGCAAAAGGACTCTGATAACAGAAAAGTTTTTGCATATCTGACGCAGCAAAGACGAATATCTCCGCAAGTTGTAAACGAGCTTATAAACGCTGATCTGCTTTATCAGGACGTAAAGGGCAATGCAATATTTCTTGATATTAAGGACGGCATACCCTGCGGAGCGGAGTTTCACGGAACAGGCAGGAAGAAGTACACCATTGGCAATACAAAATTTGCCGACATTGAAAATCGGACGGTTATTAAGACAGAGCCGTACATAGCCCAGCAAGTGGGAGAAATTTTAAAAGATGAAAAGGGACTGAAATTTGTCGGATTTATTTACGAGAATGAAGCTAACATTGCCGTAAGCGAACAAAACGCTAAGACAGTTTCGGACGTTATAGAGGCTTTGGATAATTCGGATATAGACAGGGAAACGCTTGAAAGAACATTAAAGCAGAAGTTAAAGTCCTTTAACGGAGTAGCGGAGGGAACAGCAGGCAATTTCTTTGAATATGTCAAATTTCCAAATCCGCAGGGAGCGTATGTTTTTGAAAGCGCTATAGATATGATGAGTTTTATGCATTTGCACCCAAATGCTAAAAACTGCGAATTTGTATCTATGGGCGGTCTGAAACCGAGCGTGGTTGAATCTCTTTTACAGCGTGGCTTGCAGGTTGCGTTATGTGTTGATAATGACGAAAAGGGAGAAATCTTCTGCAAAGGCTTTGGTGATAAATGTATAGTTATCACGGAATGTCACAAAAACGGCGTTAAGGATTTTAACGAGCTTTTGCAAAAGATAAATCCTCCAAAAAGCTTTATCGGCACAGTGCAGAAAATGTCCCGATGGTCCGATCAGGTACAGCAAAAAGCGGCAGCGGCAAAGGAGGTTCTTCAAAATGCGAACAACAGACCCCCGAAAGCGCAATTTGTCCGCTGACAGTCAAATAGCGGAGCTAAATAAACGTAAATCGGAGTATATTCGCGAACGCTCCGAAAAGCAGCTTGAACTTGACGCTTTAAATTCGGATATTTCACTGATCGAGGCGCAGATCGCAAATATTTTAATGGTTAAAAGGAGAATGCAAAAATGAATATTGAAAACGAAATTGCCGATACTGCACGGTTATTACAGTTTCCCGAAAAAAAGGAAAACAAACCCGACAGCAAGACCGTTTCAAAAACGGAGCGGCTTTCCGAAAAACTGAAAACTCTTTGTGAAAAGCGTGAAAAGGCTTTTACGGCACAGTCGGCGGCTGAAAAAAGGACAAAGGAGATTGACGAGCAGATAAATAAGATCAGAGCGGAACTTCATAATGATGAAATCCGTGATTTTGATAATTTCTGCAAGACCAAAAATCTGACTGTCAAGGTCATTATTGATTTTATGACTGCGCTGACGGAAAAAATGACATTGCCCGAAGCGGCGGCATTGCTGGATATAAGACTTGAGGACGGAGGTAATAAGCGTGAATAACAGAATAACTCTCGGCAGTCTGTTTGACGGCAGCGGCGGTTTTCCTCTTGCGGGGATAATGTGCGGCATAGAGCCGTTATGGGCAAGTGAAATTGACTCGTTCTGCGTTTCGGTCACATCTAAGCGTATACCGAGTATGCAGCATTTGGGCGATATAACAAAAATAAACGGTGCAAAAATACCGCCTGTAGATGTTATAACCTATGGCAGTCCATGTCAAGACCTATCGGTTGCGGGCAAACGTGCAGGACTTGACGGCGAGCGGTCGGGGTTGTTTATGGAAGCAGTAAGGATAATTAAAGAAATGAGAGGTGCTACAAATGGAGAATATCCGAAGATCATCATCTGGGAAAACGTCCCCGGAGCATTCAGCAGCAACAAAGGAGAGGACTTCCGAACGGTCCTCGAAGAAGTCGCAAAAATCAAAGACAGGGGCGTTTCTGTTCCTCGACCTCCAAAGGGAAAGTGGCAGACCGCAGGCTGCATTATGGGAAACGGCTACAGTCTTGCGTGGAGAGTGCTGGACGCCCAATTTTGGGGCGTCCCCCAAAGAAGAAAGCGTATCTTTCTTGTCGGATATTTTGGAGGCGAATGTGCCGCAGAAATATTATTTAAGCGAGAGGGCTTGCGAGGGAATTTTAAGGAGAGCCGCAAGGCGTGGGAAAAACTTGCCGCCGATACTCAAAGAAATACTGATGTATCAGTCGGAGAATTTACCCCCAAATCAGGGTATGCGGCAGGATTTAAAGGCAAAGCAGGAAGTAAGGCAGGGAGTATAGGATATTCCGAAAAAACAAGTCCAACGCTCCAAGCAGAGCAGGAGGCACATTGCTTATGCGATACGGTTGTTTTTGACAGTACGCAGATAACGTCAAAAACAAACCGAAGCAATCCGCAGATAAACGAACCGTGTCATACTTTAGCGGCAACAAACGGCAGTCCTGTTTTATGCGCCAGCTTTTATCCGCAAATGAAAGCGGAAAGTCAATGCTATACGGAAAACATATCAAATACCCTTGTAAACGGTACTAATGCAGGATTTCAAAATGCTGTTCTTGCACCCCGAATTGTACTTAACGATCAGGGCGGTAATTCCATATCGGTTGAAAAAGATGTTGTTCCTACGCTACGAGCAGAGGCGCACGGCAACGAGCCTTGCGTCTTACAAAAAGAGGTTTTATGTGTAGACCAAGGCGGCGGGAAAAGCAATTGCGGCGTCAGCAGAAACTTTTCGCCGACCATTACTTGTACTCACGGCGGCGAGCCGTGTGTGATATATGACGGCAGAGGCAACGGAAGCGGACAGATCGCACCCACAATTGCAGGCGATCATTTTGGACGGTCGGGCGATTTATCGGCAGTTTGCATTGCGGGGAACACTATTGACAGACAGCCGCAGAACGGCGGCAACGGCAAAGGAGTTATTACCGAACAGTCATACACTCTTAACACGGTTGACCGACACGCTGTTATGTCGCCTCTTTACAGCATTGACAGGGCGGCATTCAATCAGGGGGAGAATGCACAATATAACATTTCGGTTTCGGAAGATACGGTACAGACCTTGACTGCCAAAGGTCCCTCGGCGGTATGCTGCAATGCCGAACAGCAGAATATGTACGAAAATCACGGCCTTGACGGCAGATACACAGGTCCCCTTGATGTTGCTCCTACAGTTCGGGAGGCATACGGTATGGGCGGGAATACAACACCTTTTGTAACAGAAAAGCCTATTGATTTGAGTACATATATTGTCCGCAGAATTACTCCGTTGGAATGCTGCCGTTTGCAGGGTTTTCCCGATTGGTGGTGCGAGGGAATACCGCATAAAGATACTCCCGAATACCGTATGTGGGGAAATGGAGTTGCGCTCCCTTGCGTACTGTACGTTATGGAGGGAGTTGCAGAGGTTTTAAGGGGGACGAAAAATGAATAAAGTGTTTTTCTCTTCAAAAAGTAATTGCTGGTGTACGCCGCAGGATTTTTTTAATGAACTCAACAAGGAATTTTCTTTTGTTCTTGATCCTGCGGCAACCGCAGCAACAGCAAAGTGCAAACATTATTTTACACCCGAAACGGACGGTCTGACCCAAAGCTGGGATTACGGCGGCGCAGTTTTTTGCAATCCTCCATATGGGCGTGAAATTGGAAAGTGGGTTGAAAAAGCATACAGGGAGGCTTTAACTATGGAATATCCCGTTGTGCTGTTAATCCCCGCAAGAACCGATACGGCATACTTTCACGACTACATTTACTGGAAAGCAGAAATTAGGTTTATTCGGGGCAGACTGCACTTTACGGACGAATACGGAAATCCTGTCGACGCTGCTCCGTTTCCGTCATTGCTGGTTATATATAATAGCAAAGAAGTAATACCAAACAGGGAGGTTATAGCGCCTATGAAAGCAGTACCTATCGAACTTAAAGCGGCGAATAAATTTGTTGCAAATCTGCACAGACATCACGACCCTGTTTATAGGGATAAATTCCGTATTGGTTGCGAAATTGACGGTAAGTTAGTCGGCGTAATACAGCTTGCACGTCCTGTCTCACGAGAACTTGACAACGGCAAAATTATTGAAGCGGTACGGTTATGTACAGACGGTACACCTAACGTGTGCAGTTTTCTCTATTCCCGTGCTGCAAGGATAGCGCAGGAAATGGGATATAGCAAAATCATCACTTACATACTGGAAAATGAAAACGGCACATCTCTAAAGGCTTGCGGCTGGCATAAGGAAGCCGATACAAGGGGCGGCAATTGGAGCACTCCGAGCCGTCCGAGAAATACAACTGCCCCTACTTGCGGAAAGCAGCGGTGGGCAAAGGAATTGAAAGGAAATTGATTATGGAGAGCAATGTATTTATTATCGGAAAAATATCAAACACACCGCAAATCGTAAAAAGCGGTGAAGTTATGCGGATAGCTTTCTCTGTTGCAGACAGCGAAACAGGCGCAATTACACCAATTATTGTTGATACGTCAATGAATTTCCTTGACCGTATCAAAAGCGGCAATACCGTAGAAATTATGGGAACTGCCTTTACAAGAAAAATGACCGTAAAAGGAAAAGTAAGACGTCGGCGCATTGTCCGAGCACAGAGCTTTTCTATCGCAGAATAAGGAGGAATTTAAAATGACCGAATATATAAATAAGGATTATTACAGGCAGATACCCGCAAACGAAAGGCACTTTATAAAGCTGTCACAGGAGGCGGCGTATGCGGCGGTCAAGGAGCTTGAAGCCGCAAACATACTCCATTCTGCAACTATAAGCGAATACAGGAGCATTGTGACCGTAAATAAGGCAGACAGCGAGCGTGCGGAGAAGATTGCAGAAAAAACCGCAAGGGCATTTCCAAGTGTAAGAACGATCTTAGGAAATACGGAATTTAAGAATATCCGTGACAAAAAATATATTGATACCGACGCCGATACTGCGAGAAAAATTGCCGACATTCTGTCGGGCAATGCAAATAACCGCTTTTCGGGTATTATTCGGGACAATAGAGCAACGATAACGGTCAGCGGCGAGAAAAACGCCGCAGCCGTCCGCTCTATGATAGAAAATCTTAAAAATATGGATTTGCTGGAGGCTCTCCGAGAAAATGGATTTGAACGTATTGCCGATACAAACGGATTTGTAAATATCCGCAGTGTGCAGACGGGAGAGGTATGCGGTTTTAACAGTATGGCTGCTGTTCGTGAAATGCTTGACAATCCCGAAAACGAATTTTTTTATCCTCTTTCCTATAGGATTGCCTATCGTGAACACCCTACTAACGGCGACTACTATTACTATATTCAGAAATATAACTCTGCCGACAGAGCTTCTGTTAAAGCGTATAGGGACAGCGATAACAAGCCCCCTATATTCAAAAGCGTTGACGAAGCGTTGTCTTACACACAGAGCAGCAAAATTTCCATTACAAATATAGATGAGGAAATTGCCAACTGGAGAGAGATCGACAGAGAGCATGAGGATAATTCCATAATCGAGGAAAACAGAAAACTTATCGAAAAATTTCCCGCAAACAGCAGCGGCGAGTACATAGATCTTATCGGTTACAACCCCAATACAGACAACTTCTCTTGGGTATACTTCAATCCCGACGGCGATAACGGAAACGGAGAGTTTGTTGACAAGACTGTAACGCAGGAGGATATTTTTGCGGCATATTCCGAAAGAATTGATGCCGAGAATGAGGAACAGGGACGCCGTGCCTTTATTGCATATCTCAACGAGCATTGCAAGGAAAATATCATTGAAATCCATTCGGGATATTTTGCCGATTATGCTGATGACTACATCAACTATGCCTCTAAGGATTTTGCATATTATTATGGTATATCTGAAAACAGCACAGCAAAATCCTCTGTTGACAGCTTTATATCCCATCTGGAACTTAATTGTGAAGCTGCTGTCAAGGACAAGGAAGAACGTGCAGAGCCGCAGGAGATAACCGAAAAAAGTTTCAGAGTTGAACTTGAAGGCTATGCGGGAGCTTGGAATGTTATCGAGGCTGCCGAAATTGACGGAAGGGAACTGTTCTTGCTTGAAAATGACTATTACGGCGACGGTGTGGCTCATATTGCAGCGGGCAAGGACGGAAATGTTGTTGACGATAATGTATGGGGAGATTTTGAGGAATATGAAAACACTCTTGTAAAACGCAGACTGATTGAGGAAGCAGAAAGCACCGAGGACGGGATAACTATGCCCGTTTTAAAGGAGTTTGCAGACGATATGAAGAACTACGGATTTGAGATCGGCGAAAATAACGGCATTTATTCTGCAAATAAGGATGATGTTGCAAGTTTTATCCGTATGGACATTATCGCCGAAATTTTTTATGATATAAGCGAAAAGTACCGTTTTGAACCTAATGAAGTAGGCAATAACCACTTGCTCGACCTTGACCGTTTTTATGACAGCTATGAATGGAGCGATTATTCGGTAGGCAAAAATGTGCTTGAAAATACTATTATTGCCTTACAGTCGGGCGACTTTGAACCCATTGAAAACTATATTGAACAGGTCAGATCGGTATGCGAAAATTCGGACGGTTCTATGCGGTATGAAGAAAGCAAGGTAAGCGAAGCCGCAGAGCATTTGGAAAAGGTCAAGTCTGCTTTTGCGGAAAGGGGCAAGTCAGAACTTGAAACAGATGAAAAAATCCCCAATGGCGAATTAACAGGCAGTGAAAATATAGCTGAAGAAGCACAGGAGAGCAATATACATTTCAGCTATTTCGGTAACGGCGTTTTATGCTATGATGTTTCAAGGCTTGACAAGAAAATAGATGATTATCTAAGTGTTGCACACATATCCAACGAGGGCAATATTCGCTATTATGTTGATGATCTTTCTGAAGATGATAAACAAGCTATTGAAAATCACGCAAAGGGTGTTAAAGAAAAATTTTCTGTCTATTGGAACAATCTGTCCCTGCAAGATAGATATGGCAGACTTTATGATAGCCTTCTTAGTAGTGGAACTGTTGAGCAAATAAGGGCATTTGACGCCGACCGTTCTGTTTCAGATATGTCTGAAAAAGTAAAGAAATACGAACACAGCATTATTTTCAAGGACGAGGAATTTCCTTTTGAAAACTCTCCGGCTGTGGATTTTGAAACAGAACTGGGCAATCTTACATTGGAAAAAAACAGAGAGGCTGTAGAGAAAATTGAAGTCGGAAGTGAGATTTCTCTTAATTATGAAGCCTATATAATAAAGTCTATAGACGGCGATTTTATGATGAGTATGGATAAAAAGGGTGAAGTTAATGTTGGTATGTCAGAAAAGCAGTATATAGGAAACTGGAAAGAGCAGCTCCTTAGCGAAGCAGGAAATAATCCATTATTTGTATACGGTGCTGACCTTGCCAATGAACTTAATTCCATAAACGCTGTAAATGCCGAAATATCAAAGGATAATTCTCCTGTTAATAACAGCGGAATAATTCCCGACAATATTGACAGCATTAACAATAATGTAAATTCCCTTGCGGATAATATGCACACGCAGGAAAATAATGACGATTTTGAAATTTATCAGGTCAAGAGCGGGGATAAATACTTCCTTAAAAGATTTGTGGATCTGTCAACGCTCGGCGGCTCGCCCGATATATCCGATTACGACCTTGTTTATTCGGGTAAACTTTCGGAAAACGGTATTACTGCTGAAAATAAAAATGCTATCCTTGAAAATCTTTACTTGAAATTCAATACAGATCACCCCGAAGATTTTAGGGGGCGCAGCCTGTCTGTCAGCGATATTGTTGTACTGAATTCTGACGGAGCGGTCACGGCACACTATGTTGACGATGTTGGTTTTAAGGACGTACCCGATTTTCTGGCAGAAAAAACAAGGGAGCAGCCGCATATGCTTTCCGAGGGGGATAGAGAAAATTTGCAGGAAACCTTGCAGCATACCGCTGCTGCACAAAGCAGTTCGGAACGTGAAAAAAACGGCGAGGACAAATTACATAACTCCCCAATGGAAACTTCCGATAAAGAAGCAAAGGAAACTGTAAAGGCGCAAAAGCCTAAAAAAATCCCGAATACAATTGCACATAGAAATTTTACCAAGCTCAAAGAGCTTTTTCCCGAATTTATGGCGAAAAAACATTCCTATGAGCATTACGAAAGTGACGGGTATGAACCGCTGTCTGCCGAATGGATAGACAGAAACGTAATGTCGCTTATGCACACATTTGTACAAAACGGCGATCTTATGTATGATCCCGATGTTGTTCTCAAAGTTGATTTTGAAAAGGAAACCGCAAATGCAATTTCTTATGAAAATTCCGGCATTGGAGTATATTTTGAATACAGTGACGGTTCTAAGGGACAAAAAGATACCAACAGCTTTATGACCAGTTGGTTAAACAACATTGAGTTGCAGGATTATGAGCTTACAAGATATGACGATATTAACGGGAACAGAGTTGATTTAACTCATAACTCCGAGCGATCTGTTCTTTCGGAAGAAAAAGCGTATATTTACTCCGAAATAAAATTTGAGACGGGCGAAGTATACCTTGTACCCGGTGTTATATCTGATGATAACATTGCAGAAACAGCCGCATATAAGGAAATTCTGAAGTTGTATGCAGACAAAGACAACACTCTAAGCCTTGACGATATGATCCGAGTAAATATACAGACTTACCGTTGTGGCAGCGGTGAGGAAACTATTCCAAATGATACTGAAATGGAATTTATTAAAACAAATTCTATTGAGGTTATGAATAACTCTGAGAAAATCGGAAATACAGAATTTTTTGCTCATTTTTGGAAAAATGTTGATGATGTTCTGGACGAGCTTGACAGCAAGGCGGCAGAGCAGCATAAAACATCGCCAAGTTTAGGTGACGGTTATGAAGAACGGACATATATTTTTCCGTCCGACTATTCCTCTGATTATCCCGATTATTATTCTGCCGTCAGTCAAATGAAAATTGGCGGAGTGTGGTCAGATACAGAAGAAGCCGTGAAGAATATGAATGCACAGGGAAATACAGATACGGCACAGATAGAGGCTTTGCGTGTCCGTACTGTCAGCTTTGACGGTATAGAAAGAAACGAGGAAATGTTACCCGAAGCATTTCATATCATACTTGACCGCACCACCAACAACAGGGATAAGCTGAAAGAGGCGGCAGAGCTTTATGAAAAGAGCAGCGGAAATATTATGCCCGTTTATACCAAAACCCCGTCAGAGGCAGCAGAGGCAGGAGAAAGAGAAATATATTTTGCCAATATGCGGGAAAATGAAAGGTGCGCTGCGTCTTTACGCTACTCTATAATCTGTAACAATGACGGTATGTACTTTAACAGCCAAAATGCAATTTCCGAACTTATGAGTACATATTCAATTGACAGAATAGCCTTTATTATTGCCGCAAGGGTAAGCGAAGTTGGTGAATGGGACAGACGGTATTCGTATAAAAATTTCGAGTGGGCAAAAAATGTTGTAAAAGACTATCCCGTTGAACAAGTGAAGGAAATAAGACATTTTCCTCTGAATAATCACCCCATTCTTTTAAACGCCGCCGTAGACGAAATTATAGCAATCCACAAAAATATCCGAACACTTGACAAGCATGGTATAATAAAGAAAAAGGAGTGAAAGCCATGCTA
>CANQPL010000026.1 GCA_947625735.1 uncultured Clostridia bacterium
CTCGTCCGACAGCTTTTTTATTTTATCATACTTTCGAGCGTTTGTCAAGGGGTTTTTTTAAAGTTTTTTAGGTTTGTCACTATCTACAAATTTAATACTAATTTTTATTTGCTTTATATCTATTATTTACATAAATAATCGCACGGAATTTCTTCCGTGCGATCACAGGGAGATGGACGGAAAGCTCAGGGAACGCTCCCCGTCCTGTAGAGTGAGTATATGTATGCTTTTGGCATACACCGAAATTAAAGGAGAAATCAAATTTAAATAATATCAATTAAACCCTGAACATCAGATCACCATAGGTCGGGAACGGCCACAGCTTCTCGGGAGTAATGGTCTCCAGCTCATCGGCTGCCGCTCTCAGGCTCTGCATTGCACAGAATACCACATTTCTGTAATATTTTGCTGTTTCTTCAACGTTGCCCGCATCTGCCGCACCTATTACCTTGGTGTCAAGCTCATCAATAGCCTCCTGAATGCTGCTGTTGAGCGCTGTCACCTTATCTGCAAGACGCTTTTCAAGATCATAGGAAATGCCTGCGTTTTTCTTTGCGGCGATATTTGCTGCAAGCTGCCCTGCAAATTCAATTCCTGCGGGAAGTATCTGCTTCTTTGCCATGTCAAGCATGGTAAGTGCCTCAATATTAATTACCTTGGAATAGTTATCAAGAAGTATCTCTGTTCTCGATTCAAGCTCAGTCCTGGTGTAGACCTTGAACATCTCGAACATCTTAACATTCTTTTCATCTGTATAATGAGGAACCGCATCAACAGTGGAGATAAAGTTAGGAAGTCCCCTCCTTGCAGCCTCCTCTACCCAGCTTGCATCATAGCCGTTTCCGTTGAAAATAACTCTCTTATGCTTCTTGATGGTTTCCACAAGCAGAGAATTAAGCTCCTCGGAAAAGTCCTCTGCGCCCTCCAATCTGTCCGCAAACTCCTTGAGAGAATTTGCCACAATGGTATTGAGGATACAGTTGGTGCAGGCAATTGTCTCGGAAGAACCAAGGCTTCTGAACTCGAACTTGTTGCCCGTAAACGCAAAGGGCGATGTTCTGTTTCTGTCTGTTGTATCTTTGGGGAAATTGGGCAGTGCTTCAACGCCGATAACAAATTCTTCATTTTCATTGGTCTTAATCATTTCGCCTGATTCCAATGCATCAATGATCTGCTGAAGCTCACTGCCTACAAATATAGACATAATTGCAGGAGGTGCTTCGTTTGCTCCCAGACGGTGATCGTTACCCGCAGATGCTACGGAAAGTCTCAGCAGATCCGCATTTTCATCAACTGCCTTGATGATAGCCGCAAGGAATGTAAGGAACTGAATGTTATCCTTTGGATTCTTGCCGGGATCAAGAAGATTCTGTCCCTTGTTCGTGGAGATAGACCAGTTATTGTGCTTACCCGATCCGTTGACACCTGCAAAGGGCTTTTCATGGAGCAGGCAGACAAGTCCGTGCTTCAATGCCACTTTCTTCATTATCTCCATTGCCAGTGCGTTCTGGTCAGCAGCTACATTTGAAGTGGTAAAGATAGGTGCCATTTCGTGCTGTGCGGGTGCTACCTCGTTATGTTCTGTCTTGCAGAGGATACCGAGTTTCCAGAGTTCCTCGTCAAGATCCTTCATATATTCCTGAACTCTTGTCTTGATGTTGCCGAAATAGTGATCCTCAAGCTCCTGACCCTTTGGTGCTTTTGCGCCGAAAAGCGTTCTGCCCGTGTAAATAAGATCCTTTCTCTGATCGTAGAGCTTCTTGTCGATAAGGAAATATTCCTGCTCAGGTCCTACGGTCGTGGTAACTCTTGTTGCGTCCGAACCGAACAGCTTTAAAACTCTTACTGCCTGCTCGGAAATTACCTCCATTGAACGGAGAAGCGGAGTTTTCTTATCAAGCACCTCGCCTGTATAGGAGCAGAATGCTGTAGGAATGTAAAGTGTTTTATCCTTGATAAATGCGGGAGATGTAGGATCCCATGCGGTATAGCCTCTTGCCTCAAAGGTAGCTCTTAAACCGCCCGAGGGGAAACTCGATGCGTCCGGCTCGCCCTTTACAAGCTCCTTGCCCGAAAATTCCATAATTACCTTGCCGTCATCGGTAGGAGAAATAAAAGAGTCATGCTTCTCTGCGGAAAGTCCTGTCATCGGGTGGAACCAGTGTGTGTAGTGGGTAACTCCCTTTTCCACTGCCCAGTCTTTCATCACAGACGCAATAACGTCCGCTACATCGGGGTAGAGAGCCGTTCCCATAGTCTTGGTCTTAAGCAGCGCCTTATAAACATTTTTAGGCAGTCTTGCTTTCATTGTTTCCTCGTTAAAAACGTTGCAGCCGAAATAATCGGGTACGTTCATAACTGTTCCCTGTGCGTTCATCTCTGACATAAAAATTCCTCCCTAAAAAATTTCAAACGCAAAAAGACGCCTTTAAAAGGACTCCGTTAGTGTCCCTTTAAAGGCGCCGTTGCCTTTGAATATTATATTTGCTTTACTGTTATCATAATACACCTATTTACTCCGTTTGTCAATACCTTTTTTTGAATTTCTGCAAGTTTTATAAAAATTCCTGCATTTTCAAACGGATTTTTTACACATCAAACAGTAACACATTGTGAATATGAATTATTTTAAAACTCATATTTCATTTTATTAACATTTAAAAGCCGAGGATCTTTGCAAAATCAGCAGAAATAGTCTTTTCGAGAGCATTTGCAGCTTCTCTTGTCTCTCCTGTAGTGGTATAGTATGCCTTTATCTTAGGCTCTGTGCCGGAGGGACGGATAATAACACTTGCACCCTGTTCCAGCTTAAATGTAAGCACATCAGACTTAGGCAGAGTAAGCATTGTCTTATCCCCTGTAGCAGTATCAACAGAAACGCTTGCACTGTAGTCCTCGAATCTTACAACTTTCAGTCCGCCGATAGACTTAGGAGTGTCAGAACGCAGTCCCGCCATGATCTCCTTCATTCTCTGCATACCGCTTGCACCCTCGCATACAAAGGATGACTGAGTATGAACATAAACGCCGTACTTCTTATACATATTCTCCCTTGCTTCAATGAGAGAAATGCCCTTTGTGCGGTAGAATGCAGCCATTTCGCAGATGAGCATTGATGCCACTACAGCGTCCTTGTCTCTTACGTAGGAGCCTGCCAGATAGCCATAGCTCTCCTCAAAGCCGAAGATATATCTGTTCTCCTGACCCTTATTTTCAAGGAAACCTATCTGCTCACCGATAAACTTAAATCCTGTAAGAACATCAATAAGCTTTACTCCGTATTCCTTTGCGATCTTTGCCGCAATATCGGTGGTAACAATTGTCTTTACCGCAACAGGATCCTCGGGCATAGTACCGAGCTTTGTTCTTTCGGAGCAGATGTATTCAAGAAGCATTGCGCCTACCTCATTGCCCGTGAAAAGCTGATATCCGCTGTCTGAGGGAACGGCGATACCCACTCTGTCAGCATCAGGGTCGGTAGCAAGGAGCAGGTCGGGCTTTACTGTTTCGCAGAGCTTGAGTCCCAGTGCCAGTGCCTCCTTGATCTCGGGGTTGGGGAAAGGACAGGTGGTAAAGTTGCCGTTGGGGTACTCCTGTTCGGGTACGACAGTTACATCTTCAATACCTATCTTTTTAAGGATAGTTCTTACAGGCTTATTTCCCGTACCGTTAAGAGGAGTATAAACAACCTTAAGACCGCTTGACTTTACAAGGTCGGTATGGATACCCTGTTTAAGCACCTCGTTCATATAATCATCAATAACGCTCTGAGCGATATAGTTTATCATGCCGTCAGCTACAGCCTTTTCATAATCCGCAGTCTTTGCGCCCTCGAACATATCCACCTTTTCAATGTTTCCGAGAACAATCTCAGCCGCTCCCAGTGTAAGCTGACAGCCGTCAGGACCGTAAACCTTATAGCCGTTGTACTTAGCGGGATTGTGTGATGCGGTTATCATTATACCTGCGCTGCACTTATGGGCTCTTACCGCATAGGAAAGCATAGGTGTAGGCATAAGCTCTGAATAGATGTATACCTTTATGCCGTTGGCAGCCAGTACCGCAGCAGCCTCCTTTGCAAATACATCAGACTTTATGCGGCTGTCGTAGGAAATTGCCACAGACGGCTCTGTAAACGCCTCGTTTACGTAGTCAGCAAGTCCCTGAGTAGCACGTCTTACGGTGTATACATTCATTCTGTATGCACCTGCTCCGATAACACCTCTGAGTCCTCCCGTGCCGAACTCCAGATCCCTGTAGAACCTGTCCTTTATAGCCTCCTCATCGCCCTCTATGGACTTAAGCTCAGTCTGTAGGTCGGGATCGTCTGTTGCCTTTTCGCACCAAAGTCTGTAAAGCTCCATTTCATTCATCGAAAATCACCTCATCATAAAATTTTAAATATCCTGCTCATAAAACATATTTTTATTATAGCACATTATTTCCCGTTTGCCAATAGCTTTTTTTGAATTATCCTGTAAAAATTTATCAGAACATATTGTTCCGTATCTCCTTGGCGGCATATCTGCCCTCCAGTGTCTGACCTGGAACATCGGGGTGCAGTCCGTCCCTCAGATATTTTCCCGTACCGCCTATGACCTCAAATTTCTCGCAGATGCCGCAGTTGTGGAAGCAGTCGATCACCTGAGCAGACATTCCGCCCGCAATTTTTGTAAGTACCTCAACAGTCTTTTCAATTTTTGCGTTATGTTCGGGCGTGGCAGTCTGTATAGGCGTGAGAACAAAGACACGGCAGAGAGGAAATTCCTCCATTATCCGCTGGATACACCACCGTGCCGCTCCCGCCTCTGTAAAAAGGTCTATGTTTTCATTGTCTTTAAGCGATTTTCCGCAAAGAGCCTTATCAGGATCGCCAAGGCACTCGAGCTGATCATTTGTACCCATAGCAAATGCAAACAGATCGGGTACGGGAGCCTTGCCGCTTTTCACGTCCTCAATATATCTCTGTGTATGAACAACGGCGCAGTTGTTTGCTCTTTTCTGAAGCTCATTCAGATCCTCCGTTTCCTCCCAGCCGTCGCTTATCCCCGCAAAATCCGGAGATGTGTAATCCTGAGTGGTAACACTTGCTCCTCCTGCGGTCATGGTGCGCTTATACCATACCGCGCTTCCTACCGCCACATTATAATGGCTTTTCAGTCCCAGCTCCTTGTAAACATGATACGACCACTGCTCCCATGCGGTAATGCTGTCGCCGTCTACACCAAAATTCAGCTTGGAAAAATCCATGTTGATGACCCCCTTTTAAATTATCCCTTTGTAAAGAACCTCTGCCATGTACTCCACTCTTCCCCCGGTGCCAATTCCTCATAACCCGACTGTTCTGCGGGCATATCAAGATTGGGAGCATTGACCTGTGCGGTCATAGGCTCGGGGCAGAAATAGTTCATAAAGCCGTTATGGTTCCATACTATCCAGAATTTGTACTTTTCATCGACCTCGTTCAATATACTTTTTCCGCTGACTGTATCTGTCATTACAGTCCCCCTGAACGGCTTGCCGTCAACCGTCAGCGTACCGCCCGTGTACATATCGTTGCAGATATCCCTGAGTACAGGGCAGGTGCCGTTTACATACTGCTTGTCATAATCGGTGAGCTTCGCCCGCTTGCCTGTAGGCAGCCAGCGTTTTTTATTGAATAAAAGCCGCTCCTCTGCGGGAACATAAAGTCTGATGTTCTCCTGCAATCCCCCGTCAACAAAGGGAGCGTTAATTGTGGTGTGAGTTGCTACCGATACAGGCATCATCTTATCCGACTGATTTATAAGGGTAACCGTGTGGCGCAGACCCTTGTCGGACAGCTCTATTTTTATCCTGACCGTAAATTTTAACGGAAAGCAGTTGTAGAAAAAGTCCTTTTCATCATAGACATACTCATTTACAACAAAGGCAGTTTTACCCTTTGTGTCAAGCTCCTTAACGGTGTATGCCCTTTTCTGGATAAAGCCGTGAAGATGATTTCCGAAAGTCTCCTCATTTACAGGCAGACGGTAAAGAGCATCGGAGGTGCGCAGCAGACCGCTGTCAAAGCGGTTTGGCAGATAGAGGGTAGGCAATCCCCATATTTCGGGAGCGTTCATTATCTCCCCGGGGGAAACGCTGCCGTTATAGCGGAATATCTCCATGCCCCTTTTTTCGTCCCTGAATCTGAGAACGTTTGACCCCAGACCATGAGCAACTATGGCATAGTAACCTCCCGCCGCAAGCTCTGTAACCTCCATTCCCTTGTGAACGGCTTTTCTTGCATAGGTTTCCATTTTCAAAACTCCTTTGCATTTTATTTGTCGTATTTTCTTATTCTGAGAGGGATACCCATTCTTTGGGATATCTCTCTGCACTGGGCGATCTCCTTTTCGGAAATGACATCTACTGCAGTAAAAATCACCGAAGGCACATATTTTTTGCACTCCTCCGCAAATCTGAGCATAGCCTCAAAGCTGTCCTCATAACGTGGTCTTGTTACCTTTAAATAGTCCTCTTTATTTCCCGAATTAAGACTGATCGAAACAATATCGACAGCCCCCTCCAGCATATGCGCCGTAGGAAAGCCGTGTATCTTATCCGAAAGACCGTTTGTATTTATGCGCACCTTATGTCCGGGATACAGACTTTTAAGCTGCCTGCCCAGAAAGGAAACGTCCTCCGCCCTTTCCATAGGCTCTCCGTATCCGCAGAAAACAAACTCGTCCGTTTTTGTTATATCCCACGCCGAAACTGCACTGAGAACCTCATCGCATGACGGCTCTCTTTCCAGCCATAGGGTATCGCTGCCGTAAACGCCGTCACCGTTTTGTCTTATGCAAAATGTACAGCGGCAGGGGCAGCGGTTGGTCAGATTGATGTAAAGATTCTCCCCGACCTTATAGACAATATTCATACCTTTCAAGATAACATTTCCTTTTTAATATATTTTTTCGTGAATGATAACTGTTTTCCCGTCACTTCATAATTTTCAGCGAAATATCAAAAGCCTTCACCGAATGAGTGACAGCACCCGAGGATATAATGTCTACACCTGTTTTTGCGACCTCGGCAATATTTTCGGCGGTAACATTTCCGGAGGCTTCAAGCAGCGCTCTGCCGTCAGCGATCTTCACACATTCGGTCATCTGAGCGGGCGTCATGTTATCGAGCATGATAACGTCTGCCTTGCAGGAAAGTGCTTCACGCAGCTCCTCTTCATTTCTGACCTCAACCTCTATTTTTGCCATATGACCTATCTTTTTACGCAGAGCCTCCACCGCTCCGGTAATACTGCCGTAGGCATCAATATGATTATCTTTGAGCATTGCGGCATCGGAAAGATTATATCTGTGATTCCTGCCGCCTCCCGCCATTACTGCATATTTTTCCAATGCTCTGAGTCCCGGCAGAGTCTTTCTTGTATCGCAGACAGAAGCCCTTGTACCCTCACAGGCTTTTACAAGGACATTTACGGCAGTAGCAACCCCCGACATATGCTGCAAAATGTTAAGAGATGTCCTCTCGGCTTTTAATATAGAACGTGTCCTGCCGCTTACCCGTGCGATAATATCTCCCTTTTTCACATATTCCCCGTCACTTATAAGCTTTTCGCATTTCACATCGCTATCTACAAATGTATACGTCCTGAGAGCGCAGTCAATACCCGCAAGCACACCCTCCGCCTTGGAAACAAATTCGGCAGAAGAGGTATCCTCCTCGGAAATGAGCAGATCGGTTGCAAGATCAATGTAATTTATATCCTCCGCAAGCGCTCGTTTAATGATGTCGTCCACATAAAAATCAGGCAAAAGCACGCTGATACCTCCCTTATCCGTTCACGCAGTAGTCAAGAGCTTCACCAATACTGCTCTGAATGAGAAGATCAGCTCTGCTGTCGTACTGAGTGGCACTTTTATTAATAAGCACGAGCTTATTTCCGCTGTAATAGTTGATAAGTCCGCTGGCGGGATACACAGACAGAGAAGTGCCGCCGATAATGAGCATATCGCACTCCTCAATAGCCTCGACCGCAGCGTTTACGGTACGCTGATCGAGTCCCTCCTGATACAGCACCACATCAGGCTTGATAAGCCTGCCGCACTCCGAACATTCGGGGATATAAGGAGATTCCTTGATATATTTTGCATCATGCTCCTTGCCGCAGTTGAGGCAGTAGTTACGGTGGACTGAGCCGTGAAGCTCATAGACCACTTTGCTCCCCGCCGCCTGATGCAGACCGTCAATATTCTGTGTCACCACAGCTCTGAGCTTACCTCTCCGCTCCAGCTCCGCCAGTGCAAGGTGTGCTTTATTGGGCTTTGCGTCCAGACAGAGCATCTTATCCTTATAAAATTCGTAAAAATCCGCAATATGATTACAGAAAAAGTCGTGGCTCAGAATAGTTTCGGGCGGGAATTTATATTTCATATTGTAAAGCCCGTCAACGCTTCTGAAATCGGGGATACCGCTTTCGGTAGACACTCCCGCACCCCCGAAAAACACGATATTTTCCGAACCGTCCACCCATTCTTTTAATCGGACGATATTTTCGGTGATCGCCATCTTATCAGTTCCTTTCTTCTGAGGAAAATAAATATTATATACATTATAACACATCTGATTGAAAATTTCTACTGTTTTTTCAAAATTTTTTCAGTTTTTTGAAAATAATCTGTGAACCGCTGCTGATAATTATTCATATTACAGTGCAAAACTTTTTAGTCATTTTCCTTTGCTTTATCAGCCATTTCACCGTTTTCAAGCGTAAGCTGCACAGATTCGCTTGTACCGTGGGCAAGTCCGGAATTTATGAAGATATGGATAATTGATTTTTAATTTGCGGTCAACCGGTGGGGTTGACCGCTTATTTACGTTTATTCTCCAACCTGCAAAAACTGCTCGGCTCTTTTACAGCATTCTATCATATTGTCGCCCATATACTTTTTTGCCTTATCGTAAACCGTTTGTCCGTTCGACATAAGGTTCTCAATAACAGTAAATTCAAGTACCTCTGTAATGTCAGCCGAATCAGATGATGCCATACGTTCAAAATAGTCAAAAGCCCTTTTCAGCTTATCCGTTTCATCATTATTAAGAAGATTAAGAACAAAAGGAATAACCACAAAAGAGAACATAATGTGCATACCGTCTGTTTCTTCTGCATCTGCCGCATTTGCCAATGCGTTAAGTGAATCAGTGCATTCAGGAAACAACGCATTGAAATCAGAGTATAAATTATCATAATTCATATTATTTTCCTCCTAAAGCCTGTTTGAGCTTTTTAACCAAGTTGTTAGCTAACTCGTATCAAAGTTAATCATGTTTCATCGCTGCTTTCATTATCTATAAGTTCATCAAGCTCTGTGTCAATTTCAGAATACATATTTGTGAGATTGTTGAAAAAATCAACAGAGCTAAGTCTACCGTGTTCATAGAGTTCACACATGATATTATTGCTTGTCAATTGATTGAAAAGACTAATGATAAGTGCGAGTCCCTCTTCATCAACCGCATCACACTCGATAATGTATGCGTTCTGAGCGACCTTGCTTTTGATGTCAGAAATGGACATATCTGTTTTCTCTCTGATAATTTTTATACCCTGAGCGGAAATGCTTGCATCAGCTATTTTTATACCTAATGTATCCATGACTATTCCTCCTAAAAATCAATTATAAGAACAATCGGTTTGCCTGCCGAGCTTTTCTTGTAATTTCCTCCGTGCCAACCTCTGAAATGCTCTCGTGACGTTGCAGGATAAATAATTTCCCCTTTGTCAGCCAAATGTGGGTATTGAGCTGCACTATAAGAATGGTGACCAATGATGTACAAGCCTTTGAATTTTGGCGTTTCACCTCGAATTATTGCAGCACGCTGCTCTTTTGACCAATTTCGAGTGCCACGCTCTCCTCTAAGCAAACGCTCTCTTTCTTGTCTCCAGAATCTTTTAATGCCCTTTTTTCTTCTTTCACGGAATCTCACATTCCATTGATATTCTTTATATTCTTTTTTTGTTGCTTGTCTTGATTCTACCTTCTTTTCAAGTGCCTTCATCTTTTTTGGGCTAAGCTGTCGATGCACAGAAGGATGCTCTTTCAAATCAAGACCTCTTGTTCTTTCGGATATTGTGTGAACAATATTCTCTAATGCTAACTTACTTTCAATAGAAGATGCCACGAATTTAGCTTCACTATTTTCAATCGTCAGCTGCACAGATTCGCTTGTACCGTGAGCAAGTCCGGAATTTATGAAGATATGGATAATTGGTTTTTAATTTGCGGTCAACCGGTGGGGGTTGACCGCTGTTGTTTATTGACTGACCTGCAAAAACTGCTCGGCTCTTTTACAATAGTTCATGAATGTTACTCAATTTATAAAATTAATTTTTTTTAACAACCTTGAAAATCACCACCAATTGACCTTTACACCCAAACTGTTTTCTTTTGCATACTCGAACAGCTCAGCAATCAGGTCAAAACATTCTCGTGTTTCCTCAAATCTAAAATGCTTATTTTTGTAATTCATAAGATCAAGATAGTATTCCTCTATATCAATAGGAACATCTTTTTCATCATAAGTTCGGACTTCCTGCTGATAATCTCTTGTGAAACCTTTCCACTCATTTCCGTCAAAATTGGGGGTATCAAATATATCGCTAATATACCCATCCCAGATATGAATATTAAATTCAGGATTATCAGCAATAAAAAGTTCGATTTCAGGCTCTCCTTCAAAGCCATTATAAAAAGTTGTGTTATTAATAATTTTTTTTGCATCCATAATATCCCACCCGTTATTTTAAAATATTTGCATTTTAATTTGATAATGATTATTCAGTGCATATTCAAAAAAAATGCAAAGTAGCTCATAACATTCATATATTCTGTTATATTCATATTTTTTATCTGCATAATGCAAAATGTCATCAAGATATTCTTTTATATCTACTTGATTGATGATATACTCGTCATCTCCAAAAGTTCTTTCCATTTGATTGTAATCTCTTGTAAATCCTTTCCAGCCATTACAATCAAATGCCGGAGAACCAAAAAAATCGTAAAAATAGCCCTCCCAAATATGAATATTAATATTTGGTTTCTCAACAACAGATAAAATGATTTCTTTTTCTCCTTCAAAGCCGTCATAAAATGTTGAATTATTTACCAACTTTCCAATGTCCATGATCAAGCAACTCCCTTTGTTTCTTTGTTTCAGATTTATTTTGTTTAGCCAAAACGGCATCATGCCATAAAGACCAATCTATCCATTGATTACCACCAACTAATACTTCATGTATTTTTGATCTATGCAATCTTCCGGCACCGATACCGGGACGTATTTTTTCAACAACCCATGTATCTTTACTGTATTCAGGCGCATTTGGAGTATGAGTATGCCATCTACTTTCATAATTGTATCCACCTTCTTTCCACTTAAATTTGACTTGTTCATATCCATTTTTATTTTCAGGTTTAATTTGAGCATTACTCGGAATAGGAATTGGTGAAGTTTTAGTCAAATTTGTTTTTAAATATTCCAAATCTTTAGTATTTATTGCATTAATAATAGCATCATGGTCATACTCAAATTCAGCCTCAATTTTAGCTTCATTCTCTTTCGCCTTATCTTCCATTTCTCCGTTTTCAAACGTCAGCTGCGGAGAACCGCTTGTACCATGAGCAAGTCCGGAATTTGCGTGGTTCATACCTCCACCGCCTTCCGAATACTGTGCCTGTCATTATAATGCTTAACGTTCCGACATTTTAAAGTATTATCGGGGATAACAACATCAATGCCCTTTTCAATAGCATAGGCGAATGTATCAAGCACAGCCTTATTTGTACCGCACACATCGTATACAATAAATGTTTTAAGATTCGGCAGCTTATCAATCGTTAAACGAATATTCGCTCTCAATCTGCGGTTTTCAATAGGATCGCTCATGTGTCCTTTGGTGCTGATTGCAGCTACTGAGCATTCCTCATATCCGTCAAGAGCAAAATCGGCACTTTCTTCTGTAGGAAATGTAATATTCGGTATCACGACCGCACCAATTTCAAACATAAACCAGAGCCCGACAATACGTCCCTTGAACAGCCGATAATTATTCTCTATCCTGTGAACATCACCAAGCTCCGAGAAATCGGGGATAATAACATACCTGACATCTTTAAAACGTTCTTTAAAATATTTAAGACGTTCTTTATCATTGTAGTAAATTGCCCAGAACAGCCCAAATTTACCGTCAAAATCCTCATCAAACTGAAAGAATGCCACAGCGGTGTGTTTCGTCTTGTGGTAAAGGCTTTTCTCGCTGTACAATGCAATAAAGTCCGGAAATACCGACACATTACAGCTTATAGCAGGCAGATCCATATTACCGCAGGACACAGTTTTGTTGGTGAGCGTGAGGTAGTTCAGGTTGAGCAGCCGTATTAAATTGTTATTTTTCTTCAAAAAAATACTCCTTTCTCCTATATCATATAGAACAGAAATTTTGTGTATTTCGTCAATTGACAAAGGAGAGGGAGCTGCGATAAAATATAAGTGTATGTATTATTTACATCTTAATCCCCTAAAGCGCATTGACTTGCTGCTGCAACAGCTTGTCAGTGCGTTTTTCCTTTGTCAGGATAATAGTTCATTGGAATCACCTTACCTTTCATGTTTCACTTTCTATTTTTATCCTGTTTCACACGATACTTTGCCGAAGCCTCCGTAACAGGATACTTTTCCATAATTTCCCTGACACTCATACCAACAGTCGCCTCATATGGTATTGTTAATTCTCCGCAGAGTGATTTTGCTTGCCATTCAAGACTGCAATATGCAGGTATCCCATCATCTTTTGAAAAGCTCCGTGCCGAGGTCGGAGTATATCCAAGGTAAAATAATATTATGTGGCATATCTCGTGACAGATAAAACTTAAGAATGCACGGTTGCCGTCGCAATAAGCACAGTCATATACAGTCTGCTTAATCTCAATGATAAATCCGCCTTCCGGCTTTGGATAACACCATGCAAATACATCAGCGGGCAGCTTATCATCTTCAAGTATTATATATTCTGTCTTATCAAATATTTCACATAATTTTTCAAGAGCGTAAAGCACCGGAAAAGGTTCGGAGTCATTAAGACCGAATATCCTTCTTATATATTTGCTCAATAGTCTGATATCTTTTCTGCTAAGGGGTTTTGTCATATAATCCATTAATTATCACCGCTCCTCTTCAGCAATGCCATAATTTTTTTTGCCGTATCCTCATCAATGTTATCGAATGAACGTGCAAATTGCAGGGCAGCCTCCCGCTGATAAGCAGACGATCCCGATAAATTCAGCTTTACCTGTGTTTTTGAATTTTCTATTGCTTTTTTGAGTTCAGCCTGTTCCTCATCTGTGAGCGCATAGTGTTCTGTGATTACAGTTACCCATTCTGACGGAACATTTTTCTTTCCTGTTTCGACTGCCGATAAAAATGGTGTGGAAACACCGAGCAGTTTTGCAACATCGCCCATAACCTCATGATGACGTATACGCTGAATCCTCATAAATTCACCAAACGCCGAATATGACATAGAAATACCTCCTTATTTACCAAATATTATAGCACACAGTTTACCATTTATCAAGTAATTTTTTAATCTTTTTTAGGTTAATTTTTGAGTATGCCGTTTTCACTGCGGTATGCCCCGTTTTTATTTCGCTTTGTCACAATATTCCGGCAATTCTTTGACCACAGTAACTAAACTTTTTTCAGCAATGAAAGAAATTGAGAATAAGCTTTGAGGCAGGATACCCGCTAAGATATCCTGCCTCTTATTTTCTTTTACATATTTACATATAGAGTGTCATTCTTCTATCCTCTAATCCTCATCGCCGCACAGTTCTCTGTAAAGACCGATATACAGCTTTGCAGAGCTGTCCCAGCTGTAGTCACAGTTCATGGCATATTCGGAGAGCTTTGCCCACGCCTCGGTGTCCCTGTAGTATTCGCAGGCTCTGCCCACCGCTCCCAGCATATCATGAGCATTGTAGGTCTTGAATGTGAACCCGTTTCCGTTTTCGCCGCCTGCGTCTGTAACGCTGTCACGCAGTCCTCCCGTTTCACGGACAATGGGAATTGTGCCGTAACGCATAGAGATCATCTGAGCAAGTCCGCACGGCTCACTTTGTGAGGGCATAAGGAACATATCCGCTCCCGCATAGATCCGCCTTGCAAGATCGGGAACAAATCCCAGCGTAACGCTTACTCTTTCGGGTCTGCGCCATGCCATCTCCTTGAAGAAATCCTCGTAGATCTTCTCTCCTGCGCCCAGTACCGCAAATTTGCACCCCATATTTACCATGTCCTCAAAGACATATTTAATAAGATCAATGCCCTTGTGAGATACAAATCTTGTAATTATACCGATAACAGGATCGTTCCCCTCTCCGAGTCCCAGCTCCTTTATAAGTCCTGCCTTACACTTTGCCTTGCCTGCTCTGTCACCTGCCGTGTAATTTGCGGGGATAACAGGGTCATGCTCAGGATCATAAAGAGCGGTGTCTATGCCGTTAAGGAAACCGCACAGCTTATACTGCTTTCCCGCAAGCGCTCTGTCAAGACCGTGAGAATACCACGGATCCAGAATTTCCCACGCATAGCTGGGCGAAACTGTCGTTATCTTGTCAGCAGTTTCAAATGCGCCTTTCATCATGTTTACCGCACCGTCATATTCGAGTATTTTTGCATGATACATGGGAATGCCCATAATATCGCTTAAAACGTCCATGCCGTATCTGCCCTGATACTGAATATTGTGAACGGTAAACACGGTTTTTATGTTGTCATAGCCGTACTGGAATTTGTAATAGGTCTGATAGTAAACAGGGATAAGCGCCGTCTGCCAGTCGTTGCAGTTGATGACCTGCGGTTTCCAGCCGATATGAGCTATAAGCTCCATGACCGCACGGGAAAGAAATACGAATCTTTCGCAGTCATCATAGAAGCCGTAAAGACCGTCTCTTGCAAAATAATATTCATTATCCAGAAGATAATAGGTGACACCGTTTACTTTTCCCTCAAAAACGCCGCAGTACTGCTTGCGCCAACCCACGTCCACGGTAAAATTCATAAGGAATTTAAGCTCCTGCCTGAGTTCGGGCTTTACGCTTTTGTAAAGAGGGAGTACAACTCTGCAATCGTGTCCTGCCTTGCACAGTGCCGCAGGAAGTGAGCCTGCCACATCTGCAAGTCCGCCTGATGCCGCATAGGGCAATGCCTCTGAGGCTGTATATAATATTCTCATAAAGTAAAGACCTTTCGATTTATATTTATTTTTCTTTTCCGATATGCTTTATTTTTCTGTTAGTTCCTATCCGATAAAATGTATGCATCGGTCAGATCGTCAACAAACGGAACAGAACCTATCCGTGCATTTCCCGACTCGTCAAATTCTGCATAAAGACAGATATTGTCACCGCCGTAATCGAAATAACAGCGAGTCCCTTCCCACAGGTCGCAGTAGGGCTCAGGCTCATTGCTGCGGTCACGGACTTTCCAGCCTGTGGTAATATACACCCTGTCGCCCCAATGATCTGTGATAACAATAAATTTGCGTCTGCCGTCAGGGATCGGGATATTGTCGGGGCAGGATGCACCACCGGTATTTTTAAACTCAAGAAAATATTCGCCGTTCTCTTTGGTAATCTCAAGACAATTACCGCTGTTTTCATCGCCGTTTATCCAATATTTTCCCGCAGGGATCTCCGGTTCGGTATACTCCGGACCATGAGTGCATAAAACGCCCTCATCCGATATAAATTCGCCGTTGCTGTCACGGGATTGATAACGAAAATAGTCGGTAAAATCGCAGTCGAAAAGAGGCTCATCTCCGAACACTCCCACAAAGTGTTCATTGTCTTTGTATTTTTCATAAATTTTGTCGTACTGAGCTTTCTGTGAATAAGTTTCTGTCCCCTGATACCACTGCACACCGAACCATGAAACGCAGACTGCCGCACTCACAGCTAAGACGGGAATAATAACCGATCTCATTTTAAATATTTCTCCTTACCTCTTCTAAGCCTTTATCGTGTCCTGTAACACCCAAAAGTCCCTGTTTTCATTCCGATCTCATAGCATAGCAGCACCGGGATAGCGCTCATCTCACATTTACACCCGATGAACCCCCCTGACTGTTGCCCGCAGTGGGATTATATGCAACAGGTGCAATAAGCACTCTGCCCGTGCCTCGGTAAACATTCACAAGTCCCTCTCCTGATGCGGCAGAGCCGATAAAAGTACGGGTAGTCCTCTCCACGGTAAATTGCAGGGACTGGGACCATGCTATTGCCATGCTGCCGTCTATTTTAATTGTATCATTCTGAAGCTCCACAACAAAAAGCTCCTTATATGGCACATAGGATTCAAGTGCCACCACGCCCTGTCCCGTAAGACAGGTGTTAAACAGTCCTTCGTTGCCCAGTACTGCCGAAGAAAGAGTACTCCTTGCCACAGTCTGCATATTTACCGTATCGCTGCACGCTAAAAACAGTCCGTCCTCGATAACAAGTCCGCCCGTCCAGTCCTTCATATCCTGTAGAAGTATATATTTGTAGGTAGGCTCCAGCACGATTGTGCCAGTACCCACATATCTGGGCTTGATAGCAGTTTCACCCGTTACACGGCTGCCTATAAAGCGTCCTACCAGATCGCCCACGCCCTGTACATTTGTCTGCACATCTACATTTCCCGTTATCATCTGCATGGCTCCCGCCTGCAAAATTGCGCCGTTGCCCTTAAGATCAATTACAAGCTGCTTTTTGCGCACGTCCATCTGAGAAGCGTAGTAGGCATTCATTGCACCGTAGTAGCTGTTGCTGGCGTCCTTTTCCCATTCTACAACGCAGAAATTTCCAATAGAATCAGCTATCCTGCGGACACCGTTTACTGCAAAGAAATTATGCTTTACCAAATTTTACCACGTCCTTTTTGTGCTGCCGTTATTACGCAAGTGCTTTACCCGCATAAAGCGGATAAAGCACAGCACCTTATTTTATGAAGAGATAAAATAATCTTCGCCTTGCGGCATACCCCAAAGGGATACACTCCCGTCACCGAAAACAGTGACCTGCCATATTATCGGTTTTAAGCCGCTTTCATAGTCAAAGCCCGATGTGTCTACAAACCGCTTTTCGCCTTTAAACAGCTCGCCGGGATCGGGAATCTTGTATTTTACATTGTTTTCCCACTCCTCACGCTCACACCATGATGTTGTAAGGTATACCATGTCGTTCACATGGTCTGTGATAACAACAAATTCCTGTTTGCCCCTGTACCTATAGAAGGGATCGCTTTCGTCCGTACCGATGTGAGAAGTGCCGTCAGCATTCATAAATTCAAGGAACTGTCTGCCGTTCTCCTCGGTGATATTAAGATAAATGTCACTGTCCGATTTTCCGTCAGGATAATATTTTCCCGCAGGAATAACAGGCTCGGTATAGCTGCTGTCGTGAGTACAGTTTCCGAAAGACTGACCTATAAAATAATCGGTGTAATAGAAGTCATACCAAACGATACCGTCCACATCAACATGGTCAAAGTGAGGGTCGTCCTCATATTTGCCGTAGGTCTTTTCATAACTTACCTTTTCGGCATATGCAGGCGTACTTATATAGGCAAGTAAGCCGAACCAGCCTGTACACAAAACGACAGCCGTGACCGATGTAATTATAACAGGTTTGCTGAATTTCATTGCAATTCACCCTTTCTCATCGGCACACAGCTGCCGCACCTGCCTGTGGAACATTCCGGGCTTTCACAGTTTATTTTCGGAATATATGCCGCTATTATACCGTTTGCCGTAATTTTTCATACTGCAAAACAGCATAACAGGGACAAGAAATATCTCACAGTAAAGCAAGGCTGTACAGGACAAAGTGACCGGCACTCTCCCTGCACCTCTGCCACTCCCCCTGCACCCCTGCCGTTTGCACCCCTGCCGTTCTGCTCAGATCATCAGATCTGAGCCTTTTTGCCGATATAGATAGGATAATTCTTAGAGCCGCCCAGTATCTTCTGATCGCTGATATTTACTGCCTTGTCTGTAATAACGCAGCTTATCTCGCACTTCTTGCCGATAACAGTATCCTGCATGATGATAGAATCCCTTACGACAGCGCCCTTGCCTACCCTTGCTCCTCTGAACAGGATAGAATTTTCAACAGTACCCTCAATGATACAGCCGTCTGCAATAAGTGAGTTTTTCACCTTTGCGCCGATATCGAACTTTGCGGGAGGATTGTCAAGCACCTTTGTATAAATGGGGAACTCGTCATTGAACAGGCTCTTTCTGTTTTCGGTGCAGAGAAGCGCCATGTTAGCATCATAATAGGTCTTTACGGAGGTTATCTTGGAGAAGTAGCCCTCATGCTTGTAGCCCATGATCTTGTAATCGCCGCAGCGAGCCTGAAGAATGCTCTTTGCAAAGCTGTAAATTCCGTTAGCCGCTCCGTCAAGGATCATGCTCATAAGCAGTGTCTTTGAGATGACGTAGATATTAAGGCTCACATTGCACTCGCCGCTTATCTGAGGATTTATCATAACATTGTTTACTCTGCCGCTTTCGTCAATGCCGAATACATTGCTGTGTGCAGCGGATTCAAGGGTAAGATTTGAGCTTGCATATACCGCTGTGATATCTGCGCCGCTCTTTACATGAGCCTCAAATACTGCATTGTAGTCAATTGTAGCAGCCACATCGCAGTCGGACATGATAACATATTCCGCATCGGAGCTTTTTATAAAGTCTGATACGCCGTAAAGCGCTTCAAGTCTGCCTCTGTAAATTCCGCTTGTTACGTTGGAGAAAGGAGGCAGCAGATGAAGTCCGCCGTTCTTTCTTGCCATATCCCACTCACGTCCCGAACCGATATGGTCAAGCAGAGACTGATAGTTGGACTTTGTAACTATACCTACCTCGTCAACGCCCGAATTTGCCATATTGGAAAGGGTAAAATCAATAAGTCTGTAGCGTCCGCCGAACAGAACCGAACCCATTGTTCTTTCACGGGTAAGCTCGGGAACGACTTCCTCGTGCATATTGGCAAAGATAATGCCAAGTACCTTTTTATTTAAGCTCATTTGTAAAAACCTTCCTTCCGTGATATTACTTCTTCTTTACATCGGGGATCATCTGCTTTGCGCCAACGACCTGTCCCTCGCTGACGGTGACCTTATGACCGATCACGGCAATGCCCCAGTCGTCACGATTCTCGCAGGACTCGGGACGTGCGCCGATATGTGCGCCGCTTTCGATAACGCTGTTCTCGCCCACAATTGCATACTCAACAACTGCGCCCGCCTTGACAACAGAGCCTGTCATGATTACGGAATCTGTGACCACTGCTCCCTTTTCAACGGTAACGCCCTCAAAGATCACGGAATTATCCAGTTTGCCGTCAATTATGCAGCCCTCGGATACCATAGAGTTTTCCACGGTTGCCTCAGGACCTATATACTGAGGAGGAAGAACGGGATTTCTCGAATACATCTTCCAGTCAGGATCGTAAAGATCAATGGGAATGGTGGGGTTGAGTATATCCATATTTGCGTCCCAGAGAGCGTCAAGAGTACCTACGTCCTTCCAGTAGCCGCTGAATGTGTAAGCTACCAGCTTTTCCCCTGCATTTAACATATTTGGTATGATCGCCTTGCCGAAATCCTTGTCCTCATCGGGATTGTTCTCGTTGTCGATAAGGTACTGCCTGAGTTTTTTCCATGTGAAGATGTATATTCCCATAGAAGCAAGTGTGGAGCGGGGATGTGCGGGCTTTTCCTCAAAATCGGTGATGTTGCACTCATCATCAGCGATCATGATGCCCATACGTGAAGCCTCTTCAATGGGGACATTCTGAACGGCAATTGTCGCATCTGCATTTTTTGCCTTGTGGAATTCCAGCATCTGGTTGTAATCCATTTTATAGATGTGGTCGCCCGAAAGAATTATCACATATTCGGGATTGTAGCGGTCAACAAATGCAATATTCTGATAAATGGCATTTGCCGTACCCTTGTACCACTCAGCACCGAGAGCTGTCTGGTAAGGAGGCAGGCAATGTGCGCCGCCGTACTGCTTGTCAAGATCCCACGGCTGACCGTTTCCGATATAATCATTGAGAACCAGCGGCTGATACTGGGTAAGCACACCTACCGTATCAATGCCGGAGTTTACACAGTTTGAAAGGGGAAAGTCTATGATCTTGTACTTTCCTCCGTAGGGAACAGCGGGCTTTGCCATATCCTGTGTAAGAGCATATAAACGGCTGCCCTGTCCGCCTGCCAGCAGCATAGCTACGCATTCTTTTCTTGTATACATCTTAAATATCCTTCCTTTCAGCGGATAATTTCCGCATTGAATTTATTTGATTTGTTCATAGGGTCATTCCCCGTCAGGCTTCTTTTCTTCCCCGTCAGCGGCTGCTTCGGGATCAACACCTAAAAGCTCGGCTACAGACGGTTTATCCTCCGGAGCTGCTGCCTTTTTCCTGCTCCGCTTTTTGGGCGCAGCCTCCTCGGGGGCAGCCTGAGCCTTTGCCTTTCTGCTCCTTTTCTTCGGAGCTTCACCGGTCTTTTCCTCTGCGGGTGTATTTTCCGCCGCAGTCTTTGACTTTCTGCCCTTTGCAGGCTTTTCCGCCTTGACCTCCACTGCTGTCACATCAATTACAGGCGTGTCCTTTTTCTTTCTGGACTTTGGAGGAACATACTTGAAGTACATTGCCGAAAGTCCCGGAATAGCAAGGGAAATTGACCAGTCACAGCCGTGCATGGAATATTCCTGCGCCTTGACCTTGCCGTTGTTTATCTCTCCCGAACCGCCGTATTTCAGGTCATCTGTGGAGAATATCTGCTCATATGAACCCTCATAGGGAACGCCTATCTTATAGTCAAACCTTGTAACGGGTACAAAGTTGCATACTACAATGATCTCCGAGGGCTTTTCGGGGTCTGAACAGTCTATCCTGCGGAACGAGATAACGCTCTGTGTATAATCATCAGCGCATATCCACTTGAAGCCCTCCCATGAATCGTCATTGTTCCAGAGAGCGGGAGTGGCAAGATAAAGTTTATTGATATCCTTGAAAAATTCATGCATTCTGCTTTGTATATCAAAGCCCAGAAGCAGCCAGTCAAGCTCCTTTTCGTAGTTCCATTCGATGACCTGTCCCAGCTCCGTACCCATAAAATTGAGCTTCTTTCCGGGGTGCGCCATCATATAGGCAATAAATGCTCTTTCACTTGCATACTTGCCCTCCAGAGTGCCGCTGCTCATTTTACCCAGAAGTGATGCCTTGCCGTGTACCACCTCATCATGGGAAATAGGCAGCACGTAGTTTTCGCTGAAGGCATAGAAAAACGAGAATGTGAGCTTTCCGTGATTGCCCGCCCTGTAAATGGGGTCGGTGCGCATATAGTCAAGAGTATCGTTCATCCAGCCCATGTTCCACTTGAAGTTAAAGCCGAGTCCGCCGATATCCGCAGGCTTCGTTACCATAGGCCATGCTGTGGATTCCTCGGCTATCATGAGAACATCGGGATTTCTGCCGAACACTGCGGTGTTGAGCTTTTTAAGGAAATCTATCGCCTCGTAGTTTTCGTTTCCGCCGTCCTTGTTGGGACGCCACTCTCTCCTGTCGTAATCAAGGTAGAGCATAGATGCCACTGCATCTACTCTCAGACCGTCAAGGTGGAATTTTTCTATCCAGTAGATAGCATTGGAGATAAGGAATGACCGCACTTCGCCCTTGCCGTAGTCAAATACTCTCGTACCCCACGCCATATGATCCCTCTTTAACGGATCGGAATATTCATAGCAGCAGTCGCCGTCAAATTCAAAAAGACCTGCTGCGTCCTTGGGGAAATGAGCGGGTACCCAGTCAAGTATAACAGCAATGCCGTTCTGATGGAAAATATCGATCATTTCCATAAACTGCGCAGGTGTGCCGTATCTTGATGTAGGGGCATAGTAGCCTATGACCTGATATCCCCATGAGCCGTCAAAGGGATACTCCGCAAGGGGCATAAGCTCCAGATGAGTATATCCCATTTCTTTAAGATATTCAGACATCTCATTTGCGAATTTTACATAATCAAAGGGCGAGCCGTCCTCATACTGTCTCCATGAGCCGAGATGCGCCTCATAGATGTTCATGGGGCTTTTGTAGATATTCTGCTTTTTCTTATGCTCATACCATTTTTCATCATGCCACTTGTAACCGTCAATATCAAAAAATTTTGTGGCGGTATTGGGGCGCAGCTCCATATGTGTACCATACGGGTCAGCCTTGTCAACAATGCTGAAATGAGAGGTCTCCACGCTGTATTTGTAGGTGAAATAGTCCTCTACACCCTCAACAAAGACCTCCCAGACAGTAGGATCGTCCAGACGGTGCATGGGAGTCTGTTTTCTGTCCCAGTTATTAAAGTCGCCCACCAGTGACACGGACTTTGCTTTGGGCGCCCAGACACGGAAAACCGCACCCTCCTTGCCGTCCCTGACGGTCTTGTGGGCGCCAAAAAAGTTGAACGCTTCAAAATTATTTCCCTCATGGAATACAAACAGAGGAAAATCGTAGTCTTCGATGGATTTGATATTATTATCCATTCACCTATACACAGCCTTTCTTTATCCTTTTTATGCTGTCTCTGCATTTCTGAAAAACGCAGGACAACCCCCGATATCCTTTACTAAATATTTTAACAGATTATGCAATAAAAAGCAAGGGGTATTGTAAAAATTTTACAAATCTCACTGTTTTTACATTTGACCTTTGTGCATTTTAACAGCATATTTCCTTTGCAAAAATGAAATTTTATTGTATCAGCCTGCAAAGCCGTAATATTTTCTTTTTTGAGGGTATGTACTCAGCTTTTCCTGCATCTGTACAGTCTTACAGCGGCGGCTGTTTTGTCGTCACGCCGTCTGAAGCTCTCATCGCTTTCCATATCCCTCTCGCTGCAATAGGCTATGAGCTTTTCGGCTATCTGTTCACAGGTGAGCTTTTCATTCTCCAGAAGAGTCCGCATATATGCAGAGCTTGCATTCACTCCGTCTGTTGTCATTATAAGACGGGAATGCTCGTCAAGATCAAAGGACAGCTTTTCGGGAAGAGTACCCGCCGTGATACCCAGCGGAGCGGAGGACTCGTCATATTCACAGAGCTGACCGTTTTCCCCGTCAGGATCATACACTATTGTAGCCGCCGCTCCCAGCTTGTACAGCGTCGCCTTTCCCGTGTAGCAGCAGATCACAAGCATATCCACAGTAGCAAATACTTCGTCTGCACCCACCGCAGAAAGCAGAGAATTAAGTGTCATAAGCGCACTTTCATTTCCCATACCCGAAAGTATGAGCCTTTTTAACAGTGAAAGTGCCATTGCGCTTTCTGCGGCGGCACGTCCTCCCCTGCCCATTCCGTCGGAAAGTATGACGTAATGACCTCCGAAGCCGTCCTCAAAGGTTATCCAGCTGTCTCCGCACACTCCTCCCTCGGCGGCATCGGACTCCACACGGCAGTCCACCGTATAAAGAGCGTCCCCCCACCAGCGAATGCGAACAAGCCCGTCTTTTTTATCGGCAGCGGAGAGCACAACAGGTCTTTCCAGCTCCGCTCCCAGCAGTGAGGAAAGCCTGTCTGTAATATCGGAAAGAAGCACATCTGAAAAGCTGTCCCGTGCATAGGCAAAGCATTCGCAGAATGGGTGAAGCGCACCGTCAAAGGATACTCTTACCGACCTTGCATTTATCCCCGATCTTTGCAGGATCCTTTGTGCTGCCTCGGTAAGAACGGGATCCTCCTTTCTTTCGGGAGAAAGCTCTTCACAAAAGGAACGGATCATGGCACAGCGTGCGTCAAGCTGCTCTGAAACACTTTCCATAAGGCGTTTCGCATAAGAACCGCTGCGAGCTTCGTAACGGTTCATTCTGTAAAGCAGACTGTACTCCGATGCAAGCCTTGAACGGTTCTTGCAGCCCTCAAAGCCTGCGGGAAGCTCGGCAGAAGAGATAGAGCCGTTTTTTTCGGTGATCCCCTGTGCCGTCTTAAAACACCCATCTATAACATCGCAGGCAGCGGCGGTACACTCCTCATTGCAAAGAGTCCTGCACACTCTCTGACGCACACCCTCGCTGAGGCTTACTCTTTGCTTTTCACGGCTTTTTCTGAGCATATAAGCAGCGTCCTTTGCGTCATGCCCCACTTCGCTTATGATATCAGCCGCAAAGGAAAGCCTGTCCGCAGCAAAAACACCCTCCCTGTTCTCTGCGGCAAAAATGCCGTTGAGCTTTGTAATGTAAAGACTTTCGGGGATAATGCAGTAAAGAACGGCAGCCGCTCCCATATCTGCAATAAATTCGGGAGTTCCCGAGGGCATTCCCGCCGCTGCCGTAATGCCGAAGCAGCCGCATATAAAGGCGATATTTACCGCATATTTTCCCTTTATATTATAGTGTCCGGAGATCATGGAAGCAAATGCAAGCATTGCTCCGCACCTTGCAAGAGACTGATCGCAGAGAAGAAATCCCGCTGCTGACAGGATACCCGCAGCAGCTCCTCCCTTTGAGCCGAATTTTCTTGCCGCAGCGCAGCAGAAGAAACCTGCGGCTATGCGCCCCGGGTTCAATATGCCCATATTCTGCGCACTTGCTGCGGCAATAATAGTAATGTACACCACAGCGGGCGCAGCCAGACGAAAGCTCTCCGAATCACATATGCCGCCGCTTTCCTTTCGGCGGTAAATACCTCTTGAGATAATATCTCCCGTTTCTTCAAAGCATACCGTCATAAGAGCGCAGAGAATACTTCTTATAAAAGCAGCCGCAAACATAAGGGCAGCCGCACCGTTCCCCGCCGATACCGCACAGGAACAGAGAAAATATATTATCCCCGAAACGGGAGCGATATATTTTTCTGCGGGCTTTCCCCCGAAAATATGACCGTAAAGCACCGTAAGCACAACAGAGGCAAGCTCCGCTATATTTTTCCATATACTCCCCGAAACAGCAGCCGAAACTGCCGCTCCCACAAAAACAGCAATGCCGCCCACCGTACCCAGAGATGCCGCAAGAGATGTTCCGAACGGCGACACCGTGCCTCCTATCCTTACATTTGTAAGCAGAAAAGCTCCCACCGCAGCCGCTGCCGCAATTCCGGGGCTGTCCGCTCTGCGCCTGCGGCGGCAGGCATCTGACGTTTGCTGTTCATACAAAACAGTTGTTTTTGAGATATCCATTTTTTACCATTCCTTTCCTTTGTCCGTTTAGTCTTTTTTTATACAACGGTTATCCAATGCTATTATAGCTTATTGTCACAGGCGAAAAAGCACGAACAGAGTAGAAGAAATCAAAAAAGAACGTACCCGCTCAGGCGGATACGCTCCGTATCTCATTTAACATATTTTCGCAGATCGGTTATAAGGGACTGCTCCTCTGTGATAACATCTCTTGCAAGGGACTTGCTTCTGCTGTCGGCGTTTTGGTACTTTCCGAGATAGCGGTCAAGGGAGCTTATTCCCATTTCGCAGCCCTTTATCACGAGTTTTGCGGCTGTGCTGTCGTCCTTGTTTACAGCGGTTGCAGCCTTGGTCTTGATATGTGACATGGTTTTGGCAATGGGATTCGGATCTTTTCCCTCGTTCTTTATTTCACTGAGCATAACCTCGGCAGAAACACGAAAAGCCTCATGCTCCTTTTTGCTTTTTTTAAGCCGCTGTTCAAGATCCCAGTCCCCCACCGAGTTCATCACATCGTCAAGAGTTGCGATACCCATTTTTATTCCTGCATCACATTCTCTGAGCAGCTTTTCGGTATCGTTTGTATCGTTATACATAAATGTCTCACCTCCGTTCCGGGATATCGTGATTATTATTTGCCGCACCCTGTCCGTTTATACTAAGACCATGCTTTTTGTAAAGTGAGAATTTCGGTATCTGTTCTTACGGTTCAGACATTTTTCATATTCCTTGACATATTAAGGCTGTTATGATATAATTGTTTCAAACTGCAAAATACAATTATTTGCAGGCGGGCGGGTTGAACCCGCTTGCAGGTCGCCGGTAAATTAAGCGTTAACATTTCAATAGTAACTCGGTAACGTTTATTTTCTGTGGTATTTAATGATTTTTTTAGCGTTGGAGAATTTAGCATAAATTTTTCAGATAGATACCCGGTACCTTTTATTTTGCGTTTGACCGCAGTCATTTCTTTGGTAAATGCGGACGGAACCCGCTGCCGCCTCGTTGGTATGATTTACGAAACCCCTTTACACAGTAACTCGATAACTGTCATATGAGGTAAACAGAAACTAAACATTTTACAAAAGTAAAAATTAACCCTTTGTTGTGACATAGCCTTATGATATGATCACACTGTCTGGCAGCTGCCCGCCAAATTGGGATTTGAAAGGAAATGAAATATGAATAAGGAATGGTCTGAACTTAATAAAACAATGCAGGTTCAAATAAAAAAGAAAGATACTTATAAAATGGGGATCAATACATTGCTTAGTTTGCGAAAACTGTTAATGCAAACATTGGTATCTTTTAAGGAAGAATTATCCAGAGAAGATTTTAATTTGATCCCTTTCATAAACGCTTATGGCTATCATAGTAAGACGATTGCTTATTCTATTTGGCATATTTTTCGTATTGAAGATATAGTTGCACATACAGTAATAAGCGAAGATGAACAAATATTTTTTTCAGGAAATTACAAAGAACGTATCAATTCGCCCATCATTACAACAGGAAACGAACTAATTAAGCAGCAGATCGCAGATTTCTCAGAACAGCTTGATATTAAAGAATTGTATTCATATATTTTTGAAGTATGTGAAAGTACTGAAAAAATGCTTAAACGGTTCTCTTATGATGAATTGAAGAAAAAAATACCGGAGGAAAGAAAAGAATACTTAAAATCCTTGAATGTAGTAAGCGGTAATGAAAAGGCAGTTTGGCTAATAGATTATTGGTGTAATAAAGATATTCGAGGACTTATTCAAATGCCGTTTTCAAGACATTGGATAATGCACACAGAAGCCTGTTTGCGTATAAGGGACAAGATACATTCATAAGCGAAAATTCTAATTTGCGGGCGGAACCCGCTGCCACCTCGTTGGTATGATTTGCAGAAATCTTTTACATAGTAACTCGGTAACTGTCATATGAGGTAAACGGGAAATAAACATTTCTGCAAATAAAAGTTACCGAGTTACTACTGAGATGTTCTCGCTTAAATTACAAACGACCCGGCTGCGGGGTCACCCCGCCCGGCGAGGTGACTGCGGTTAAACGTAAAACGAACGTTACCGGGCTGCTATCTGAAACATTTATGCAAAATTCTCCAACGCTAAAAAATACGGATTTATCATCACATCAAACAAAGGTTACCGAGTTACCAATTAAATGTTTTTCTCATAATAAACCAACGACCTGCCTGCGGGGTCACCCCGCCAAATTATTATTTTCTGCTTTCAAATTAAGTCACACACCATTACTCATATTATTTAAAAAATTAAATAAAATTTACAAAATATGACTTGAAAAAATATTGGCTAAATGAGATAATTAAAAGATATTATTACGCAAAATAATGTGAAATGAGGTAAAGAAAATGGCTCATCAGATTGTTATTGTTCTTGATTTCGGAGGTCAGTACAATCAGCTTATTGCAAGGCGTGTCCGTGAATGCGGCGTTTACTGCGAGGTAAGATCCTATAAGACCCCTTTGTCGGAGATAAAGGCGCTTTCTCCCTCGGGTATCATTTTTACGGGCGGACCCGCCAGCGTTTATCTTGAAAGCTCCCCCACCATATCCGAAGAAATATTCGGACTCGGAGTACCTGTTCTCGGAATATGCTACGGCTGCCAGCTTATGGCGCATCTGTTGGGAGGAAAGGTGACTTGCGCACCTGCAAGTGAATACGGCAAAACCGAAACTTATTACGACAGATCGGGAGTTCTTTTCGGAGCGGTCAATGGGCTGCCCGAAAAGGCTGTCACATGGATGAGCCATACCGATTATATCGAAAAAGCTCCGGAAGGATTCAGAGTCACTGCACATACAGAATGCTGTCCCACAGCTGCAATGGAATGTCCGGAAAAGAAGCTGTACGGAGTGCAGTTCCACCCCGAGGTGAACCACACGGAAATGGGTTCGGACATAATAAACAGCTTTGTAAAAAATATCTGCGGCTGCACAGGCGACTGGACAATGAAAGGTTATGCACAAACCGCCATTGCAAGCATTCGTGAAAAGGTCGGAGACGGTAAAGTTCTGCTGGCACTTTCGGGAGGAGTGGACAGTTCTGTGGCTGCCGCACTGCTTGCCAAGGCAGTGGGAAGTCAACTTACCTGTATTTTTGTGGATCACGGATTTATGCGCAAAAATGAGGGCGATGAGGTGGAGGCAGCCTTTAAGGACAGCGGAATGAATTTTATCAGAGTAAATGCAAAGGAACAGTTTATGGAAAAGCTCAGGGGCGTGTCAGACCCCGAGACAAAGCGCAAGGCTATAGGCGAAGAATTTATACGTGTTTTTGAAAGGGAAGCAAAAAAGATAGGCAAAGTGGATTTTCTTGTACAGGGGACAATTTATCCTGATGTGATCGAAAGCGGAACGGGAGATGCGGCAGTGATAAAGTCTCACCACAATGTGGGAGGGCTACCCGACTATGTAGATTTCAAGGAAATAATCGAGCCGCTCAGAATGCTTTTCAAGGACGAGGTACGGGCTCTGGGCAGAGAATTGGGACTTGCCGATGTACTTGTAGACAGACAGCCTTTTCCGGGACCCGGACTTGCAATCAGGATCATCGGAGAGATAACCGATGAAAAGCTGCTGATTCTGCAAGATGCGGACTACATCTTCCGTGAGGAGATCGCAAAGGCGGGACTGGATAAGGATATACACCAATATTTTGCGGTGCTTACAAATATGCGCTCGGTAGGAGTTATGGGTGACGGGCGCACTTATGATTATACTCTTGCTCTGCGTGCAGTAACTACCACCGACTTTATGACGGCGGATTTTGCAAGGATACCGTATGAGGTGCTGGAAATCGCTTCTTCACGTATTGTAAATGAGGTAAAATACATTAACAGAGTTGTGTATGATGTGACTACTAAGCCTCCGGCTACTATTGAGTGGGAATAATTATTTTCTCCCTGCAAACTGCGGTATTACGCGGGCTGCGGGGAGATTTTTGAAGTATTGATACCGGTTTGATACCGTACTTGGGATTTTGTCAAGTGTGATTCAAAAATAATTCGTTTGAAAGCAGGGTACATATCATATGACCTTAAAAGAATGGTGTATTGCAAATAATCGTCAGGACATATTGCAAAGGTGGTCTGGCGAGAATACTGTTTCGCCTGATGATGTCAGCTATGGCAGCCCAAGAATTATAAAGTGGGTATGTGACAAGGGACACACATGGGAAGCAACTGTCAATAAAATAACAAATAAAACATCTTTAGGCTGCCCATATTGTGCAGGTCATAAGGTTTGGAAAGGCTTTAATGATTTAAAAACTAAAAATCCTGATGTTGCGGCTGAATGGCATCCTACAAAGAATGGCGATCTTTCGCCTGATGATGTTACAGTAAGTTCAAATAGATCTGTATGGTGGATCTGTCCTTTAGGACACGAATATACTGCAACGGTAAACTCTCGCACGAGACGTTCGAGGAATAGAGGCTGCCCATATTGTGCAAGTAAACTCTTATTAAAAGGATTTAATGATCTGGAGACAGTTTGTCCGGAAGTTGCAGTCGAATGGCATCCTACCAAAAATGGTGATCTAAAGCCATCAGATGTATTTTCAAGTTCACGTCAAGTAGTGTGGTGGAAATGTCCAAAAGGTCATGAATATTTGGCAACATTAAATTCAAGAGTTAAAAATGGAAAGCAGCGTAACGGTTGTCCTATCTGTAATAATAAAATTATCTTGAAAGGTTACAACGATTTAGAAACACTTTATCCTGAAATTGCAAAAGAATGGGATATTACAAAAAATAAAGGAATTTTGCCGTCTATGGTGTCTGCCGGTACACATAAAAAATATTGGTGGTTATGTCCTTTTGGTCATAGCTACGAATCTTCGCCGGAAAATAGAGC
The DNA here is from genome assembly GCA_947625735.1 of uncultured Clostridia bacterium. GTDB lineage: Bacteria > Bacillota > Clostridia > Oscillospirales > Ruminococcaceae > Huintestinicola. The sequence goes on from CANQPL010000026.1 coordinate 30,140, forward strand.
AAAAGAAAATGGCACAGGGTGTCCTATATGTGCCAATGAGCAGCAGAGTTCATTTCCTGAACAGGCGATTTTTTACTATCTGAAACAGCAGTTTCCGTCTGCACAGAACAGAGCTTTAATAGATGGCAAGGAAATTGATGTTTATATTCCGGAAGAAAATGTCGGAATTGAGTATGACGGTAAACGGTGGCATACTCAAGAAACCAGAGAAAAAGAAAAGCAAAAGGACGATTTCTTTTCTGCAAAAGGAATAACAATAATCAGAGTAAAAGAATATTGCAAAGCAGAAGAAATAGATAATTTGCCAAATACAATATGGGTAAACGAACGTAAAAACCAATATCGAAACATTGAGTACGCATTGCAAGAAATAATGACTTACTTGAACTGTAAGGAAATCAAATTTACAGTTGACTTAGGAATTGATAATATCAAAATAATGGAAATGTACGTTTCATCACAAAAAGCTAAGTCTCTTGCAGAATTAAGACCTGATATTGCCAAAGAATGGGATTACAGTAAAAATGGTGGGATAAGACCTGACCAAGTAACCGTTAGTTCAGGTAAAAAATTTTGGTGGAAATGTTCTAAAGGGCATGAATATCAAATGTCTGTTGATAGCAGAACAAATAAAAAAACAGGTTGTCCATATTGTGCAGGACAAAAGTTGCTGAAAGGATTTAATGATTTAGCAACGAAATATCCTTTGATCGCTTCTGAATGGCATTCCACTAAAAATGCTGAATTGTTACCCAATGATGTAATGCCCGGAAGCAAACAAAAAGTATGGTGGATATGCAGCAATAATCACGAATATTACACATCAATTTCAAGTCGGACAAATAGTAAGAGCGGTTGCCCATACTGTTCAGGATATAAGGCAATAAAAGGGAAAACCGATCTGCAAACTATGTACCATGATATTGCAAAGGAATGGGATTATGACAAAAACCATAATTTAACACCTGATATGTTTAAACCATTTTCTCATCAAAAAGTTTGGTGGAAATGTCCAAAAGGGCATAGCTACGAAAGAGCAATAAGTGATAGGATCACAGGAATGGAAAAAGGCAATGGTTGTCCGTACTGCTCAGGACGAAAGGTGTTGAAAGAATATAACGATCTCAAAACTAAATTTCCGGAAGTTGCTATGAAGTGGCATCAGGTGTTAAATGGTGATCTAACACCTGATATGGTACAGCCTTATTCTACCCAAAAAGTTTGGTGGATCGAAGACGATGGAAGTGCTAAACTCAGGCGGATAGATTCTGTTGTATCGGCATATGTGAAAAATCAAAAAAAGATGTAAAATATGTTAAAATGTATAAACATTATGTAATAATAATCATTTTATTATATTATAATATAAAAGGTGATATTATGAATAAAATTCAACAAGCAGCATACAGCCTTATTCAATCAGATGCAAAATTTTTATACACATTAACACAGATAGGTAAACATATTAAATCCCATTCTAATAATTATATAACTATGAGTTTACCATATATAGGAGTATTTGCACATGGGGCAGAACAATGGGGAAGAAAGACTGGGTTAAATGTACCGAAATTTACAAATGAAGAAAAAGAGTACTATAACTACATAAGATCATGCCACAAGATTTTTGAAAAGAACTTTTTTGATTATTCCAATCTGTTGCGTAGTAAATTATCTGAAAGTGATAGATATTTTTATAGTATCCGAAGTTTGCTTGAGAAAAAGATTGGATATTTTAATGTTGGAACTGATCTTTGTAATGGTGAATATAGCGGTAATACCATTTTGTGCTCAATGTACATACCGATAAATACGTTGGAAAATAAAAACGCAGGTCCTTGGATAAAAGGTATGAGTGTTGTAGCTGGAAAATTATCTGCAACTTATATGGGAAATGATTTACAGTCATATCTTTGTGATAGGCGAGTTGATTTAAACCATAAAGATTATCATTTTTATAACAATTCACCTTTAAAAATGAATAACGAATTAGGGTTTGTTCTTTTTTCTATTTTGTGTAGTATAAACTATGCAATAGAATTTGTTGATAAAATTTTGATTGATGAGACACCTCAAAAATTTAAATTTGCATATCTTCAATATTATTATTTATGCAATTTTATTAACGAGTTAAATATACAAAACGGTGTCGCTTTTAACATAGATACACACCTGTACAATAAGGAACTTCGTAACTGTCTTGCTCATTATGGATTAGGACAATTTTTTAGTGAATCAGATGTTATTGAAGATGACATTTTAAAAGGTTTAACATTGAAAGCTTTTGGGGCGGATTATAATACTACAAAGGCAGAACTTTATCTGATATTACGGAATTTAACTTTCCAGATTAAAAATTTGATTTTAAAGTAATCTTTTGTAAAAAATTAAATAGCCCATGTAAAATCTTAATAGCAAATATGTTGAATATTGCACTATCGTGAGCGAGGGGGAATAATTGAATTTTCCATACAAACCATTGTGTTACGCAGCTTACGAGGAGAATTTTTAAGTATTGATACCGTTGAATGTTATTTTTCTTGTGGGTTTACAATGTGTGATCTGAAATGTTCAAATTTTCAGAAACGAAATATTACCTACAATTTAAATAATAAAGAAAATCTGTAAAAATAATTGACATATTTTATAAAATTTGATATAATAAAAAAGTTTTTCTTAGGAGGGCAAGGCTATATGAACAAACCAAGTAATTTTTTTGATGCCGCGGATAAAGTATTTGAATTTCAAAACCACTGTATAGACTCGCGAAAGCAGCAACTTATAAATGAAATAAACTGGTTAGGATACAATTATAATAACAGAGAGATTCTTTGTTATTATTTTACAAATAATGCAAATTTCGGAAGTCAGTATGCCATGCTATCATATATAATGCAGTTCCTTGATTATTCTAATGAGAAAATTCATTACATGGTCGACATCAAAGCTAACAAATTATATTGACAATTACTATGTATACAAAATTCAAAAATTAATACTGTTCCTTTCAAAGCACTTGCAAAAATATTAAAGGAAATAAATTTATAAAAGTGAGTTACCAGAATATTTTAAAATAAATTTTAAAAACTTTGATACAGTTTTATACTGTTTAAAATCATTGAGGTGATATTATGTCAAAATTAAATATAGATCAGAAAACAATTGAAGCTTTATTCAGTGATCCAAAGACGGACTTTTTGATACCTGATTATCAGCGCCCATATGCTTGGTCAGATGCTGAATGCCGAACACTCTGGGATGATATTTTCTCTTTTGCATTTCCTGATAACAACAGCGATAATTTTAAATCCACTGATGAATATTTTCTCGGACCGATCGTAACATTTAAAAACGACGAGGGTAAACAAGAAATTATTGACGGACAACAGCGACTGACAACATTAATGCTCCTGTTAAGAGCGTTTTATGCTCGATTTGGCAAGATGAAAGATTCAAATATACGGTTAGAGCCTGTTCACATTAAAATAGCATCAAAGATCATAGCTAATGTGAGATTTCCCAAATACATAACATCAAGCTT
>CANQPL010000027.1 GCA_947625735.1 uncultured Clostridia bacterium
CCCTCGTTTTTATTGTGCTGATTTTAACACCGACAAATTGGTCAGGGAACAGGAAAACCGTTTTATTTTCCTTTTGCCGTCAATGCGCATATAGCAGATGTTTTTGTTAAATGGAGAATTTTTGATAATGCAGATTTGTTTGTCGGGATAGTTGGGTTTGTTTTCCCTCGTTTTTATTGTGCTGATTTTAACACCGACAAATTGGTCAGGGAACAGGAAAACCGTTTTATTTTCCTTTTGCAATTAATTATAGTATACAGCAAATGTTTTTATTAAACGGAAAACTTTAGATAATGCTGATTTGTTTGTCGGGATAGGTTGTTTTGCTTGCCCCCGTTTTCTATGGCGCTGATGCGCCGTGCAGACCCTCTGTACGTCAGCGGATAACCGCCGCAGATTTTAACTCCACCGATTATACAATATAAATTTGCAGGTCAGGTGCTCCCCGTGTTTTTTATGCGGCGGTTATCCCTCCCCCACGTTTAACCGCTCCAATGCTTATTTGTGGTAATTTGATTGTTATGCTTCTCCTCCTATGGGGCGCTGCCCCATACCCCGCAAGGGCGCTGCCCTTGACCTGCGAGGGCTCCGCCCCTCGACCCCGCAGCCTTTTGAAAAAAGGCTGGCGAAAACCTTACCTTGTGTTTGTTTTGCTTAGACTTGCTTTTTTGTGCCTCTGCCTTTGGTTTTGCCTTGCCCTTGGCTTTGCCCTGCCTTGGTTTATTTTGTGCGGTTCATATGCCGAAAAGCCTTTCCGCATTTTCTGCGGTTATCTCCGCCATTTCCTCCGTTGATACCCCCTTCGACTGCGCAAAGGCGGTAAGCGTATATGCTATCATTCCGCTGTGACTGCGCTGCCCCCTTACAGGCTCAGGCGACATGAACGGACAATCCGTCTCCACAAGTAAACGCTCCTTCGGAATAACATCAAGTGCCGCTCTTGCCTTCTTTGAATTTTTAAAGGTGACCGCCCCCGTAAATCCTATATACATTCCCAGCTTTACTATTTCACGGGCGATCTCTGCCGAGCCCGTAAAGCAGTGTACAACTCCCTGCGGGTGATATTTTTTTAACAGCTCCATTGTGTCCTCCCACGCATCACGTGTGTGTATTATAACGGGCTTTCCTATTTCTGCGGCAAGGCGGAGCTGCTTTTCAAAGGCTATGCGCTGAAGCTCTCTGCCGTGATTTTCATAGTGGTAGTCAAGACCCGTCTCCCCTACCGCCACGCATTTTTTATTCTGACACACAGCGGCGATCTCGTCAAGTCTGCCCACCTCGTCCGCATGATCGGGGTGCAGACCCGCAGCAAAGAACATACCCTTGTATTTTTCGGCAAGCATTGCCGATGCCTCCGCACTTTCGGGAGAACAGCCCACATTTATTATTTTCTCCACATCTGCGGAGAAAAGTGCATCAAGGAGAGCATATCTGTCCTTGTCAAAAGCGCTGTCGTCATAATGAGCGTGTGAATCTATGATCCTCATCTGCTTTTCACCTTCCTGCTTTTTTTACTTACGGAGAAGCCGAAATCGCCCAGCTTTCTGCCGAGAGCGAAATATTTTCCGTGGGAATAAGCCATAAGCCCCGCCTGTTCAAGATTTATTTTTCCCTTGCTGTCAATATATTTTTCGTCAGCCGATATGCCCGTGATATCCGCAAGGAACATGGTATGACTGCCGAGTATTATTTTTTCCCTGACCCTGCATTCAAGGCTGAGGGGGCTTTCCTCAATGACAGGACAGTCCACCGTAGCTGCGGCGGCTGCCGTAAAGCCGCACCGTGCAAATTTATCCGTATCCCTGCCGCTTTTCATGCCGCACAGATCGGTGTTTCTGACCATTTTTGAGGTAGTAAGGTTAATGACAAACTCCCCTGTCCTGTCGATAACCGAATAGGAAAACCTTTCGGGTCTTACGGAAACATACGCCACAGGCGGACGGGTACAGGCAATGCCTGTCCATGCGGCGGTAAAGACATTTTTCTCCCCCTCTGAATATTTTCCGCTTGTAACAAGAGCGGCGGGGAGAGGTGACATAAGTGTACCGCCCTTTAAAAATACTCTGCTCATCAGGAATTTGTCATCAGCTTATGCATATCGGCAATAAGCGTTTCGATATCTGCGTCATTATATGATGCGCCCGTCCATATCTCGTGAGCGACTACAGCCTGCCACACAAGCATTGCCATGCCGCCGCAGGTGGGTATGCCGTGCTTCTCGGCAGTCTGCATAAGCAGGGTTTTTTCGGGATTGTAGATAACATCGAAAACGAATCCGCATTTTTCAATGACTCTCTCCTCTGTGGGGCAGGCGTTTATTTTCGGGAACATTCCCACGGGGGAGGCGTTTATCAGCACGTCAAAGCTGCCGCTTATCTCCTCGGGGTGTACCATGGTAATGGTGCAGTCAAGGGAATTTGCCCTTGCATATTCACGTACAGGCTCTACTGTATCCTCAAAGCCGTGAGGAACGGACAGGGTAAGGTCTGCCCCACGTCTTACAGTTTCAATTGCGATCATTCTGCCAACGCCGCCGCAGCCGCACTGCAAAACCTTTCCGCCAAGCGCCGCACCTGCCGCATCAATGGAACGCAGAAAACCGTCACAGTCGGTATTATAGCCTATAAGCTGTCCGTCCCTGCGCACAACGCAGTTGACGGAATTGTATCTCTTTGCGGAATCGTCAAGGCTGTCCGTATATTTTATGATATTGCCCTTATGGGGAATGGTGATGTTAAAGCCGTCAAGGGCGAGAACGTCCTCGATTTTTTCGGGCAGCTCCTCCTCGGAATACTCTTTTAAGGTGTAATCGTAGTCGGAAATGCCCTCCAGAGCAAAAAGCCGCTCATGGATAGGGGGGGACATGGTGTGTTTCAGGGGATACCCTAACAGTCCGTAATGCTTCATATAAAAAACCTCCGTTTCATCACATTCTCAGAAAAGATATGTGAGAATGTGATATTACAATTTGTATATTATTTTAATTAATTTGCATTTTGTATATTTGCAAGCAATTTATTTAAAGGATTTTCATTGCTTGCATTAACGGTTCATTCGCCTTTGAATGTACCAGAATCCGCTCCGTAAAGAGCCGCAGGCTTATCGGTAAATCGGGAGAATCTATATGCCGTGCAGGACAGGCGGCAGGCTCAATGATCTTCAACCGGAAAGCTGAATCGCTCCCATTTTACTATTTGTATATCATTCGGATAATTATTCGCCCTGTATACTTGCAAGCACTTTCTTTAAAGAATCCTCATCACTTGCATTAACTGCACAAACGCCTTTGAGAGTTTTCTTTACAAGTCCCGTAAGCACCTTTCCCGGACCGCATTCTACAAATGTATCAAACCCCGCTGCGGAAAGAGCAGCAAGCTCATCGGTGAATCTGACGGGAGAAACGATATGCCGAGCAAGACGGGCGGGCATATCCGTCACGTCCTCAAGAGCCTTTCCCGTAAGATTTGACATCATTGTGATACGGGGCATGGAGTAGGTGAATTTTTCCGCATGGGGGAGAAATTCACGGGCGGCAGGCTCCATAAGCTTTGAATGGAAAGCGGAGGCTACCCCCAGCTTTACCGCCTTTGCGCCCATTCCTGCAAGTGTCTGAGCGGCTGCGGCGGCTGCGGCGTCCTCTCCTGCGATAACCGTCTGCACGGAGGAATTATAGTTGACGGGTACAACATACCCCTCTGTTTCCTCGCAGACCTGTTCTATCTCGGCTTCGGTTTTTCCGATAATGGCGTACATAGCCCCGCCGCTCTGTGCGGCTGCCCTGTCCATTGCCTCGCTCCTTGCCTTTATGAGCCTGAAGCCCTCCTCACGGGAGACCATTCCCGTATATACCATTGCCGCATATTCGCCCAGGGAATGTCCTGCGGCGGCTTCGGCTTCAATGCCGTTTATCCGCAGTGCTTCGGCGACACAAAGCGATACTGCCATAATTGCGGGCTGTGAAACGACAGTCCTTGCAAGCTCGCCCTCATCGGCTTCGGCGCACTTTTTGTAAAGGTCAAAGCCTAAAATATCCGATGCCTCCTCGAAAATGCTCATAAGCTGCGGATAAGCGGCAGCAAGTGACGTACCCATTCCCCTGCACTGGCAGCCCTGACCCGAAAATAAAAATGCGATCTTTGACATAATTTTTCCTCCCATGGCACGGGTTTTTCTCTATCAAAAGCCTGTATATTTTTATTGATATTATACAAATAGTAATAATTTGTATAAAATTAACAAAAAACCGATAAAATTTTCGTATGCCATTTTGCCCACTCCGCAAAAAAATTTCAAAAAAGACAAAATATCGGTTGACAAGCACCGCTAAAATATATTACAATATAAATAAGTATTGATAATGCGGTTGCGGAAGAGAGAAATTCCCTTGCAATTTTACATTATAATTATATAATACCACATTTTTCATGAAAATACAATAGCATTATTTTTAAAAAATCCGCACAGCACACAAAAAAAGAAAGGATAGAAGCCTAATGGGGATCAATATTTTGTCTACCGGGGGATATCTGCCCTCCCTTGCAGTAAAAAACGAGAGCTTTACTAAAATAATCGAAACAAATGACGAGTGGATAAGGACAAGAACAGGTATATGCGAAAGACGGCTATCAGACGGCGAGCCTACATGGTACATGGGCGCAATGGCTGCAAAGCAGGCAATAGAAAGGGCAGGCATCGACCCCGCAGAGATAGGACTTATCATAGATTCGACCATAACCTCCGATTTTATCACTCCCTCCGCTGCCTGTATCGTACAGCGGGAGGTGGGTGCGGTAAACGCCACAGCCTTCGATCTGGGAGCTGCCTGCTCGGGATTTGTGTATGCTGTGGATACTGCACACCGTTTTCTGCTCACCGATGATAATTTAAAATATGTGCTTATCGTGGCAAACGAAAATCTGTCCTACATCACAAACTACTCCGACAGAGCCTCCTGCATACTTTTCGGCGACGGCGCAGCCGCAATTATAATAGAACGCTCGGACAAGCTCTACACATCATGGCTGGGCGCAGACGGCACGGGCGCAAAATTCCTCTACGCAAAGTCCCGTTATGAGGGAAGTCCTTTCGGCAGCGGCAGACCCCGGGTAGCCGATGACGAGACCGACCCGCAGGTAACACACAGGAAACTTGTGCAGGACGGCAAAGAGGTATACAAGTTTGCAACAAAGGCTCTCCCCACTGCGGCAAGGAACGCAGCGGACAAAATAGGTCTTTCAACGGAGGATATAGACCTGTTTATACCTCATCAGGCAAATATACGGATAATCGAAACTGCCGCCAAGAATCTTGGCGTTTCCATGGATAAATTCTATGTAAATATTGACAAGCGGGGCAACACATCAAGCGCCTCAATCCCCATTGCCTTTGACGAGGCTGTCACAAACGGCAGGATAAAGCGGGGGGATAAGGTATGCTTTGTAGGTTTCGGCGCAGGTCTCACACTCGGCTCTGCGATCTTTGAATATTAAAGGGAGGAAAAATGTATGGAAAACAGGATAACATCTCTTCTCGGGATAAAGCACCCCATTTTACAGGGCGGAATGGCGTGGATCGCTGAGAGTACGCTGGCATCGGCTGTTTCAAATGCGGGCGGTGCAGGAATTATTGCGGGCGGCTCTGCGCCTATAGACTACCTGAGAAGCGAGATAAGAAAGTGCAAGGAGCTTACGGACAAGCCCTTTGGTGTGAATGTAATGCTTATGTCCCCCAATGCAGCTGAGCTTTCCGACCTTGTTATAGAGGAGGGCGTTTCATTCGTCACCACAGGTGCGGGAAACCCCGGACAGTATATCGAAAAGTGGAAGAAAGCGGGCATAAAGGTCATTCCCGTTGTTCCGTCTGTTGCTCTTGCAAAGAGGCTTGAACGTATCGGCGCAGATGCGGTAATTGCGGAGGGTACTGAGTCGGGCGGTCATATCGGACAGAATACCACTATGTGCCTTGTACCGCAGGTGGCGGACGCCGTAACCATTCCCGTAATAGCAGCGGGAGGAATTGCGGACGGCAGAGGTATTGCTGCCTCCTTTATGCTGGGTGCCGAGGGCGTTCAGATAGGCACAAGATTTTTAGCGTCCGAGGAATGCAAGATCCATGAGAATTACAAAAACGCCGTTATCAAGGCAAAGGATACCGACAGCGCCATTACGGGCTTTTATTCGGGAAGTCCCTGCCGCTGCATAAAGAGCAAGTACACAAAGGTACTTCAGGATATGGAAAAAAGAGCCGCTCCCCCCGAAGATTTCGAGGCTCTTACCGTAGGCTCCCTCAGGAAAGCGGTGCAGGACGGCAGCACAGATGAGGGTTCAATGCTCTGCGGTCTTATTGCAGGCATGATAAACGAGGTAAAGCCTGTAAGCGTAATTATAGAGGAACTTTGCGCAGGTGCGGGGAAGCTTTTGAATACTGATTTTTAACGGAGGTTTTTTATATGGCAAAGACAGCTATCATCACAGGTTCGTCAAGGGGCATCGGTGCAGCCATTGCCCTCAGACTTGCAAAGGACGGTTTCAACATCGCCTTTAACGACCTTAATATGTCAATGTTTGAAAACAACGATATTACGGATAAGGTAAAGGCTCTGGGCGTGGAGGCGGAAATTTTCTGCGCTGATGTTTCAAAATACGATCAGTGCGAACAGATGATAAAGGATATCAAGGAGCGTTTCGGCACTATTGACGTGCTTATAAACAATGCGGGCATAACCCGTGACGGGTTGATGGCAAGAATGTCGGAGGAGCAGTATGACATGGTGATCGCCGTCAATCAGAAAAGCGTTTTTAATATGACAAAGCTCGCCGGCAATGTAATGATAAGACAGAAAAGCGGCAAGATCGTAAGCCTTGCCTCTGTTACGGGGCTTTACGGCAACCCGGGACAGATAAACTATGCCGCATCAAAGGGCGCAATAATCGCAATGACAAAGACCGCCGCAAAGGAGCTGGGTTCAAGGGGTATCTGCGTAAATGCGGTAGCTCCGGGCTTTATCCACACTCCCATGACCGACAAGCTCACCGAGGAGCAGCGCAGCGCCATGCTTTCGCGCATAGCCATGAAGCGCTACGGAGAGCCTGAGGAGATAGCAGGAGTGGTATCATTCCTTTGCTCAGACGATGCGTCGTATGTAACGGGACAGGTAATTGAGATCTCAGGCGGACTTTCAATGTAAGCAATGTGTATCATTCACGAAAGGATAGATTTTGATGAAAAGGGTAGTAATAACGGGAATGGGGATAGTTTCACCCATAGGCAGCACCATAGATGAATTTTTTGAGAGTCTCAAAGAAAACAAGCTGGGTTTTTCATATATAAATGACAGGGCGTCCGAGGAGTTTTCCGTAAAGATCGCCGCCCCCGTCAGGGATTTCGATCCGGAAAAGCACCTTGACAAAAAGGAAGCAAAGCGCATGGACCGCTTTACCCAGTTTGCAGTGTCGGCGGCACTTGATGCCCTTGAGGATTCGGGCAGCCGCTTTGAGGACATCTCCCCATACAGAGCGGGAGTTATTACGGGCGTAGGAATAGGCGGTCTTGACACTACGGGTCTTGAATATGCAAAGTACAAGGAAAAGGGTCCTGACAGGATCTCGGTTTTCTATATCCCCATGGTGATTTGCAACATGGCGGCAGGAACTGTGGCAATGAAAACAGGTTTCAAGGGCGCGAATTTCTGCACTACCACCGCCTGTGCCTCCTCCACTCACGCCATAGGCGAAGCATTCCGCAAGATAAAGGACGGCTACCTTGATGTGTGCATTGCGGGAGGTGCGGAGGCGTGCTGCAGCGAGTTTGCAATGGGCGGCTTCAACAACATGAAAGCTCTCACCCGTTCAGACGTGCTTGACAGATGCTCTATCCCCTTTGATGCCGAAAGAAGCGGCTTTGTTCTGGGCGAGGGCAGCGGAATGCTTATCCTTGAGGAGCTTGAACACGCAAAGGCAAGGGGTGCCAAGATCTATGCTGAGGTGTCGGGCTACGGCGCAACGGCGGACGCTTATCACATGACAAGCCCCGACCCCGAAGCGGGAGCTGCGGCGGCTTGCATCAAAATGGCATATGAAGAAGCGGGGCTTGCTCCCGATGAGATCGACTATATAAATGCTCACGGCACATCTACTCATCTTAACGACATGAGCGAAACAAAGGCTATAAAGCTGGCACTGGGCGAGGCGGCGGCAAGAAAGACCGTTATCAACTCCACAAAGTCCATGACGGGTCATCTTCTGGGTGCTGCGGGGGCAATAGAAGCCATAACTACCGCTCTTTCCTGTAAAAATGACTTTGTTCACGCTACCGTGGGATACAAAGTCCCCGATCCCGAATGTGACCTTGACTACTGCGTAACGGGCAACAGGAATATGACCGTTAATGCGGCATTGTCCAACAGTCTGGGATTCGGCGGACACAATGCAACTATATGTATAAAGAAGTATAAACCGTAATGGGAAAGGAGCGATCATAAAATGAGGAATGATAATAAAACGGCAAATCTTCCCTTTGGTCTTACATTGGACGACATTGCCGCTCTTGCGGATATTGTAAAGGAAAAGGAGCTGGGCGAGATAACGCTCAAAGACGAGGTAGATAAGCTCGTTATAAAGAGCCGCCGTCCCCTTCCTCCTCCCCCGCCCTGTGCCGCAGGTACAACAGGTGCAGCAGGCACTTTAACCGCCCCCCCTGCTGCGGCGGAAAGACCCGTTCAGACCGCCGAAAAAGCCCGTCCCAAGGGAAATGTGGTAAAAGCTCCCATTGTCGGCACATACTACAGCTCTCCCGCCCCCGACAAGCCGCCTTTTGTAACGGTAGGTCAGAGAGTGCGCAAGGGCGACACACTTATGATAATCGAAACAATGAAGCTCATGAACGAGATACAAAGTGAATTTGACGGCGAGGTCAGGGAGATAATCGCCAAAAACGGCGAGGCTGTGGAGTTTGACCAGCCTATCATGATCATTGGCTAAGGAGAAGCAGATATGTCCGAGATATTATATAACAAAGAACAGATAAAAGAGCTTATCCCCCACCGTGACCCCTTTCTCCTTATTGACGAGATAGAGGTGCTTGAACCGGGCGTCAAGGCAGTTGCCTACAAGAACATGACCCCCGATGAATTCTGGTTCAAGGGACATTTCCCCGGTTATCCCGTAGTGCCGGGCGTCCTTATGGTGGAGATGATGGCTCAGGCGGGCTGTGCAGCTATGCTTGCAATGCCCGAAAACAAGGGAAAAACAGGCTTTTTCGGAGGAATAAAGGAGGCAAAGTTCCGCCGTCAGGTAGTCCCCGGGGACAGACTGAGGATAGAGGTCGAGATAATCAAGGTTAAGGGTCCTATCGGCGTTGGCAAGGGCATTTGTACCGTTGACGGCGAAAAAGCCGTTACTGCCGAGATAACCTTTGCATTAAAATAAAGAGTGTGATCTGTCATGTTTAAGAAAATTCTCATCGCCAACAGGGGCGAGATCGCCGTAAGGATAATAAGAGCCTGCCGTGAGCTGGGCATACATTCCGTGACCGTCTATTCCACTGCCGACAAACAGGCGCTCCATGCCCAGATAGCCGATGAAAGCGTATGCATAGGTCCTCCCGCCACCAAGGACAGCTATCTTAATGCCGCCGCCATTATTGAAGCGGCTAAGATGACGGGCGCTGAGGCTATACACCCGGGATTCGGTTTTCTGTCGGAAAATGCGGATTTTGCGGAGCTTTGCGGGAAAAACGGAATTGTCTTTATAGGTCCCTCCCCCGCATCTATCCGTATGCTGGGCGACAAGGCGGCTGCAAAGGAAACTATGAAAAGAGCGGGAGTTCCCGTTATCCCCGGTTCTGAAGGGGAGGTGCCCGATCTTGACGCTGCAAAAAGGCTGTGTGAACAGATAGGCTGCCCTGTAATGGTAAAGGCTTCTGCGGGAGGAGGAGGACGGGGTATCCGTCTTGTAAACACCCCCGAAGAATTAGAGGACGCTCTTGCCGCCGCAAAACGTGAGGCGGGCGATTATTTCGGCAATGACGCTTTGTACATGGAAAAATTCATCTCAGACCCCAAACATATAGAAATGCAGATACTTGCCGACAAACAGGGAAACTGCGTTTTTCTGGGAGAGCGTGACTGCTCCATGCAGAGAAGAAATCAGAAGGTACTGGAGGAAACCCCCTCTCCCATAATGACCCCCGACCTGAGAGAACGCATGGGCAGGGCTGCGGTTGCGGCAGCAAAGGCGTGCGGATATGTAAATGCGGGTACTATCGAATTTCTTGTGGACAGGGATAAAAATTTCTACTTTATGGAAATGAATACCCGTATCCAGGTGGAACACCCCATAACCGAGGCGGTCACCGATATAGACCTTGTAAAGGAGCAGATACGCATTGCATACGGAGAGCCGCTGCACTTTTCGCAAAAGGACATCTCTATCAGGGGACACGCAATCGAATGCAGAATAAATGCGGAAAATCCGAGCCTTAACTTCCGCCCCAGTCCCGGTAAGATAACCGCACTGCATATCCCGGGAGGTCCGGGCATAAGGGTAGACAGCTCCGTTTATCAGGGCTACACCATTCCCCCTTATTATGACAGCATGATCGCAAAGCTCATCGCCCATGCCCCCACACGAAAGGAAGCAATTGCAAAAATGCGCTGGGCACTGGCGGAATTTATTGTGGACGGCGTGGAAACAAATATAGATTTTCAGATATCCCTTATCCGTGACAGCGTTTTTGAGGAGGGCATCTACGATATCGGTTATCTTGAAAGAAAGCTGAAGAACGGCGGTAAACATGGATAAGTGTCCTATATGCAATAAAGAAACGGTAAACGGTGTCTGCCTTGACTGCGGCAGTCCCCGTATCACCTATACGCATGAGCTTACAGGGGTAAAGCCGCCTATAATACTTACCATGAATGACGACATTATTACCCCCGAGGGATCGGCTCAGTTTGAGGAAAAGGGGTACACCGACAAAGGAGAGCCTGATCCCCATGAATTTGCGGGGGTAAAGCCGCCCATACTCCTTACCATGACAGATGAGATCGCAGATGTGGAGGAGTTTTCTCTGCCAAAGGGGTATCATTCCTTGTCAGAGCGGCAGAAATTCCCGAAATAAAGCACTCGCCGCGGAGATCCGATCTGCGCTTATCCCGCTGCCCGTTCTTTTGTAAAAGGGGGGGCGCATGGACGAAAAAAGCGGCGGAAAGGCATCTGTCGGGCTTTACGTCCTTATCTTTATAAAGCTCATCATCGAGTGCAGGACATTATTTTACCGAAATTATATGAATCGAGGAGAATAGCTTGTTAGAGGATCTGTTTAAAATGGTAACAGCCCGCTGGGGGGGCGATGATGACGACAATTCCCCGCCTGTGCCTCAGACGGCGCTGTTTAAGTGTCCCCGCTGCTCCGGATCATGCGACAACGAAGCTCTGGAACGCAATATGTGGGTGTGTCCCGAATGCGGCTACCATAGCAGGATAAGCGCCGCAGACCGTCTTGCAATTACCTGTGACAGCGGCAGCTTTATGGAATATGACAAGGACATGGCGGGACAGAATCCCATTGATTTCCCCGATTATGAGGACAAGATACGCTCCCTGCAGGAGAAAACGGGGCTTACCGAAGCGGTAATTACGGGAGAATGTACCATTCACGGCGAAAAATGCATTATCGGCGTAATGGATTCACATTTCATGATGGCGTCCATGGGGAGCGTTGTGGGAGAAAAGATCACCCGTGCCTTTGAAAGAGCCGCTGAAAAAAGACTGCCCCTTATACTGTTCACCGCATCAGGGGGGGCGAGAATGCAGGAGGGTCTTGTATCGCTTATGCAGATGGCGAAAACAAGCGGTGCGGCAGCCCGTCTTGCACAGGCGGGAGGACTGTATATAACGGTACTCACCGACCCCACCACAGGAGGGGTAACGGCGTCCTTTGCGTCACTGGGAGATATAATCATTGCAGAGCCGAAAGTGCTTGTAGGCTTTGCGGGGCGCAGAGTGATAGAGGGTACTATCAGGCAAAGACTGCCCGAGGACTTTCAGTCAGCCGAATTTTTACAGGAAAACGGCTTTGTGGATATGATCTGCGAGCGCAGGAATATGCGCCGCACACTGGCGCACCTTATACGGCTTCACAGACCGGGTCAGAGAATGGGAGGTGAGACCTGATGGCAGAGGAAAATACAGTCCCCAAGGAACAGCTCACCCCCTTTGAACGGCTTGAGATAATAAGGAACAAGAACCGTCCCACCATACGGGACTATATCCCCATGATCTTCACGGATTTCTACGAAATGCACGGCGACCGTCTTTTCGGTGACGACGGCGCAGTTCTGGGAGGTATAGGAAGATTCAAGAATATGCCCGTCACCGTAATAGCCGAGGTCAAGGGCAGAGATATCTACGAAAACAAGAGCGCAAACTTTGCCATGCCCCACCCCGAGGGCTACCGCAAGGCGATACGTCTTGCACGTCAAGCGGAGAAGTTTCACCGTCCCGTTATCTGCTTTATAGACACTCCCGGCGCATTCTGCGGCGTGGAGGCTGAAAAGAGAGGACAGGGAGAGGCAATAGCAAGAAGTCTTGCCGAGTTTATGACCCTGCGCACCCCCGTTATATCGGTGGTACTTGGAGAGGGCGGCAGCGGCGGCGCACTTGCGCTGGGTGTCTGTGACGAGCTGGCAATGCTTGAAAATGCAATTTATTCGGTGATCTCTCCGAGAGGCTTTGCATCTATTCTCTGGCGTGATGCTTCAAGGGAAAAGGAAGCCTGCAATATTATGAAGATCACTGCGGCAGATGCCGTTCATTTAGGCGTTGCCGAAAGGATAATAGCCGAACCCCCCGGCGGCGCTCACAACGATCCCGAAACAACTGCCGAAAATATCTCCGAATTTTTGGCTAATTCGCTGAATAATAAAATTGGAAAAGATATTGACGTTTTGCTGAATGGGCGTTATAATAAGTTTAGAAAAATCGGAGCATTCACGGAGTAAGGACAATCCACTCAGGCGACGGAAGATCCTTCGGCTGAAAATGTCTTTATTATAAAAAATCTATATTAAGGAGGAAAACATAATGGTATTCGATAAGGTAAAGGAGCTTATCGCAGAGCAGCTTGACGTAGAGGAGGATCTTATCACACCCGATGCAAATATCCAGGACGATCTCGGCGCCGATTCTCTTGACGTTGTTGACCTTGTTATGGCACTTGAGGAGGAGTATGAGGTAGAGATCCCCGATGAGGCTGTTGCAAATATCAAGACTGTAGGCGATATCGTTAAGTATATCGAGGATAATCAGTAATGACAGAAAAATGTCACTGAAAATGCAGGGCAGAGCTTTGTCCTCAGAGCCTGTCCGGTATCACGGAATTGTGGGTTTGCAGGAATGATCTGACTGCAAGGCGGCATCCGGAAGATACCGGACGGCTTTTTGTTTTAATAAAAACAGCGCCTCCCCGTAAGTGCGGGGAGGCATTTTCATTATACGCATCAGTATAAAAAGGACAAAATATTTTCCGGTTTTTTCGTGTCATGATTAATAGAACCCGCATATATGGGGCAAACTAACAGCGGGCGGGTGGAACCCGCTGCCACCTCGTTGGTATATTTTGCGTGAAAATTTCAATAGTAACTCGGTAACTTTTATTTAGCGGTCAATGAACGCAAGCGGCGGGGCGGGGTGACCCCGCTTGCAGGTCGTTGGTGTTTTTTGCGTGAACATTTCAATAGTAACCCGGTAACTTTTATTTAGCGGTCAATGAACGCAAGTGTCGGAGCGGGTGGAACCCGCAGCCGGGTCGGCGGAGTGACCCCGCAGCCGGGTCGTTGGTATATTTTGCGTGAAAATTTCAATAGTAACCCGGTAACTTTCGTTTTGTGTAATGTTTGATGATAATTTTTTAGCGTTGGAGAATTTTGCATAAATTTTTCAGACAGCAGCCCGGTACCTTTAGTTTTGCGTTTAACCGCAGGCGGGGTGATCCCGCACTCAGGTCGGCGAGTGGAACCCGGCGGGGTGACCCCGCACACAGGTCGTTGGTAGATTTATCAATGAAATTTAAGATAGTAACTCGGTAACTTTCATTTGTTGTGGTGTTAATTGGGAGTTAAACCTTTATTCACGCCACTCTTAACTCTCCACACTCCACACTTATAAATTGTAATTTTTATAAAAAAGGATGCTGATTTTATGAAAACAAACCCATGGCTTTCCACATCTGCCGCAGGACAGAACATAACGCTTTTTCTGGGAGGGGGCATTATCTATTCGCTCATCGAGATACTGGCAAGAGGCTTTACCCACTGGACAATGACCCTTACAGGAGGGATATGTCTGCTGCTGATGTACAGGCGGTATGCCGCCCGTCCTTATGAAACCATGCTTTTTAAGTGCTTTTACGGTATGTGTGTTATAACCTTTTTTGAATTTACCGTGGGAGTGATCGTGAATCTCATACTCGGTTGGAACGTGTGGGACTATTCCCATATGCCCTTTAACGTCCTCGGACAGATCTGCCTTTCCTTTTCGGCAGGCTGGTTCCTTATAAGTCTGCCCGTGGTGGCGCTTACAAATAAGGCGATAGGCATAAAAACCGAATTTTTCGGCGGGTGGAACCCGCTGCCACCTCGTTAGTATGATTTGCAAAAAACCTTTACACAGTAACTCGGTAACTTTCATTTAGCAGTCAATGAAAGCAAGGGGCGGGGCGGGGTTACCCCACAGACAGGGCGTTAGGCGGGCGGAACCCGCTGCCACCTCGTTAGTATGATTTGCAAAAAACCTTTACACAGTAACTCGGTAACTCTCATTTAGAGGATAGAGGTTAGAAAATAGAGGATAGAAGATAAATGAGCATACCTCAGATTATGGCGCACCTCAATCCAAAAAATCTAAGAATGGCAAAAAGAAATCACAACAAACAAAAAAACAGTGTGCCAACCTAAAAACCTACAGCAAATAAAAACATTTAGTGTGATAGCGGTAGAGGGAGAGGGGAGGTTGGGAGAGGGAGGGGGAGTCCAGAGGGGGCAACCGTAGGGAAGGAGGGGGGGAGGGAAGTGAGCGTCTAAGAAATCTCTGCCCTCCCCCCTCATTCCCGAAGGTTCCCCCTTTGGAGGGACAGCACAAACACAACTTTACGGACTGAACATCTTGAAGTCAGACATTTACGATGGCGGCAAGGAGAGGGGTAAAGGGGAGCTGCAACTTCCCCTTTGGCGGGACAGCACAAGCACAACTTTACGGACTGAACATCTTGAACGCAATAAATTTAACATCATAGAAAATAAAAGTTACCGAGTTACTATTAAGAGGTTTACGCAAAATTTACTAACGACCTGCGGGCTGTGTGACCCCGGTGGGGTCACACAGCCCGCCCTGCATTTACTCCCGATAATGCGCTTCTGCCGACCTTGTCAAAAAACGCCGAAATAAATATAAGCGGCGCAGAAAAGTGTATCGCAGGCTCATTGGTGGAGATGCTGTACTCGTTATCTATATAGCATTTTGACGGGGGCGTGTTCATGTCTATGTGCCACTTTGAATACTCGTCCCAGCGTTCCGTATTGGCGCCGCTCACTACCATTCCCGGAACGGGCAGCCTTTTTTCGTTGGTCACCGACAGCTTATGGCACGGGGCACGGCAGCCGTCCTCCCTGTCCCCCGTGAAAAATATTGTGCCCAGAGGATTTTTCCCCAGAATATAACCGAACTGATCGGCGGCTCCGATAAGATAATTCTGCTCACCGCTCAGAAGATATGCCGTTATAAAACTCATGCAGTCGCACAGGATATGGAAATTGCTGCCGTAGCAGAAGCCCTTTCCTGCCGAAAGTGAAACGCCATAGCCGCTTGAACGGTCGGCTATCCACATTCTGTCCGCCCTGTCGGTGAGCTTTTTGCGGATAAATGCCTCGATATCCCTTTCGTGATGCCTTTGGGAAAGAAGATAGGACAGCGCCGCAAATCCTCCGCAGTCCTCGCCGCCAAATCCCGTAAATCCCGAGGTCAGATATTTCCTCTTTATCATTGCCGCAAAGCTCTCGTCTCCCTCAAGAGCGTACATCTCGCACATTGCCCACATGAATTCACCATCCGGCTTATCTCCGCTGCGGCTTGAAAAGCTTGCATACTCGGGGGTCTGTACTGCCCTGAGCCAGCTTTTTCCCGCAGCAGCCGCCAGACGCTTGCTGTATGCGGGGTCGGACTTTGCAAAATATCCCGCCGCAAGCGCTGCACAGGCGGTAAGCCTTAATGCGGCAGAGCAGCTTTTTCCTCCCAGCAGATAGGGTGCGTTATCCTCATCGGGGTGAACAAATACTCCCGCTCCCACCATATAAACGCTTTCAAATACTCCCCCGTCGCTGTCCTGCATTTTCATCATCCAGTCCAGTCCCCAGCGGCATTCCCTTTCGGCAGCGGCTTTTTCCTCCTCGGAAAAGCTCTCCCCGAAAAGTCTCAGCGCATAGATAATATCCGCAATAACAAGTCCTGCCGAAAGCACATTCCTGCCGTAGCCCGAAAAACTGTGCCAGCCTCCCGAAACATCTATGCTTCTTCCGTCAGCAGACATACGCTCCATATGGCAGGCAGTACGCCTGAATACCCTGTCTGCGCCCATAAGATCATCTGTAAAATAATATCCGCAGCGGTTAAGGTACAAGCCCCTGATTATTTCTGTTTTAAGGCTGTCATAAGGACGGTCGGATATCTCGAACACGTCCGAACGCCTGTAACCCGCACGGATAAAGTAACTCCCTTTCCTGTCAAAATCGGAAAAATCAGCCTGACGCACTGTATCTCCCGATTCACGGTCAAAACTCGGGTGTGAAAGTCTGCCTGCGTAGACGTTGATGCCCTGCTTTGCGTCAACGATATAGAAAAGCCCTGTGGACGTGCCTGTGCATACGGCAGTTTTGGGACTGCCGATCATATATCCGAGTCGGTTTATATGTATCCGTTTTCTCATAGCAGGTTTCACCTCCACAGTGCGCTAAAGTGCAGAAAACATCATTTTCTATAATAATTATATCCTAAAAAAGCGTCTGATTTATAGCTGTTTTTGTTACTATTGTGGAATATTATTTGAATTATTTTTTTAATATTGATTGAACGTCTTGAAAATCCTCCCGATATCTGTTATAATATGGATAGCAAGGTCAGAAAAAAGGCCGGGAAAAATAAGATTTTGATTTTCTCAGAAGTAAGATAATCAAGAGTCGGGAGCAGGCTAATGAATTGCCATGTGCATCCTTTACTTTGTCCGCAAAGCGGACAACCCTTCTTGCCTCTTGCCTCTTGCCTCTTGCTTCTATTAAAGGAGGTACATATTATGGAAACAGGAGCATACGATAAAAAAATAACCTATATTGGACGCACGGATAATAAAGATGACGGAGTTTATTTTTATTATCCCTCCACAAGTGCGGTCATCAGATTCAGAGGAACACAGATCTCTGCACTTATAAATAACAGCACCGTCTGGGGAACGGTAAGCCTCGGATATGTTATTGACGGCAGAATGGGACGCATCCCATTGCCCTCATATAATGACGGCAAGGACGTGTGGTATCAGATCGCCAACACTTTAGAGCCTGACACAGAGCATGAGCTTATAATATATAAGCGTCAGGCTGCAAACCACAGTTTTGCCCTTAAAGGCATAAGCTGTGACGGCGAATTTGCAGAGCCTGCGCCCTTTGACGGGCTGAAGCTGGAATATTACGGCGACAGCGTTTCTGCGGGTGAGGTCACCGAAGCAGAGGATTTCTGCGGCAGATGCGATCCCGCCTCCCATGACGGCATTTACGACAATGCATGGCACAGCTACACATGGCAGACCGCACGGCTTTTAGGTGCAAGATTTCACAACATCTCACAGGGCGGTATTGCTGTTTTTGATGATACGGGATATTTCCATGCCCCGAAAATGATCGGAATGGAGTCTGTCTATGACAAACTCTGCTATTTTCCCGAAGCAGGAGAACTGACAAAATGGGATTTTTCCCGCTATACTCCCGATGTGGTAGTATTTGCGCTGGGTCAGAACGACAAGCACAACGGCATTACAGATAAGGACGATATCGACATTTACGACCCCGCTGTCCGTACCCGCTGGAAAGAGGGCTACAAGAAGATAGCAAGAGATGTTCACTCCCATTACGGAGCGGGGACAAAATATATTTTCCTTACCACTCTGCTCATGCACGATGAAGAATGGGATAAAGCAATTGATGAAACGGTAAATGAGCTGAGAATGGAGGGACAGGACGCATATCATTTCCTGTTCACACGAAACGGCGCGGTAACTCCCGGTCACCCGAGAAAACAGGAGCATACGGAAATGGCTGAGGAGCTGTCAGAGTTTATAAAGAAAATAACCAAAAAGTAAATGCACGGCAGACAGTTTTTCTTGACATCGCAAAACAAATATAGTATAATAGTAGTATAACATTTCAGCTTATGAAAGGAAGTGAGCGCATGGACAGTACCGGTAACCCGGGCGGCATATTACCCCGAAAACCTGCGGGGCGTTCCATGCGCCCCGCATAACGGGACAGGTATGCCTCAGAATAATATTTTGAGGAGATGATCCCTATGAAGAAAAAGGAGGCTGCTGCGCTTATAAAGGGCAGAGCTTTTGACAAGCTGAAAGACACTCTCACACATATGCTCCCTGCCGACATTGCCGCTCTTTCGGAGGACTGCGGCACAAAGGAGCTGACTATCATTTTCAGGCTGCTCCCCACAGATCTGGCTGCCGAAACATTTGCCTACATGAGCAGCGGCAGGCAGAAAACGCTCATAAACGCTTTATCCGACAAGGAGTTAAAAGCGGTTCTCAGGGAACTGTTCCTTGATGATACGGTGGATATTATTGAGGAAATGCCCGCAAATGTAGTTTCACGTATCATTAAAGCTGCCGATCCTGCAAAGCGCAGGCAGATAAACGAGCTTTTAAGCTACGCCGAGGACAGTGCAGGCTCTGTCATGACCACAGAGTTTGTTTATCTTGATAAAAACAATACCGTTGAAGATGCACTGAAACGTATAAAAGCCGTGGGGCTGGCAAAGGAAACGGTATACACCTGTTATGTCACCGACCGCCGCCAGCTGATAGGCAGTGTTTCTCTCCTTGATATGGTGGTTTGTGATAAGGATAAAATGATCTCCGATATTATGGATACGCCTGTAGTAAGCGTTTCTGTAAGCGAGGACAGGGAAACAGTCGCAAACATTTTCACAAGGCACGGCTTTGCCGCTCTGCCCGTCACAGACAGTGAAAACAGGATAGTCGGAATTATTACCTTTGATGATATTATGGACGTCATCAGGGAGGAAAACGCCGAGGACATATCCATGATGAGCGCAGTCGTTCCGGGTGAGGAAAGCTATCTTAAAACAAGCTCATTAAAACACGCAAAAAGCAGGATAGTATGGCTTCTGGTACTTATGCTCTCAGCAACCGTAACGGGAGCGGTAACAAGCCGCTTTGAAGCTCAGATAGCCGCTATGCCTCTGCTTGTGGCTTTTATGCCCATGCTTACCGATACAGGCGGAAACTGCGGCTCTCAGTCCTCCGCTATGGTGATACGGGCAATGGCGTCAGAGGAGATCGGAAACAAGGACTTTTTCCGTGTTATGGGCAAGGAGTTTTCCGTTGCCCTTATCTGCGGCGTGATACTCTGCGCCGTGAACTTTATCCGCATTATTATCATGTACAAAAATATACTCATGGCGGCAACTGTCACTGTTGCCCTTATGTGTACGATCATACTGTCAAAGCTGCTGGGCGGCGTACTTCCCATGCTTGCCCGCAGAATGAAGCTCGACCCCGCTGTTATGTCGGGTCCTCTCATTACTACAATCGTAGACAGCTGTTCGGTGCTTATATATTTTACCGCCGCCGTGCGGATCCTGAAAATATAGGGGGTGTGCGGTATGGAAAAATACGAAGCAGCCGTGCTTATAAAGCACAGAGCATTTGTTCAGCTTAAAAATGCGCTGACGGGAATGCTCCCCGCCGATATAGCTCAGCTTTTAGGTGAGCTTATCGAGGAGCAGGACGAATTCAAGGAAAAGGAACTGACCCTCATCTTCCGTGTGCTGCCAAAGGAGCTTGCCGCCGAGACATTCACCTATATGGACAGCGATATGCAGATGATACTTATAAACGCCATTTCCGACAGGGAGCTGAAAGCCGTTTTAGATGAGCTGTTCCTTGATGATACGGTGGATATTATTGAGGAAATGCCCGCAAATGTAGTTTCCCGTATCCTGAAAGCCGCCGATCCCGCCAAGCGCAAGCAGATAAACGAACTTTTAAGCTACGCCGAGGACAGCGCAGGCTCAATAATGACAACCGAGTTTGTTTATCTTGACAGGGACGACACCGTAAAGGAAGCCCTCGAACGCATACAAAGGGTTGGACTGGTAAAGGAAACGGTATACACCTGTTATGTGACCGACTGCCGCAAGCTGGTAGGCAGCGTATCGCTTCTCAACATCGTAGTTTCCGATGAGGATAAGCTCATTGAGGATATAATGGACACTTCGGTAATGAGCGTTTCCGCCTCCGAGGACAGAGAAACGGTAGCAAATCTTTTTACCAAGCACGGTTTTGCCGCTCTGCCCGTGGTAGACAAGGAAAACCGCATAGTGGGGATAATAACCTTTGACGATATCATGGACGTTATCAGAGAGGAAAACGCCGAGGACATCTCCATGATGAGCGCAGTCGTTCCGGGCGAGGAAAGCTATCTGAAAACAAGCTCATGGCAGCACGCAAAAAGCAGAATAGTGTGGCTCTTAGTGCTTATGCTCTCAGCAACTATCACGGGCACAATAACAAACCACTTTGAAGCCCAGATCGCCGCAATACCTCTGCTTGTATCCTTTATGCCCATGCTTACAGGCACGGGCGGAAACTGCGGCTCTCAGTCCTCGGCAATGGTCATTCAGGGCATGGCAAGGGACGAGATAAGACCGGAGGACTTTTTCAAAGTATTTTTCAAGGAGCTGCGCATATCCCTTATATGCAGCGTGATACTGTCGGCTGTGAATTTTCTACGCATTATCCTGATGTACCACAATGTGAAGATCGCCATAGTAGTTTCACTCACCCTCATAGGCACGGTAGTCATGTCAAAGCTGCTGGGGTGTATGCTGCCAATGCTTGCAAAAAAGATACATCTTGATCCTGCGGTAATGTCTGCGCCGCTGCTTACAACGCTTGTAGACAGCTGTTCTACGCTGCTGTATTTCAATATTGCGCTCAGACTGCTGGATTTCAGTTAATGGGGAACAATATTAAAAATGCATTATTAAAAGGGATCTTACGGAAACAGTAAAAGGATCTCCGGCGGTTTCCCATGTTCAAAAGGAGTTAGAAAGCATGAGAAAAACAAAAATAGTATGCACCATAGGTCCTTCCACGGATAATGACGAGATCATGAAAGAAATGATGTTAGCGGGCATGAACGTTGCACGTTTCAACTTTTCCCACGGAGATTATGCCGTTCACGAAAAGCGTTACCGTCAGGTATGCAGACTGCGTGATGAGTTAGGGCTGCCTATTGCCACACTTCTTGACACAAAGGGACCCGAAATAAGGCTCGGAAAGTTTGAAAACGGAATGACCGTTACCTTAAATGACGGCGATCCCTATATCCTCACCACCGATGATATACCCTGCAATGCCGAAAGGGCGAGCATTTCCTTTAAGGGTCTCCCCGATGATGTGAAAAAGGGCACGGCTATACTTATAAATGACGGTGCAGTGGAGCTTTGCGTTGACAGCGTAAAGGGTACACAGATATACACCACAGTCGTACACGGTGGAGAAATATCCGACAACAAGGGGATAAACGTTCCGGGTGTAGATCTTTCCATGCCGTATCTATCCGAGCGTGACATGGACGATCTGGAATTCGGGGCAAAAATGGGTTATGATTTTATAGCCGCCTCATTTGTACGGAGCGCAGCCGATGTTTCCTATCTTAAAAAGTTCATAAAAAGTCTGGGCTGGAGCAGTCCTCGGGTCATAGCAAAGATAGAAAACATGGACGGAGTAAAAAACATTGATGAAATTCTCACAATTGCGGACGGTATAATGGTAGCAAGAGGAGATATGGGAGTAGAGATACCCTTTGAGCAGATACCTGCAATTCAGAAAGATCTTATCAAAAAGGGCTACAATGCAGGTAAGCAGGTTATAACCGCAACGCAGATGCTCGAATCAATGATAACCCATATCCGTCCGACCCGTGCCGAGATAACCGATGTAGCCAATGCTATCTATGACGGCACATCTGCAATAATGCTCAGCGGAGAAACAGCCGCAGGAAAGCACCCTGTAGAGGCTGTAAAGACAATGGCGCTTATTGCAAGGACAACCGAGCATGACATAAATTATGCCGCAAGGCTGAGAAATCGTCTTGACGAAGTAGAAAGGGACATTACGAATGCCATATCCCATGCGGCGTGTACGACAGCTCACGATCTGGGAGCAAAGGCGATCGTTACCGTTACAAAGACGGGCGGCACGGCACGGCGGCTTTCAAAATTCCGTCCTGCCTGTCCGATCATCGGCTGCACGCCGAATCCGGTAGTCTGCCGTCAGATGAATATGTCATGGGGTGTTACTCCTCTGATGATGGAGGAAAAGCAGAGTACAGACGAGCTTCTTGACGGTGCGATAGATGCAGCCATGAAGAACGGGCTTCTGAATGAGGGAGATATTACCGTTGTTACTGCGGGTATACCTCTGGGTATTGCGGGGAATACCAATATGCTGAAAGTATCCGTTGCAGGCACGGAAAGGACAAAAATGTAGTGGACAGTGTCCACTGCCACTCGGCGGGGTCACTCCTCTAAATTCTCATTTAGTATCATAGCACAATCGAAAGTTACCGTGTTACTGTGTAAAGGGATTCCGCAAATCATACCAACGACCCGGCAGCGGGTTCCGCCCGCAAATGATAATTTTTTAGCGTTGGAGAATTTAGCATAAATTTTTCAGATAGCAGCCCGGTACCTTTTATTCAGCGTGTGACCGCTGTCACTTCTTTGGTAAATTTAATTGTAAATATTTCAGATAAGCACAGCAATTTATAAGTGCGGAGTGTGGAGAGTTAAGAGTGGAGTGGATAAAGGTTTAACTCCCGATTTAACATCACAGAAAACGAAAGTTACCGAGTTACTATCTGAAATATCATTGCAAAACTCACCAACGAGGTGGCTGCGGGTTCCACCCGTCCGCTCGCCCGCAAGTGCAGACTTGATTATATGAATAGTTTATTTCGTTCTCCCCGTCTTTTATGGCACTAATGTGCCGTGCAGACCTGTTTATGTCAGCAGATAACCGCCGCATTTTTTAACTCCCCCGTTTATACTATTATTAATTTGTAGGTCAGGCTCTCCCCGTGTTTTTCTGTGCGGCGGTTATCCCTCCCCCCGTTTATCTGCTCCCATGCTTGATTATTGAGATTTGTTTGTTGTGCTTCTCCTCCTATGGGGCGCTGCCCCATACCCCGCAAGGGCGCTGCCCTTGACCTGCGAGGGCTCCGCCCATGGCGAATTTCATTCGCCCGACCCCTTGCAGCCTTTTGAAAAAAGGCTGGCGAAAACTTTACCTTGTGTTTGTTTTGCTTTGACTTTCTTATTCTGCTCCTTTGCTTTTATTTCTTTCTATGATCTTATTTCTGAAAGGTGATTTTAATGATGAGGAAAAAATTTATCAGATCTGCTGCACTTATTCTCTCAGCCGCTTTCGCATTATCCCTCGCAGGATGCAGCTCCGACAAAAATAATAATGATTCTACCACCGAGGACACCACCCCCGCTGCCGAAACCTCCGCAGAAACCACTTCCGCAAACGCCGATAACGGTGAGACCTCAGATGCGGAAATTCTGAACTTTATCCCCCCCGAGGAGGGCGAAAAGATAGTTGTTATAACCGTTAAGGATTACGGCGAAATAAAGATAAAGCTCTTTCCCGAGGCAGCGCCCGAAGCTGTGGAAAATTTTATAGGTCTTGCAGAGATGAATTATTATGATGAGCTTATTTTTCACCGTGTTATCCCCGGATTTATGATACAGGGCGGTGACCCGAGAGGTGACGGCACGGGAGGAAACAGTCTCTGGGGCGGCAATTTTGACGGCGGCATACCCGAGGGGCTGTACCATTTCAGCGGAGCGGTCGCATATGCAAATTCTGCCGGTCCCTCCACTAACGGCAGCCAGTTTTACATTGTTGATACTGCCGATTCGGAATGTTATCTGGGCGGTGTTCAGAATGAGGACGGCTCGGTTTATTATTATCAGACATTTGAAGAGGCGGGGATATCAATTCCGCAGAATGTTGCCGAAACTTATTATGAAAAGGGCGGCACTCCCAGTCTGGACGGCGGTTACACCGTATTCGGTCAGGTCTTTGAGGGACTTGACATAGTAAGGCAGATAGCCGAAGTGGAGACTGACCCCTCAAACGACAAGCCCTTAAAACAGGTGGTAATGGAATCCGTAAGGGTAGTGGAGTACACGGCTGAGCAGTAAAAAACAGGCTTGTCCTTATCCACCGACTTCTGAAAGGAGCATTTAACATGAAAATGTGTCCCGAATGTCACAAGCTGAGCCGTGACGATGATTTCTGCTCCCACTGCGGAGCGGCTGTTTACGGTGACGACAACTACACCGACATTGCAGATATATCCTGCGGCAAAATTCATTCCCATGAGAAAGTATCTTACAATGAGCAGCGGTACAAGGATCGCCCCGTTATAAACGGCACCGCTTACAAGGGCAGACGCAGCTCCCCCGAAAAGGGGAAGATGCCTGTTGCGCTGAAGCTGTATCTGGGATTTTTCATAGTTATTTTTTCAATTTCAATTCTTTTTTCAATAATGTCGGTGATAATTCCGTTATTATCGAACTTATTCGGGTTTTAATTTGGTATATTTATGCAAAAACGCTGAAAAAAATATACAAATATTGTTCAGTGTGTATCTTGAAAACGTTTGCGGGAAATGATATAATATGTATGTATAATAATTTCAGCCGTAAGAAATTGCGGCTTGTCAAAGGAGAACACTATCATGAAATTTGCAAAGATCGCAGCCTGCGCAGCAGCTGCAGCAGTAGCGGTTTCCGCTATGAGCATGGCAGTAAGCGCAGAGGATATTTCCATCAACGCTACCTTGGGCTTCACCGATACCACATGGGAGCATCAGGACTGGGAGTCTGCTGTTGAGGTAACAGGTGACGGCACATATACCCTTACTTCTACAAACGTAGCCGGCGCAATTGATTTCGGCGTATTTGTTGTAGATCTTAACGGTATGTATGCAGCATATCCCGAGGCTACCGCTACACTGGACAAGATCGAGATCGACGGCTCTGAGCTTAGCTTTGATGCAAGCAAGATCCTCTACGGTGATATCGAGGAGAAGGGTAACTTCAGAATCGACATCTTCAATATGTACAGCGACACCAACCTTGATCCCGGTGTAAACACCGCATCACCTATTAACGAGAGCCTTTCCGTTACATTTACAGTAAGCGGTCTGGGCGGTTCTGCTGATGCTGCTGCTGAGGAGGAAGCTCCCGCAGAAGAAGCACCCGCAGCTGAGGAAGCTCCCGCAGTTGAAGAAGCACCTGCTGCTGATTCTAATACAGCTCCCGCAGCTACAGGCAATACTGCTGCTGTATCTATCGCAGCTGTAATGGCACTTGCAGGCGCTGCTGCTCTGGTTTCCAAGAGAAAGTAATTTCCCATCGGAATATCAACGGTGACCGTTCGGGTTTTCCCGGGCGGTCATTTTTGGATATTGATTTGTTTTTATCCTGTCGGAGAGCGGGTCTTTTAGCTGTCTGGGCGGCATGACTTTGAATTTTTTAATCAGCACAAAAGAGGATAAAAATTACTGAAAATATCAATGCTGACTCCTCACTATATGCATGGTCGGGCATTATGGAGAAAAGGGGACAAATTATGTCAGATGACAGTATCGGACTTGTATTCGGCGGCGGAGGCGGAAAAGGAGCATACCACATAGGAGTGTGGAAAGCTCTTGAAAAGCATGGCATTGCAGCCCGGGTAAAAGCTGTTTCGGGAAATTCCGTAGGCTCTCTCAATGCCGTTCTTTTCGCTTTGGGAGACTTTGACCTTGCCAAAAGAGTATGGCTGAGTACCGGACCCTCAGACTTTCTTACCCCCGCTACAGGTGAACCGGGGCTGTTTTCAAGAGAAGGACTGCTAAGGATAATGGAGAAAGTTCCGCTTGAACGTCTGGACAGCTGCGGTACTCATGTGTATGTTACCATTCAGCCCATGGCGCTCACCCCTCCCGAGTATGTGCGCCTGAACGGGCTGCCCTCAGAGGATAAAAAACGTCTGCTCCTTGCCACCTCTGCCATTCCCGCCGTATACCCTCCCGTTAAAACAGATACCGGTTATTATGTAGACGGCTGTGTCACAGAATACGGAAATCTCCCCATTGAACCCATAGGGCAATCGGGATTTGAGGAGATATATGTGCTGGGTCTTGACCAAAATGTACAGCTTGGCAGCATGGGCAGTATTAACGGAAGAATAGATGTATACAAACGTTTTCCCAAAAGCCGTTTTATCCCGATCATGCCCCTTGAATATTTAGGCGACCCCATAAGCGGCACGCTGAATTTCTCCCGAAAGGCTATACTCAGTAAGATGCAGCAGGGATTTACCGATGCAGATAAGATACTTTCAGGCAGGAGGGTCTACTATATGAGAAACGATTACACAGCCATTAATACGGAAATACGGCGGATAATGGAGCGGCTTTTCCACAGCGGAGAGGAGTTGCAAAGGTTTATAAATGTATCCTGTTTTAAACTGCCGAATCTGAAAACGGATACAATGGGCGGCGAGATAAACTATAAAAATATTGCCGAGATCGGCGGCTGGAGGGTGCAGCAGCATTCGGGACTGTTTCAGATACCCTTTCATTATCGTATACTAAACAGCAGAAATGAACGGGTAGCTTGGTTTTTAGATCCGGAGGAACTGCTCAGGGCATTGGAAAAATACGAATGCAGCCTGCTGTTTGAATAGCGGCAATGAAAATATTTCTTTACTCCTGCTTTTTTATTCTGACAGTGGAGGAATTTTTTAATGGAACTCAGATATCATATCCCCGATTTTGTAAAGCATTTCCGTCTGAATCTTACCCTTGCGGAAATCATGAAAAGAAGCCCGCAGGCATTCAATGAGGGTACAAGGATAGGTTCGGTTTACGGCGCATTCCCCAATATGCTCTGGAACGGCGGAAGATTTTTCGGCGGCACTGTCGATCCGAGAATTTTAAGAGAAATTTTAAATCAATTTAACAAACGGGGCATACCCTGTCGCTTTACCCTGTCAAATCCTCTGATAAAAGCCGAGCATATCGCCGACCCCTACTGCAATGCGGTTCTGCAAATGGCGGATAACGGTCTTAATGAGGTAATAGTCTGCTCCCCCATGCTGGAGGGGCATATCCGTGACAAATTTCCCGATATGCCGATAACAAGCTCAACCTGCAAGCAGATCGAGAATACCGATGAGCTTATAGATGAGCTGGAAAAGGATTATGCATTGGTAGTGCTTGATTATAATTTTAACAATAATTTTGAAGTGCTTGAAAAGCTCCCCCACAAGGAAAAGGCAGAGCTGCTTATAAATCCCTGCTGTCACCCACATTGCAAGCGCAGAGGTGAACATTACCGCTCCATTGGCAGAAGTCAGATCGCCTGCACCGAAAAAATCAAGCATAATGCCGCTATCAAGGCAAAAACGGGCAACGCCCCGCCCTTTGAATACTCTCCCGAACCGTTTGAGTGTGAATGTATGCTCAAAACCATTTATCAGACGGTGGATTCGCCCGTTCACATCTCCCCTGATGCCATAAGGGAGAAGTATGCGCCCATGGGATACCGCAATTTCAAGATAGAGGGCAGAAGTGTTCCCGATGTAAATGTTCTGGAAAATTATGTATATTATATGGTAAAGCCCGAGCATCGTGACGAGATTCGCCTTGATATGCTGCTCATGCTTACAAAGGATTTTAAGTATTTCAGATAAAGGAGAGCAAAATGTCAACTGAAAACACTCTTACCAACAACGATTCTCAGGCTGTCAGGGCAATTCTCATTTCAGCCGACACGGGAGAGTTTGACGCAGAGCTTTCAATGGACGAGCTGACCGAGCTTGCCCGTACCGCAGGGGCTGAAACTGTAGGCACGGTCATTCAGAAAAGACCTGCACCCGATACCGCCACATATATAGGCAGCGGACGTCTTTGCGAACTTGTCCCGCAGATTGAGCAGACAGGCGCAGAGCTGCTTATATTCGACAGCGAGCTTACTGCCAATCAGGTGCGCAACATTGAGGAGATAACCGATACCCGTGTTATAGACCGTACAACCCTTATTCTTGACATTTTTGCGCAGAGGGCAGTTTCGGGAGAGGGACGTATACAGGTGGAGCTTGCGCAGCAGAAGTACAGGCTTGCTCATCTTGCGGGAAAGGGTATTGCACTTTCACGACTGGGCGGCGGCATAGGCACAAGGGGTCCGGGTGAATCCAAACTGGAAACGGACAGACGTCATATCCGCCGCAGGATAGAAGCTCTGGGCAGTCAGCTTGAGGATATCCGCCGACACAGGGAGCTTATCCGAAAGCGGCGTAAAAAGGATAATGTCATCGTTGCGGCTGTGGTGGGGTATACAAATGCGGGAAAATCCACACTGCTCAATGCTCTTTCCGATGCGGGAGTTCTTGCGGAGGATAAACTTTTTGCCACTCTTGACATCACCTCACGGGCTGTTGAGCTGCCCGATGGCAGGAGTGTGCTTTTTTCCGATACAGTGGGATTTATAAGGCGTCTGCCTCATCATCTTGTGGAGGCTTTCAAAAGCACACTTGAGGAAGCGTCCGAAGCGGATATTATTCTCAATGTTATCGACATAAGCTCTGAGGACGCAAAAGGACAGGAACAGGTGACAAGTGAGCTTCTTTGTGAGCTGGGCTGCGGTGATATCCCGAAGATAAATGTCCTTAACAAGTGCGACAGGCTCCCCGGCTGGGAAAATATCCCTGTTGACAGTACAACAGTAAAGATCTCCGCAAAAAATAAGATCGGGCTTGACAGGCTTCTTGCGGTCATTGCGAAAAATCTTCCCGCATCATCGGTAAGGGGCAGATTTACCATTCCCTATGACAAGGGCTTTCTGCTAAGCGAAATACGCACGGAGGGGAAGATCTTTTCCGAGGAATACTCCGCTGACGGCACGGTCATTGACGCTCTTGTAGACAATAAGATACTCTATAAAATTAAACCTTATCAGAACAATAATTAAAGGAAGTGCCGATTATGGGATTTGTGCTTTCGCTGCTGCTTATCATCGTTTCCTTGCTGGTGCTGGGTGCGGACGTTCACATGATCCTGACAATTATGCTGGGACTTCTGGGACTTCTCATTCTGCTGACCTTTCTGTTTTTTACTTTCAGTGCCATTTCCCTGCTTGCATCGAAAAAGACCACTGCCGTTTTTTCCCGTATTGAAAAAAGTCCCATGGGCAAATTTGAATGTGCCTATTATCTGGTTGACGGCAGCGAAATTCCAAACGCTTTCCCCGCTGAGGTCGCCTTTCATGATGCTCTTTACCACGAAAACGAAGAAATAACCGTACATCTTACCCACAGCAAAAAATACGTATATGATAAAAACGCATTTATTACCATTTTGGCAGGATTTCTTATATTTGTAATAATTATGGCTGTTACTGTTATAGTGGCAATAGCTTTGATTTAGGCTGTCGGGTTACATAAAAGGATTATTTTTTCAATAAATATTGTTAAAGGCAACACCATGCACTGCGCAGTGTTGCCTTTATTTAAATTAAATCTGTGGCTTGCCTTCCCCATAGCCCCCAAAAAATACCGCCTGGGATATTTCCCGGACGGTACGTTTTTTAGCTTAATTCGCACAAATTACTTCTTCTTGGAGATAAGTGCAGCAGCACCGGCAGCAGCCATTACAATAGCAATGGATACAGCAGCGGTATTGCCTGTAGCAACAGGTGCGGTAGCAGTATCGGCAGCAGGAACTGTCTCAACAGCGACAGGCTCGTCTACACTGATAAGTGCAATGTCGCCCTGAACCTCGCTGTCAACCATATCCTCGTCAACAACAACTTCGGGAGCTGCGGTCTCTTCTGCGACCTCTGCTTCTTCAGCGGCAGCTTCTTCAGCAGCAGCCTTTTCTGCCTCCTCTGCTTCTTGCTTTGCAGCAGCTTCATCCTCAGCAGCAGCCTCTGTCTCTTCGGCAGCAGCTTCTGTTTCTTCAGCAGCGCCTGCTCTGGGGTCAAACTTTCCGAAGCAGTAATCCTTACCCTCGGAATCGCTTACACGAAGAAGCTCGCCCTCAGGTGTGCCTGCTTCAAGCTCAGCAGACTTAATTGTAACGTTCTGTACCTGGAAAGAAAGTCCGGACTCACCAAGTGCATCAATGGAATCACCTGCAAGAACGAATTCGCATGAGGTAGCGTCCTCGGGAATGCAGAACATTCCGTCTGTCTTAGCTACAACAGTATCACTTGTGCAGTAAGGTGTGTAATCCAGCCAGCCGTTATCATAGTCCATAGGACGGATAAGGAACTGGTCTGCGGTATTTGCAAGGTTTCTTGTTTCAAGTGTAAGAGTGATCTTTACATCACCGCCTACAGCGGCAAGATCAGCCTTAGGAATGCACTTGCTGGCAGCCCATGAACCGGGATACTCAGTATCCATCTCAACGGTTGCCGCAAAAGCACTTACGGATACCATGGAAAGAGCCATAGCGCCGGAAACAAGAGCAGCGGCAATTTTCTTGAAGTTCATATGTATTTCCTCCATTAGTTGTGATTAAATCACTTTCTCTTGGATACAACAGCTGCGGCACCTGCAAGAGCCATAACGCCTGCGATTGCTGCAACAGCGGTATTACCTGTTGCAACAGGAGCTGTAGTTGTATCAGCTGCGGGAGCAGTTTCAACTACTGCCTCTGTCTCTGCTACGGTCTCAGCCTCAGCAGGCTCAGCTTCTTCAACAACAACTACATCTTCTTCAGCAGCCTCTTCTACTACCTCTTCAGCAGCAGCCTCAGTTTCCTCAGCAGCAGCCTCTGTCTCTTCAGCAGCCTCAGTTTCCTCAGCAGCAGCCTCGTCTGATGCGCCGTAAGCCTTCTGAGCGATCTCGTTTCCGCCTGCATCAAAGAGCTTGAACTCAGAAACAGTAATTGTTATGTTGTTGGATACCAGCGGCTGGCTGGACCAATCCATAAATACGAACTCTGCGTCCTCAGCACTTGCAGGTACGGAAGAAGGCAGGAGCCACTTGAAGTTATCCTCAACTGTCTGGGAATCCTCCCATACTACTGTGCCGTCCTCAGCCCACTCGTTGGGGGAAAGACCGAAACCTGTGGAGTTGCCTGTAGCAGCATAGCAGCCGCCGCCCAGCCAACCAATATCGGTGCCGGTAAGGGAGCTGAGTCCGTTATAAGTAATCTTCCAGGAGCCGGACTTGATCTTGCTTACATCTTCGGGATTCTCGAGAATGTCAGCGAGAGTGATGCGGAGCTTTGCAGCAGCACCGTCTGCGGTAGCTGTAAATGTAGCACCGTTTTCATCTGTAGAAATGATGTTTACGGTTGAAGGATCGCCATCGGCATAGCCTGCCTTTGACCAGTCAGCGGCACTTACAGACATACAAAGTGCGGAAGCTGCAGCAACTGCGGTAATACTTGCAAAAATCTTTTTCATGGTTATATCTCCTCCATTTTTATATTGCGTTTTATAAAATTTGATAATACGCAAATTTATAATTACATTATAACATTATTATTCAAAACTTACAATTGCGTAATTTCACAATTTTCTGATGAATTTTTTAGCACTTTTTTATAATCGGAACAAAATGCTATCAAACAATTTCGCGTTTTTTGAAAAATATTTGAAATTTTGTTTCTGTTTTTACAAAATGTTGTTTTTTTGATACCGCTTTGTCATTGAATTTTCGGGAAAAATGTGCTATTATAATGTATAAGAGGATTTTTCCGAACCGTAAAAATACAAGGGGTAAGTTATTTATGAAAAAAATTTTTTCTAACGCAAAAAAATCCGTATGTCTGCCGTTCATCGCAATGCTGCCGTGGTTATTGTCCTCATGCTCCGAAATAGCGTCCGGGGAGGCTGTTCCCGCAGCAGAGCTTAACATTGTTACCACTGCCGCAACCACCGCCGACAGCTTCTGGGAGACTGCTCCCACATCTCCGCCGCCCGTTATCACCGAGGAAAGCACCACCGTGACCGAGCCGCCCCCTGCCGACAGAACCGTCACCTTTACCGCTTTAGGGGATAATCTTATCCATTCCTCCATATATAAGCAGGCTGCCGCACGGGCTGCCGAAGAGGGCGCAGAAGGGTATGACTTTACATATGCCTATGCAGGTGTCGCCGATCTTCTTGACAGGACGGATATTACCGTTCTCAATCAGGAGACCCTTATCTGCGGGGAGGGTTATGAGCCGTCCACCTATCCCCTTTTCAACAGTCCGCCCGAGCTTGGTGAGCATATGTCTGAGCTGGGGGTTGATGTGTTCACAATTGCCAATAATCACACTCTTGACATGGGTGAGGAGGGACTTGCCGACTGTCTTGCCTATTATGATGAAAACGGCTTTGTCCGTGTAGGTGCATATTTTGATGATGAGGACAGAAAAAATATCCGCATAATTGAGAAAAACGGTCTTAAAATATCCTTTCTTGCCTACACGGAAAATCTGAACGGTCTTTCTCTTTCGGGAAACACCTCTCTTACTATCGGCAGGACGGATATGGAAGTCATGGAGGAGGAGATCGCCGCCGCCAAGGAGATTTCCGATATATGCGTGGTAAGTCTCCACTGGGGGTTGGAGGACAGCGGCGAACAGCAGGAATATCAGGAAAATGATGCCCGCCGCCTTGCAGAAGCAGGTGCGGACGTCATCATAGGCAATCACCCTCATGTGCTGCGTGAAATTGAGACTATCGAACGTTCGGACGGTGGACAGACAATTGTGGCATATTCGCTCGGAAACTTTATTTCTGCTCAGTCACAGGGCGCAAATCTTATCGGGGGGA
Source organism: uncultured Clostridia bacterium (assembly GCA_947625735.1). GTDB lineage: Bacteria > Bacillota > Clostridia > Oscillospirales > Ruminococcaceae > Huintestinicola. Next base: position 33,186 of record CANQPL010000027.1, read on the forward strand.
TACTTGATTTTGCCGTGACAGTTCCTGACGGGACGGACATAACGAAAATTTCCGATGTGGTCTTTACGCCCATAATCACTCATTATGACAGCGGTTACAAAAATATCCGCCTGTATAAGCTGTCCGATTATACGGAGGAGCTGGCGGATTCCCACGGCGTGAGACAATATTCACGGTTTTCTATGGAGTTTATAACCGATTATCTTTCCGCAAGACGGCTTTTGCAGGAGGATCCTACTGTAAAGGAGGAATGAGCCGTCATACTAATCCCCAATTATTTACTTGACAAAGCAAACTAAAAGTGATATAATAAAAATGGGTGATAAAAATGACAA
>CANQPL010000028.1 GCA_947625735.1 uncultured Clostridia bacterium
TTGATTCTCCTTTAAATTGAATTGCAGCCGCTAAATATATAATAGAGCTTTTTCTTCATAAAATCAATAACTTATCATTTTAGTCCATAACGTCAAAATTCAACCTTTGTTAGAAAAACTAAAAATTTACTGCAATTTTTTAAGTTAATTTAGGACAAACAGCAGTTACATACATCATTCCGTTTTTTATTTCCGCAAAAATATCCCCGTTCATTTCATTCATCAAACGTCGGCATATGTAAAGCCCCAAACCGTTTCCCGCTTTACCATCTGTGTTTGAACCTCTCCAAAAGCTGTCAAAAATATGAGGAAGCTCTGTATCCGGCAATGTACAGCCGCTGTTGGATATGACAATGAGTTTATAATATTCTTCATCGTAAATATCTATGCGTATAAATTTTCCGTCACCGTATTTTACAGCATTCTCCATTATATTCTGCAAAACTTCTTCCATGCGGTCGGGATCACAAATAAGCAGACAATCCGTATGATCGGCTATAATAAAATTTGTGCCTAACAGTTTTAACTTTTCTGAATAATATTTTTTTATCCTTTTAAGTATAACGGATAGATATACCTCCTTTGATTCAACATGAAATTTCATAAAATCGTTGTTTATTCTGCCGATTAGTTCGTTTACATAACATTCTGTTTCATCTGCTTTTTTATTGATATTTTCCGCAGCAGAACGCCGTTTGTTTTCATCGGAATATAAATTATCTGAAATTGCTTTTGCATACAATTTTATTGCCGCAAGAGGTGTTTTTAAATCATGTGAAATTGATAATATTGCAGTTTTTTCCTCTTTAGCGGTTTTAAGTTCACGCTGCCGTGAATTTTCAAGCTCCTCACGGAGCATATCCAATCCCCAGATAAATTTCCCGAAATAATGCGATCTTGTTTCCTTCAGAGGAACAGATAAATTTCTTTTTGCAAGCATATATGGCAGTTCCGATATTTCATTAAAGGGTTTTAAAATCGCTTGTCTGATATATAATAATATGCCGAAAATTATAAAAAACAGCAATATAAAAATTCCGTTTACAAAATTAATAATGCTGTTATTACTGCGCTCCGTCCTGTATTCAATACGATAAAATTTTCCGTTTACTTCCCGTATGACATAGGGCGAATCGGAAACGTACAGGTTACCGTTCCGATCATCATATACACCCGTTATCGTATAGTAATTGCTTATATTTATTTCATTTCCTGCTGTAATTTCCTGCACCACACGATTTGTTTCAACCCTGAAAAGTCCGCTGCTGTCAGCCTGATCCTTTGGGAAAATAAGATTTACCGCAAATAAAATAACAATAAATATAAGGGCAAACAATGTTATTATTTTATCATAGCTTTTCATCACGCCCACCTGTAACCTTTTCCCCAGACGGTAATAATTTTTTGCGGTGCTTTAGGATCATTTTCAATTTTTTCACGAAGATATTTTATGTGTACCGTAAGTGTCTGAATCTCGGATTCGCTGTCACTTCCCCATATTCTGTTAAATAAAAATTCCTTAGTAAGTGTTTGTCCTTTATTTTGCATAAGTATTTTCAGAAGTTCAAACTCCTTTGCGGAAAGCTCTGTCTGTATACCGTTTTTTGTAACTGTCCCGTCCGAAATATTTAGTAATATATCGCCGTCAGAAATTATGTCACGGGCAAGTCTGCGCTTGAAAATACCCTTTATTTTTGCGATCAGGATTTCAATATCAAAGGGCTTTTCGATATAATCGTCCGCACCGAGTAAAATGCCGTTCAGCTTGTCGTCCCTGTCTGTTCTTGCAGTTATAATTATTATGGGAACATTGTCATTCCTGCGTAATTTTTCACATATTGAAAAGCCGTCAGTATCCGGTAAATTTATATCAAGCAGGACAAGCCTTGCCCCGTATTTTTCATACAGGGACAAGGCTTTTTCGCCGGTATCGGCGGAACTTACAACATAATTTTCTGCACGAAGAAAATCTGTTATAAGTCCGCAGATCTCTTTATTATCTTCTGCAATAAGTATATCTATCATTTTACCAACCCATTTCCATAAGCCAGTTATTCAGTGAAAATTCTCTTTCACGCAAGGTTTTTTCTTTATCCGTATTATACTCGCCTTTTATGTTTCCGTCAACAATAAATAACACTCTTGTGCATTTTGCGGCAACTTTGACATCGTGAGTAACTATCATAATTGTTGTACCGTTCTCATTGAGTTTTGCAAGTTCCTCCATAACTTCTTCCGAAGATGTACGGTTGAGAGAGCCTGTCGGTTCGTCCGCAAAAATAATTTTGGGATCATTTATCATACTGCGGCAAATGCACGCTCTCTGAAGCTGTCCGCCCGATACCTCATTTATATCATTGTCGGCAATTTCTGCAATGCCGAGGCGTTTCATCAGCTCCCGTCCCCGCTGTTCAATTTCACGATTGCTCTCTTTCTTTTTTGAGGACTTCACCGCCGGAAGAATAATATTGTCCAGTACAGAGAGATTTTTCATCATGTACATCTGCTGAAAAATAAATCCCATATCCTCCAGACGCATTTTTGCAAGTTCATTTTCGTGCATACCGGATAAATTCTTCCCGCTGAAAAATACATCTCCCGCGGTCATTTTATCCATTCCCGAAACGGTGTAGAGAAGTGTGGATTTCCCCGAACCCGACGGCCCCATGACACCTATCATTTCTCCTTCATTTACGAAAAAACTCACGTTCCGCAGTACGTTGTTCTGCCGTTTGTTGACGATATATGTTTTGCAAAGATCTCTTATTTCAAGTACGGTATTCATAAAATTTTCCTCCATTTATTCAATATTTGCCGTATCGGACGCTTTAATTGTATTCATGTAAATTGCCGTCAAAAATGTACTGATAACCACTGTCGCAGTGATTATAAGCGGGTAAATTACAAACTGTTCGAGTGCGTTAAACTGATACTCGATACCTGCCGTTGCACCCATTGTTGAAAAGATCGGATCGATAAGCAATATAAGCAGCGGCACGCATAATCCGGCAGCAATTATTTGCGCAAAAATTACCGAAATTAAAAATCTTCCCGTGTGTTGAGCCATAATTGCACCATTTTTAAATCCAATAGCTTTCATCAGGGCAATTTCAGATTTTTCTTTTGAAATAAACGAACGCTCCATCAGAACCGCTATCAAAATAATTACGATCAAAGATATGAGCAATACAAGATCTCTTACACTTTTCAATGTGTCGGTAACACCTGTTATAGCATTTATAAATCCGCGTGTATCGTGAATATTTTTGTTGTTGTCAAAAATATCTTTTAATTTTTCTATGCGTTCGAAAACTGTTTTTTCATCGGGGTCGTCATCAAAATTTATCTGATACGCAACAGCTCCCGTCATCAATTTATTTGGGATTTCAAATTCCTGACAAAATCTGCCGACATTTCCCGTCTGCATGATACTTTGAAAAAGTGCGGTAAGAATAAATTCTTTTTCTTCGCCGTCAATGCCGATAATCAAAGTGTCACCAATTTTTACGCCCATTTTTTCAGCCAAAACTTCCGTAAGCGCAATTTCATTTTCATACATTGGCGCAATACCCTCTGTATATGTGTAATCTGTAGTTTCCGTATCATCACACCGGACAAAATTCACCTTGTATTTTTCACCGTTTGCCATGACGGACAAATTATACCATTCCTCTATGTAAACAGTTGCAGGCATATCATTTTCCGCAAGTATATCGGAAATTTCCTGTTTAGTTTCATTGACATTCTTTGCACCCGATATGACATCTGTAATTCTTTTTGAATCCACAAAATAAGCATCGCTTTTTGTAATTCCGAGCGGTTTCAGCATTTTTTCACTGCTAAGAGTATTCGCCGTAACAGACAGCACCATTACAAAAACCGTGCATATTGCGAAAATAAATGTTATAATACTAAATTGCTTCGGCTGACTTATCACGTCGTTTAACGCAAGAAAAGCAGTGCTGTTTGATCTTGTTTTTCCAAGATGAAGCATACTTTTTTTACGGAAGCGTTCACCTGTCTGCCCGCTGCGAACTGCGTCAATCGGAGAAAATTTTTTGATTTTCCCCGTACAATTCCAGCTGAAAAACAGTATCACAAGCACTACAGCTATACAGCAAAAAATACCAATAACAGCGGAATTTTGATTTTCCAAAACCATATTTTCGCTGACGCTTTTTATCAGCATTTCCCCGAACGGAATGTTCAGAAAATAACCGATAACTGCGCCCGTAAGAGCGATAAAGAAATATTTTGCAAGATACAATAGGCGTATAGAATTATTTTTCAGTCCTATTGCTTTCATGACGCCTATCTCGCGAAATTCCTCCGCAATCGTAAAACCAATTGTGAAACGTAATACCACAAACGATACGACAATCAACCCGACACTGACGATAAGAATTATCACTGCAACAAGCATATTCATAAAATAACTCAGTTTCACCGTTTCGTTGTCTATAGCAAGATAGATGTTTTCTGCGTCTGCAGTTTCTGATTGCAATGCAGACAAATCATCAGTTTCGATGTAGTAAATACTTCCCGAATTATACTGTTTAACATACTCATCATTTGCAATTTTTCTGAAATCTTCATCGCTTACAAGCATTCTCGGATTGCCGATCATTTCAGAGCCAAACAATGCATCTTTCAGTACACCTGCAAATTCAAATTCCATTTTTATTTCGCCTATGTTCAGAATAAACTTGTCGCCGACTTTCAAATCTGACTTCCCTGCAGTTGCTCCTGCAATGTACATTTTTCCGGATTCCGCTTCTTCGACAATTTTATTATCACTGTCGAAAAAATGAAAATCCGAACCGCTTAGCGACTGCACCATTGAAACGGCATGATATTCCATGAGCTTTTTGCCGCCGCGTTTGAAATTGTCCTCTGATGTGAAAATTACATCATCTTTCCGGTATGACTTTGCATTCTCGCTGTTTTCGAGCAGCTCCCCAACAGAATCCCTGCCATTGCTTTTGTGCGACAAAATGTAGTAGTCCGCCATGCACGCTTCTTCAAAATAATGATCAAGTCCGCCCTCTACAGCAACAATATTATTCACACTGCTTGCCGTAAACATCGCCGACAGTATTACAAACAACAGCAGAATAATGTTCATTGTCTTTTTGCGTTTCAGGTCTTTTCCTATAATTCTCAGGTACATATTCCTACACTCCTTTCAGTAAATTTATTGTACCATGAAAATTATTAAGAAGTCATTAAGTTTAAAATTGAATTATCAGAGGTACATTATTATTGATCCTTATATAAATTTTATTTGATAAATTAGATTTTTTATAGGCAAATCCAATATCTTCGCATAATATGATGACCTTCAGCATCGTTATATGATTGTATTTTATCCATCAGCACCCCTCCAAGTTTTTCGCATATATGTGCTGAAACAAGGTTTTTGTCGTTGATATTCATAAGCGCTTTATCCATGCCGTGTTCTTTCGCTATACGAAATCCCTGCTTTAGTATCTCTGTTCCATAACCTTTACCTTGTTCTGACACTCGTACTGCATATCCTATACTGCCTATACCGTTCATTACTTCCTGCGTCAATTCGGTTCTAAGCTGAAATTCGCCTATAAATTTTTCTCCATCGACAGCCCAAAAGTGAAAGCTTATGGGTTTGATCTGACCGGTTTCTTTTTTGTCATACAGATTTTTCGTCCGGCTAAACCATTCCTCATCAATTATTTTCGGATCGGTTGGACGGAAAAATATAATGTTGTTGTCAAATGCTTCCTGACAGTACTGCCTATAACCGCAAACATATTCCGGACAGCGTTTAATAAGTTCTAACACAGTAAAAATCTGCCTCCAATCACTGATTTGTCGCTCAACACCCGACAATACGATTTTATCATAAAAATATTGTTTTGTCAAATTATGATTTTTTAATTTTGTCCCCACAAAATCTATGATAAAAACGTTCAGCAAAGTTTGAATATTTTCAGAAAACTTGAATCTTATAAAACTCTACAAATATGAATCCAACTCTAAAAAGCCGATTTCCAATATTATGTTCGATTCTTTGCTTGATTTTCAGTCTTTATTACAGATCGTTTACAGAAATGGATTTCCGTAGACAGCCTGACAGCTGACGAAGGACAACCCTCGTGCACACAAGATTTATCCGCTCCTGAGATAACCGGTAGAAATATGAAAAGCAGAAACATTTTTGCTCCTGCTTTCCACCGTTTTATCCCGCAGCCTACATTCGGTCGCTTCTCAGCGTTGCCTCATTTGGCTGCAATTTTACTATTGTTTATTCTTATGGACTATATTTATTTACACAGTTTTTAATTCAGTTCCCACTAATTACTTTATGTTCTCCTCCTACTTCTCTTATAAGCCCCGAAAAACACCGCAGCAGCTATAATGAAATTCACACCCGAGATAATAACCGCTTCCGCACTTACGCTTACTTCACTTCCCGGTGCAAAGCATTGTCGGATCTGTTCTGAAAACAGCATTTTTGCAGCTTTTGCAATAGTATTATTGAACGCAGAAAGCAGCGGCAGCATTGACATCACCAGCATGAGAGGAATTGCGACCGAATTTGCGGCGGTTTGCGAATTGCTTAAAAGTCCGATTGCCCTGCCTATAACCAGTGAGATCACTATTCCTGCCGCCATGATAGCCATAAAGATCACAGCCGACTTTCCGCTGTACCCGCCCACAGCGCACATCACTGCCGCCCCTGTCATACACGCTGCCAAGATAAAACCGCCTATACCCGTCAAAAATTCCTGCGGTTTTACGCCGGACATCAGAAGCACTCTCAGCGTGCCTTTTTCCTTTTCTTCGGCGATCAGCGAAGCTGCACTCGAAAGCGGTGCCATACACAGATACATTGTGGCGAAAATACTTACAAAAAAATTTTCGGGCATTCCCTCAGGCTTAACGTTCATTGTCATGATCACTGTCAACACAGGAAACATCACAAATTGTATCAGCACAGCTTTGTTTTTCAGTGCATCTTTCAGTTGCTTTTTGAATATTGCAATGAAATTTTTCATGCGCCCAACCCCTTTCCCGTAAGTTCAATAAACACCGTTTCCGGTGATGGTTCGGTAGAATGTATAGAACGAATCTGCCCGTTTTTCAGATGATCTCCCACCGTCCCTGCCGATTGCGGCGAATTGTCAAGAGTGATTTTTTCACCGCTTTTAAGAGTAATTTCCAGTCTGTTCAGATAATTATATTTGCTGCATATTTCATCGGGAGAACCCCGTTCAATAATTTTTCCCTTTGACAACAGTGCAATTTCATCGCAAAGACTTTGTGCCTCATGCATATTGTGGGTCGTGAGAAAAATCGTACTGCCGCTTTTACGAACCTCTTTTAAAACTTCGTGTATTTCCATTGTGGTAACGGGATCAAGTCCCGATGTGGGTTCATCAAGAAATAAAAGCTTTGCATGACATAGCATTGCACGTGCAAGGGAAAGCCTGTTTTTCATGCCCTTTGAGAGCTTTTCCGCAGGTGTTTTTCTCGCCTCAGAAAGTCCCATGTGCTGTAAAATTTCGTCAATATCACTTTTGTGCGTACGGTAGATCTCCGAGAAAAACAGCAGGTTATCGTAGACAGTAAGCCGTTCGTACAGTCCGAAGCTATCGGTCATAACGCCGATTTTGCGGCGCACCTCATCACCTGCTTTTCGGGTATCAGTGCCCATAATTTCGGCATATCCGCCGGTTTGCAAAAGCTGCCCGGTAATGATATTTATAAGTGTTGTTTTGCCTGCGCCCGATGGTCCTAAAAGTCCGAAAATCTCACCCTCCGATATATCGAATGATACGCCGTCAAGTACCGTTTTTTCTCCGAACTTTTTTTGTAAATTATCTGCAAAGATCGTTCTCATTTGTTCTCCTCCTTTAGTCTTTTCAGTGCATCAGCCAGTTTTTTATTTTCTGCATTTTCTTTCAGCGATGTTACAAACCAGCTTGCCGGAAACGACAGGACAAAGCAAACAAAAAACATTGTCCATGCAGGCAGTGAATTTAAGGGAAACCAGCCGAAAGCCGCAATAAACACACCTGTCAGAGCGATAACCACAGTCACAAGACACGCCGTGCGGCATACAAGAGATATTTTTTTGAATATCCTATCCGTAAGGAACAGAGATCTTGCAGCGATGATAAGTATGTTCAGTGCAAAAAATTCAAGTGCAGTCCTTACCGAAAGTCCCACTCCGCCCAGTTCAAAAAGTGTGGAATACCCCTTTGCCCTTTCGCCAACGATCACGCAAAAAATATTCATAACAAGCATGGAAATACCGAAATGCATCATCACCTGCGAAAGATAGTCAAAAACAGTTTTCTTTGTCATGATTTCACACCAAGCCTTTCTTTAAGCCCATCAGCGTACTGACGAGAAGCGATGATCTGTTCACCGTTTGACATTGTTATGCGTATTCTTCTGTCAATATCCGCTCTCAGAGAACGCACAGTCCGCAGATTTACAAGACAGGATTTGCTTACCCGAAAAAAACCGCAATGTTCAAGATCACGTTCCAATTCATAAAGGCGCATATCTGTTTCGTAGATTTCCTCCGATGTGTAAACAAAGCATTTCCTGTCTACGCTTTCTATGTAAAGCACACGGGCGACATCTAAAAGAAAGATCTCGCCGTCCTTTTTTACGCTCAATTGATCATTAAGCATTCTGAGTGTTTCAATAATTTTTTCAATCTCGGGTGTAAGCTTCGGACACCGCACACACACCGTCAGTCCATCTGCTTTTTCGTCAATGTTTATTTCGATCTTCAAATTAGCACCTCCGCTCAGAGGATAGATATCTGAAACTGTATTTATTGTAACAGATTTGTCTGAGAAGTTCAAGTAAATATGCGTAAGCTGCCGTTTTAAATACATAAAAAGCCAATCCGGGGGCAATAATTTTTTTATCCATTTCATTATCACACTCACAAGCTAAGTACAGGAATACTTACAAACAAATAAATTTTTTCAAGCAAATTTATTCTGCACATTTACTATTCGCATATTGGCGGAATAAGTCAAAAAAGTTATGCTGCAAAAAATTCGGGAGATTTTTTTTCATCTCAGAAATAATTTGATGATAAGTTTCAGAAAATATGCATCAGAACATTAAAGCAACACCGCACAAAGATTGTGCGGTGTTGCCTTAAGAGTTTTTTTAATCATTAATGATCTTTGGTAATTAATTTACCTGTATTATTTAAGCTCGACCACTGTAACTCCGTCCTCACCCTCGCCGAAAACGCCGCTGCGAAAGCTCCTGACAGACGGATGTGATCTCAGATGCTTTTGTATTCCCTGACGCAGAAGTCCCGTTCCTTTTCCGTGTATTATAGTAACAATTCCCGCATTCAGAAGCACGGCATTATCAATGAACATATCTGTTTCCATTATACCCTCATCTACAGTCATGCCCCGTATATCAAGCTCCATAGAGCTTTTACGCTCCGTTTTTCCTATTACGCCTGTCTTTGAAACTCCTGCTTTTTTCCCCGAAACCGTGACCTTTTCCTCTTCGGCAAGTCTCAGACGGCTTATGTTGGTTTTTGTTTTCATCACGCCTATATGAACAAAAACATTTCCGCTGCTGTCGGGATCACTTGCAAGTATTCCTTTTTTGTTAAGATCTGTGACAAGTACTCTGTCTCCTCTTTTGTAAGGACGGGGCGGCTTATATTCATTAAGCTCTCTTTTCCTTACGGGATTTGCTTCGTTATACATTTTATCAAGGGTACTTTTGCTCAACGTCTTTGCCCCTGCGGCTTTTTTCGCAAACTCCTCTTTGTTCTGCTCTTTTTTTATCAGTGCAATTTCTTCAAGGAGCTTATCCGATTCAAACCGGCAGTTCTCAACAATGCTCATTGCCTGACGTCTTGCTTTTTCAAATTCCTCATCTTTTTTTGATTCAAATTCTTCCTTTTGCCGTTCAAGCTCCTTTGTAAGCTTCTCCTGCTCTTTTCTCAGACGTGCAAGCTCGGTATTCTGTCTGTCATAGGCACGCCTTGAATTTTCAAGCTGAGCTACTACCTCTTCAAATCGGCGGTTCTCTCCCGAAACAAGCTCCTTTGCCTTATTGATTATATCTTTTGGTACTCCCAGCTTTGCCGAAACAGAAAAAGCATTTGATTTTCCCGGAGAACCTATTATTATACGATAGGTAGGCTGCATGGTTTTTATATCAAACTCACAGGAAGCATTTTCCACGCCTTCTTTTTCAATTGCAAACAGCTTTAACTCCTGATAATGAGTAGTGACCATTAGTCTGCTGCCCTTGCTTAACATCTCCTCGATAAGGGATACCGCAAGTGCCGCCCCCTCTACCGGGTCTGTACCCGACCCTATTTCATCTAAAAGAATAAGAGAATTATCATCAGCATTTTTTAAGATGTTCACCACATTGCTCATATGAGACGAAAATGTGGAAAGATCCTGCTCAATGCTCTGCATATCTCCGATATCCGCAAGTATATGACTGAATACGGAAATTTTCGTACCATCCGATGCAGGTACCATAAGCCCGCACATAGCCATTGCCGACAAAAGTCCCGCTGTCTTTAACAACACGGTTTTACCGCCTGTATTGGGTCCTGTTATCACAAGGGCATTGTACTCTCCTCCCAGCGTAATATCAACAGGAACAGCCTTTTCCGGGTCAAGCAAAGGGTGACGTGCTTTTCTCAGTTCAAGATATCCGCCCTCTGCTATTTCGGGAACGCAGCCCTTCATTTTTGCTCCGAGATTTGATTTTGCAAAATAAAGCGCAAGCTCCGCACAGGTCATATAATCATTTTCCATTGCTGCTGCACAGGAGGCGCAGTCTGCGGACAGTTCTGCAATTATTCTTTCGATCTCCTCCTGCTCTCTGCCCTGCAAAACTCTTATGTCGTTGTTTGCTTCAACCACTGCTTCGGGCTCTATAAAAAGTGTTGCTCCTGTAGCTGAGGAGGCGTGTACGATACCCCTTACATTTCCCTTATGCTCCGCCTTTACGGGAAGTACATATCTGCCGTCACGCACTGTGACGATATTATCCATTAAAGACTTCTGCACCTCTGCGGAGCGTATCATTCTGTCAAGGCTCTCCCTGATGCGGACACCCGCCTGTGCGATCTTTCTGCGTATATTTGCAAGCTCCGCACTGGCAGTATCTGCTATTTCGTCCTCGCTGAGAATTGCGTTTGACAGCTTATCCTCCAGCCATTTCTGAGGTGAAAGAGTGACAAAAAGCTCCTCAAGAGAAGCGGCGTCCTCCTTGCTGTCGGCATAATAATCGGCAAGTCCTCTTATCTGCCGCAGCATAAGACCTATATCGAGAAGCTCCCTCAAAGTAAGAGAAGAACCTGACTGAGCTCTTTTCAGAGAACCTTTTATATCCCTGAAATTGTAGAAGGGAGGAGTACCGTATTTTACAGACAGCTTAAATGCATCGTCTGTTTTTCTTAACTCTGTGCGTACAAGCTGCGCATCTGTGGACGGCTCAAGCTCTCTTATCATTCGCTTTGTTTCATCATTACCCGCCTGTTCTTCGAGCATGGAAAGAATTTTATGTAACTCTAATGTTTTGTAATATTTATTCATAGTCTTAAAATACCTCATATAGTCAGATGTTTTTATAAAATGAAAGGGTACTGAAATGCCTGTCAAACTGTTCTTCAATGTAACGTTCGCTTATGTTGCCAAGTCTTTCAAGGGCTTCATCGGAAACTCTGAAATTAAAAATATTGTCTATTTCACTCAGGCAGACAAAGCGCATGGCTTCAAGCATTCCCTCCGTAACAGACACAATATTTTTTCCATTTATATCGCTGCCTCTGATATGATCCTTACAGATAAATATTCCTCTGTCAATAAGAAAATAAAGGGATTCTCCGGTGTAGCAATAATAACAGCCAAGAAGCCCGGGCATAAGTCCCAGATCGGCAGTGATCCGCATTTCAAAAATATACTTGATAAAATCGGTAGATGCGCTTCTGTCGGAGATCATGTAAAGACAATTCATAAAAAGTCTGTAAACATCTTCCGCTGACTGTCCTTCGGTAACAGTGTAGGAAACGATCTCCGCCATATAGCAGGCAAGCGCAAGCCTTTTCATATCGGTGCGCAGCCCGTAAAAAATTCGTTTCGGCTCATTGCTGTTAAGATAATATCTGCCCTTACTCTCATTAAAGCAGAGCTTCGAGCAAGCAAAAAGCTGCGCTGCCGCCCTGCCCGAAGCATTCGCTTTTTTTACACCCTTTGCAGTAATTTCGATAAGTCCCATTTCAGGCGAAAGCACTTTAAGGATAAGATCGCTATCCCCCTGCTCCCTTACCGAGATCACTGTTCCCTCTATCGTGTGAAGCATCTGTCTTTTCCCCTTTCAGATCGGAAATACTTTTTACTCCTATGCCTCTGTATGCAAGATAATCGGCGATCCTGCCGGTGGATTCAAATATCCTCCATTGCTTATCGGAAAATGATTCGGTCATATAAAGCCTCCTGACAGTAAACTTTATTATTATATTTACCGTTCTCATAAGCTTTATGAATGGAATAATTTGATAGGATAAGCTCAAAAAACAAAATACACTGACCTCTTAACGGAAAAGAAAAGCAAACCTTTTCTGCTCCCGTTAAGAGGTCAACCGATGATCTATATTACGAGTAAAAATGCGGATCAGAGTTCAACAAAGCTGCCGTCAGCCTTACCATTTACAACATAGTAAGCCTTGGAATCATTTGTGTTGACATATACAGAAATGGATTTGATCTGCTTTCTGCTGCCGTCCTTGTAAGCGGCTTTGCACTTCTCGATAATATCCGAATAGTTATACTTCTTTCCATCAAATTCGATAAAAAGCTCTTCTGCTTTTTCGGGAGCGGACACCTTCTTTGCAGCGGAAGTTTTTTTCTCAGCAGGAGCCGCTTTTTCAACGGGAGCTTTTTTAGCGGCTGTTCTTTTTGCCGGAGCCTTCTTAACGGGAACTGCGGGAGCGGTAACAACTTCGGGAGCAGGAGTTTCGACAACTGCCTCTTTAACCTCTGCTTCTGCAACAGGAGCTGCGGGAGCAGGAGCGGTTTCGGTTTTCTTTTTTCTTGGCATAACTCAAGACCTCCAAAAAATATTTTTATTATTATATCACATTATTTTCCTTTTGTCAATTATTTTTCCTCAATTTATGTAAAATTATTCGTTTTTTTTATTTCAAAAAAGCTTTTTTTATAGGTTTTAACCGAAAAACAAATAACAGAAATAACATTCCTGTTTAGAGAATAGATGTTAGAGGTTAAATGTTAGAGAATAGATATGCAAATCTACTGATCAGTACATTTTCCTCTGACATTTGACTTATGATTTTGAGGTAAATTATTGCCAAATAAAATTATGAGCTGCTATCTAAAACCATTCCGCAAAAATCACCAAAGAAGTGACAGCGGTTAAACGCCAAACGAAAGTTACCGGGCTGCTATCTGAAAAATTTATGTAAAATTCTCCAACGCTAAAAAAATATCTTTAAATGCCATAAGTAAATGGAAGTTACCGAGTTACTATTGAAATGTTCTCGCAAATCATACTAACGACCTGCGTAAAGGCTCAGCCTTTAAATTCCTGTTTGAGGGTTGACTTTTTCTGAAAAAACCGTATAATTATAAAGTATAGATAATCTGCACGAGTTTTTAAAAATATCGTAATTTAAAGGGGTAAGTAAAATGCCTGTTCCAAATTATTTAAGCAGTATCGCATATAGGGAAAACCAAAAAAATAATTTTACAACTTTTTATTTAAAATGCAATTGTGGGTGTACTTCGTTTGATATATACGAATCCTTTCTTAACAAAGAGGAAAGGTTATTATGCCAACCATATTATGATGCACTTAACCATTCCGTTTCGGGAGGCTGTTTTTCCAATTGCACAAAAGATGAAACCGGTACAATACATCATTGGATATATTTCACCCATAGCATAGACGGACCAAAAGAGGAGGTATTTATACCACCTGCGCCGGCTTTTGCTCATATAACAGTCATAAAGGTAAAATGTTCTGGCTGTGGAAAGGAATATATTATTTATGACAGCAGATATAACGGCTACAGCGGATCATATAAGCAATGCAGCGAAGAAGAAAAGATATATGTACCGCACTTTAAATTAAAAAAACGCCGTGATAATGCTCCTGTTGAAATTTGTATAAGCGTTGAGCATGACGAAAGCTTTGAAGCATTCAAAGAAAACACAGGACTCAATTGTACATTTGAGCAGTTTACAAATTTTTATACTTGGATCATTATTTACTCCGTTGACAGCAAGTCTAAAAAACGCAAATTATTTGAATTTGAAACAGATTGAAATATATTTTTTATTGGAAAATAATTTTTTTTGAATTGCAAAGCGTGACAGCGTTCCGTTATTTTCTTTTCCATAAAATTTACTGATAAGAAAAAATTATGGCACGTTTAATTGCGTAATTTGAATATAAAAAACATTTTTGCAGCAATAAAGATAAAGAATAAACATGAATAAAAAATGTGAAATAAACAGTGTAAGGCTTAATGACAACAGGTGAAAATAAATTAAGGCAATACCGCACAAGCACTTGCCACAAATCAAAAAAATACGGTAAGAAGATTCAGAAATATATTCGTGAAGCATGATATACAGAAAAAAATTTTTGATATATTGCTTGAACTGATTGCAAAACATGGACTGATCCTGAAAAAAACAAGCAGGGACGTTTGAAACCCGCTGTCACCTCGTTGGTATGATTTGCAGAAACCTTTTGCACAGTAACCCGATAACTGTTATATGATGTAAATGGAAAATAATTATCACAACAAATGAAATGAAAGGGGTTACAAATTCTCCATACTCGTGCACAAAATAACCGTAAATTTCATATCCGTCCTTATCATAATCTTCCACACTGCGGTAATTATTTCCTAAGGTTATAAAGTTTTTGATCTTATGAATTACAAAAATAAGCATTTCAGATTTGAGGAAACACGAGAATGTTTTGACCTGATTGCTAACTGTTCGAGTATGCAAAAGAAAACAGTTTGGGTGTAAAGGTCAATTGGTGGTGATTTTCAAGGTTGTTAAAAAAATTTAATTTTATAAATTGAGTAACATTCATGAACTATTGTAAAAGAGCCAAGCAGTTTTTGCAGGTCGGAGAATAAGTGTAAATAAGCGGTCAACCCCCACCGGTTGACCGCTTATTTTTAAATCAAGCTCAAAAACAGAAAAGGGAAAAAATCAGAGCTTCAAAAACTATGAAAACATGGTGTGAAAATTCCTGCCTTTCCCGACAGAACAGCAGTTTTTTACAGGACAGACAGATAAGCAAAGAATACAGCGTTTTTTCCGATCTTACTAAAGTGAAACTACGGAATAATACACGTCTGCTATCAATACCACAGGTCAAAATCGTCAAATTTCCAGCCCTCATCGGTTTTTATCATATGCAGGCTCCTGTCATCAAATCTTACCTGATCGGATACATCTGCATCGGCATGAACAGTCACCAGCCGGAACAGGCACTCGTCCTCTTTCATTGTCACAGGAAAGAGTGCTTCTCCTCCAAAAAATTTGCTTGACTCAATGTCGCTGACTGTATTAATAATTATGCCGTCGGTTTCTACTGCTCCGCTCTGATAAAGGAGCTTATATGCAAGGTCATGACTGAGTGCTGTATACCTTTCGGCTATAAGCTCGTCCGCCGTGTATTTCCCCACATATTCTTCCGGTATTTCAAGATCGGCTTCAAGACTGTATACCTGAGCAAAGGCATTTTCAAAGGCTGTTTTCTGTTCGGGATCCATAAAATCCATATGCATTGCACACCCGCTCTGATACGGGTTGCCTTTTTCCCCCTCAAATGCAAAATTGCTCACAAGAAAGCGCAGCTCATACGGCTCGCCGTTCAGAGTCACTGCCGCCTTATATACTCCCGCCAACAGCCCCGAAAAATCAATGGGAACGGTAAAATTCGGCTTTATTTCGTATAGCCCGGATGTACCTCCCGGCTGCACCTCAATACGCATGGGTATTTCTCCGAATTCAAGCTCCTCCCAGCCCTCTGCTGTCTGTCGGTACAGGATAAGATCACTTGCCGTAATCTCTTTGTCGGTGTAATTTGCAAAGTATAAATTCAGCCTTGTTTCATCTGCTGATTCAGGTCTGACGGTATTAAACGGATACACACAAGGTTCTATCATAAAATTTATCCTGTCTTTTGAAGAATTACCCTGATTTTCAAAGAGGGCTTCCGATTCACCGTATTCAAAATGACAGCCCGCCGCTCTCATTAGCCGCTCAGACTGATCTCCCGAGTAGCTCCGTGTGTTTATCCTGACTGCCTCCAACTCCTCCATTTGGGAAAACAACGCTTCATACGTTTCTGTATCCCCCGTAAAATCCGAAAGTGTAAGATACCTTATCCCCTTTACCGCACCCAGCTTCCATATATCATCTGAGGTCGTTGCCGCACCCGTAACTATGACCGAGCCGTCATATACAGTTAAGCTCTCTCCGTCAATGTACAGGATCGGCTCATTATATACGGAAATATTTTCGCATTCACCGCCTGCCCCGGTTATTGCCGCTGACAGATCGGCTGAAAGCACCTCTTTGTTTACCTCCCTGTCGGTGGTAAATATAAAAAGTCCGTCAAGCTCCATGTCAGAAAACACCCGGGCATAGTCCTCGGCTGTTCCCTCAAAATCATAAAGATACAGTTCCTTTACTCTTGCTCCCTTAAAAAATTCCGGCGTCAGCGAACCGCAGCCGAAAATCTCCAGCCGCTCTATTTCGCCAAATCGGGAAAGCTCAACTGTCCTTGCCCCGTCTTCCGTATAAACACCGTCAATATATACGCTTCCGTCAAGGTCTATGGCAAGTGAATTTATCTGCGGATTTTCCTCGGTCAAGGTGATCTCCTCGGGTAATACATCTGTTTCTTCCTTTTCCCTGTATTCGCCGCCCATACAGCCCGAAAGCAGTATCGCCGCAGCAAGGACAGGCAGCAGCTTTTTCATAAAAACACCCTCTTTTATCATCTCTGTATAATATAACTCTTTTGAAAAGCAAAAGGTTTCATTTATTCGGGAAATTAACAGAAAATTTACATATTTAAATAAATTGCGGCTGTACGTTAATGCGTTTATTGTGCAGTGATGTATTGAATTCAGAGTTATTTTTTCAGATAGATGCTTTTCTTTTGATTAAATCACCAAATTTTCAGATAAAAACTGTTAAAATCTCCATAGTTTGACTAAAAGACTTGATTTTAATTTGAAATTGTGGTAAAATATAATGTATCTGTTATATAATCTTAAAACGGAGGGATCAGTCAAAAATGAATAAAGATCAGTTTTATGCGAAAATAAGCGAAAATCTTCTTACAGACGGCAGGACGGATATAAAGTCCGCTACTCCCCGTCAGCTTCACAATGCCGTGGCAAGAGCGGTTATGAGTGACATTATCCCGCTCTGGAACGATACCGAAAACAGACACAACAGCAGAAGAAGAGCATACTACCTTTCTGCGGAGTTCCTTATGGGCAGAGCGGTGTTCAATAACCTTTACTGCGCAGGCCTCTTGGACGATGCAAAGGCTATCTTCTCGGAAAACGGTATTGACATTGCCTGCCTGGAGGAGATTGAGGACGCTTCTCTCGGAAACGGCGGTCTCGGCAGACTGGCTGCCTGCTTTCTTGATTCCGCTGCTGCCTGCGATATCCCCTTGAACGGCTACGGTATAAGATATAAGTACGGTCTTTTCAAACAGTCAATAGGCAACGGTTTTCAGCAGGAATCCGCTGACCCGTGGCTGGATTACGGCGATGCATGGAGCGTTCGCTGCGATAAGGATACGGTTATCGTGGAGTTTGCCGATCAGACCGTAAAGGCTGTACCCTATGATACACCTATCATCGGCTTTGACAGAAAGGCTGTAAATACTCTGCGTCTCTGGCAGGCGGAAAGCATGAACGGCTTCGATTTTGGTAAATTTGATAATCAGGATTATATTGGTGCTTCCGAGTCCTCCATTATGGCTGATGCCATAAACGATGTCCTCTACCCCAACGACAACACAGATAAGGGCAGGAGACTGCGCCTTAAACAGCAGTATTTCTTTGTTTCCGCCTCTGTGCAGGATATTGTAAGACGCTACAAGGCAAAGCACGGCGATGATCTGTCCCACTTTGCTGAGGATTATGCCGTTCAGCTCAATGACACCCACCCCACTGTTGCTATCCCCGAGCTTATCAGGATATTTATGTTCAAGGAGGGGCTGTCATTCAAGGAGGCTTTCGACATTGCACAGAAAACCTTTAACTATACTAACCACACCGTTCTGGGCGAGGCTCTGGAAAAATGGAACATTGACCTCTTTAAAAGCGTTATTCCCACAATTTATGAGATCATTCTCATGATAGACAGTCATCTGAGAAAACACCTTGTTTCTATCGGTCAGAACGAAGCGCAGATAAATGCTAAACGCATTGTGGACGGCAGTCAGATCCATATGGCAAGAATGGCGATCTTCGGCACCTCCCACACAAACGGCGTTGCGGCTCTCCATACCGATATCCTCAAAAAGGACGTTCTTCATGACTGGTATGAGATCTACCCCGAGCGTTTCCAGAACAAGACCAACGGCATTACCCCCAGAAGATGGCTGGGTCTTTGCAATCCCGAGCTTTCCGCACTTATCACCGAGAAAATAGGCAGCGGCTGGGAAACCGATCTTGACAGACTTCAGGGACTGAAAAAATTCGTTGACGATCCTGCCACTATTGAACGCTTTATGCAGATAAAACGTCAGAAAAAGGAGCAGCTCTGCTCTTACATCAAGGAGCATGAGGGTATTGAGCTTTCCCCCGATTTTGTGTTCGACATTCAGGTAAAGCGTCTGCATGAGTACAAGAGACAGCTGCTCAATGCATTCTCTATTATGGACCTGTATTTCAGGGTAAAGGAAAACAAGCTGCCCGATTTGCAGCCTACCGCATTCATTTTCGGAGCAAAGGCTGCTCCCGCTTACCGCAGAGCAAAGGGTATAATCAAGTATATCAATGAAGTGGCAAAGCTTGTGAATAATGACCCCGACACAAAAGACAAGATGAAGGTTATTTTCGTTCAGAATTACAACGTTTCCTATGCAGAAAAGCTGATCCCCGCTGCGGATATTTCCGAGCAGATCTCTACTGCCGGTCTTGAAGCCTCCGGCACGGGCAATATGAAATTCATGCTCAACGGCGCTGTGACTTTGGGTACCTATGACGGTGCAAATGTTGAGATAGTTGAAGAAGCAGGCTGGGAAAATGAATATATCTTCGGTGCAAGAGTGGAGGAGCTTGATGCCGTCCGTCCCACCTATAACCCGAGAGAAAAGATCTACTACCGCAACGAACGCGTTAAGAGAGTTATCAACACACTGGTAGACAGCACCTTCAATGACGGCGATACAGGTATGTTCGGAGAGCTTTTCAACTCCCTCATCAACGGCGCAAGCTGGCATAAGCCCGATAACTACTTCCTGCTCACCGATCTGGAGGGCTATGTTGACACAAAGCTCCGCGCTCTGTATGATTACAAGAACAGATTTGTTTTCTCCAAAAAATGCTGGATGAATATTGCCAATGCAGGCAAATTCTCCTCAGACAGAACCGTTAAGCAATATGCGGAGGAACTCTGGAAGCTGTAATATATTATCACCCTCACAAAATAATCAGAGCTGCCGTTTGTATAAGCGGCAGCTCCTTATTATCCCCTCGCACAGAGGATATTATTTTCAGAAATTGTTCTTAATTTGCTTCAAGATCTTCTAATGTGACCTCAACATATTCATCGGCAGGGACTACTTTATATGTATGAACCTCTTCGCCCATCATCATCTCGCCTGTACACAATTGCAGACGATATCCCGGGAATATGTTTTCTTCAAACCTTTGGACAATATTTTCTTCGCTTATTGTGTCATAATCTTCAAAAAGATCATCATCAGAAAAATTCACGATACCGGAAGAATCCTGATCGGCAGCTCCTGAATCATTACTATCATCTTCATATTTATCAATAGCATTTTTCATTAAATTTGATATAGCCGTTTCAATTGATACATAACAATCATTTCCCTTTTTATATGCGGAAAGCTGCTCATAATACTTGTCATAATCAGCGATTTGCACGAACGCTGCTTCATCGCAGCCCATAAGCTTGTCAGAGTAACATACTGCACGCCAATATTCGTGCAGAACAATTATATGACTGCTGTTTGATGAAGTTGTAGAGCTTATCCCGCCTCCAACAGTCATTGTGGGAAAATTGTATCTGCATTCCTGAGACAAATGAGAATAGATAAGAAATGGTGCTAATATTACCGCAGTGATCGCAGGTATCAGCTTCTGCTTCAGCTTTACTGCACGCAGAATGTACCATAAAACCGAAACAAATATTATTGCCGCCCATGGCATGATAACAAATAAATATCTGTCGGAATGATTTTCCATATTATGAAAGTTTACCGTGTAATCTACTACTAACATTGCGAATATTACAGATAAAAAAGTGAAAAGAAATAAAAAGTCAAAATTCTTTAAAAAATATTTAACCTTCTCTCCGGCTGCCGAGACGAATTTTTTAAACCATGTTTCTTTCCTGAAAAGAAAGCACAATGGGATCACTATAGCTGCGAGTATTACAATAACCGCTACCACATAATTATAAATTCCCGATGCCCAGATAGACACAGGTACTCCTATTAAAGAAGATGTTATCAATGATATGCAGAATCTGAACCCGTTTACAAACGGCATTCTGTTTATCTGCCATGATTCAACCGTGGAAGAACTGAAAACCTGTCCAAAAAGATATGGGAAAAACAAATAGCTTATTACTACTCCGCCCAGTACCGAAAACGCATAGGCAAGCATTTTCTTTATTTTCTTTGAAAATAATAAATAAAAACACATACAAGCTGCAATGGGGAACGCTGCATATAAAAATCCGTAATCAGTGAGAGTACCCATAAATGTTATTATCATCAGTGTAATAACGTTGCGCTTTAAGCTGCCCTCATCATTAAATACCCTTACATTGTAGTACAGATAAATAATGCTGAACATTGATACTGCGGAATACATACGTAAAAAATTGTTCACATTCATGCAGCCCATGGAAAATCCCCATAAAAAACAAACCACAAGTCCCATGGCCGGTGAACGAAGCATACGTGATGAAGCTTTATATAAAAATATCTGCCCTATTACCATTACTGCTATGTTTATTACAAATGCTATCCATGGAGAAAATATGTCCGGAAAAAATGAGCATACTGCATGAAGCAGAAAAAAATACATGGGCGGGTGCAGATCGTTTGCCAGATTATAATATACCGATCCGAAATCAAACTGTTCGCCCTTCTGAACCGTGATATAATCCGAAAAAATTGAACCGTCATTGTATTCCTGCGGAACTCTTTTATCATTTGTGTAAAAATCCGTGCTGTTGTTTCCCGGCAAACCGTATGCAAACAGATGAGGACGATAATTTGAATTTGCCATGCCGTAATTCCAGATCTCGTCACTGTGATAGCTTTCTTTATTAAACACAAAATTATATGTGATAAGACCTACCTGAAAAATAAGCATTACTGCCATTATGATGCTGATATATTTTAATCCGGACTTGCTGTTTTTTTCCATATTTTTTCTCCTATGTTATTTTATCAGATATGCTCCGTACCCCAAGCTTCCAAGGGATCATCTGCATCGGAATATTCCGGGTAGGAGCCGATCATTTTATCCGATTCCCCTTTCCTCCAATTAGTCCAGCGCGGTGCAACATCTGCATATATATACGCCTGCCCCGCTTCCTTATTTCCTCCCATAAGCGAGCAAAGCGCCGCCCTCAGATCCTCCTGTGTGCCGTCAAATACAGGCGTACCGCTGCCCGTAAGATCGATCTGCGTACTTATGACACCGCTCAGATCATGCCCTGAGGTCTCTGATTTGCTGCACCATGTGGCGGTATTGGTGTAAGCAAGCTTTGCATTGGCATTGGCTGTGGAATATTTTGCGTCCGTTGCATATCCGATCATGGAGGGGACAAGAATGGCTGCAAGCACACCAATTATCGCTATAACAACTATAAGCTCTACAAGCGTAAATGCTTTTACTGTTTTTTTCATAAAAGCTTCCTCCCGAACTTATTAATTATAAATACACTGATCTGCGGAAAATCTCTCCCGCAGAATAAGTTATTTTTTCCTTTTTCATTATACCATTATGTTCGTAAAATGTCAATATTTTTTTTTATAAAATCATTGCAGAATATTGTTGACATATCAACACATATTTGTTATAATTAAAATATATTATCAATATATTATCAGCCATAAAATAAAAAAGGAGATGTATTGTTATGGGTCGATATCTGAAAAAGCTGATGTGTATTCTTCCTGTGCTGATACTTGCAATGTGCTTTATGTCGGTAAGCGTTTCGGCGGAGTCTGTGAAGCTGAGCCGCACAAGCGTGACGCTGCCTGTGGGGTATTCAATCAAGATCTCCGCTTCGGGTGCGGGAGATGATCTTACATGGTCTGTGGGTGATTCCTCTGTCGCTGAGGTAAAGCTTGCCGGGGATTCCACTGTGAAGATCGCGGGGAAAAAGACGGGAAACACAGTGGTATACGCCAAGACGGGCAGAAAGACCCTCAAATGTAAAGTAAGCGTGAGAGAGGCAATTATATCTTCAAACGCAAGCTCTGTGGAGCTTACTATGGGACAAGCCGCTGTCTTTACACTTACGGTCAAGGGTTCTAAAAATCTTGCAGCCGTCAGCAGCAGCAGCGATGTTTGCAGCGTGTCATGGGGAAAATGGTCGGGCGATACAATTAAACTTACCGTTTCCGCACAAAACAGCGGGTCTGCCGTGATAAGCGTTTATGCAAAGGGGGACGGCATCGGAAAAGCCAAAAAAATCTCTGTCAAGGTAAAGGGCATGGAGGAGCAGGTCATTGATCTTGTAAACGCCCAGCGCAGTGATGCAGGAGTTTCCGCTCTTACCAAAAATGACAAGCTGATGGAGGCTGCCTCTGTCCGTGCCGAGGAGATCGCCGAATATTTCGATCATACCCGTCCCGACGGCAGTCAATGCTTTACTGTACTTAACGGCAGGAATCTCAGATATTACACCGCAGGCGAAAACATCGCAGCAGGTCAGCGTGATGCCGAAGATGTCATGGATTCATGGATGAATTCTCCCGGTCATAGAGGAAATATTCTGAATAGTGACTATTCCCGGATCGGTGTGGGCTGCTATCGTTCGGGCGGCGTTTATTACTGGGTACAGATATTTATCGGTTAAATAACTGCGGTCAGGGGTTGTAACAAATCCCCTGACCGCTTTTTTATTTTCGTTTGTCACTTCGGATAAACGGAGGACTCACCTCTTCACTGACAAGCTCACCGTATTTTTCCGGGCGGCGGTAGGCATTTCCGTGTACCTCCCTTAAACGGTATTCACGCAGCTCATCTATGGGAATATCCGCAGGATATATCCCCTCACGCTCTCCCGCCTCGATTATAAGCGTATCTCTTGAACCATGTGCGTCCTTTTTATAGGCAATGCCGTCAAAGGCAGTGGAATGACCGTTGCAGTCGGGCTGTCCGCAGGGATAATTTACCGTTGCAATGGCGGTCATGTTCTCAAATGCTCTTGCACGAAGCTGTGATATACGGTTTATCTCCATAGGACAGGCGTTGGGTACGATTATTACCTCCGCACCTTTTAACATAAGTATTCTTGCACTTTCGGGAAATTCCCTGTCATAACAGATCATTGCTCCAACCTTAACTGTGCCTTTTCCCGTATCAAGATCGGTCACATAAAAATCCTCACCCGCTGCAAGTCGACATTCATCGCCAAAATCACAGGTATGTACCTTTGAATAGGTAAAACACTTTTTGCCGAAACGGTCAAACAGACATATCGAATTTTTAGGAAGTGTGTTGGTCTTTTGCAGAAATGTAATTCCTATCGCCATATCAAGCCCCGCAGCAAGCTCCCCGAATGATGTGACAAAGCCGCTGTCCTCTGATATGGCAAGGGCATTAAGCGTGAATTTATCCTCGGGTATTCTGTAGCCGCAGCTGTACATCTCGGGAAATACCGCTATATCCGCTCCCATAGCCTTTGCCGAACGGCAGCACTCCGCTCCGAAGCGCTGATTTTCTTCAAGACTGCCCCGGGGCATTATCTGCAAAAGTGCAATTTTAAGCGACATCATAACTCGTAAAGGCTCAGCTCACTTTCGTTGCGCTTAGGTCTGCCCATAAGCTCACGCAGTGCAGCACGGGGATCGGCTCCCTCATACAGCACTTTATAGCACTGCTCGGTGATCGGCAGACATATTCCGCATTTTCTGGAAAGCTCGTATGCCGCTTTTGTGCAGAAATAGCCCTCTACCGTACCTACCTGCTTTACTGCCTCCTCGGGAGAAGTGCCCTGACCGATAAGAATACCTGCCCGCCTGTTGCGGCTGTGCATACTGGTACAGGTAACGATCAGATCGCCTACACCCGTAAGTCCCGAAAATGTTTCCATTTTGCCGCCCATGGCAAGTCCCAGTCGGGATATTTCCCAGATCCCTCTTGTCATAAGTGCTGCCTTGGTATTGTCACCAAAGCCCATTCCGTCGCATATTCCCGCACAAAGGGCAATGATATTTTTCAGTGCTCCTCCTATCTCGCAGCCGATAACATCATCGTTAATATATATGCGCAGCGTGCTGTTTGACATTACGCTCTGCACATAATCCGCCTGCTCCGCTATCTCACAGGCTGCGACTACAGTTGTAGGCATACCGATAGCCACCTCCTCCGCATGAGAGGGTCCCGTAAGCACTACAACAGGTCTGCCGATCTCCTCACCGATGACCTCGCTCATGCGCTTGAGAGAGCCTGCTTCAAGGCCCTTGCCTGTATTTACTACAACTGTATCATTATCAAGATAAGGCAGCGCCGACTGCACCACCTCTCTCACAAAGCTGACGGGTATTCCCAGTATCACAAGCTCCCTGCCCTTAACACAGGAAATATCATCGGTAAGGACTATATTATCACTTATCCTTACTCCGGGCAGCTTGGCTTTATGCTCACCGTCACGGCGGATAGCCTCTATCTCTGAGGAGAATTTTGACCAGACGGTCACGTCATGACCCATGCCGTTCAGCATTACAGCAAGACTAAGTCCGAATCCTCCCGAGCCGAGAACCGTTATTTTTGTTTTTTTCATGCAATTGTCCTCCTTTTTTATTGATCTGATATTATAGGGCGTTCTTCCCGAATATATGACCGTTTCCGTTAACGCTGTCCCCGTTCCCTGTCTATGGCGTCTATTATGTCAAAATAATCCTTGATATTCTCTTCCGCTTCCTCCTCTGAAAGCCCGAAATGCTCCATTACAAGAGCCTTTACCGTTTCTATGGAACAATCCTGTGAAAACTTATCCCTTATAAGATCCATAACATCCATATTATGATCCCCCTGCCTTATTTTTTCTTGCTCCCGAATTTATTTTCCGTTCCGTTTTTCAGACGTTCAATATTTGCTTTATGCATATAGATTAGCAGCGCCGAGGTGACAACCACCAGTCCCGTATGCAGGAGCGCTCTTTCAATTCCCACATCATAATAGAAAAAATGAACGAAAAATGTTATGACGGGATATGCCGCCGCTGCCGAAATTGATCCCACAGATACGTATTTTGTGGCTGCTACCACTATTATGAAAAAGGGTATCACAATGCAGAACGTTACCGGATCTATCACCAGCAGTATGGAACAGGAAACAAGCACTCCCTTTCCGCCCTTGAAGCCGTAGTAAAGAGGAAATATATGTCCGATTATGGAAAATATCCCCGAAATATAACCTATCGCTTTTTCGTCTATAAAGTGAATATCCTGAAAATCCGAACCCATAAGCATTCGACAGATCTGTATGCTCAGAAATGCAGCAACCACGCCCTTGCCCAGATCGCCTATCAGTGTGAGCAGTGCGGGGAGCTTTCCGTAACAGCGGTAGGTGTTGGTAAGTCCCGCATTTTTGCTGCCGTGTTCTCGTATGTCCTCATGCTTTAACAGTCTTACCACTATTATAGCCGAGTTGCAGCTGCCCAGCAGATAGGACAGTACCGCCGTTATTATAATTGAAAGTGTCAACATTTTTATCCCCCGTTACTTTGTATCGCTGTTATCACGCTCACGTATCACAAACCGCACAGGCGTACCCGTCAGCCCGAAAGTCTGACGTATCTGATTCTCTAAATACCGCTGATAGGAAAAATGAAACAGATCTGCACGGTTTACAAATATAACAAATGTAGGCGGCTTCACCGATGCCTGTGTCATGTAGTAGATTTTCAGACGTCTGCCCTTGTCGGAGGGAGGCTGCACCCGTGTGGTGGCGTAGGAAAGCACATCATTTAACATTCCTGTGGTGACTCTCATGCAGTTCTGTGCGTTTACGCTGTTTATCATGGGGAACAGCTTATCCACACGCTGACCCGTTTTTGCGGAGATGAAAATAAAAGGCGCATAGGACATAAATGCGAATTTTTCTTTAAGTGTACGGGTGTATTCGTCCATAGTACCCGTATCTTTTTCCACAGCGTCCCACTTATTTACGGCAATTATGCTTGCCTTGCCCTGTTCATGAGCATAGCCCGCTACCTTTGAATCCTGCTCGGTAAAGCCCTCCTCTGCGTCTATCATTATCACGCATACATCGGCTCTGTCAACCGCCATATAGGAGCGAAGGACGCTGTAATGCTCTATACGCTCGTTTATTTTTGATTTTCTGCGAATGCCCGCCGTGTCGATAAATACATATTTGCCGTGTTTATTTTCTACAGTTGTATCAACTGCGTCCCGTGTAGTACCTGCTATGTCTGAAACTATAGCACGCTCCTCCCCCGCTATCCTGTTGATAAGTGAGGACTTGCCTACATTGGGCTTGCCTATGACCGCTACCTTTATATATTCCTCGGCATATTCCTCCTCTGCGGCTTCAGGGAAAAGCTTAAACACCTCATCAAGCAGATCGCCCGAGCCGTGACCGTGTTCGGCTGACACGGGAAAGGGATCGCCCATGCCGAGATTATAAAACTCGTAAAACTCCGGAGGAGGTTCACCGATACTGTCACACTTGTTTACTGCAAGCACGGTGGGCTTTCCGCTCTTTTTGAGCATGGCTGCAACCTCGTGATCGTCGGCGGTCACTCCGCAGCGGATATCGGTAAGAAATATTATCACGTCCGCACTTTCAATGGCTGTCTGCGCCTGTCTGCGCATCTGCGAAAGTATCACGTCATCGGAATAGGGCTCAATACCTCCCGTATCTATAAGCATAAACTCCTTATTTCTCCACTCACATTTTGAGTAGATCCTGTCTCTGGTGACTCCCGGCGTGTCCTCAACAATGGACAGCCGTCTGCCAACCAGCTTGTTGAAAAGCGTGGACTTTCCTACGTTAGGACGCCCAACCACCGCAACTATAGGTAAGGACATCTGTATCATCTCCTTGTCGTTATTTTCCAAGCATGGCGCAAAGCAGCTTTCCGCCGTCATTCGGCACCGTGCGTATCTTTATATCAAGCGCTCTTTCCACATCGGCTATACGCAGATCGTCTAAGAAAAGGTCGCTGTTTCTCATTATCATGGCATCTGAAAGCAGAAGCTCTGTGCCTAAGTTTTTTCCCCCCAGCTGAGCAATAATATCACGGGCGGTGAGCAGTCCTGTAACGGTGATAGTCTCGCCGAAAAAAACGTTTACTATCTTGTATACATGACAGGTAAGCTGAGGGAATTTTCTTTGCGCATTATCCGCAAACTCACAAATCAGCCCGTAAGCCGCCGCTCCTGTTGCAACTGCGATCTCCCGCTTTTCGGTCAAAGGTGGGGCATTTTCAAGCGCCTCTGAAAATTCATCGCTAAGCGACCGTACCATTCCCACGCCGTTTTCATACTGGGGATAATCCTCATAATATTCTCCGCATGGCAGGGGTCTGCCCGCTGTAAGATAAAACTCATCGGAGGGGTAGACAAGCCTTGTGCCGTATCTGTTAAGAAAATCTTGCTGAAATTCTTCGATTAAATCAATATTTTTCCCCGCACCTTCCGCATCAAACAGGTTAAGCGGGTAAAGTCCGCTGCGGAATTTTGTTAGTCCCACAGGAACAACTGCTATGCTGTTTATATGAGGCATAAGCTCCCCTAAATCGGTAAGTGTGCGCCGCAGCTCATCGCCGTCATTAAGACCCGGACATAGAACGATCTGACAGTTCATGGAGATACCCCCGTCAGCCATCTGACGCAGATATCCCAGCTTTTCTCCTGCAAACCGATTATTCATCATTCTGCACCTGAGTTCGGGGTTGGTGGTATGGACGGATACGTTTATCCCCAGCTTCATTTCGATAATGCGGTCAATATCCCGCTGCGTAAGATTGGTAAGGGTTACATAATTTCCCTGCAAAAAGGAAAGACGAGCATCATCGTCCTTGAAATAAAGAGTTTCCCTCATGCCCCGGGGCATCTGATCAATAAAGCAGAACACGCATTTATTGCGGCAGGACTGCTTTTTATCCATAAGAAATGTTTCAAATTCAAGCCCCGTATCGTCATATTCGCCCTTTCTGACAGTGAGAATAAGAAACTTGTCGCCCCGCTTTAAGGTAAGCCTTATCCTCCCCTCCGCAGAATAGTACATATAATCCAGCACGTCCGCGATATCCTTGCTGCCGATCTTAAGCAGCATATCCCCCGCCCTTATTCCGCAGCGGGCTGCGGGTGAGCCTTTTTTTACCCCTGTTATCCTTACAGCCATTTACTGCACACAACCTTTACGAAAAAAGCAGAGAAGGAAAACTCCCGCTCTGCTTCGTGGAAAACAAAATTATGCTTCCTTCTTAATTACTTCAACACCCTTGTAATATCCGCAGTTCTTGCAAACCTTATGAGGAGCAACAAGCTCTCCGCAGTGAGAGCATCTTGAAAAAGCGGGGGTCTCCAGCTTCCAGACAGCACTGCGTCTCTTATCACGCCTTGCCTTGGAGACTTTTCTCTTTGGTACAGCCATTATGGCACCTCCTTACCAAACATCAGATCCTTAACTGCCGCTGATACAGCCGCAGTCACACACGTTAAGATCGGCGCCGCACTTGGGACAAAGTCCCTTGCAATCCTCTCTGCACAGCAACTTTGACGGCATTTGCAGCACTATATCCGACGCCGCAAGCTCGTCCACATCGAGCTTATCGTCCGCAGCAACTGCATAGTCGTCCCTTTCCCCGCCTGCAAGCTCACGCACTACCGTATACCCGCAGTCAAAGGAAAGCTCATATTCAAAGCTGC
The DNA here is from genome assembly GCA_947625735.1 of uncultured Clostridia bacterium. GTDB lineage: Bacteria > Bacillota > Clostridia > Oscillospirales > Ruminococcaceae > Huintestinicola. The sequence goes on from CANQPL010000028.1 coordinate 29,419, forward strand.
GCAGACACCTGTCACAGCAGACTGCCGCCTTACCGTATATGTGATAATCCATAGTGACTACCCCTGCACGGTTAATGACACGCCCGCTTACTCTGACAGGACAGGAAAAGCTATAGCCCTTTATCTCACTGAGCCTTCCCGGAGACACTTCTCCCTCAAAATCAAGGGATTCTCCCTCATTATCGAAAATGCTGTGAATATCAATTACCATAACTATCTCCTGCATCGGCACACAACAATTAATTATACCACGAAATTTTCCCTATGTCAATAGGTTTTGAAAAAAATTCTAATAATTTCCTGTTCCCTTTACTTTATAGAATACTTGGAAACACTTTCGGGCAGATCAGCCTTGTCTGCGGAAACAGTAAATACAACCTCAACCTCATCGCCTGTGAGCTTGTCGATCTTTGCAAGCATTGCGCCCAGTGCATCAAAATCTGCGCCGCCTACCTTAAGGATAGAATCTACAAAAATATTCTTGATATCATAGTTGCCCGCTACAAGTCCTGCTACAAGTCCAAAGAAAGCCTCATAGGAATAGATCCTTGATGCGTCTGTATCCACGATCCTTACGCTGTGAGGAATATCGTATCTGAGCTTTGTGCTCTTGTCGATGCAGACAACATAGCCGTCTGTATTCTTTGAAGCGGTGTTGATCATATCAATGAGGATCTTTGTTTTTCCCGAACCTTTGTTACCTGTAATGATTTTAACCATATTAACTCCATTCTCAGCGGCAGGAAATATTTTTTAGGAAAACTGCGCTTACAAAAGCGGCGCCGCTGTTATGCCCGCCATGCAGAAAGACTGTCGCCTGTTCTATGCGCTCTTTTCCTGTATCATCACCCCGCAGGGGGTTAAATGCTTATCTTGAAAGCTTTTCTTCAAGTGCGGCTTTTCTGTCCTCATATCCGGGCTTGCCCAGAAGTGCAAACATATTTCTCTTGTAGCTTTCCACTCCGGGCTGGTTAAAGGGATTGATACCCAGCATATAGCCGCTAACCGCACAAGCCTTTTCAAAGAAATATACCATGTAGCCGAAGCTCTTTTCGGAGGTATCCTCAAGCTCTAATACCATGTTGGGTACTCCGCCCTCGGTATGAGCAAGGATCGTACCCTCAAGCGCACACCTGTTAACTACGGACATATTCTGATTTGTGAGGAAATTCAAGCCGTCAAGGTTTTCTGCTTCGTTTTCAAGGAATATATCTGTCTTGGGTTTCTTTATATCCACGACAGTTTCAAACATTATTCTGGAGCCGTCCTGAATGTACTGACCCATAGAGTGCAGATCGGTGGAGAAGATGCAGGAGGAGGGATATATGCCTCTCTGATCCTTGCCCTCGCTCTCGCCGAATAATTGCTTGAACCACTCAGCCATCATTGCAAAGCAGGGTTCGTATGATACAAGTATTTCTACGGACTTGCCCTTTCTGTAAAGGATATTTCTTATAGCTGCATACTTATAGCAGTCGTTGTTATCAAAATCAGCTTTAAGATCATTCATCGCCTGTGCAGCACCTGCCATTACGGCGTCTATATCACAGCCCGACACTGCGATAGGAAGAAGTCCCACTGCGGTAAGAACGGAAAATCTTCCGCCCACATCATCGGGTATAACAAATGTCTCATAGCCCTCCTTGTCGGCAAGCTCTTTGAGCGTTCCCTTTTTACGGTCGGTGGTAGCATATATTCTTTTCTTTGCCCCCTCCTTGCCGTACTTTTTCTCGGTCATTTCACGGAAAATACGGAAAGCAAGCGCAGGCTCGGTGGTAGTACCCGACTTTGAGATCACGTTTACCGAAAAGTCCTTACCCTCGCAGATGGATATTATCTCGCTCAGATATGCGGGGGAAATGCTGTTGCCCACATAGTATATATCGGGGGTGTCCTTTTTCAGACTGTTGTAAAGAGGCGACTTCATAAACTCAATGGCTGCTCTCGCCCCCAGATATGATCCTCCGATGCCGATAACGATCAGCACATCAGAATCCGACCTGATCTTTTCGGCTGCCGCCTTTATCCTTGCAAATTCCTCTTTATCATAGTTTACGGGGAGATCTGTCCAGCCGAGAAAATCATTTCCCGCACCGTTTTTTTCCTCTAAGGTCTTTGCAGCAAGCTCCGCCTGTGCCTTGATAGCTGCGATCTCATGCTCAGATACAGCTCCCTCCAGATATTTTGTATTCAGCTTCAAAGGTGCCATTTTCATATCCTCCTATACAAATGCATTAAATGCATATAAAATCAATACCTATAATTATTTTACTACATTTTTTTCCGATTTGCAATATTTTTTTGAAACATTAATCCAATTATCATAATTTTAGGCATTTTTACTAAAAACTAACAATGAATTTTATAAATTCAACCAATACATTCTGAAAGCTCTTTTCTTTGACTGCGCCTGCCGCTCTGAGCTTGCGGGAAATAAGAAGCCTGTCTCCCAGATAAAGCCGCAGCTCCCCTACCTCGTCCCCCTTTTCAAGAGGAGCATAAACGCTGCTTGGCAGATATATTCTCTCCTCGATCCTCCCCTCGCTTCCCTTTGGTATGACCGCTCCGCCTATGGGATCAACAGATATGCGCACCTCCGCTTCGCACCCCTCCCTTACAGCTATTGAGGCGGGCAGATTTTCGGATATTTCGGGATATACCACCGTGTATCCGTCAAAGCCGATATTCATAAGCTCCTTTGCAAGGGCAAGGGCCCTGTCCTCGTCCTTGCAGTCCATTACTGCGCAGACATAGCCTGTCCCGTCACGCACCGCTCCCTCTGCGGCATAGTAACCCGATGCAGGTCCTGCTCCGCACTTGAACCCTATGGAGCCTTTATAACGGTGACAAAGGGTGTTTGTGGTCACAAGCTGCACTGCCCCCTCTTTAAGCTCGTCAAGCCTTGTGGTGAATATCTCCGTAAGCTCTGTATGCTTTGAAAGCTCCCGCAGAAGCAGGACTGCATCGTAGGCAGTTGTGTACTGATTTTCGTCATCGTAATAGCCCGTGCAGTTGGTAAATAATGTGTTTTCCATTCCAAGCTCTGCTGCCCTGCTGTTCATAAGCTCGGTAAACTTCTCCTCACTTCCCCCTATTTTCGAGGCGATCACGCAGGCGGCGTCGTTTGCATTTCCGATTATTACACCCTTGAGCAGATCAAGAAGCGTCATTTTTTCCCCCGGCATGAGCCATATCTGCGCTCCCTGCATGGAATTTGCGTGTTCGTCTGCGGTAAGGATATCATCAAAGGTCAGTTCTCCTCTGTCTATTGCTTCTGCACACAGAAGCACCGTCATCAGCTTATTGAATGACCCCATTTTTACCCTTTTGCCCCCGTAATTCTCACGTATCACCGTGCCTGTGGATACCTCCATAAGAACATAGCTGTCGGAATATTCCCTCTCGGGCAGCTTTTCTCCCGAAACCTGCAATTCTCCCGACAGAAGCAAAAATGTCAGCACTGCCGGAATTATAATATTCCCGAATTTTTTTATCTTCATTATTATAATCCGCCTTTCTGCGAAAGGCACCAATGCGGTTATGAAAAGGTGCTTCCGCTAAAATGTTAAATG
>CANQPL010000029.1 GCA_947625735.1 uncultured Clostridia bacterium
GTTATCCTCCTGACTTGCAGAGAAGAATATGCAGGTATGCTTGGCGGAAATGAGATCACTATGTAACTATTCTGCGGAGGATATCGAAAATATCAGAAAGGCAAAAAAAGAGGCGGCTTTAAGAAAAAACTGCTGCTAAAGGGTGCGATGGAAAATGTCGGTGAAGAAAGCGGATCGTGCCGGTGACAGCGGCGCAGGCTTTTATCTGACGTTCCTTGCAGCGATGTATGTTTACAAGCTCATGAGCTGCTGCTATTTAATGCAGACGTCGCACATATCAGGTGTGTTTTTTAAAGCGATGCAATACAAGGGGTTATTTTCAAAAAGGCAGGAATACTCTATTGCAATGATAAAGAATCGCTGACAGAATTTTCAAAAAGCTATGGACACGGAGCAGGATATTATGGACAGCTATTGCTTACACCGCTTACAGACAATTTATATTTTTTTATTGGAACAGAATATGTTAAGTAGTAGGCACCGCACAAAGACGTCAGGCGTTCTTTGTGCGGTGCTGTCTTAATTTTTTAAGTATCCGCAGACGAGGTTTTTACAGCTTTCTTGATGTAAGAAATGCAACTGTTCTTTCGATGCTGTCCTTAGAATTGCCCCAGTCAGCGTCCTTGCCTGTGTTGCGGTAGTCGTACATGGAGCAGTAGCGGGAAACGTCCTCGTAAAGGGTGAGCAGATATTTTTCGGTAAGCTCGCCTATGAGCTTTACAAAGCCGTCCAGCTCCTGTTTTTGCAGATATTTCGGTGCCAGCGATTGGAGCAGATCATAGTGTGGCAGGCAGATAAATTCCTGCTCCGCAAGAAGCTTACGGGAATTGCCGTCCTTGTACATCTCAAAGAAGGTGCGCATAAGCCGTTCCATGCCCCAGTCGATCTTTTCGCAGACAAAACAGCTTTCATTTATTACGGAGAGCTTTTTCTTTCTGGCGTCCTTTGCCTCAAAGAGCTTTTTCCGAGAGAACAGCCCTGCATGGACTTCATCTAAATGGGTCTGAAGCATAAGTGCAAGGGACAGACGGTTCTTCTGCCCCAGCATCTGCGAAAGATGCACAGCACAGAATCCCGCACGGTTTGTTTCTATCCGCACATCAGGCTCCATCATGGCAGCCCCCATAATATATTCTACAGTCCTCTGCTCCAGCATATCCCGCATACGGCAGACAGGACAGCCCTCTTTAGGGTCAAGGATCTCGCTTATAGGTATGGTCAGCAGACTTTCACGCATGGTATTTTTTTGTATGATAGGTTATTTCCTATCATACAGCTCCTTTCTTTGTAATTTAGCGGGCGGGTGGAACCCGCAGCCACCTCGTTAGTGAGTTTTGCAATAATATTTCAGATAGTAACTCGGTAACATTTGTTTAGTGTGATGTTAATTGGAAGTTAAACCCTTATTCACTCCACTCTTAACTCTCCACTCTCCACACTCATAAATAAAAGTTACCGAGCCACTGTGTAAAGGGTTTCCGAAAATCATACCAACGAATTGGCAGCGGGTTCCGCCCGCCGGGGTGACCCCGCTGCCGGGTCGTTGGTAAATTCAGATTGACAACTTCAATAGTGACCCGGTAACCCTCATTTGCATCAATGTTAAACCTGCGTTATATTATACAGCTTTTCTCTTTTAAGAACGTCTGTATATACCGGCAATATTATAACATATTTTACACAAAACATCAATAGAAATCTGAAAATTATTGCAAAAACATTTTTGGAGCATAGGGGAAAATTTGTTATCACAAAGATACTTTCGGTTGAAAAATAGTGTTGATTTTCGCTGACAAAAGGTGTATAATAAATATAAAATATATTCGCAGCACTACAAAAAATGCGGCAAAAAAACTGCCCGAAATCAATTTATAAAAACGGGAGGAAAACATAATGTCTGATTATTTTGGAAAAGAAACACCAAAGCTTGGATTTGGTCTTATGCGTCTGCCTAAAAAAGGATTACATACCGACATCGAACAGGTAAGCCGGATGGTCGATCTCTTTATTAAGGCGGGGTTTACCTATTTTGACACCGCTTTTGTGTATGGTGCATCGGAAACCGACATCAAAAAAGCACTTGTGGACCGCTATCCCAGAGAGTCCTATACCCTTGCCACAAAACTTAATGCCTTTCTCATGTGCCACGATGAAAAGAGTGCCAAGGATCAGTTTTACAAAAGTCTTGAACGCACAGGTGCAGGATATTTTGACTATTACCTGCTGCACGCTCTCATGGATCTCAATTACAAAAAATACGATCGTTATCACATATGGGATTTTGTGAAGGAACGCAAGGCAGAGGGACAGATCAGATATTTCGGTTTTTCTTTCCATGCAGGACCGGAGCTTCTGGACAAGCTGCTGACTGAACACCCGGAGGTGGACTTTGTACAGCTGCAGCTCAACTACGCTGACTGGAACAACCCGACCGTAAATTCCCGCTTAAACTATGAAGTGGCAAGAAAGCACGGAAAATCTATTGTAGTAATGGAGCCTGTCAAGGGCGGAAAACTGGCGAACCCGCCTAAAGAGGTAAAAAAGCTGTTTTCGGACTATGCACCGGATATGTCTCCTGCGTCATGGGCAATCCGCTTTGTGGCGTCCTTGGACGGCATTATCACCGTGCTTTCAGGAATGTCAGACATAGCACAAATGGAAGATAATCTTTCCTATATGAAAAATTTTCAGCCGTTAAATGACGAGGAGCAGGAAATTATCCGTAAAGCTCAAAAAATTCTTGGCAGGTCCGCTGAGATCCCCTGTACCGCCTGTCACTACTGTACTGACGGCTGCCCGAAGAAAATTCCCATTCCCGATATTTTCTCCGCCGCAAATTTACAGCTTGTTAGCGGTCAGACCGCACAGGCTAAGGAGCGCTATGCTGCCATACCGGAAGGCTGTCGTGCCTCTGATTGCATAGGCTGCAAGCAATGTGAATGTGCTTGTCCTCAGCATTTGAAAATTACGGATTTTTTGAAGCAGTGCAGCGATATGTTAGAAAAATAGTGTGACGGATCCGGAAGAATTTCAAGGATCAATGCAGCATTAAAAAATACTCAGCCTAAAATCCTTAATGACAACAACAGCAGCATAAATATTTGACATTTTAATTGCCTTGTGTTATAATATTCTTGTCGGATATTATTTTCGTCAAATCAAAAGTGAAAGGACTTATCGCCAAAGCTGTTGTACCCAAAGCAGCTGTATGTCCAAAATGCGGTGAAATTTCAATTTACGTGGAAGACGAACAGCTGGAAAAACTGACAAAGTAGCCTGCATATTTACATAAGCTGAGAGTATCGCTTCTGACTGCGATACTCTTTTTTCTGCCCTGTAATAGTCATAAAAAAAGTGAGTATCCGTTTTTTGAACACTCACAGCTTCGTTTTATGGGTTTATTTATTTCTCGGACATGATTTTGTATCCTCTGCGGCGGAATATTATACTCGCAGCTTTTCAATTTTCTTCCTTGTTATAGTTAAAATTATACCTGGAAATTCTTGTACACTTCTTATAAAAAATTAACGTATTTTCATGAACAGTAAAGACGCATACTGTCACTTAACAGTGCGATAAGCTCTGAATTTGTGGGACGGTTTTGAAAAAAATCAGCCTTGTAGCGCAGATTATCTTCAATAAAAGCAGGATCCTTGCAGCCCTTTTCCCATGCACTGCAAATGGCATGGCGAATAGCTCTTTCCACACATGAAGCAGTGGTGTGAAATGTTTTCGCAACTGAAGGATATAACTCCTTTGTCACGCTGTCAAGGAGGCTCATGTCATTTACCGCCATTATCACAGCACTGCGCAGATACCTGTAGCCTTTGATATGAGGCGGGATACCCAGTTTCATAAGAATTTCGGTGACAGAGAGCTCCATATCCTTTTCGTCCTGAAGAGTGCTGCTCATCTGCGGCTCTTTGTTTTTGCGGACGCAGTCTTCAATGCGCAGACTGTCAGGCATACGGCTGAAAAGGTAAGCATAGGGAAAACGCTCACCCCAATGATTTTCTCCTACAAGTATGTAGGCGGGGCGCAAGGGCGCATCTTTCAGAAATTCCAGTGTATAGGCAGCTTCATTTTCATTAAGCCCCGGGTCACAGAGAATAACCGCATCAGGCTGACAGCTTACAACTGCCTGTACAAGTGCAAGCCTATCACACTCCACCCGTGTCACGTCAAAATTTCTCAGCTTTGCAGCACACGCCGGCACATTTCTTTCATCGGTACAAAGAACAATTTTCATAAATATTTCTCCATTCTGCCGTTTTTACGGCAAAAGATTATTTGCTCAACAGTCTTTGTCCGGAATGTTTTTATCTTTTAAAAATATAACATATTGAAAAATTTTTGTCAAGTTTTGGTAAATTGGGTTTTTACTGCGGGATTACGACAGAATATAATGTTTTGTTATATTTTCCTTTTGCATTGCGGGAATTAAAATCTACCATGCCGCAAATTAAAAAATTCCGACAATCTTGCAAATAAAGTGCAGATTGTTTACCCCGCTGTATACTTCGTCATATCAGGGAAATATAACGAAAATGTTAAGACGTCAATAGTGTTGTACCTTAAAATAAAATATTAATTCATTATGGATTTATAGAAATTTTACAAAAATATTACTCAAAAAATTTTGATGCTGTTTTATTGTTTTTTACCATATCCGGATAATATTATATCACATTTTACAGGCAGGGTAATGCTTTTAAGAAACGCTGTAACAGTGAGAAGTTAATTTCGTTTTTCAACGTTCTTACGGCATTCTTTTCCGGACAATAAAAGGGTCTTTGTATATATACTTGAATGTAAGCATACAAAGACCCATGTTTTCATATTAAGATCAGACTGCGGACAAGCAGGCTCACCCCGCAAAGCCTTACTATAAGTATGGACAATTAAAAGTTACCGAGCCGCAAATAAAAAAATTTAAGCAATTTTGCCAACGACCCGGCTGCGGGTTCCACCCGCCCCGCTTTAGTTCTCTTTATCCTTTTTCTTGCCGAATGTGATCTCCTTGAAAAGGAATCCGAACTTTCCGTCTTTCAGACTCTTTTTACCGGAAACGGCTTCTTCGTTTTCTTCCGTTTCTCCGGTATCGGTGCTTTCCGCATTTTCGCCGGCGGGGGCAGTCTCCTCATCTGTCCGGGGAGCTTCCTTCTCTGTTTCTTCGGCTGCTTCTTCTGTTTGCTCAGCCTCTTCGGGTACTATTTCCGTTACGGCAGCATTTCCGGACACATCTTCATCTTCGGGTCCGGAAGTGTCCGTGTCCGCATTTTCAGGATCGGCGTCAAGTCTTTCGTAATTGCCCTTGAAATCCGTTTCGGATACAAACAGCGCTTCGGCATAGTCCCTCGCCGAAAAGTCCATGATATCGCCGATCTTCTCTCCTACGCAGACCAGCTTTACGGGTATGCCCAGCTCCCTGTGTATGGTAATGATAATGCCGCCCTTTGCCGTGCCGTCCAGCTTTGTAAGAGCAATTCCCGTGATGTCCGCAGCCTCGGAGAACAGCTTTGCCTGATTTACCGCATTCTGCCCTGTGGTGGCGTCAAGCACAAGAATAGTTTCCACCCTGCACCCCTCCGCCTGCTGACGGCATATGCGGGTTATCTTTTTAAGCTCCTCCATAAGATTTTTCTTGTTGTGAAGCCTGCCTGCCGTGTCGCAGATAAGCACATCTGCTCCTCTTGCTTTAGCGGCGGTGATTGCGTCAAATACCACTGCGGCAGGATCGCTGCCCTCACTGTGCTTGACTATCTCCGCACCCGCTCTTTCTACCCAGACTTGCAGCTGGTCTATGGCGGCGGCTCTGAAAGTATCTGCGGCGGCAACTATTACTCTTTTCCCCTCAGATACATATTTTGCTGCCAGCTTTCCTATGGTGGTGGTTTTTCCCGCACCGTTAACGCCTATGACAAGAATTACCGTGGGAGCGGTGTCGATCTCAATGCGCTGATCCTCTCCCAGCATTCCCGCAATTATCTCCTTTAATTCGTCCTTTATAAGAGCGGGATCGGTAATACCCTTTTCCTTGACCCTTTTCCTCAGATCATCGCAGATATCCACAGAAGTCTGCACTCCTATATCGCACATGATAAGCGTTTCCTCAAGCTCCTCGAAAAATTCCTCATCAATACGGGTAAAGGAATTTAACAAGCTGTTCACCTTACTCATCATGGAATCTCTGGTTTTTCTGATACCTTCCGCTATCTTCTCAAAAAGTCCCATACGGCAAAACTCCAATTCTTTTAGTAAAACTTTCCACTTTAATTATAACCCGCTTTTACCAAAATGTCAATGACTTAAAAAAGTTTTCTCAGCTTTTGTCCACTCCTCTGCGGTAAAGTCCTCTTGTGAAATTACCCGAGGGCTTTTCTCTCCTCTCATAACGTGTAAGGACACGGTCTGCCTGCACGGTGTCAAGCCCGCTTACGTCTATCACGGCAAATGATATGTCTCCGAATTTATCAAGGATATCCGATGTTTCCAGTATATCGCAGTTATATATCCTTGCGTACCCCTCCTCGCACCTTACGGGAAATTCCTTTCCCATTCGGTCGATAATATGTCCCGTGCAGTCCTTGCAGCCTTTCTGCGCCCTGACAGGACAGTTAAGTACTGTCATAAGGGGCAGACGTCCGTATGCCCTTATGCCTGCGGGGAGTGTCAGATGAAGCGCACCTGTCTGCGCCGCTCTCAGCTCAAATGAAACGGTGCAGTCTGCAAACCCGAGACGGGCAAGCTCTGCTATGCTGTAGGAATTGGTTATATTAAGTCCCTGTCCGCCGTGGATAATTATATTTCCAAGTTTTCGGAGTACACCTAAATGAGTGAAATTTCCGCAGACAAAGTGAACAAAACCCCTCTCCCGCAGCGCTTTGAGCCGTGAAATGAGCCGCTCCTCGTCTGTGACGATACACGGCAGCATAACAGCCGTTTTATTTATAACAGCGCAGTCGGTCAGCCCCTCGCACACCCTCAGAGGGAGAAGTAAAAGCTCCGCTCTGTCTGTAAGGGACAGCACATTTTCCGCGCTGTCCGAAAGCAGTCTGAAACTTATCCCCGCTCCTGCACAATGTCCGGGCATTGGCGGGGGAGAGCAGATACTGTATACGGGAGTATTTTTTTTAATGGTAAGACTGTCGGCAAGGGCTGCCGCTTCACGTCTCATGCGGTTTAATTCCTTTGCGGGAAGTGTAAGTCCTTCGCCGATAACCGTCCTTATCTTATTACATTCATATCTTGTACCGCCCAGCTTTGAAAGCTGCTTTTTCACATCATCAGCGGTAAGAGGACGGCTTAATGCCTTTTCGGGAATGCTGCCCGTCACCTCTCCCGAAATATCGCCGCAGGAAAATTTCAGAACGGCGGGTTTATCACTTTCAATGAGCATTTCCATATCAAGTATGCCGCTTTTTCTCTCATTTTCATAAAGACCCCTGAGTTTTGGCAAAGCGTCCTTTGCGGCGGTCACGTCCTCCTTGCGGCGGAAGCCGAACATTTCACTGCCCCTTTTCCCCGTAAGATAGCCGTCAGTAAAGCCGCTGCGTGAAAATACCGAACGCAGATCGGACTTCTCCTCATCGGTAGGAATGTTCCCGTCAATTGCTTTTCTGAATGCCGTAACTGCCGCTGCCACATATTCGGGGCGCTTCATTCTCCCCTCTATCTTAAAGGAATCCGCACCCGCAGCGGCAAGAGCATCCGTAAATTCAAGCAGCGACATATCTTTAAGGGACAAGGCGCACCGCTCCTCCCGCTTTTCTGCGGAAAAGGGCAGACGGCAGCACTGAGCGCACTGTCCTCTGTTGGCGCTTCTTGTGCCTATTGCCGCACTCATATAGCACTGCCCCGAAAGGCACATACACTGAGCGCCGTGAACAAAAACCTCGGTTTCAAGCCCCGAAGCTGCCACCTGTTCTATCTGCGAAAGTGTCAGCTCCCTTGCAGGCACTACTCTGCAAAAGCCCATTTCTGCCGCTGCCCTTGCGCCCTCCTTTGTATGGATAGTCATCTGAGTGGAGGCGTGCAGGGGCATACCGGGGATAAGGCTGCGTATCACCGCCGCCGCTCCCGGGTCTTGCAGAATAATTCCGTCAACGCCGATTTGAGCACAGTAAAGGGCAAAGTTTATGAGGTCCGGCATTTCACTGTCAAAAATGACCGTATTCATCGCTATATAGAATTTTACTCCGCAGAGATGACAATAATCAGCAGCTGTCTTTAATTCCTCATCTGAAAAATTGACGGCGTTTGCTCTGGCGGAAAAACGCTTTCCGCCTGCATAAACGCCGTCTGCACCGCATCTGACGGCGGCGTAAACACTTTCCATGCTTCCTGCGGGGGCAAGAAGCTCAGGTTTTTTCTTCATCTTTTTTTCTTTTTTCCTTTGCGCTTGTTCTTTTCGGGGGTCAGGTCATCATGTAGTGGAGCGCCGCCATCATTCTGAGTTTCTCTGTCTGCTGTTCCGCTTTCATCATTCCCGACAGGCTTTTCTGAGGGGTTTTCTTCGTTTGTCTGTCCGTTCCCGCCGCTACTGGCACTTTGAGCCTTGGGCTCAGTATCGGACGGTGGGACTTCCTTTTTTTGAGCGGCTTTTTCGGTTTCCGCAGACTGACTGCCCGTGTAGACGGTAACAGTGTCCTCAATGGTATTTTCAAGGACAAGCTGTTCGCAGTCATAAGCAGACAGCTTTTTTTTAAGCTCCTTATTTTCCTTTTCAAGCTCTGCAATGCGGGTCTTTAGCTCTCTGAGTTCCTTTACCTCGGCTTTCAGACGGGCTTCGGACGCCCTTGCCTTTGCCGCATCGTCCACATATGCCTTTATCTGACTGCGGATATTGTCAATGCTGCTGTTTGCTTTCTGCGCCTCGTCAAGAGCGGTAAGAGCCGTAAACACTGCCGCATTCTGTATCCCGAAATTGGGAGAGGTCTTTACAAGGTCATTTATTTCCTTATCCACCCTTGCCGCAAGAGCGATAATATATTCGGGGGACTCATCTGTCTGCAAGCTGTACTCCCTGCCGCAGATAGTCACCTTGACTTTACTCATCACGATCATCTGTCTGCTCCTTTCGGGGTCATTTTACTTCCGTGCCGCCCACCGGTCTTATGTACAGCCTGTAGCAGCTTCCCTCTCCGAACAGGGTTTCCATTTTACGGGAATACTCGTCTGCAAGGTCCGCGGGAACGAATGCCTGTATAGTGCCTGCAAAGCCGCCGCCGTGGACACGCACCGCACCTCTGCCCCCAAGTATGCTTTCCGACATATAAAGACCTATAACAAGTCCCTCCTCCGCCGTATTCTTCACTGCAAATACGTTCTGGAGATACTTGAAAGAGCTGTTGCCGCTTTCGGTGATAAGTCTGAGAAAGGCTTCAATATCGCCTTTTTTCAGTGCTTCTGCTTCCCTGCCCACACGGAGGTTGTCGTCAAGGAAATGGAAAGCTCTTGCAGCCGCTCTGTCGCCGCAGGCTCTTCTTACCTCGGGCAGTTTTTCTATAAGCTCCTCACGGGTAATGTCACGCAGCTCGGACTTGCCGAAAAATTTTGCTACCGACTTCATTTCTGCGGGTATAGCCGCATATTCGGGGGTAAGATCCGCATGATCTCCCTTTGTATCCACAATGCAGAGTGTATATCCCGATGATGCAAAGTCGTAGGAAATAGACTCGATAACGGGATTTGCAGTATCCTTAAAATCAATGGTGATAAATCCTCCCACCGAGGAAGCCATCTGATCCATAAGTCCCGAGGGCTTGCCGAAGTAGACATTTTCCGCATACTGCGCTATCTGTGCGATCTTCACCGCCGATACCTTTCCCTCATTGCAAAGATAAGAAAAGATCGTGCCGATAAGCACCTCAAACGCCGCCGAGGAGGAAAGACCGCTGCCCTTTAACACATTTGAAGTGGTGTATGCCGTAAATCCGCAGGTTTTAAGTCCTGCATTCTTAAAGCCTGCCGCCACGCCACGTATAAGCGCCGCAGAGGTGTTTTTCTCGTTTTCCTTTATCTGCGTATCGGAGATATCCACCGTATCCTCGGGAAAGCCCTCTGACTTTACCCTGACGATGCTGTCGTTTCCGGGGGATACAACGGCGATAACATCAAGCCCCACAGCAGCCGCCATAACGCAGCCCCTGTTATGATCGGTATGATTTCCGCCTACCTCCGTTCTTCCGGGAGCGGAAAAAATTCTGATATTGTCTCTTTCTCCGTAAAGCTCCGCAAAGGCTTTCTGCGCCCTCTGATAACGCTCCGCCTGTGCGGATAATGCGTTTTCACCGTAAAGAGAGGCAAGCGTCCTTTCGTTTATATTCATGGCGATCCCTCCTATAAATATTTTTCCACATCTATTTTTTCCTCGGGATTTTCAAGAAAGAAGCCGAGGATCCTTTTATAACATTCCACGGGGTTTGCGGCGATCTTCTCCGCTATCATCTCCCCCTGCTCCCTGTCAGGAGCGTAGAAAGACATATCTATGAGCGTTTCGCTGCCGTCCGTCAGAGAAAAGCGCACGTTTGCGCCGTTTTCGCAGTCCGCCACATCACATCTGCACACCGCCTCACGGTCAAGACGTGCAAAAAAGGAGAATGCGGCTTTGAGGAGCCTTTTGCGGAATACGATAGGTATTGTCCTGTTAAAATATTCGCTGCCCTTTCTGCCCTTTTCGGTGAGGGTGACGAGCTTTTCCCCGTTTTCTTCGCTGATAATGACAGAGCCGTTCTCCGCCAGTTCTCCCAGAGCGTCAGAAAAGAAAAAGTAATTTATTATCCCGCTGTCCTCTGCGATGAGCATAAGCTGCTCTGCGGTCACAGGGCGATCCAGTCTGTCAAGAAGATAGCAGAGCAGGATCTTCACACTGTGAACGGAATTTAATTCCCCCAATGAAAGCACACCGCTGTTATCCTGCATATATACTCCCGTCCGTCACTTAAAAATTAGGGTATTCCAGCATATGGTCGAGAATGGCAATATTTGCACACGCCTCCACCACAGGCACAGCCCTTACCACAACGCACGGGTCGTGCCTGCCCTTTATCTCTATGACATCATTTTTCAGCTCGCTGTAGTCAATAGTTTCCTGCGGTCTTGCGATAGAGGGGGTAGGCTTGAACGCCACACGGAAGATTATAGGCATACCGCTTGATATCCCGCCTAAAATACCGCCGTGATTATTGGTCTTTGTGCGTACATGACCGTGATCGTCCACGTAAAAATCATCATTATTCTGACTTCCCAGCATTTTTGAAGCCTCAAAGCCTGCGCCGAACTCAATGCCCTTAACGGCAGGAATGCCGAAAATAAGGTGTGCAATAGTATTTTCCAGTCCCTCGAACATGGGAGAGCCTATTCCTGCGGGGACATTTGTTACCGCACATTCCACCACGCCGCCCAAGCTGTCAAGGCACTCTCTTGCCTTTGCGATGTCGTTGTACATGGCATCGCCTTTCTTGTCGCTCAGAACGGGGAAACGCTTGTGCCTTACCCTGAGGATCGTTTCTCTGTCGATATGGCAGGGGTCAAATTTTGTATCGCTGATATTATGGATACGGGCAATGTGTGCGCCTGTATAAATGCTCCTGCGTTCGAGTATCTGACCGCAGACCGCTCCTGCAAATACAAGAGGTGCTGTGAGCCGTCCCGAAAAATGACCGCCTCCCCGCACATCGTTAAAGCCCCTGTATCTTACCGCTCCTGTATAGTCCGCATGACCCGGGCGGGCAAGGTGGGAGATGTTGCCGTAATCCTTTGAGTGCTGATCGTTATTGTTGATAAGAGCCATTAAGGGAGTACCTGTGGTGCGGTTATCCAGCACACCCGACATAATACTCGGCATATCAGTTTCATGTCTGTGTGTGGAGGTGGCGTCATTGCGGGGCGCACGCCTTGCCATGAACGCTTTGAGCTCCTCTATGTCGATATGCTCTCCGGGAGGAAGATTGTCAATGATAACACCTATTGCGGGTCCGTGGGACTCGCCGAATACGGATATACTGATGTTATGGTTCCAGAATGATGACATATTTACTACTCCTAATTAACAGAATTTAGTTGATAATTTTATATTGCGATGACGATTATTCTCTGTATGATCGGGTATTATCGTAAAAAACAGAACATATCAGAGGGCTGCCGTAGCTTTTGCACACCCGCCCAGAGAGGTGAAGTCCTCAAAAAATCCGGGGTAGCTCTTGTTTACCGCCTCTGCTCCGTGTATTATAACGGGGGCGTCCGATACGGTTGCGGCAATTGCCGCCGCCATGACTATTCTGTGATCGTTGTGGGAGCTTATTTCGCCGCCTTTGAAACGCTCTATGGGCTTTATGAGAAGAAAATCATCTCCCGCAGTTACATTTCCGCCGAGAGCATTTAAAACCCCGGCAGTCACTGTCAGCCTGTCCGATTCTTTAAGTTTCAGCCTTGCCGCATTTACAAGCCTGCATTCTCCCTTGGCAAAAGAACCGAGTACCGCAAGTATGGGAACAAGATCGGGTATATCGCTTACATCAATGGTAAAGGGTCCTCTGTCACGGCTGAATTTTTCGGTTATATCCTTTATTGCCTTATCTCCCTGAACCGAATCGGGATCAAGATTTCCGATCTCAATTTCAGAGCCTAATGCATTTGCCGCATAGAAAAACGCCGCCTGTGAATAATCCCCCTCCACACGTACACGCCGCGGAAGATACTTCTGCCCGCCCTTTACAAGGTAGACAGGAAGTCCGCCCGATGTGTCCTCGTGAATTTTTATCCCCGAGCCTTTAAGCACCGATACGGTCATATCCGCATAGGGCTTTGACTGCAAAGGAGAGGTGAGCTTTATTATAGAATCCTCACTGCAAAGGGGGAGAGCAAACAGAAGCCCCGTTATGAACTGAGAGGATATATCCCCCTCCAGCTCATATTCGCCCGCCTGTAATCTGCCTGTGAGCCGCATGGGAAGTCCCCCCGCAGGCTCAAATTTTATGCCCTTTCTGCCCAGCTCCCGTATATAGGGAGTAACAGGACGGGTAGGCAGCTTTGCTCTGCCGTAAAGGGTGGTGTCCGTTCCCAGCGCCGCCGCCACGGGTATTACAAAACGCAGTGTTGAACCGCTTTCGCCGCAGTCGATGTGAGCCTGTGCAGAGGGAGTGCGGATGCCCCGCACCGTGTAAAGATCGCCGTCGGGAAGAATATCCGCTCCCAGTGCCTCCATAGCATTGCAGGTAACGGTGATATCGTCCGAAACAGTCACCCCCGACACTTCGGATACGCCGTCAGCCAGTGCCGCCGCCATTATCATGCGGTGGGAATAGCTTTTTGAGGAGGGAACGCATACTCTGCCAATAAGTTTTGAGGGTAATATCTTAATGTCCATTGCTGCCGTCCTTTCCGCCGATGAACGCCATAAAGCCGTCCATGGTCATTTTTACCGTCTGTGCATTCCCCACATCGCCGCAGATAATAACGCTTATACTGCCGCCCATATTCTTTTTATCGTTCATGCAGGCAGCCCCCAGCTCGGGAGTACGGGGCTTTATCTCTGTGATAAGCTCGTATTTTTCAAGGCATCTGCGAAGCCTTTCGGTAAGTCCCGCCCCGCACATACCATGCTCCTCGGCAAGACCCGTTATAAGCTCCATGCCCTTTGCGACCGCTCTGCCGTGGGAAATGCCCGTGTAACCGTAATACTGCTCAATGGAATGACCCAGAGTATGACCGAAATTGAGTATCATTCTCTCGCCCTTGTCAAACTCGTCTGCCTCCACCACATCACGCTTCACTGATACGCAGCGGAAGATTATGTCCTCAATGCCGCTGCTTATGGTGGAAATATCGTTATTTTCCAGTATTTCAAAAAGTTCGGGAGAGCGTATCATGCCGTACTTTATGACCTCTCCCATGCCGTCAATAAGGAAATCACGGGGCAGTGTGGAAAGGGTATCCGTATCGCATATGACCATTTTCGGCTGCTTGAATGCGCCTACAAGATTTTTCCCCTGTGGGATATCAATTGCTGTTTTCCCGCCTACCGAGGAATCTACCTGCGCCAGCAGAGAGGTGGGTATCTGAATGTAGTCCATGCCCCTGAGATAAGTGGCAGCCGCATACCCCGACATATCCCCCGTAACGCCGCCGCCAAGGGCGGCAATGCCGTCTGTGCGGGTGAAATGATTATCCGCAAGAAAGCCGTAGATATCATTTAACACTGTCCCGCACTTGGACGCCTCACCGTGCGGAAAAACAAATCTGCACACCTTAAAGCCGCCCGACTCCAGTGCCCTGTGCAGCTTATCGCCGTAGAGCGCATTTACGTTATCATCGGTAATAAGAGCTATCTTTTCCCCGTGAAAGACCTCTCTTATCTGCGTGCCTGCACTGTCAAGAAGCCCCTTTCCTATCCTCACCTCATAGCTTACCGAGGCATTTACAAGGACACTGTTCATAAATTGTCACTATCCTTCCTCTGTAAAATAATTACAATTACTTTTATTATAAAGCATTTCCCGTCATATGTCAAGATTTAAATTAATATGTTTATCGGAAATAAGTGATAATTTTTTGTATATATCAGCCTTTTTAACAAAATTATTCACCAATTTTTGTTTATCTATACGATTTTTTAAACATATTGAGAAAAAATGCCGATGTAATTTGTATAAGAGATATAACACGGAAATCAATTTTTGATCTCCTCAGATGCAAGATAAAAAAATTTGAAAATTTATATCTTTTTGGGGACAATTTTTTCTTGCCTCTTGCCTCTTGCTTCTTGCCTCTTGAAGAAGATATCAACACCAAAAGAAAGGAAACGATCTTATGAAAAAAACCGCTTTACTTGCCGCAGCGCTTTGTTTACAGATGACCGCCGCCTGCGCCCCCTCTGTATATGCAGAACTGCCGCAGACGGGAAAAAACGCCGCTAAACAGACAGGAGATGCTGAAAAATTAAAAGCCCGTCTTGGGATCCCCGATGATCTTGCCTATTGTGATGTCACGTCCGCCGATGATATCTATCCCGATGCATATCTGTACAGGTGGAGCAGACATGACATTTTTTTAAACCCCTCGGGAGCGGACTATGAGGCGATCGTCAGTGACGGCAGACTTGTGTATTACAGATCCTGTTATTACGATAGCCGATCATCAGGACCTGCCCTTACCGCTGTTTCTTTGGATACATTTGTATTAAATGCACAAAATTGGCTTGACAGAGTTTTCCCCGATATGAAAGGCAGACTGCGCCTTGCGTCCGATGATGAAGCGAAAAAAACCGATCCCGCCCCCGGAGTAAACGATCTGTCCTTATTTTCGGATACGGTAAGCCTTGTATTTATCCGCTGCGAGAATGATATCCCCGTATCAGACGAATATGCCGAAATAACTCTTGATAAGCAAAGCGGCGAAGTGACCGCCTGCCGTGCGCAGCTTAGCGGGGGGATATTCCCGAAAAACACTTCACTGCTTACGGAGGAACAAATAAAGGATACAGCCGCAAAGACATATACCATGAAGCCATGGTATGTCATAAACGGCGGAAAAGTATCGGTGGTGTACAGTCCCGTGAACGCTTCCGCCTTTGATGCATCGGACGGCAGGAGCGTTGAATTTGAATTTCCGGATAATTACACAGCCCCCGAACCTTACGAACGGGCTATGACCGAAAAGGAGCTGAAGAGCGTTATTTCCGAAGAAAAAATTAAGGATATCCTGAAAAATGATCCCTACATTAAAACGGACGACAGCTTTACATACGAATTTTATAAGCCCGTAATGCGGGGAGGAGAGGGTGAGCTTACGGTAACTATCATGGAAAACAAGGAGGAGTATCCTCTGACGTATTCTGTTACGGTGGACGCTGTGACGGGCAGGGTAAAGGGATTTTTTTCAAGCGAAAATGAATGTACGGGGCATATTTCCGATACGGCTGCCGTTAAGACAGCAAATGAGGCGGCGGAGTATTATTTTCCCGAAGAATACGGTCACCTTATCCCCTGTGAAAAGCTCATCACATCGGACAAGGGCAGCCGCACTGTGCAGCTTTGCCGCTATGAAAACTACATTCAGGTAAAAAAAGAGGGTATAAGCGTGACAGTGGCGCAGGACGGACGTGTCACGGGAATTGCCTGCAATTTTACGAAAAATGCCGATTTCGGGGACGGTAAGATCTTGTCCCCTGAGAATGCCGCAAAAAGGCTTGCAAAGCTGTCCGCATTTGAGCTTAAATATATTTTTTCGGGCGATGATAAGACTGCACGCCTTGTGTATGTTCCCTCGGACATATATCTGAACGGAAAAACGGGCAGCCTCTGCGATGTTTACGGCAGCACGGAAAGCACCGACAGACCTCCCGTGACCTGCCCCTATACCGATATAGCCGACCTTGACTGTCGTGATGAAATTGAGCTTCTTTATAATAACGGTATCCGTCCTTTCGGCGGCGGGGACAGGCTTTACCCGAAAAAGGCGGTGAGCATGGAGGAGCTTAACACTATGATAGGATATGTTGCAGGATATGAGCCGCTGTCGGAAGGCGAAGGGAAAAAAACTGCCTCACGCTCCGACCTTGCAAGGCTTATCTGCGAAAGGGCGGATATCCGTGTAAGAGAGGATATACCGAACATTTTCACCGATATTGCCGATGATGACCCGAGACTCGGTTATATTCTCACGGGAGCGGCACTGTGCGGTATTGACATAAGGGAGGGCAGGTTTGACCCTGACGGCATTGTCACAAGAGGAGAGCTGTATACATTTATTTATAATTATCTGATGAACAGGGAGCTTTTCACCGCCGACAGCTCCCGCCCTGTTAAAGAGGTCATTATGGAGTGAAAAAGTGTTCCTGATACCGCAAAATAGCTTTAAGGACAGCTTTGAGGGCAATATTATTTAGCAAATTTAAACAAAAAAAACAGCGAAATAACATCTTTTACAACAAAAATTCGCTTACAGTTTAAACTTTATTAAAAATGGCTTGACAAAACAAAGAAAATAAGCTACAATAATAATGTGCAAAAAGCCTGAAACGTGTATCGGAGGTGCATTTTATGACCGACCGCAGCGGAGAAAACGGCTCAGAAACGCTGCTTTCCGATCTTTCCGATGAGGAGCTGGTGAAAAAATACGCTGACGGCAGGCTTAACGGCAGCAAGGCTGCACCCTATATCACGGAGCTTATATACAGATATTTCGGATTTATAAAGAGCCGTGCGGGGAGTTTCGGCGCACAGGCGGCAAAGTCGGGCATCTCTCTTACGGGGGAGGACTTTGTACAGGAGGGGCTGCTGGGATTTATAAATGCGGTAAGGAGCTTTGACCCCGAGAGGGGCAGCAGCTTTTCGGCATTTGCCTATTCCTGTGTTCTCAACCGCATGAGAACGGCGGCTGCAAGAATGGACAAGCTCGAAACTATTGAAAATGCTGAGGAGAGCAGGAGCGAAAGCGGCTCACCCGAAAGCATAATCATCGGCAGAGAGCTGTGGGACGAAGCCGAAGGAATATTGTCGGAGCTTGAGTATTCTGCTCTGCGGCTCCATATCAGCGGACTGTCCCCGCGGGAGATCGGTGCAAGGCTGGGCGTCAGTGAGAAATCCGCCGATAATGCCCTTGTACGTGCAAGGCGCAAGCTGCGTGAGGCTTTCGGGCATCACAGATAATGGAAATTTTGATTAAAACCGTTTTGCTGCGGTTTTATATAGATGAGTAGCTTAATCTTTCAGAGCGTTGTGTTATCAAAGGTGTCGGTGCAAATCCGTCCTCAATCCAAAAATTTATTTAAGCGAGGGAAATTAAATGTATCAGGACAAAACATTAGTATGCAAGGAATGCGGTGCGGAATTTGTATTCACTGCCGGTGAGCAGGAGTTCTATGCCGAAAAAGGCTTTGAGAATGAGCCTCAGAGGTGCAAGAGCTGCCGCAGCGCCCGTAAAAACAGCATCAAGGCTGACAGGGAGATGTTCGAGGCTACCTGTGCTTCCTGCGGAGGCGTGGCAAGAGTTCCTTTCAGACCCAGAGAGGATCGTCCCGTTTACTGCAGCGAGTGCTTTGCAAAGATGAAGGAAGAATAAGTTTTTCGGGCGATCCCGAATACACTTTCCGGTATGCGCACTTTTTTGAAATTCAAAAGGGTGCGCTGCTTTTTTACCCTATTAGAGGATAGAGGTTAGAGGATAGAGGTTAGAGGTTAGAGGATAGAGGTTAGAGGATAGAGGTTAGAGGATAGAGGTTAGAAGATAAAAGTTGTGGGTTAGAAGTCAGAGGATAGAGTATCGGATTTTTTGAGAGCTTTCCATGTCAGGCTGCTGCTCTGCGGTAAAATGCTTTCATATGGATATAAACATCTATATTATTTTTTTCTGAAAGGTGTCAAATTATGAACAGATCAAAACAAACCGTGCTTATAACCGGCGCTTCACGGGGGATAGGCAGAGAATGTGCCGCAGCATTTGCAGAGGCGGGATATAATGTGGCTGCGGTCTACTTAAACAGCAGAGAAGCGGCTGAGGAGCTGAGGGAAAAAACGGGCTGTGAGATATTCCGCTGTGATGTGCGGGATCATTTGAAAGCAAAAAAAGTCTGTGATGCGGCAGCGGAAAAATTCGGCGGGATAGACGTTCTTGTTAACAATGCGGGCATAGCGGAGCAGGCTCTTTTTTCGGATATCACCGAAAAGATGTGGGATAATATGTTTGATGTGAATGTTAAGGGAGTTTACAATTTCACCCACGCCGCACTCCCCTTTATGATACATGAAAAATACGGCAGGATAATAAATATATCCTCCATGTGGGGTCAGACGGGCGGCTCATGCGAGGTGCATTATTCGGCGGCAAAGGCGGCGGTCATAGGACTGACAAAGGCTCTTGCAAAGGAAACGGGACTTTCGGGCATAACCGTAAACTGCATTGCTCCCGGTGTCATAGACACGGATATGAATGCTCACCTTACCCCCGATATAATTGATGAACTGAGAGAGGAAACACCTGTAAACAGGATAGGAACGCCGGAGGATATCGCCCGCACCGCACTTTTCCTTGCCGATGAAAGGGCAGGATTTATAACGGGACAGATAATAGGCGTAAACGGAGGGATAGTAATTTAAATGACAGAAGCACAGCTTATCTGCATATGCAGCGATCTTGCGGAGCTTATGGTAAAATACGGAGCGGAGATCTACAGAGTGGAGGACACGGTGACAAGAATATGCCTTGCCTATTCCCATGACGATGCGCAGGTCTACGTCACGCCCGCAAACTTCATGATTACCGTAAAGGATAAAAAGGGTCTGCCCCTTACCGAAACAAGAAGCATTTCGGGAAGAAGCACAAATCTTGACAGGGTAGCCGCACTCAATGAGCTTTCCCGCATGATCTGCGCCCGGAAGCCCTCAGCAGACAGGATCAGAGGAGAGCTTGAAAAAATAAAGTGCCGTCCTGTCTACAGTGAATATGTACTCTATCTCAGCTATGCGGTAGTGGGAGCGGCGTTTACGATATTCTACGGCGGCACGGTCTATGAAAGCCTGTTCGGAGCGGTTCTTGCCTGTCTTGTAAAGCTGTTGAGCGGCAGACTTTCAAAACTCAGGACGGGCGTATTTTTCGATTCGGTAGTATGCTCGGCGGCTCTTTCCCTGTGCGCTGTGGGATTTGCGGAGCTGGGTCTTGTTGAGAGTTTTGACAAGATAATTATCGGGGCATCAATGACCCTTGTCCCGGGAATACAGATGACTAACTGCATGAGGGATTTTATTACTGGTGACCTTATTTCGGGGCTTTATACAATGACAGAGGCGCTTATTGTCGCAGCGGGGCTTGCGGTGGGAGCAGGCTCGGCGGTGGCGGCGGTTATTGTGTTCTGATTTATGAGCTTATAAAAATCCCTGCCCGCAAAAAATGCTCCTCAGAAGCGTTATGCTTCGGGGGAGCATTTATGTTTATGGGGGAGTATGCATTACTGCGCCTTATCGTCAACTGTCAGCTCTTTAAGAGATGCGGCAAGTCCTGCAAGGCTCTGTATCTCTGAGGGAATGATGATCTTTGTAGCTTTGCCGTCCGCAGCTTTCTGAAAGGCTTCAAGGCTTTTTATGGCGATAACGCTCTGAGAGGGATTTGCCTCGTTTAACTGCCTTATGGTATCCGCCAGTGCCTGCTGTACATTCCTGATAGACTCGGCTTCACCCTCAGCTTCCAGTATTTTCTGCTGTCTTACGGCGTCTGCACGGAGAATTGTCGCCTGCTTTTCAGCCTCAGCCTGTAGGATCGCAGCCTGCTTTTCAGCCTCTGCACGGAGAATTTTTGACTCCTTTTCACCCTCTGCCACAAGCACCTGAGATTTCTTTTCGCCCTCTGCCTGTAAAATTTTCTCACGGCGTTCACGCTCTGCCTTCATCTGCTTTTCCATGGCGTCCTGAATCTCACGAGGCGGGAGAATGTTTTTAAGCTCCACACGGTTTACCTTTATGCCCCAGCGGTCAGTTGCCTGATCGAGTATGGAGGTAATTTTGGTGTTGATGATGTCACGGGAGGTAAGTGTGGCATCAAGCTCCATTTCGCCGATGATGTTTCTCAGGGTTGTAGCCGACAGATTTTCAATTGCCGAAAGCGGTCTTTCCACGCCGTAGGTATAGAGCTTTGCATCGGTCACGGTGAAGAATACTACCGTGTCGATCTGCATGGTAACGTTATCCTTTGTGATAACGGGCTGGGGCTTGAAGTCCACCACCTGTTCCTTGATTGATACTCTTTTTACCACCTTGTCAAAAATAGGCACAACATAATGAGGACCTGTGAGCAGCGCTGCTTTGAATGCGCCCAGTCGTTCCACTACATATACCTGTGCCTGCGGTACGATCTTGATGCCCGAAATGATAACAATTACCGCAATAATAATGAGTATGGGAATTACATAATTCATAATGATCTCTCCTCTTTTTAATTGTTGTAGGATCTGCTGACTGTAAGGAATGCCGACCCCTTGCCGGTGACCGTGACAGTTTCGCCTTCCTCAATAGGTGCGCCGTCTGCGCTTTTAGCGCCCCAGTCCACTCCGCCGAGGCGAACTCTGCCCGTTCCCGAAACGGGATCTATTCTTTCGATGACAACGGCATTTTTACCGATATCAAGCTCGCCGTTTGTAGGTGTGTAGCCGTGTGACATGAACTTTTTTACCATAGGTCTTGACAGGATAAGGGTCACAAAGGACACTCCCACAAAGATATAGATCTGCACCGCTACAGACGCTCCCAGTGCCGAAGCAATTACCGCAGCCAATGCGCCCACCGCAAACCATACCGAGGTAAGGGAAAAGGTTGCGGCTTCTATGAGGATAAAGGTCACAAGAGCGGCGATCCAGATAACATTCATAAGCCCGTTCATAAACAGTCCCCCTTTCGATTCCGGAGCTATCGGACTCTATAATATATATTACCATATCCCGCGTTAAAAATCAATATAATTTTTTAATTTTTAGATTAAAATCGGATTAGAACCTGTTTGGGCCCACGTCTGTCCGAAAAATTTCCGGGTTTGAAAAAATATCATGTACGTTAATAAAAAAGTCGTTGCAAATCAGGGCTTTTTGTGATATAATGTAAGTAATGTGAAAATGCTCCCCCGCACGTCCCGTTGCAGGACGCTCTGACCGCGGGGAAAGAGAGGAGAAATCATTATGAAATATATCATTCTGCTTTGTGACGGCATGGCGGACCGTCCCGACCCCGAGCTTGACGGCGGCACTCCCATGAGCCGTTCGGTCACGCCCAATACCGATGCTCTTGCAAAAAAGTCCACTATCGGAATGGTGAGAACAGTGGCTGCGGGACTTAAACCCGGCTCTGATGTGGCAAACCTTTCTGTGCTGGGCTATGACCCTGCTGTCTGCTATACGGGGCGTTCTCCGCTGGAGGCAGGCTCTATAGGGATTGATATGGCGGCGGACGATGTGTCATTCCGCTGCAATCTGGTAACTGTTTCCGATGAACCGAAATTTGAGGACAAACGCTTACTTGATTACTGCGCAGGGGATATCTCCACTGCCGACGCAAAGATCCTCGTTGATTATCTTGCAGAGCATTTTAACAACGAGGAATTTCATCTCTACAGCGGCGTAAGCTACCGTCACTGCCTCATATGGAAGGGCGGAACGCTTGATGTCGCCCCCCTTACCCCTCCCCATGATATTCCCGGCAGACAGATAAAGGACTATCTGCCCACCGCCCCCAATGCCGCAAAGCTCCTTGATATGATGAAAAAAAGCCATGAGCTGCTGCGGGATCACCCCCTTAATAAGGAGCGCATCGCAAGGGGTGTAAATCCTGCCAACTGCGTATGGTTCTGGGGCGAGGGCAAGCGTGCTGAGCTTGAAAACTTTACCGAAAAGACAGGACTTAAAGGAGCGATGATCTCCGCAGTGGATCTTCTTAAAGGCATTGCAAAATTCAGCGGCATGGAGGTAGTCGATGTAGAGGGCGCAACAGGCTATATCGACTCGAATTTCAGGGGCAAGGCTCTGGCTGCTCTTGATGCTCTTGAAAGAGGGAATGACCTTGTGTATATCCACATGGAAGCCCCCGATGAGTGCGGTCATCGTCATGAACCCGGAAATAAAGTGAAGTCACTGGAAATTATTGACAGGGACGTGCTGGGAGTTATGCTTCCCGAGCTTGACAGGAAATATGACGATTACAAAATAATGATACTCCCCGATCACCCAACCCCCCTGTCACTGAGGACTCACACTTCCGACCCCGTTCCTTTCCTTATCTATAAAAAGAGTATGCCCGTAAGCGGTGCGGACGTGTTTACGGAGGAAAGTGCGGCATCTTCGGGGCTGTTTGTGGAAAAAGGTCCGTCTCTTATGGACTATTTTATCAATTTGTAAACAGATCTCGAAAACATTTTTCTCATATTGTAAAAAATGCACAAGAGAATTGTTTTGATTGACTGCAATATCACGAAATTGTGCAAAATGTGATAAAAGCCTTTGACTTTTTTAAAAAATATGGTACAATAATAGTAAACGGTCATGCGCAAAGGGCGTACTATGTACATTTGTCTTTAAGCGGTATCCGCAGATCACTGCTTTTTGCGGCGCATGGCTCTCTATTTCAAGTTCTGCGGAGAATGGAGCCAATATGTCAAAGATAATTGCTATTACATCGGGTAAAGGCGGCACGGGAAAATCCTCGATATGCTCCGAACTCGGATTTGCTCTTGCAAAGCAGGGCAACAGAACACTGATAATCGAATTGGATTTCGGTCTCAGATGCCTTGATATCATGCTGGGCGTAAAGGACGATATAAAGTACGATCTGGGTCATGTACTCAAGGGTGAATGTGATATCTACAGGGCGACCACTCAGGTGAAGATCGCCTCAAACCTCAGTATAGTCTGCGCCCCCGAAGATCCTTTCGCAAGGGTGGACGCTGAAACTATCAAGAATATCTGTCAGGAAATGAGAAAGTACTACGAGTACATAATCGTAGACACCTCTGCGGGTACAAATGCCAGCGTATTTGACGTTGTGGAGCAGTCAGACCTGATACTCATAAACACCACTCCCGACCCTGTCTGCGTAAGAGATGCGCGTACCATGTCAGACGAGTTCTACAAGAGAGGAAATAAAAAGCAGCGCCTTATTATAAATAAGGTAAATCCCGATATATTCAAAGCCGATCTTATCGTTGACCTTGATGAGATAATAGATACTGTAGGCGTTCAGCTTATCGGCGTTATCCCCGATGACGATGCGGTGATAATCGCTACCTCAAAGGGTACGCCTCTGCCCTCCTCATCACTGGCATTCAGGGCATTTGACGCTATCTCAAAGAGAATAAAGGGCGAAGATGTACCTCTGAGCTTCAAGGTAATGCTCCAGTAAACAGGAGGAGACTTATGCCATTTATTACAGAAGAACGCTACGAGATGTTTTCCCGCTGGCTTGACGGGCTGGAGGGAGAAATTCCCGAAAGCGGCATCGCTGCGTTTAATTTCAATATATACGAGTATCGCTATGACACGGGACGCACCTACGACATACAGCTTATCGGGGCAGACAGTTTCGATGAAGAGGACGACGACTGGCGCTGCGATGAGGCGTATACCTCGGAGGAGTGTGTCTGCTGTATACCGAGAACGGAGGATATAAACGACTGGCAGCAGGGACTTGCGCTTACAGGCGAGTTGGTGTCCCGTTATCTTGAGGAGGGACGGCTCTCCGGACGGTTAAAGGCTGCAAATGCCGTTGCTGTCGGCTTTGTTGACGGTGATGCGGAGATGATCTACAAAAAATAATGACTGAGCTATGCTTCTGACAGTTGTCATAACAAAAAATCAAGCGGAAAGGAATGAATAAAATGAATATTGCTCTCATAGCTCATGACTCGAAAAAAGAAATGCTGGTGCAGTTCTGCATTGCCTATTGCGGGATCCTGTCAAGGCATAATCTTTGCGCCACAGGCACTACGGGAAAAATGGTCTCACAGGCAACGGGACTTAATATACAAAGATACATGAGCGGTTCACAGGGCGGAGATCAGCAGATAAGCGCACGCATTTCCTGTGATGAGATAGATCTGCTGCTCTTTTTCAGAGATCCCAGAAGTCCTAAACCTCACGAGCCCAACGAAATGAATCTGTTAAGGCTTTGCGATGTTCATAATATTCCCGTCGCTACCAATCTTGCCACTGCCGAGGCGCTTATCCATGCCCTTGAAAGAGGAGATCTTGACTGGCGTCTTATCAAGCAGAACTGATATTACTTTAATATAATAAAACGGCAATGAACCGGAACGGCAAAGGCAAAAGGGAGCTGTACAGAGAAAACGTATTTGCTGAGAACGTTTCTCTCCCGCCCATGCCCGACAGCCGGCGAGTCGGCAGATGAAGAAAAAATCTGTCCGTATGCTCTGCGTTAGAGGGCTTTTATGAGTCTGCATTTTTGCGGAGAATACGGGTGGCACAGCGGTCACTATCGCCCCGGGTATGCGTTTTTTTGCGCATATTCGGGGTCAGCTTTTAGAAAGGGACATTGTCCGCAGCCGCCCGATACACTTATAAGCTGTGAAGATTTACGATAATACCCGCCCATATAAACGGAATATGATTTGAATAAAAATATTATGAACAGTATGTTGAAGAATTGACGGGCTTTATTAAAACACTCATGAGCGGCAATTCCTCCCGATATGCATTCCGCTTAAAGGGTATATCGCATCTTGCTTCTTGCTTCTTATAATCTTGCTTCTGATAAGGAGATGGATAAAATGAGTAATATGATAAAAAAAGTCAACGGCGTAAAGGACGTGCTGCCCTCAGAGGTGTACAAATGGCACACTGTGGAGAGAGTGGCTGCCCGTACCGCCGAGGTTTACGGATTCGGTGAGCTGAGGATCCCGACCTTTGAAAATACTCAGCTTTTTGTGCGTTCCGTGGGAGAAACTACAGATGTAGTCCAAAAGGAAATGTTTACCGTTACAGGCAGGAACAGCAGCTACACTCTCCGTCCCGAGGGTACGGCGGGGGCTATGAGAGCTGTCCTTGAAAACGGAATGCTGCAAAGTGACCCGCTGCCCCTTAAACTGTTCTATACGATCTCCTGTTTCCGCAACGAGAGGGTGCAGGCGGGGAGATTAAAGGAATTTCATCAGTTCGGCGCAGAAATGGTGGGAAGTGCTTCTCCTGCCGCAGATGCTCAGATGATCTCCCTTGCGGATAATATTATCAGACGTCTGGGGCTTAAAGATATTGAGCTGCATATCAATTCAATAGGCTGTCCTAAGTGCAGAAGCGAATATTACAAGGGACTGCGGACATTCTTTGAACCGCATAAGGACGAGCTTTGCGACACCTGCCGTGAAAGGCTGGAAAAAAATCCCATGCGGCTTCTTGACTGCAAAAGCGAGATATGCCGTGAGATAGGCAAGGACGCTCCTCTTGCCATAGATCACCTGTGCAGCGAGTGTGCAGAGCATTTTGAAAAGCTGAAAGGCTATCTTGACAAAATGGGTATAAAATATATGATCGACCCGAAAATAGTCCGCGGTCTTGACTACTACACAAGAACCGTTTTCGAGTTTATAACCACATCAATAGGCGCACAGGGAACAGTCTGCGGCGGCGGACGCTATGACGGACTCCTGGAGGAAATGGGCGGCGCTCCCACTCCCGCTCTGGGCTTTGCAATGGGACTTGAACGCATTATCATGACCATGGAAAATCAGGGCTGTGAGTTCATGCACACACCCTCCTGCGACATCTACATCGGCACTATGGGCGATGCCGCAAAGGAAAGAGCGCTCATACTTACCGAAAGTCTGCGCAGTGAGGGGTATCATGCCGAGTGCGACCTTATGGACAGGGGCGTCAGGGCACAGATGAAATATGCAGATAAGCTTGGTGCGGCTTTTTCGGTGATAATCGGCGATAACGAGATAAATACAGGCAAGGCTGTGCTTAAAAATATGATGAGCGGTGAGCAGACAGAGCTGCTTATTGACGACACATTCAGCGAAAAATTCGGGGATATCCATACTGCGCATATGTTTGAGCTTGAATCACTGGGATAATTTTAAAAAAGAGAGGTAGTTTTAAAATGGCAGATACGATGAAAGGTCTTAAAAGGACCTGCTACTGCGGTGAAGTCACCGAGGCGGGAAAGTGCGTTACGGTGGGCGGTTATGTGGATACCGTCCGCAATAAAGGCGGGATAATCTTTATCGTTTTAAGGGACAGAAGCGGAGTTGTCCAGCTTACCTTTGACGACAAGACCGACAGGGAGCTTTTTGAAAAGGCTGCCTCCTGCCGTTCGGAATATGTTGTAATGGCAAAGGGAATGGTGCGTGAAAGGGAGAGCATCAACGAAAAGATCGCCACAGGCAGAGTGGAGATATATGCAGATGATCTGCGTATCCTTGCAAAGGCTCAGACAACGCCCTTTGAGATCGTGGACGATCTTAACACCAATGAGGAGCTGCGGCTTAAATACCGCTATCTTGATCTGAGGAGAAGACCTTTGCAGCAGAATATCATCATGCGCAGCAGGATCGCAAAGACCGCAAGGGATTATTTCTGCGAAAACGGATTTATCGAGATAGAAACGCCCATGATGATCCGCTCCACTCCCGAGGGCGCAAGGGATTATCTTGTTCCCTCAAGAGTACACAAGGGCAGTTTTTACGCACTGCCCCAGTCTCCGCAGATATACAAGCAGCTTCTGATGATAGCGGGATTTGACAGATATATTCAGCTTGCACGCTGTTTCAGGGACGAGGATCTGAGAGCGGACAGACAGCCTGAATTTACCCAGATAGATCTTGAAATGTCCTTTGTTGAGGCGGAGGATATTATGGAAATGGCGGAGGGTTTTGTGGCACGGGTATTTCACGATGTTCTGGGAAAGGATATCCCTCTGCCGCTGCCCAGAATGACCTATACCGAGGCAATGGAGCGTTTCGGCTCGGATAAGCCCGATACACGCTTTGAAATGGAGATAACCGATCTTTCGGATACTGTCAGGGGCTGCGGATTCGGCGTATTTACCTCCGCTATTGAAAGCGGCGGCACGGTAAGATGCATTACCGCAAAAAATGCCGCCTCCGTATTTACCCGCAAGGAGATAGACAAGCTGACCGAATATGTAAAGGGAATAGGCGTAAAGGGTCTTGCCTATATACGCTGGTCGGAGGAAACGCCTAACTGTTCTTTCGGCAAATTCTTAGGCGAGGGTGAGCTTGACGCCATTCTTGCAAAAGCGGGAGCGGTCAGGGGAGATGTGGTGTTCATCATCGCCGACAGGAAAAACACCGTCCTTTCCTCACTGGGTGCGCTGCGCCTGAAATGCGCTCATCAGCTTGGGATAATTCCCGAGGGTAAGTTTAATTTCCTGTGGATAACCGAATTTCCTTTCTTTGAATGGAACGAGGAAACAAAGCACTGGGACGCTATGCACCACCCCTTTACCATGCCGATGGACGAGTGTTTGCAGTATCTTGACACCGCCCCCGAAAAGGTGTTTGCGAAAGCATATGACCTTGTACTCAACGGCACAGAGCTTTCAAGCGGTTCTATCCGTATCACCGACTATGAGCTTCAGCAGAAGATGTTTGAGTCGCTGGGACTTACCGATGAGGAGATAAAGGCAAAATTCGGTTTCCTTGTGGACGCCTATAAATACGGTGCTGCTCCCCATGGCGGCATGGGTATCGGTCTTGACAGACTGGCAATGATAATGTGCGGAGCGGACAGTCTGAGAGATGTTACCGCATTCCCCAAGGTGCAGAACGCTTCCGAGCTTATGAGCGATTGTCCCTCTCCCGTAGACAGCGACAGCCTTGAAGTCTTGGGAATAAAGGTGAGCGGGTAGCATGAGATTCAGACCGTGTATAGATATCCATAAAGGCAAAGTAAAGCAGATAGTGGGCGGCAGCCTCAGGGATAAGGATTCACAGGCAGAGGAGAATTTTGTTTCGGATAAGGGCGCAGAGTATTTTGCGGAGCTTTACAGGGAAAACGGACTTACAGGAGGGCATATTATCCTCCTTGACCCCGAGGGTACAGATTATCACAAGGCGGACAGGGAACAGGCATTTGCCGCCCTTGCCGCTTTCCCGGGAGGTATGCAGATAGGCGGGGGAGTTACCGATGAAAATGCCGCTGTATATCTTGAAAAGGGTGCGTCCCACGTTATTGTCACCTCCTTTGTGTTCAGAAACGGGAGCATAGATATGAACCGTCTTGACAGGCTTGTGTCTGCGGCAGGACGGGAGCATATAGTGCTTGACCTGTCGTGCAGAAAGCGTGACGGGAAATATATGATAGTGACCGACAGGTGGCAGAAATTTACGGACACAGAGGTAAACAGGGAAAATATTCTTGCCCTGTCGGGTTACTGCGATGAATTTCTTATCCATGCAGTAGATGCGGAGGGAAAAAAGCGGGGGATAGAGAGGGATATAGTTTCACTTCTCGGCGATATTCCCGGAGTGACCGCTTCTTATGCGGGAGGAGTAGGCTCTTATGAGGATATAAGGACTATACGCACACTTGGCAAAGGGCGTGTGGATTTTACGGTAGGCAGTGCTCTTGACCTTTTCGGGGGAAATCTTTCCTTTGATGAGGTAATAAAAGCGGCAGAACAGGGGCAGAACACACAGCCGCACTTAATGTGACTTATTGTGATAAGGCATACAGGGCAGAAAAGTAAACTGTTAAATGCAAATCATCTGATGTGTACCTTTTGATGAGAACGGCATTTTGTATTAATAAAAATTTTCAATTTACCCCCTTGACAACAGCGGAAAAAGGTGTATAATTAAAGTATCGTATATTTTAAATGCGCTGACGGGGACGGAAAGTGCGTTGTGTACAGCCTACAGAGAGCCTTTGTATGCTGAAAAAAGGCGGCAGTACGGTGCTTGTCCCATCACCCCCGAGCTTTGCGGCTGAACCTTCATCTGAAAAAGTAGGCTGCGGCGGGCTTCTCCCGTTACAGAGAGCTTCCGTTGTCTGACGGAGGAATGAGCGGTGCGGTGTCTGCCGCACAACAGGAGTGGTAACGTGGGTACATTTTGTCCTCATCTCTTGACGAGATGAGGACTTATTTTTACGATAATTTTATAATATGAGGTGTTTTTATGCTTACACTTGACATGGTTTACAGTGCTTCCTACAAATTAAAAGAGGTCCTCAGAAAGACCGATCTTATCCCCGCACCGAAAATATCGGACAAATGCACAGTTTATCTTAAAACGGAAAATTTACAGGTAACAGGCTCTTTTAAGGTAAGAGGAGCATATTACAAGATCTCTCAGCTTTCCGAGGAGGAACGTAAACGGGGCGTTATTGCCTGCAGTGCGGGAAATCATGCGCAGGGCGTTGCTCTGGCTGCGCAGAAGAACGGGATAAAGGCTCTTATCTGTCTGCCCGATGCCGCCCCCATTTCAAAAATAGAAGCGACAAAGGCATACGGCGCAGACATTTGCCTTGTGGACGGCGTTTATGATGATGCATATGCCGAGGCTATCCGTCTCCGTGATGAAAAAGGGTACACCTTTATACATCCCTTTGATGATGAGAACGTCATAGCAGGACAGGGGACTATAGGTCTGGAGCTTCTGGATCAGCTCCCCGATGCGGACGCAGTGGTAGTCCCCGTAGGCGGCGGCGGACTTATTTCGGGAGTGGCGTTCACCATAAAGAAGCTCAATCCCAACATAAAAATTTACGGTGTGCAGGCGGCAGGTGCGCCCAGCATGGAGGAATCCCTTGCTCACGGGAAAATAGAGCGCCTTTCCCATGTGTCTACAATTGCGGACGGCATTAAGGTAATGGAGCCGGGAGAGCTTACCTATTCCCTTTGCAAGGAGTATGTTGACGGAATTGTCACTGTTACCGATGATGAGATATCCTCGGCAATACTGGCACTTATGGAGCAGCACAAGCTCATAGCCGAGGGTGCGGGCGCAGTTCCCGTGGCGGCGGTGATGTTCGATAAGATTCCCGACATAGCGGGAAAAAAGGTCATCTGTCTTGTATCGGGCGGCAATATTGATGTTACAATACTCAGTCGTGTTATTGAAAGAGGACTGCTCAAATCGGGCAGGACGTGCCTTTTGAATATCGAGCTTATAGACAAGCCGGGTCAGCTCAGGGGCGTATCGGAGATAATTGCAAGGCTTGGAGGAAATGTTATCTCCATACATCATGAGCGGGCGAGCGAGGGCAGCGATGTAAACGGCTGTTATCTGCGTATAATTCTTGAAACAAGGAATCATGCACATATTGAGGAGATCAGATCGGCACTTACAGAAGCGGGATTTTTGCTCAGATAAGTAAGCGGCAAAATCTAAGCAAAATAAACACAAAAAAGCAAATAAAAGGAGCAGAATAAAAAAGTCTA
This sequence comes from uncultured Clostridia bacterium, assembly GCA_947625735.1. Taxonomy (GTDB): domain Bacteria; phylum Bacillota; class Clostridia; order Oscillospirales; family Ruminococcaceae; genus Huintestinicola. The sequence goes on from CANQPL010000029.1 coordinate 30,891, forward strand.
AGAAAAACAAACACAAGGTAAAGTTTTCGCCGGCCTTTTTTCAAAAGGCTGCGGGTCAAGGGCAGCGCCCTTGCGGGGTCGAGGGGCGGAGCCCTCGCAGGTCAAGGGCAGCGCCCTTGCAGGGTACGGGACAGCGTCCCGCAGTGGAGCAGCACAGCCAACAAATCTCAACAATCAAGCATGGGAGCAGATAATAGGGGGAGGGATAACCGCCGCAAGGAAAAACACGGGGAGAGCCTGACCCACAGATTTATAATGAATAATCGGGGAAGTTTAAGGCTGCGGCGGTTATCTGCTGACATAAAGAGGTCTGCACGGCGCATCAGCGCCATAAAAACGGGGGAGAAGCAAAATTAAAGGCAACACCGGACGGCTTTGTACGGTGTTGCCTTTAATTTTCCAGATAACCGTATCTGCATTTCCCGAACCGTTTTCTCATTTGATAAAAAGCATTCTATCAAAACTATGCTATAAAAACCTGACCGGATATCTGCCTGTAAAATAAATCAAAATTCTCCCTTTGATATCTGATACTGATCCCAAATCAAAAGTAAGACAAGATCCAATCTCTTCCGGTAATATTTTTAATATTATTTTTAGATA
>CANQPL010000030.1 GCA_947625735.1 uncultured Clostridia bacterium
TACAGGGATCCGCTTATCTCAAAGGACGATCTGTGTGTGATAATCTCCCAGTCAGGCGAAACTGCGGATACGCTGGAGGCGCTAAAGCTTGCAAACAGGATTGGCGCAGATACCCTTGCGGTGGTGAATGTGGTAGGCTCATCTATAGCCCGTGAAGCGAAAATGGTGATGTACACAAATGCAGGTCCGGAGATATCGGTATGCTCTACAAAGGCGTATGCTGTCCAGACGGCGTTCATGTATCTGCTGGCATTCCGTTTTTCCTATGCAAAGGGAGCTATTGATGAGGAAAAATGCCGCGCTCTTACGGCTGAGCTTATGAATATACCCGACCTTACCCAAAAATGCACCGAAAACAAGGAGCAGTATCAGTACGTGGCATCAAAGCTCATAAATGCACAAAGTCTTCTTTACATAGGCAGAGGTCTTGACTATGCGCTGAGCATGGAGGGCTCATTAAAGCTGAAGGAAATTTCCTATATCCACAGCGAATCCTATGCGGCAGGAGAGTTAAAGCACGGCACTATATCCCTTATTGACAGGGATACCCCCGTTATCGCAGTTGCCACACAGTCAAGGCTTATTGACAAGACTGTTTCCAATGTCAAGGAGGTCAAGTCAAGAGGAGCAAAGATTGTGCTTATCTGCCGTGAAAGCTATCAGCCCGATCCCGAGACGGCAGATCTGGTCATAACTCTTCCTGATGTTGACGATGCTTTCATGCCGCTTGTGACAATTGTCCCGCTCCAGCTTGTGGCGTACTATACCGCCGTGCTGCTGGGGAGAGATGTGGATATGCCGAGGAATCTGGCTAAATCTGTTACTGTTGAGTAACACTCCAAAAGGACGGATAAATCAACATGGCGCTTATTTCAGTGATCGTTCCCTGCTATAACGAGCAGGAATCCATACCCCTTTTCTATAATGAGATCACAAGAGTCTCTGATGAAATGGAAAATAAGTATGAGGATCTGACATTTGAATATATTTTTATAAATGACGGTTCATCAGACAATACCCTTAATATCCTGCGCGGAATGAACGCCTTAGACAAGCGTGTCAGGTATATTTCCTTTTCCCGCAATTTCGGAAAGGAAGCCGCAATGTATGCAGGACTGCAAAATGCCCGCGGGGATTATGTGGTGATACTTGACGCAGATCTACAGCATCCGCCGAAACTCATTCCTCAGATGTATGAATATGTAAAAAGCGGTGAGTATGACTGCGCCGCCACACGCAGGATATCACGAAAGGGAGAGCCGAAGGTAATTTCCTTTTTTTCGGGGTGCTTCTATAAGGTAATAAACTCCATTTCGCAGACAAAGATCGTGGACGGAGCACAGGATTTCCGCTTCATGACACGTCAGATGGTGGACGCCATACTTTCTCTTAAGGAGTACAACCGTTTTTCAAAGGGGATATTCAGCTGGGTAGGATTTGAGACAAAATACATCGAAGTGGAGAACACCGAACGAGCCGCAGGAAAAAGCACATGGAATTTCACAAAGCTGCTGCGCTATTCTCTGGAGGGAATTTTTGAATTTTCCACAGTCCCTTTAGAGGTCGCATCGGTACTGGGGATAATCTTCTGCTTTATTGCGCTGATAATGATGGTGGGTACCATTATCAAGACGCTTGTATTCGGAGAAAAGGTGAGCGGATATCCAACCATTATATGCGTGGTGACGCTTATGGGAGGCTTGCAGCTTCTTTGTACGGGACTTATAGGGCAGTATCTTTCAAAAATGTACCTTGAAGCAAAGGGACGTCCCATATATATAATAAAAGAAACGGAACCGCAGCAGGACGGTACCGAAAAATAAGGAGGATCTTATATGAACATCTGGCATGATATCCAGCCCGACCGCATTACAAAGGACGATTTCTATGCGGTCATCGAGATCGAAAAGGGCAGCAAAATGAAGTACGAGCTTGACAAGAAAACAGGTCTGCTGCTCCTTGACAGAGTGCTTTACACATCAACGCACTATCCCGCAAACTACGGATTTATCCCCCGCACCTACGCAGAGGACGGCGACCCTCTTGACGTGCTTGTGCTGTGTTCGGAAACTATCTATTCCCTTGCGCTGGTAAAGTGCTATCCTATCGGCGTTATTTCCATGCTTGACAACGGCGCAAGAGATGATAAGATCATAGCCATTCCCTTTAACGATCCCACCTATAATACTTATAAGGATATAGGTGAGCTGCCCCGTCATATTTTTGATGAGATGTCCCATTTCTTTACGGTCTACAAGCAGCTTGAGGGCAAGCAGACAGCCATTGACGAGATAAAGGACAGAGAGGCAGCGATCGTTATTATCGAAAGATGCATAAACCGTTACATAGACTGCTTCTGCAAGGGTCACAGCAAGGCTGAGGCAGATGCGATCCTTATGAATAATACCGATACAGTGGAGGTATGAGCAGATGAGCGTACCCACCGACAGTGAGCTTATGCAGACAGCGGAGAATGTGCGGGAAAGGGCATATGCTCCCTACTCGGGATTTCATGTGGGAGCGGCTCTGCTTACCGCAGGCGGCAGGGTGTTTACGGGGTGCAATGTGGAAAACAGTTCCTACGGCGGGAGTATCTGTGCAGAAAGGACAGCCGCAGTAAAGGCAGTTTCTGAGGGAGAATGCTCCTTTGAAGCTGTAGCAATTTCCGGCAGCGGGGAGGGGGAAACGTTTCCGTGCGGGATATGCAGACAGTTTTTAAGCGAATTTGCTTCTGCGGGAATGAGAGTCATTCTTAAAGATGAAAAGGGGCTTATCCGCACCTATACACTGGAAGAGCTGATGCCCCATTCCTTTAAGCTGATGACTTAAAAAAAATTCCCAAAATTTTCATTTACCTATTGCAAAATGAAAAAAAATGGAGTATAATATTATCAGTGGGTTTAAGACTGTGTTTTAAAGCTCAAGTTTAGATCGGAGGTAAATAAAAATGTCAAGACTTGTATCTGCAAAGGATATGCTCAACAAGGCAAGAGACGGCAAATATGCTGTCGGTCAGTTCAACATCAACAATCTCGAATGGACAAAGGCTATTCTCCTCACCGCAGAGGAGCTGAAGTCGCCTGTAATTCTCGGTGTTTCTGAGGGTGCAGGAAAATATATGTGCGGCTATAAGACAGTTGTCGGCATGGTAAACGGTATGATGGAGAGCCTTAACATAACCGTACCTGTAGCTTTGCACCTTGATCACGGCTCTTTTGAGGGAGCAAAGGCTTGTATAAACGCAGGCTTCTCCTCTGTAATGTTCGACGGTTCACATTACCCCATTGCAGAAAACATCGCAAAGACGACTGCACTTGTAAATACCTGTGACGTTCTCGGTCTTTCCCTTGAAGCAGAGGTAGGATCTATCGGCGGCGAAGAGGACGGCGTTGTAGGCATGGGAGAATGTGCAGATCCCGCAGAGTGCAAGGCTGTAGCAGATCTTGGTGTAACAATGCTTGCAGCAGGTATCGGCAATATCCACGGCAAGTATCCCGAAAACTGGCCGGGACTGAGATTTGACGTTCTCGAGAAGATAAAGGCTCAGACAGGCGATATGCCTCTCGTACTCCACGGCGGCACGGGTATCCCCGATGATATGATAAAGACAGCCATTTCTCTCGGCGTTGCAAAGATCAATGTAAACACCGAGTGCCAGCTTGTATTTGCTGAGGCTACAAGAAAATACATTGAAGCAGGCAAGGATCTTTCCGGCAAGGGCTTCGATCCCAGAAAGCTCCTCGCTCCCGGCTTTGAGGCTATCAAGGATAAGGTCAAAGAGAAGATGGAGATCTTCGGCTCTGTCGGCAAGGCGTAATTTTTCAGGATATCTTCATGATTTTTTTCATTTTCCTTTCTTTCCGCCCGTCCCACAAAAGTGGGGCGGGTTTTCAATATTAAGATTTGCGGAAACCCTTTACACAGTGGCACGGTAACTTTTATTTGCTTATAAGCGGGGTGACCCCGCACGCAGGTCGTTGATAAGATTTGCGGAAATTTCTTGCACAGTGGCACGGTAACTTTTATTTGCTTATAAGCGGGGTGACCCCGCACGCAGGTCGTTGGTAAGATTTGCGGCAATTTCTTGCACAGTGTCACGGTAACACTTTTATTTGCTTATAATTCTAATTTATAAGTGTGGAGTGTGGAGAGTTAAGAGTGGAGTGAATAAAGGTTTAATTCCCAATTAAAATCACATCAAATAAAAGTTACCGGGTTACTATTGAAATGTTCACGCAAAACATACCAACGAGTTGGCTGCGGGTTCCGCCCGCCGAGTTGGCTGCGGGTTCCGCCCGTCTGCTGATTTTCTAATCATATTTTAATCTTGGCTTCATGATAATCTAATCTGTATAAGCTATAATAAAATGAGCTTACAGCCGGAAAAAATTATGAGGTGTGAATATGAAGCTGCGTTTTATCGAACCGGGAAACCCGCCCTATCGTCCCTCTCTGCTCAATGAGATCGTTTATAACCGTTATATCCGCACCCCGTCTAACGGAATGCTGACCCTTGCAACCATTGCAAAAAGCGTCGTACCCGATACGCTTATGTACAGCGAATCTGTTTCGGAAATAGTAATGGAGGATATTTACGATGCGGATATAGTCTTTATTTCCATATTTACATTTAACGCCGACAGAGGTTATGCCCTGTGCGACAAGATAAGAAAAAACAGCTCTGCTGCCATTGTTATGGGCGGACTTCATGCTACACTTTGTCCCGGGGAGGCTATACAGCACTGCGACTATGTTCTGAGGGGCGAGGGAGATGAAGCTGTTCTCAGGCTCATCGAATGTATACAGAAAAACGAACTGCCCGATTTTGCGGGTATAGTCCGTAAGGATAAGGACGGTACTGTTATCGACCGTGGATGTGCGCCACTCCCGCAGAATATCGACACCATACCCGACAGAAGCCTTTGCTATAAATTCAAGGAAAGAACACGGTATAATACCATCTGGCCGCAGGTCCACGCATCAAGGGGCTGTCCTCACAACTGCGATTACTGCGCATTGGTGGCGGCATTCGGACGCTGCGTGCGTACACGTTCCCCCGAAAATGTGACGGAGGATATAAGGCAGGCTGTAAAATTTTTCGATGAAAAAAATCATCGTCTGTCAAAATTTCTCTGGATAACAGACGACAATTTTTTTGCCGACAGGGAATGGGCAAAAAGTGTTCTTCAGGCTATTATCGACAGCGGCATAAACTATCGTTTTACCGTGCAGGCAAGATATGAAGTGGGCTTTGATGATGAAATGCTGATGCTGTTAAAAAAGGCAGGATTTATGGAGCTTGCGGTAGGCATCGAATTTCTGGAGGACGAGGCATTCAAGCTCAACCACAAAAGCAGCACCTATTCAGAGATCCTCCGTGCGGTTAAAAATATTCAGGCTCACGGGCTGCGTGTACGTGGACTTTTTATTGTTGGGGCGGATAATCATACTAAAGGCGTGGGGGACAGACTTGCGGATTTTGTTATAGAAAACGATATTTCGGGGGTACTCATACAGTCTATGTATTTCATTCCCGGAACGAAGGCCTACGAGGTACATAAGGATAAGCTCATAACGGACAGTCCATGGTCAAGATGTACAGGAAAGGTAGTGCATTTTCCCGAAAATATCTCCCCTGTGCAGCTTCAAAAGGAGATTATAAGGGCAAGCAGCAGAATTTATTCGGTGAAAAGGCTTATGGGAGCGTTATTTAAAAAACGGGGAGTGGAACTTATTCTCTTTATAGGTGAATTTTTCTGGCAGATGAGCGTCAGGGCGGATCTGAAAAAGGATCTGGCATTTCTTGAAACTCACACTCAAAAAAACGGGTAAGCGCACGTTTTGCTGTCCTTATGGTAAACTGTAAGGACAGTATTTTTTTAAATTTACGAAAATATTCTTGTAATTTTAAAATCATCGTGGTATAATTATATTGGTATAATATGATAAAAAGCAGCAAGGAGGCAGACATTTTCCTTTTCCTGTCTCTTGATCCTGAAAGGAGTGGAAAATTTATGCCCGATGTCTATCTTTGCGGTACGGGGGGAATGAAACCTCTCCCCGACAGAGCGCTTACGGGTCTATGGACGGAGCATAAGGGAACTGCTCTGCTTATCGACTGCGGAGAGGGTATGCAGATATCTCTTGCAAGAATGGGAAGAAGCCTTGCAAAGCTGGAATTGCTGCTCATTACCCATTTCCATGCGGATCATGTTGCAGGGCTGCCCGGACTGTTGCTTTCTGCGGGAAATTACGGAAAGACTTCTCCCCTTACCATCTGCGCTCCTCGGGGAGGAAAGCGGATAATCGAAAATATCTGCTGCATATGCGGTGCGATACCCTTTGATATCAATATACATGAGCTTGATCCCGAGGGAGAGAGGTTTTCCTTTGACGATCTGGAAATTGCGGCATTTCCTCTCAGACACCGCATCGAATGTTTCGGATACAGCATTACCGAGCACCGTCTGCCCGTGTTCGTCCCCGAAAAAGCCGATGCGCTGGGCGTTCCCTTAAATATGCGGGGTATTCTTCATCACGGCGGAAGTGTGGAGATAAACGGAAGAAAAATAACTCCCGATATGGTAACGGCTCAGAAGCGTCCTCCTCTTAAAATAACATATATTACCGATACGGTCTACTTTGAAAAGCTGGCGTATCATGCCGCAGACTCCGATCTTCTCGTATGCGAGGGAATGTACGGCTCAGACGAATTTATCCCCCAAATGAGGGAAAAGGGTCATATGGTATTTTCGCAGAGCGCAAGGGTGGCAAGGGATTCGCATTCAAAGGAGCTGTGGCTTACCCATTACAGTCCCGCCCTCAGAGATCCCTTTGAATACGAAAGTCAGGTAAAATCCCTGTTCCCTGCCGCAGTGATCGGCAGAGACGGAATGTATAAAAATATAAAATAGGCTGATGAGTATGTTTATAATGAATGATCAGATATTGTCCGACTATGTTGTGACAGACCTTGAAACAACGGGGCTTTCTCCCGAAAATGACCGTATAATAGAGATAGCTGCCGTCCGTGTTGTAAACAGGCGTGTGGAGAGTGTTTTTTCTGTCCTTGTTGATCCTCAGATACACATACCGTCCTATATTACCGATATCACGGGAATAGACGACAGTATGGTAAGGGGCAAGCCCCATATTGAAGAAGCAATGGCGGATTTTCTTGATTTTACAGGGGAGCTTCCTCTCCTTGGTCACAATATTATACGCTTTGATATGCGCTTTCTTTCACGGTATGCCTCCCTTTCAAACAGGTGTGCGGATACGCTTTTAATTGCGGAGCATATGGAAACGGGCAGCAGAGGTCTTTCACTTTCGGAGCTTTGCGCACGATTCGGAGTAAAGAATCTGAACGCTCACCGTGCCGAGTACGACTGCCTTGCTACACATGAAGTTTATCTCGGGCTTATGGAGCTTTACAGACAAAAGGGAGCTTTTATTAAAATGGCTGTGGGCTGCGGTAAAAAGGAGTTTCAGGAAAATATACGGAGCTTCTGCAAAGCGGACACTGAGCTTACATATTCAAAAAATGAAAAGGGGACATTATCAGTTTTTGTATCGGGAAAGCCTGTAGGCACTGTCTCGGGAGGCAAGCAGAGAGAGCTTGAAGTTAATGCTCCTCTTGTAAAAAAGCTGTATGCGGACAGGCTTTCTGTGGGAGCGGGAGGAAAATTTCTTCTCGGAGCAAAGGCTGTCCTGATGCCCTGACGGAATACTATCTAAGGACGTGATCTGCATCAAAAAAATAAACATAAAGGGACAGTTCTCAATACGCAGACAATTGGTAACGATGTTCATGATCGTTATTCTGCCAATGTTCATTGCAAGTGTAGTCCTGCTTGTCAATATGAGGATAACTATAAAAGAATCCTCGCTCAATACTGCCCTCAATAATTCCAATACCATTAAATACCGTATTACAGAGGTAGTGGATTCTGTTGAGATGTCCCTTGACGATCTGGCAAGGAGCTTTGATGTTATATCCTTTCTCAGAAACAACTACACAGAGCGTTCACAATATTATGAATATTATAATACAAAGGCGTATAATGCGTTCGGAGGACTTTCCTCTCAGATAAGGCGTGTATGCGTATATACCGAAAGAGATGATTTCGTTTTCGGAGCAAATTACCTTTTTGCCGATGAAAATGTAAAAAATGCCCTTTGGTATAAAACAGCCGTGCAGTACGGCGGCATACCTTTCTGGACGGTGATACGTGATCCTGCGGACGAGGAGAATTACTGTCTCGGCTGTATACGGTCAATTACAGACAGTCAGGGAACGGCGGGTGTGATACTCGCACTTCTCAAAGACGACTGGATAGACAGAATGTTGTCAGAAGCAAGCTACAGCGTTATTCTTTCCGTCAACAAGGGAGTGGTTTATTACAGCAGCTTTTCGGGTGTGCTGAAGGGAGATGTTATAAATCCCTCTCAGGAATTTAATGTAGTAAATACAAGCAAAATCTATGAGGAGGGCTTTTTCAATACAAACGGCTATACCGTTCTCAATAACTTTTATACGGGCAGCGATTTTCAGATAATCATGCTGCTGCCGTCAGGGTATATCAACTATCTTTCTAACAGGCTTTCCCTCGTGTACGGCGGCTACTGCGCTCTGATGATAATACTTTCACTGCTTATAATCATACTTTTTTCAAGCGTTTTTTCAAGAAGAATAAGTCTGCTGAGTGAAAAAATGCATTCCGTAGCGGCGGGAAATTTCGACATTACTATCACCGATACGGGCAATGACGAAATAAGTATGCTTTACAAGGATCTTGCGCAGATGATATCCGATATGCAGCGTCTTATAGACGACAACTATCAGGCGCAGATACAAAGAGAGGCGTTCAAGTTCGATCAGATGGAGGCGGAGTTCAAGGCTCTTTCCAGTCAGATAAATCCCCATTTTCTTTACAATACTCTTGAAACAATACGCATGAAGGCTTATGTAAATAACGATAAGGAAACTGCGGACCTTGTAAAAAAACTGGGAAAATTTATGAGAAGATGCCTTGAATTCAAGGACGGCGAAGTTTCACTGCGCTCAGAGCTTGAATTTACCCAGAGCTATCTGGAGCTGCAAAGAGCGCGTTTCGGAGACAGATTTTCCTACAGCATTTATTCCGAAGTTTCAAAGGATTATCCCATTCTCCCTCTGCTTATACAGCCCATAGTTGAAAACGCATTTGTTCACGGCATAGAGGGAAATAAGACAAACGGAAGAATAGATATAAAGGTGTATTATAAAGGCGAGTTTGTTATTGCGGACGTTACCGACAACGGTCAGGGCATTTCTCCCGAAAAGCTGAAGGAGCTTGAAGAAAAGATCCTTGTCAGCGATACTTCATCGGGAAAAAGTATCGGACTTACAAACGTATGCAAGCGCATTAAAATGTATCACGGCGATAAATACGGAATGACTATAAGCAGCAGGGTGGGACAGGGTACGACTATACGCCTTACACTTCCCAGAAAACCCGAACCGAGACTTGCGTCCTCGGGAGCTGTACAGCGTAATTCTCTGAAAGGATAGATTGTTCATGTTTAAAATACTTCTTGTAGACGATGAGCCTAATGTAAGACAGGGCATTAAAATGATGATCCCGTGGGAGGAGCTGGGCTGTGAGGTAGTAGGCGAGGCGGACGACGGAGACGACGGACTTTCAAAGATAATGCTCCTTTCGCCCGATATCGTTATCGCAGATATAAAAATGCCCGGAAAAACAGGTATTGAAATGACAGAGGCTGCAAAGGCTCTGGGCTTTAAGGGCAAGGTGCTGATACTTTCGGGGTATTCGGACTTTACCTATGCAAAGACCGCCATTGCACTGGGTGTGGAAAACTTTATCCTCAAGCCCGTTGATGAGGACGAGCTTATAGACGCAATAAAGGCAGCAGGCGAAAAAATAACCCGTGAAAGAGAACACCGCTACCGTCAGGAGATAGGCAAGGAGTATCTTAACGAGCAGCTTGTAAAGGGCTTGTTTTCGGGCAGCAGCGATGCGGTGATAACCGTAATGAACAAATACGAATATCCGGGCTACTGCGCCGCCGTTGTATGCAGCCGCAGCTCATCAGAAGCCGATAATAAAGAAGTCCGCAGATTTTTCGGAAATTCCGGAAATGTGGATATTGTAAGCGTTGACCTGAGCGGCACTCCCGGAATACTTTTCAAGGGCTGGAGCAGAGCGGATATAAAAGCCGCCCTCACAAAGCTCTATACCACCTATAAGGATCGTTTTTACATTGCCTGCGGTGAATATGTGCTTTCACCTGCTCAGATAAAAACCTCCTATGACTGCGCTGAATATATAGTCAGATGCAGATTCATCTACGATCATCTGGGGATCGTATTCCCTGAGAACATACGCCGCACTTCTCCGGAGGATACTGCGGACTATGCAGACAGGATATTTGCATATATGGAAATAAACGACAAGGAAAAGCTGGGGCATCTTCTTGACAGCTTCTGCGAGTCCATGCAGTTTGACGGCAACACTCCCGAAAGAGCAAAGGTCATATGCCTTACAATGGTTATGGAGGTTAAAACAAGGCTTTCGAGAGGGTCGGCGGAGAAGCGTGCAGAGTGTGATATTTCCGATGAGTTCATAGATAGTCTGCAATCGGCAGAGAGCCTTAAAGAAGCAGTTGACAGCATAAAGGAGGAGCTTGGGGAGATATCCGACAGGGCTTTCGGCAAGACCACTAAAAGCACAATGGAAAGAGTAGTACAATACATCAAGGCAAACTACAACAGAGAGCTGCGTCTTGAAATATTAGCAGGAATTTTCGGCTACAACAGCGCCTATCTGGGGAAGGTGTTCCACCAGTACACGGGAGAAAACTTTAACAACTATCTTGACCGTATCCGCATTACCGAAGCAAAGCGGCTGCTTTCCATGGAGGAGTACAAGGTTTATGAGGTAGCAGAGATGGTGGGGTACACAAATATTAACTATTTTCACAATAAATTCAAGAAATATACGGGCATGAGTCCGCTTGTGTTCAAGAAGAACGGCGGGTCCGAGGAGTAGAGGAGAAATAAGAAAGTCTAAGCAAAATAAACACAAGGTAAAGGTAAAGGAGCAGAAAAGAAAAGTTTAAGCGAAACAAACGCAAGGTAAAGTTTTCGCCAGCCTTTTTTCAAAAGGCTGCGGGTCAAGGGCAGCGCCCTTGTAAAGGGGTCGGGCGAATAAAATTCGCCGGGTGAAACCCCAGCAAAGGAGAAACAAAGCCTAAAAATCTGCACAAATAATCATGGGAGCGGATAAACAGGGGGAGGGGATAACCGCCGCACAGAAAACCGCAGAGAGTGCTTTCCCATAAAGATTATACTATACAAACGGGGTAGTTTAAGGCTGCGGCGGTTATCTGCTGACATAAAGAAGTCTGCACGGCGCATCAGCGCCATAAAAAACGGGGAGCAGCAAAATACACAGTCCCGATAAACAAATCAGCACATTATAAACCTCCCCATTTGATAAAAAGCATTTTATCCATAACAAACCATAAAAAAGCGGCGGGAGGTGCGCACACTTCCCGCCTTATATTATTTTTTATCCTTATTTAGTCAAGATAATCGGAAATATCGCCGCCAATAATGCTCTCGGAATAATCTCCGGAGAAGATAAGTGTCATTGCCATAGTCTGATCGGAATCATATTCCACCGCACCAATAGCATTGTCCTTTGCATAAAGGTAAATAACCATGCCGGTGTTAGGATCTTCGGAAAAGGTTATATATTTCCAGCCGTCGTTTTTAAAGCCCTCTCTGTACTTCTTTATTGCCGCAGAGCTGTATTCCTCAGCATTGCCGTAGCCCACAAGACCCTCGCTGTCGTCAAAGTAATAAACGATCATGGGGTCGGTGGCAGCATACATCAGTACGGGGGCTATGTACATACAACCCTCATCGCCCTTAACCTCCATAACATCATCTTTGCTCATTCCCCACTTCAAACCGCTCATGGGTGCAGAAAGTGACGAGGAGTTCTCCGTGCTTTTCAGAATGCCGTTTGTTCCGAAATCATAGATAGTATTTCCGATCTTTATTTTGCCCGTGCGCATTGCACCGTCTGAGCCGAAATAATAGGTCTTGCCGTTTAATTTTATCCAGCCTGTCCTCATAATGCCGTCAGAGCCGAAATAATACTTCTTCTTGCCGATAGCAGCCCATGAGGTGAGCATTTTTCCCCTGTCAGAGCCGTTGAAATAGTACTTGTCGCCGTTTATCTTTACCCAGCCTGTAAGTGCCTTGCCGTTTTTGTCAAAGTAATACTTGCTGCCGCTTATTGTCTGCCAGCCTGTAAGCTGCTTTTTGGTAGTGTCGCTCCTGTAGCCGTATGCGCCGTCCTTGAACTTTACCCACTCCGCAGAAGCCCCCGCAGACATTGCCGTCATTGCGGATACGGACATGACCGCAGCCATTGTAAATGTCAGAACCCTTTTTCCGAACATGATAATTCCTCCTGATAATATTAACAAATGTATTAAAACGGCTTTTAAGGTCGTTTCCGTCCCCCGTTTTCTTATCATATTTTAACATATTTATTCGTAAATGTCAATATGTTATTTAAATTTTTAATGCATGAACACAAAGTTAATGTTTAGTTAAATTTTTGATAATTCAAGAGCTTTTGACATTTTTACAGAGATAACAATTAAATCAAATTATTATTAAAGGCAATTTATGTAAATCAAATCTACAATAATTAAAAATTATTTTACAATTTACAGATAATGCCGTCAGCCCATAAGATGTTCAAGAAGAATCCTTATTCCCAGTATGACAAGCACGATCCCGCCGATAAGCTCAGCGGTGAAACGGTATTTTGCACCGAACACCGAGCCTATTTTCACACCGAGAGCCGATAAAAGAAAGGTGCATATCCCGATAAGAGTTACCGCAAAGCCGATGTTTACGGACAAAAAGGCAAAGGTTATCCCTATTGCAAGGGCGTCAATGCTTGTAGCCACCGCCAGCACCGCCATGACACGGGGGGAGTAGGAGGAGCCTGTGTTTTTCTCCTCATGACGGAGTGCGGCTCTTATCATGCCAAAGCCGATAAGACCCAGCAGAGCAAAGGCTATCCAGTGGTCAAAGGCGGCGATCTTTCCGCGCATACCTATTCCCAGAAAAAATCCCGCAAGCGGCATGAGTGCCTGAAACCCTCCGAACCACGCTCCGCACGCCGCAGAATGGGAAAGCCTGTACCCCGGTGATGCCAGTCCCTTGCACACTGCCACAGCAAAGGCGTCCATTGAAAGACTGAGGGCGATAAGAAAAAGTGTCAGCATATCCATAGCTTCATATCCTTTCAGATGTATGTCCTGTTACAATTTATGCGGCGGTTTGTGAAAATATTTCCCATATCCTTATACATATATATTAAAAGTCTGTTCACACAGGCATCTGCACGTCTGCGAAAAAAATTCAGAGCAGGCATAATTTCAGCCGATTGTCTGCCGCCATATGGAAATATCTGACATATTTATAATTTTATATTTGTCGAAAATGCTGTAAAATAATACTTCAATTTACTGTTTTTTCACATCGTAACCAAAATGTTACCGATTACGTTGATTTTTTGTCATTTTGTTATTGAAAAAGGCGTTTTGCGGTGATATAATAATAATATTCAAATCTGCGGGTGCGCCCCGCCAAATATAATTACTGTTTCATGGGAACAGTACAAGGAGACTTCTGCTTGGTATTTTCCGATCTGTTTTTCCTGTTTGTATTCCTGCCCTTTTTCCTGATATGTTATTTTGCGGCAAGGACTAATCCTTTAAAATATCTTGTAATGATACCGCTTTCTGTGGTTTTCCGGCTTTTGTCGGAACCAATGTGGTTAATGATCCCCGTTATATGCCTGGTCATTGACCTGTGGAAAGGCATATCTCCACGAAACAGCGTGCTTATTGCCTTTTCGCTGTTTTTCTATTCATGGGGAGAGCCTGTGTTGGTGCTGCTTCTGATATTTACCTCCGTCCTTGACTACCTGAGCGGTCTGTTTATCGAAAAGCACAGGGGACAGAAAAAAGCCGTCCTCGGTATTATTGTTTCCTGCGCTGCGGATCTGTCGATTCTTTGCGTGTTCAAGTACAGTGCCATGATAGTTTCGGGTATAAACGCAGTTACGGGACTGTCACTTGCCGTTCCCGACTTTCATCTGCCTATCGGGATATCCTTCTACACATTCCAGTCCATTACCTATGTGGCAGATGTGTACACGGGAAAGGCTAAGGCACAGACAAAATATCCCGATTATCTTCTGTACCTGTCAATGTTTTTCCAGCTTGTGGCAGGTCCTATCGTCCGCTACAGCACTGTTTCAAGGGAGATCGTCAGACGGGAAAGCAAGCTTGCGGAGTTTTCACAGGGCATTACACGGTTCATATTCGGTCTGGGGAAAAAGGTGCTTATTGCCAATAACGTGGGCGCTGTGGCAGCTGAGCTTCTCACCTTTGAAACCGCTCCCTCCTCGGTGCTTGCGGCATGGGGCGGAATTATAATGTACACTCTGCAAATTTATTTTGACTTTTCGGGCTATTCGGACATGGCGATCGGCATGGGTCTTATGTGCGGATTCCACTTTCCCGAAAACTTCGATCATCCCTATGTTTCTACATCTGTGACCGAATTCTGGCGGAGGTGGCACATATCCCTCGGCACATTTTTCAGGGATTATGTGTATATCCCCCTTGGCGGCAACCGCAGACATCAGATGTTAAATATTGCGGTGGTATGGGCGCTTACGGGACTCTGGCACGGAGCGAGCATTAACTTTATGCTGTGGGGAGTGTATTTCGGGGTACTGCTCATCATTGAAAAACTCTTCTGGCTTGATGCGCTGAAGCATATCCCGCGGCTTTTCGGGCATATTTATCTGATATTTGCAGTCATTTTCGGCTGGCTCATCTTTTACTTTACGGATATGGGACAGTTTTCAGCCTGCCTCGGGGCAATGTTCGGACGGGGCGTTTCGCTCCCCTCGGCTGAGGATATACTGACAATTTCCAAGCTGCAAAGCAACCTGTGGCTCATTCTTATTGCCATTCTTATCTGCACGCCTGTTTATTCAAAAATATCTGCTGTGGGTGAAGCCGCTGCGAAAAAAAGCAAGGCGGGATTTACTTTCACGGCTGCAATAAAAATAATTTTCCTGGGAGCGGTGTTCCTGCTCTCGGCAGTTTCCCTGGTGGGACAGACCTACAATCCTTTCCTTTACTATCGCTTTTAGGAGGCTCGTATGAGTAAAAAAAGCAAGAAAAAATCTGCCGCAGACAACGGCGGCGAGTTGTACAGAAATCGTCAGAAATCCTATGAGATGATAAGCATTATACTTTTTCTTTCGGCATTGTTTTTTATCGGGCTGTGCCTTGTTTTCCTTGACCGCCCCCGGACTTCGGAGATCGAGAAAAGGGATCTTGCAAAAAAGCCTGAGCTTACGGCAGAAAAATACTTTGACGGCAGCTATGCAGATGAGTATTCCCTGTATTTTTCCGATACCGTTCCGTTCAGGGAGGGTATTGTGGAGCTTGTGAGCAGAATCAACAAGCTCAAGGGAATAAGCTCCGCTCCTACCTTTTACGGAAATGTGCGTCAGGTGGGCGAGGAGGTACAGGCTGTGGAAACTGTTCCTGCGCCGCCCCCTGCGGTGACAGAAGCACCTGTCACGACCAAAAGCTCTTCTCCCACAGAAACTGCCGTTTCAGAGGAAACAACACAGACCACTGCTGTTACCACTGAAACCGCTCCCCCTGAAACTACTGCTGAGGTCACAGAGGAGGAAGAGGAGGAGGTCGAGAATATCGCCGATTTTGCCAATAACGGCATAGTTGTAGACGGTGTGAAGATGTACGGCGACAATGCGGGAGTAATGCTTTTCGGCGGCAACAAGACCGCAGGAACAAGGTATGCACAGCTTATCAGCACATATAAAGAGGCTCTCGGCGAGGATATCAACGTATATAATATGGTAGTGCCTACCTCGGTGGAGTTCTATCTTCCGAAAAAATTCAGCCGCTACAGCGCATCGGAAAAGGATCAGATAGACCATATCTATTCAAGCTACACCGCAGATGTTATCCCTGTTGACGCATATTCGGAAATTGCCGCTCATACCGATGAGTATATCTATCTGCGGACAGATCATCACTGGTCACAGCGGGGGGCATATTATGCCTACAGAGCCTTTGCCCATACTCTTGGTCAGACGCCGCCTGAGCTTTCAGAGGGTTATGAGGAGAAAACAAAGGAGGGTTTTGTGGGATCGCTTTACAATTATACAAACGATCTTACCCTTAAAAACAGCCCCGAAATTTTCACCTATTATATACCCAATTCCACATTCAGAACCTATTATTATGATTATATAACCCTGAGTCCTCTGGGACAAGGCACGCTTTTCTATGAAAATGTCAGCGGCGGCAGCTGCTACGGAATGTTTATCGGCTCAGATGCAATTCACACAAGGATAGAAACGGATCTGAACACGGGAAGAAAGCTGTGTGTTTTCAAGGAATCCTACGGAAATGCCCTTGTTCCCTATCTGGTAGACAGCTTTGACGAGATATACGTTATAGATATCCGCTATTTCGGCAGGAATGCGGTGGAATATATCAAGGAAAAGGGGATTACCGATGTCCTCTTTGTAAACAACATTTTTGCCGCAAACACCGATTCGCTTATAGACGGTATAGAGAAGCTGTATACAAACCCCTACGGAACGCTTGATGATGAGAAAATTGCGGAAGCTCAGGCTTACTATGCTTCCATTGCTCCCACTGAAACGCAGGTCGTGGCTTCGGAAACGGCAGAAACGGCGGAAACGGCAGAAATTTCAGAAACAGCAGAAACGGGGAACGATGAGCAATGATATACTACGACTGTCATCTTCACAGCAACTTTTCGGGGGACAGCGATACTCCCCCGGAGGAGCAGATAAAAAAAGCCCTTTCTATGGGGCTTCACGGCATATGTTTTACCGATCATCATGACTACGATGTAGTATCCGACATTGATTTTGAACTGGATATACCCGCTTACATGGAGGAAATTTCCCGTTTAAAGGAGCTTTATGAGGGGAAAATAGAGATACTTACGGGGATAGAGCTGGGGATACAGCTTCATATCGGGGATTATCTGAAAAAGCTGGTTGACACCTATCCCTTTGACCTTGTTATCGGGTCAATGCATTTCATTGACGGACTTGATCCCTATTATGACCAGTATTTCACTCTTCACGGGAAAAATGCCTACAGACGATTTTTTGAAAAAACTCTTGAACGCATTGAAAATGTAAAGTGTTATGATACTCTGGGACATCTTGATTATGTTATCCGTTACGGAGCGGCGCACGGGCTTACATATTCCTACAGCGAGTACAGCGATGTTATAGATGCTATCCTTAAAAGGCTCATATCTGACGGAAAGGCACCGGAGATAAATTCCGGAGGTCTTGCAAGAGGACTTTCACAGCCGAATCCCGGAAAGGAAGTTATCCTGCGCTACAGGGAGCTGGGCGGAGAGGTTGTTACAATTGGTTCTGACGCTCACACGCCCGCTGAAATGGGATTCAGATTTGAAGAATGTGCAGAGCTTCTCAGAAACTGCGGTTTTGAATATTATGGGGTTTACAAAAAAAGGATACCCGTGATGTACAGGCTGTAGGGTTTATTAAGGGCAGCGTTTTTGCTAAGAGTATTATCCCCGTCATGGTCGGGACAGCTGACCCTGACGGGGATATTTTTGTCAGTGGAATTTTACGGCTTATCCTTTCATATAATTTAGCAGGTCGTCCAATGAAAAAAATGAAAATGAAAGGAATGAACCATATTGACCGAGAAACAAAAAAGCTGCCGGACGGCAGTTTTCTCCGCACTTGCTGTGCTGGCGTCCGCCGCCGTGATACACTACGCCGTAGAAAAAATCGACAGCGCAGTGTATGTTAATACTGCGGATATGGAGGCGGACAGGAAGATAATCGTACTTGACAGCGGGCATGGCGGCATGGACGGAGGCTGTTCCACTGCCGACGGTATTCCCGAAAAGGGCATAAACCTCAGCATTATGCTTACTGTAAGGGATATGTGCCGTTTGTACGGCTATGATGTGGCTGTTACCCGTGACAGGGATATATCCGTTCACGACAGCGGAGTGGAGGGGATACGCAATCAGAAAGTTTCCGACATGGAAAACAGGCTGGAGCTTTTTAACAAATACCCCGATGCGGTATGCCTTTCCATACATCAGAACACCTTTACCGACCCTAAATACAGCGGCGCTCAGATGTTCTACTCCTCCGCAAATCCCGAAAGCGAAAGATTTGCCGCCATACTTAAAGACCTTTTCGTGCAGAACCTCCAGCCCGACAACACAAGGGAAACAAAGCTCTGCGGCAAGGAGCTGTACCTTTGCTATTACTGCACCAATCCCGCAGTTATGGCGGAATGCGGTTTCCTCTCAAATCCCGAAGAGGCTGCAAAGCTTAAAGATGCGGCATATCAGCAGCAGGTGGCATATACCCTTTTTTCGGGACTTGGAAGCTTTATCGGCGGATAATCTTAAGTAAAAAGAGACAGGATAAAAGGCTTATCCTGTCTCAGATTTTTTTATTGATTTTTATTAATAGAGGAGCTTTAACAGCTTTTTCTTTTCCTCGTTATACTCGTCCTCATCAATAAGGTCATTATCTCTCATATAGCGGAGCTTTCTTACAGCGATCTGGAAGTCCTCAAGTGTCACCTTTTCGCCTGTAGAGGAAACTATTATCTGCTCTGATGCGGGGATAACAGCAATGTTGTCAGGCTCGGGAACAACTACAGATGCAGGTTCGGGAACAGTCTCGGGCTCCTCATATTCGGGAACAGCATAGGCAGACTCCTCCGCAGCAGCTTCATAAACAGGCTCCTCCTGCGCTACCTCTGCAAATTCCGGCTCCTGCTCTGCGGGTACAGCAGTTTCGGGAATGATCTCGGGGGCAGGCTCGGGAATTACCTCGGGCACAGGCTCGGGAACGGGAATATCCTCATAGGCTGCGGGTTCGAGTATCACCTTTTTACGGCGGACGGGCTTTGCAGCCGCATCAGAATCAAAGGTCATTTCAAGGGATTGCAGATCTTCAAGCTGCTCTGCGGTGATCCCCGTAATAGGCTTTAAAGGCTTTATCTCCCTGTGCTTTACTGAGGATCCCTTGCTGCCTGCGGGTTCGGCTGTTTCGGGTAGAGACTTGTTTACAGTCTCCTGCTCCTTTACAGCCACATCCTGAACGGGTGCAGCAACTTCCGCAGCGGGAGCGGATTTTTCTGTTTTTGGCTTTCTGCCCCTTTTTGCGGGAGCATCGGGAAGTTCATCATCAGAGCGGGTCTTTTTCTTCGGTTCTGCCGACTGCTTCTCCTCAATTGCCTTGCGCTTTTTCTCCTGCTCTTTCTGCTGGGCAGCTTCGATCTTCTCCATATGCGCCGCCCTGACCTCTTCTATCTGCTTCATAACAGCTTCAACATTATTAAGACAGGGGATAACTATCCTTTTTCTGTGAACAACGCCCTTGATGTTGTTGTCGCACTGGATAAAGAGGGAATGTGCCTTTACCGCATCATTGATATATATTTTAGTGATCTCTTCAAGAGGGACTACGAATCTTGAATACACGGGATCGCCCTCCTTGATCCCCTCCTGTGTGATTATGTAAGCCTGCCCGAAAAGGTGGGCTGCCGTTATTGTCAGAAAGATATCCATGGGCTTTGCAAAATTCGTTTCCTTGAAAACAGATTCATAAGCCGCTATCTTTTTTTCATTATAAACGCTTGAATTCTGATCATTGCTCATGTTCATTACTCCAATCCTATAGAAGATGTGCATACGCCTTTACAATAATTATAGCACAAATTTTTTTTGCTGTCAAACATTTTTTCAAAGTATAAATACAAAATGGTTACATATTTTTGTGCTATTTGCATATATACCTCTATGATCCTGATAAATTATTTATATGTAAGACGGAGCTGTTTCACGCCCCATAAAATCCAGAGCAAGCTCAAACCAGCGGGCTGCCTTTGGGTTTAAATAGCGGGGATCGTTATTTTTCATGGTAGAAATATCGCAGAGAGCTATCCCGTGTCCTCCCGTTGGGAAGATGTGAAGCTCAAAGGGAATGTTCCTTTCCGAAAGCCTTTGTGCAAGCATAAGACTGTTTTCGGGAGGGACGATCCTGTCATCGGCGCAGTGCCAGATGAAAGAGGGCGGGAAATCCCGGGGGATATGGTTTTCAAGGGAGATCTTATCCATAAGTGCGGGGGTGGGGGCAATGTTACGGGCTGATTCGGCGTGAGTGTACTTTCCTGAGGTGATAACGGGGTAGCAGAGTATCAGTGAATCGGGACGGACATTTCCGTAAACCTCCTCAAACTCCCCTGCGTATGCTCCCAGACTTGCGGCAAGATGTCCTCCCGCCGAAAATCCGCATACCGTCAGCCTGTCTGTGCAGCAAAGCCGCTCCTCGCTGCGCACATATCTTACCGCCTCGCACAGCTCTGCAAGCGCAGTGGGAAAGGGCTTGCTTACACAGCTGTATCTGAGAATAAAGGCGTTATATCCGTGGGAGTAGAACCGTGCCGCCACAGGATCTCCCTCCCGTTCCGAACAGTGAGAATAGCTGCCGCCCGGCACAACTATAACTGCGGGGAACCGCCTTTCGGGCTGAGTATCGTGTATCATGCAGGTAAGGGACGGGGAAAGTCCGCTTAAATTCAGTCCGTGTTTTTCATATGGGGGATAAAGCTCTTTTACCGTAATTTTCACTTTGCGTTCTCCTCTTTTGCTGTAATATACTATTATAATTATAACGTCAGCAGAGGTTAAAATCAAGGGTTTTCAAAAAAATTTCCGCAGAAAACAATGTCCTTATGCAGCAGGACAAAATATAGTGAAAAAAATTCCGTAAGTCATTGACTTGACAGATTTTTTTTGTTATAATATTCTTAAATGATATGTGCGGAGAAGTCCGCAGCGGAAAGGTTGTATTGATATGAAAGCAGGCATGAAAACGGCGGCTTCTGCAATGGCGGTCCTTATGGCGCTTGGAACGCTGTCCTTTGCGGTAAGTGCGGAAAAATCGGGTACAGATGTTCACCTGTCAAGACGAAGCATTATCCTTGATGAGGGGGAGTCTGCTCCTATCAGGCTGGCAGGCGGAAACGGAAAGGGTACTGTTAAATGGAAGATAAGCAATCCCGATGTGTTTACCTATTCCAACGGCAAAATCACAGCCAAAAAGGTGGGAGAGGGCTGCCTTTATGCAGAATATAACGGCAAACAGTACAAATGTCCTGTTACGGTAAACAAGGATCTTCAGGGCATGGAGGCGGATACAAAGGAGCTTCTGCTCAAAAAGGGCGAAAAAAAGATGATTAACATTTCCACGGGAGGGAAAAGCGTTTCTGTTCGTGTTGTAAATTCCAATGTATGCTCAGTTTCCTGCGGCGTTATTGTAGACAACGAGTTTCCCCTTTATGTGACTGCGCTTGCGGACGGCTCTGCCACATTAAAGCTTTTTGATGTAAAAGATCCGGACAAATCCTTCGATATAAGCGTTACCGTGGGGAAAAAATCATCGGGCGGAAAGACTGTAAAGGAAAATACTCTCACCGTCAGCGAGTATCCTGATGAGATCATCAGGCGTGTGAACGAAGAAAGAGAGTCGGTAGGTCTTGCGCCCTTGGCAAAAAGTGATTCCCTCTGCAAAAGTGCGGGCATAAGAGCAGAGGAGATAGCTGTAAAATTTTCTCATGAACGCCCCGATAATACGCAGTGCTTTACGGTAATTGAGGACAGCAGCTACAGCGGCGAAAATATCGGCATGGGCTACACTCTGCCCGAAGAAGCCATTAAAGGGTGGATGACCTCTCCGGGACATATGGCTAATATCCTTGATCCCGCTTTTACGAAAATAGGCGTTGCTTATAACGAGGAGCTGGGTACATGGGTGCAGATGTTCAGTAACTGACAGACAGGATAAATCAATTTTTGATTTTCTCAGAGGCAGGATAAGAAAACGTTTTCCGCATTTTTTTCCTTGCAGACAATTTTTTCTTGCTTCTTGCCTCCGGAAATCGGATAGAAAGGAAGATGCTCATATGTCGGAAAATGATAAAAAGAAAATTACCGAGCTTGCCCTGAGATTTGCTGCGGGAGCGGCAATGATAATTACGGGTATTGTGGCTCTGTGCAACAGCGGAAAGACAATCGGCGTTATTTCGGGCGCACTGGGTATCGCTGCTATGGCTGCGGGGATCGTATCCCTTGTAATGCGGTTTATTCTCGGTAAAAGCGACGGGGGAGGACGTGTGAGCATAGGCGGCATAGTGTGGGTAGTTATTGCTGTTTTGCTGCTCAATACCTCTTTGCTTTCAAAGCTGGGAAAAACCGTTGTTATGATAATAGGCATTGCCGTGCTTGTGTCGTCCGTAAAATTCTTTATGAGTGCAAGGGAGTCAAAGCAGAGAAACGAGGAATTTATTCCGAAAGCCGTGCTTGCAGGCGTCCTCGTACTTGCAGGAATACTTCTTATCATCAATGCACAGGCGATATTTGACGGTCTTATCACCATTGCAGTGGGGGCATACTTTATCATACACGGAACTGTTTTTTTGTATGAATGGCTGGGCAGGCTGAGATATTTCCGCAATTTCAGAGGCGTGGAATAATGGAGGGCTTTATCTTCGACCTTGACGGCACTCTTCTTGATTCAAACGGGGTCTGGGAGGATATTGACCGTGAGATCCTGTCTGAATGCGGAGTTGTTCTCACAGATGATGAGCTTCACGCCGCCGCAGCCATGACTTACGAACAGGTGCTTGAGCTTTTCCGGGAAAAGGGGATAAAAAAATATACTCTTACGGGGCTTAAAAATGAGCTTGACAGAAGGGCGCAGCTTCACTATGAAAAGGATATACCGCTCAAAGAGGGAGCAGCGGAATTTTTGCGTCAGATAAAGGACAGGGGCGGCAGAATCGCCCTTGTTACGGCGTCTCCCGAACGGCTTTACGCACCCGCCCTTAAAAGGAACGGCGTGTGGGAATTTTTTGATGTGTTTATCTCTGCTGAGGAGACAGGACTTTCAAAGGATAAGCCCGATATTTATCTCCTTGCCGCCGAAAAGCTGGGAATAGAGCCTTGCCGCTGTGCAGTATTTGACGATATTCCCGCCTGCATAGATGCCGCAAAAAAGGCGGGAATGTATACCGCAGCTGTTTACGATCATGCATCAAAGGAGCATGAGGCGGCGCTGCGTGAAAAGGCGGACATATATATACGAAACCGGGCGGAGCTGCCTTCTGAACTTCTCCCATAAAACGGTCAGCCGTTCCGTAAAAAAGCGGCAAGGCGGCTTTGTGCTGCCGTGAAAGGATATGTCATGAAAGGGTCACTTAGAATTATTTCCGCCGCAGCTGCGGCAGTTATGGGTATCTCTGTGTGCTGCACTGCGGCAGGGGCAGTCGCTGATGATACTCTTTACACTGCGGCAGGCTATACCTCAGAGGGAAAGGGTCTTGCCGAAAGGATAAAGCGGCAGCTTAAAGCGCACAGCAGCAAAACACTGGATATATCCGCCTATGAGCTTACTATGGAGGAATTTGAGGATCTGTATGTGACAATGCTTTTCAATGAGCCGTCACTTTTCTATGTAAGTCCCATAAGTGCATATATCGGATATGCAGACGATAATGTACACGTCAGATATTTTACGCCTGTATACAATTATTCCACAGCCGAAACAAAGGAGCTTGACGAGAGGCTTGACGAATATACCCGCACCTTGCTTTCGGGCGTTCATGATGAATGGAGCGATACCGAAAAGGTGCTGTATGTTCATGACTATATAGCATCTCATGCTGTCTATTACGAGGGCAGCAGCATTTCAGCAGGAAGAAATATAGTTGATCTTTTTATGAATGAATCCTCTGTCTGCGTGGGCTATGCTATGGGATTTCAGTATATCATGGATATTATGGGGATACCCTGTATAAGCATTACCAATGAGGATCATATCTGGAATATGGTGTGTATTGACGACTGCTGGTATTATGTGGACGTGACATGGGACGATTCTCTTACCAATGCGCCGAATTTTACTCTCCACAATATGCTTCTGCTAAGTGAATATGGTCTTGATAATGCCACTCCCGTCCACAAGCCATGGGATTATTCAATGACAGCAGATTCAAATAAATATGACAGCTTTTTCTGGCAGAATTCCTGTTCGGCTATGGTATATCTTGACGGATACTGGTATTATACCACCTCTGAGGGACTGTGCCGCTACAGCTTCAAAACCAAAAAGGAACAGCTTGTCTATAAGATAAACAGTTCATGGAATGCGCCGTTGGGCGGTGAGTGGCTTATCTCCTTTTCACAGCTCCGGTTAAAGGACGGGCAGATCTATTTTAACACTCCTGACAGGATACTTAAATACTCTCCCTCCGAAAATGCCGTTTATTCGGTGTGCAAGCCTGATATTCCCGCAGGATACGACATTTACGATCTGAAGATCGAGGGCAATAATCTGAAAGTTTACTCCGGACAAGATGTAGACAGCATGACCGCAAGGGAGAACAACTATATTTTAAAAGGTGACACCGCTGTAAGCAACGGCAGTAAGCAGACCGCAGATGATAATGTACCCTTTGAGGAAAGCGTAAGTGTCACCGATAACGGCGATACGATCACTGTGTCATGGGCAGAGGTTCAGGACGCCGAGCAGTATGTCGTCTACCGCCGCAGAGAGGAAAACGGCAGCATTATCACGGCAAGGATCGCATCTGTAGCGGATAATTCCGTTACCTTTAAAAAATCCGGCAGGGACGAGGGCAGCAGCTATTCTGTGCGGGTGCGCAGGGCTGACGGTCTGGGCGATTATGCGGAATGGGCGGTCGTGTGATCGGCTTTGCCGTAGCAAAGCCGCAGCTTTGCGGCTGCAAATTCTAAAGGCAGGTTAATGAATAATGGATAAAAGATTGGCACTACTTATTGATGCGGAAAATGTTTCCGGAAAGTATATAAAGCCTATTATGGACGAACTGACAAACGAGGGGACAATAACCTACAAGCGCATTTACGGGGACTGGACACGTCCTGCGCTTTCATCATGGAAATCGGTGCTTTTAAACCACAGCATTACGCCTATCCAGCAGTACAGCTACACCACGGGCAAAAATTCCACTGATTCGGCAATGATAATTGACGCCATGGATATACTTTATTCGGGAAATGCGGACGGGTTCTGCATTGTTTCGAGCGACAGCGACTTTACAAGGCTTGTGGTAAGGCTCAGGGAATCGGGTATGCACGTTATCGGCATGGGAGAAAAAAAGACTCCCGCCCCCTTCATATCCGCCTGCAACCGCTTTCTGTATCTGGAGCTTCTGGATAAGCAGAGCAAGAATCAGACAAAGGAACGTGTAAATGCGGACACAGCAGAGCATGAGGGCGTTGACCTTGAAACAATAAAACGTGCGATAGCGGCTATTGTTGAGGAGGTCTCGGATGAGGACGGCTGGGCATCTCTTTCGGAGCTTGGAAATATACTGCTCAGAAGATACCCCAGCTTTGACGTGAGAAATTTCGGTTTTCAGAAGCTCACGCCCTTTATCAAATCTCTCGGAATATTTGAGATATACTCCGTACCCTCTGAGAGGGGCAATGTGCGGGTAGTGTATGTGCGTATCAAATAATTAATAAGAAATCGCTAAAAAAATTCGGGCGCTGCCCGTCTGAAAGGAAGAAAGTTATGGAATTTACAATAGCTTCGGATAAGCTCACTGCTAAAATATCCTCATCGGGAGCGGAGCTGTGTTCGCTCAGGGACAGCGAGGGCAGAGAATATATCTGGACGGCAGAGGACGTCTGGAAGCGTCATGCGCCTGTGCTGTTCCCCTTCGTCTGCAATACCGAATCAAAAAAATATACCGTTAACGGAAAGGAGTATGCCCTTTCAAATCACGGCTTTGCCCGTGACACGGAGTTTTCAGAGGAGAGCCGCACAGAGAGGTCTGTCACTCTGAAAATGACCTCAGATGAGGGGACAAGGGCAAAATATCCCTTTGATTTTGAATTTTTTGTGACCTATACGCTGTCGGACAGCGTTCTGAGGACACAATTCAAGGCTGTAAACAGCGGTAAAACGGATATGCCCTTCTTTATCGGAGGACACCCGGGGTTCCTCTGTCCCTTTACGGGAGAGGAGGACAGCACATTTGATGATTATGATGTGGTTTACGAAAAGGCGGAAACTGTCATTCAGAAGCTCCCAACGGGAGATCATACCGTAATTGAGAACGGCAGGACTGTTCCTGTCACAAGAGAGCTTTTTAAAAATGACGTCTTTTTAAAGGACAAGCCCGCATCATCGTGTATTTCGCTCAGAAGCAGGAAAAGCGGCAGAGCAGTAACGGTAAGCTATGATAATTCCGGCTGCATTGCAGTATGGTCGCCCTATGACGAGAGGGCAGCGTTTGTATGTCTGGAGCCGTGGGCGGCTGCACCTGTTTACTGCTGCGATACCGAGGAGCTTACAGAAATGCCCCACGCAAAGCACATAGCCCCGGGGGAGAGCTTTACTTTTGCTTATGATATAAGTATCGGGTAAGGAAGTTAATGTAAAAATATATGAATAAAATGTCGACATTACAGCAAAATGACCAAAAAAGACAAAATAACGGATTTTTTGTTGACTTATGTCCTGATCTGTGGTATACTAACACTATACTAACCTCAAAAATGAAAATTTGAAAATCGGGAGGTCTTGATCAATGTCAGCATCACTGCTTGTACTTGCTGCGGGTCTCGGAACCAGATTCAAGGGGGGCATTAAACAGCTCAGACCCGTAGGACCGGGGGGAGAGCTTCTGATGGAATATTCTGTCTATGATGCACTCGGAGCAGGATTCGACAAGGTGATCTTTATTGTCAGGGAGGACATTGAGCAGCAGCTCAGGGAACAGGTCGGCAAAAGGATCGAAGGTCGTGTCAGGACGGAATATTGTATCCAGAAAATGGAGGATTTACCCGCAGGGTTTGGGGATATTAAACAGAGAGAAAAGCCGTGGGGAACTGTTCATGCGGTGCTTGCGGCAAGAGATGTTATAGATGAGCCCTTTCTTATCGTCAATGCGGACGACTATTACGGCAGGGACGTTTACAGCGAGATTTACGGCTTTCTCACATCGGCGGAGAGAAGGTCGGGCGAGCATTGCATGGGGGGCTTTGTGCTTAAAAACACTATCAGTGACGTGGGCACGGTAACAAGAGGAGTATGCTCAGATACAGACGGTATGCTGACCTCTGTTACGGAAACATATAAGGTTAGCCGTGACAAAAATGGTGTTATCAGCGGAAGGAGAGACGAGTTGCCTGTTATCCTTGATGAAAACAGCACGGTGTCCATGAATATGTGGGGATTCGGACAGGAGATCGTTCCTTACTTTGAAAAGGGATTTGCTCTCTTTCTTGAAAAAGCACGCACCTCGGGAACAGCAATGACCGCAGAGTATGCGCTCCCCATGGCAGTGGACGAGCTTATAAAGACAGGCAGTGCAAGCGTAAGACTTCTTCCCACCAATGATAAATGGTACGGCATGACACAGAGTGAGGACTGCCCGGAGATAGAGGGGGCGTTCTCGGAAATGGTATCAAAGGGTATCTATCCATCGCCTTTGTTCTAAAAAAAACCGAAAGCAGCGGGAAAACTCCTGCTGCTTTTTCATAACCTGATGTATAAAATGTTGGGAAAACTGAAAAAATTGTAAATTTAAACAAAAATATCATAATTCTATTGACAAACACGTAAATTATGGTGTATAATATTAATACGTTTTTGATTGTATTGCAGTGTTTTTTTATAGGTATGTATTTTTGACAAGCAGCTTAATATATATTTATATATACGTATTCTGTGCAGAGCATATCTGCGACCCGAATGGTGTCTGATAATGATAAATAAGAAAAAAAATTTTATACCCATATGCCTTACTCTCCTTGTCATGACGGCGATTTTCCTGTTTTCCTCACGGGACGTAGATGACAGCGTGGGACAGAGTACGGTTATTACACGCTTTATCTGCCGCATAATATTTTTCAGATACGAAAAAATGTCATGGGCGCAGCAGAATTTTTTAGTTACAGAGCTTGATTTTTTTATCAGAAAGCTTGCTCATTTTACGATCTATCTCTTTCTTGGCATATGTACATACACAACCGTGCTCGGCAGCGATACAGAAAAGCTGAAAATAAAGGACAAGTGGTGTTTTGCCGCAGTGGTTTGTATGGTTTATGCCATATTCGATGAGATACATCAGCACTTTACTCCGGGAAGAACAATGAGAGCCTCCGATGTATGCATTGACACTATGGGAGCATTGCTGGGGATAATTATTGTACGTGCAGCGATCATCATCTTTTCTTATTCCGCAGAGTATTTTAAAAAGCTCAGAAAGCGGTGGAAAAACGATATTAAGGTCATGTAAAGGAAAAAGGAAGGTTAAAAAAATATGAATGAACAGGAGCAGACTATAGATCTGAGAATATTGTTCAAGGTTCTGACCAATCATATTATCCCGATCATTATTTCCGCAGTTGCTGCGGGTATTATCGGGTTTGTGCTTGCGACCTTTGTCATTGATAAACAGTATACGGCGGAGGCTTTGCTTTATGTGGGAAATTCCACAAATAAAAATGAAGAAGCTATTAACGTAAATGATATTTCGGCGGCTCAGAAGCTGGTAAATACCTGTCAGATACTTTTCACAAGTGAATATATTCTTGATGAGCTTTCTCTGGAGCTGGGCGGAGTCTACACTTCTGAAGAGCTTGCGGATATGATTACTGTAGCACCTGTGAACAGCACGGAGGTTATGAAAATTTCCGTGGTGACTACAGGCAAGCAGGAGGCAGTGACGATAGCTTCTGCCCTTGTGGATCTTTCGCAGGAGGAGTTCAACAGGGTAATAAAGAACGGCTCAATAGAGGTAGTTTCCGCAGCCACACTCCCTGAAAGCCACACATATCCAAGGGTATCGGTATTTACGGCGATAGGGCTGTTTATAGGTCTTTTCGGCTCATATGTGATCTTCTTGATTTGTGAGATGCTTGACAACAAGGTCAAGGAGGAGGACGACCTCGCCCGTATCTACGGTATTCCCGTTTTTGCGGAGATCATGGACTTCGAGTCGGCAAGCAGAAGCGGCTATAAGTATGATAATTACGGCGGATATGCTCACAGCGGAAAATGATGAGCATATCTACGATGAGCATATCTTCGATATGTATATCTTCAAAAAGCCCTTGAATGGGATTTTTTGCGAACATTAGGTTTGCCGGTAATAAAGGTTTGGCGGAAGGAGAAATTTAAAAGATGGCACAAAAAAGTGATAGACTGCCTATAGCCCGTTCAAGACAATTTATCATCAATAAAGATTCTCCGTTTGTTATCACGGAGGCATATAAAACAGCAAGAACAAATCTGATATTTTCTCTTGCGCCCTGCAAATCAAAAATATCAGTGGTAACAAGCTGCTCTCCCACAGAGGGAAAAAGCACAAACTGCCTTAATCTGGCGATCACAATGGCGCAGATGGGCGCATCAGTCCTGATTATAGATGCGGATATGCGTAAGCCTGTGCTGCATTCGCTTATAGAGGTGGATAATAAAGCGGGACTTTCAACGGTTTTGGGAGGGATCACTGATGATATAGCGCAGGTCATTCATCAGCAGGTAAGACCCAGCCTTGATGTGCTGACCTCAGGACCTATCCCGCCGAATCCCGCAGAGCTTCTCAGTTCCAAAAAAATGGAACAGCTTCTTGAAATAGTTGGGGAGCATTACGATTATGTTTTCATTGATGCGCCTCCAGTACTTGTGGTGAGCGATGCTCTGCTTATGAATGAGTATACGGCGGGAATGATATTTGTCATCAAGGAAAATTCCACAGGTCACCCGGCAATAAATGAGGCTCTTGAAAGAGTAAAGATGACTAACGGAAAGATACTCGGTTTTATCAGGGCAAACTGCAATTCAAAGGGCAAGCACAGCTATAAGACCTATAAATATAAGTACCAGTATCAATATAAATATGAAGATAAAAATAAGGATACGGAAAATAATCCTTTTTTAAATGGGGAGAACACTCAGTATCCTGATGCTCAGGGTAACGACACGACCCTTTGACAGGAGGTAAGTATTTTGTATTATGATTTTCATTCCCATATTCTGCCGGCTATAGACGACGGTTCGGAAAATGTCGGAATGTCGCTGAAAATGCTTGAAATGGAAAAAGCAGCCGGAGTGACTACAGTTGTTGCCACTCCGCATTTTTATCTGTCGCAGCAATCGCAGAGTGAATTTCTTGAAAAAAGGCAGGAGGCGTATGAGAAGCTCAGTGCGGAGCTTGACGAGTCTGCTCCGCGGATATATCTGGGAGCAGAGGTGCTGTATACCCCCTCCCTTTCCGAAATTGACCTGAAAAAATTCTGTATAGGCGATACAAGGTACATGATGATAGAGCTGCCGTATCAGAAGCTGACAGGGAGCTTTACCCGCTCCTTTAAGAGCTTTCTCAATGAGATAACTCATGAAATAACTCCTGTGCTTGCCCATGCAGAGAGGTATCTGTCCTTTACCGATGCAGACAGCATTTACGAGATCATGGAGTCAGAGATGATCGTGCAGGTAAATTGCGGTTCATTCAAGCCCTTTACCTCTCAGATAAAATTTATCAACGAGCTTATAACTCATGGCGAGGCGCATTTGCTGGGTACGGACTGCCATAATGTCACCTCCCGCAAGCCCAACATGGATATGGCGAAAAAGTACATTGAAAAGAAGCATTCTCCTGATGTGTTTATGGAGTTTATGGATAACGCCAAACGAATACTGGAGAACAAAAGCCTGTTTTAATATTGTAAATGAATACAAACCGGTTTGAAAGATTGAACTTTTTTGTGCATTTTCAATAAATCTAAAAAACTTTAAAAAAACCCCTTGACAAACGCTCGAAAGTATGATAAAATAAAAAA
>CANQPL010000031.1 GCA_947625735.1 uncultured Clostridia bacterium
ACAATATCATCTACCGAAATAAGGACATCATCGTCCTTGCCGAGAAGTCCGAAAAGACGAGGTCTGCCGCAGATTATGAGCGTATTTATCCGTCCCGAAGATGTATCTGTTTCCGGATCGTCAATATAGCCTATTCGTGTACCCGTATCGGTGGTGATATAATTTATTCTGACAAATCTTTCTGCCTTTCTTTGTGCATTTTGTACATTCTTTCGCTGTTTACAGCCACAAGAACGGTATCAGTGCCGATCTTCACAATATCATCTACCGAAATAAGGACATCATCGTCCTTGCCGAGAAGTCCGAAAAGACGAGGTCTGCCGCAGATTATAAGCGTATTTATCCGTCCCGAAGATGTATCTATCTCCAGATCGTCAATATAGCCTATGCGCGTACCCGTATCTGTGCTGATGACCTCCCTCTGACGAAGCTCGGTAAAGGTGCATTTCATACTCCTCCCCCTTTCCGAAGTGCAGACATAAAACTGCCGCTCCATAAAATATATGAAGCGGCAGCCTTTAAAATGTCAGCCCAGCTCGTCAGGGGACGCCTTTTTGATCCTGAATATAAGCCTGAATATTCCCGCAAGTATCTTGGGACTTTTTACAACTACCATTTTCATCAGAAAAACCTCCCGTATATGTAAGTGAAAGGGCTTTTACCGCTCTCCCTTTATCATATTCCGAAGAGATTAAATTGTGATTATTTTTCTGAAACTGCCAGTATCCTGCCGCTTATTACGTTAATAACGGCTTTATCAGAGATAAATTCATTGCTCACTCCAAGGGGGAATGCCCTTTCAAGCCTTATTTTTCCGCCGTATTTGAGTCCCTCTGCCATGATCTCAGAGCTTTTGGTAAGAGAAAAAAGGGAAATATAGGAGTATTTGTCATTTGTGTACTCCCTTACCCCCTCCGACTGAACCGAAATAATATATTTCCCGTCAGCGATCCTTCCCGTTCCTCCATGCTCCTCAATAAATTCAAGTGCGCTGATATTGGCAAGGGTATGCCCCATTCTGCCGCCCAGCGCACCGTAAAGGGTTATGTCCTTGTATCCCCTTTCCAGAGCGTGGCGAATGGCAAGTATCATGTCAGTGTCGTCCTTTTCGGGGGGGGCTTTTATAATTTGCGCAGCTGTGGGCAGCTCACCTGAAAAGCTGTCGAAATCCCCTATAATAACATGAGGGTCAAGGGACAGCCGCTGACAATGACTGTAACCGCTGTCTGCGGCTATCACAAGGGCAGATCGGGGAATATGTACCTCTCCTGTAAGCTCTCCCCCGCCAAAAATCACACACTGCTTCATTTTTTCAGTTCCCATTCCTTTATGTTCTTTGCCTCCTCAAACATTGTCATGTAGCTTGAATGGCGGCTTTCAGAAATAATGCCCTGCTTCACTGCGTCAAGAACGGCACAGCCCTTTTCCCGTATATGACTGCAATCCGCAAAACGGCACTTTCCCTCGTACTCCTCAAACTCCCTGAAACAGTACCTCAGCTCCTCACGGCGTATGACCGCATACTGCATTGTATCAAAGGTGGAAAAGCCCGGCGTATCCGCAATGTAGCCGTCAGACAGCTTATACAGTCTGGAAACTCTTGTAGTATGCCGTCCTCTGCCCAGCTTTTTGCTGATGCGGGCTGTTTCCAGCTCCAGATCGGGGGCGATGTGATTTAAAAGAGTGGATTTTCCTACGCCTGTATTTCCCGTAAAGGCGCAGATATGTCCGCTGATAACCTGTCTTATGCTGTCAAGACTGCGCTCATCACTGTAGTCGCAGATAATGACGGGTATTCCTATCCTGCTGTATATCTCTCTGATCCTGTTTTCTTCACAAATGTCTACTTTCGTTACCGCTATCATGGGATCTATGGATTTGTACTCGCAGACGGCTATAAACTTGTCCAGCAGTTTAAGATCGGGAGAAGGCTCACAGGTGGACACAACAAATATCATCACATCAAGATTTGCAAGAGGCGGTCTTATTATGCTGTTTTTCCGCTCTCCTATACGGGTAATAACGTCCTCCTCCACGGTACACCTGTCTCCTGCGCAGGGCGATAACCCCTCTTTGCGGAAAATACCTCTTGCCTTACAGGTAATAATACCCTCCTCAGTCTCAACAGTATACAAGCCACCCAGCGAATCAAGTATCAGACCCTCTTTGCCGCTCATACATTCTCCTTTCATCTTATAAAACAGCAGAACCGAAGCTCTCTCCGATCCTGCTGTGCAATATTTATACTCGTCAGCAGCGGATATTTATCTGCCCTCTGCAATCATTGCCCACCAGTCCGGATCATCATCGGGAACGGTGGTATCCTCGTTAAATTCAAGATCGGGGATCTCGGGCGGGTAAAATTCGGTTTCGGGTTCTGTCTCTGTTACCGTGGTAGTTTCCTCGGGCAGACCGTAAAGCTCCTTTAACTTATCCTTGTCAAAGCGTGTTTCCTCAACATCGCCCGAATTAAAGTCCACGTTATATTCACCGATATTATACTTCGCTCCGCTCTCGTCCACAACTTCAAGCACTACCTTCTGTGTATCCTTGCCCTCAATGGTAACCGATACAGTGGATACATAGCCTATATTGTCAATAGAAGTAGTACCCGAAAGATTTCCGTTCACATAGGCATTGAACACCGCCTTGCCCTCCAGCCTGTCAGGTACTGCAAAGGTGATGCTCCGCTCTACCATGGGAACTGTTCCTGAGCTGTAGGTGAGTACTATAGTCTGATCGGGAGATACGATGTTGGGCTGTCCGTCCTCGTCAAGAGCCTTTATACTCTGGTCAAGCACAGTACCCTGATCCTCAAGGCTGTCCTGCTGCTGGAGCTCCACCTTAAAGCCCATTTCTTCAAGCTCTGCTATGGCATCAGACATCTTCATTCCGGTATAATCCTTCATTACAACGTCCTCGATAAAGGGACCCATGCTTACATGAATATAAACGGTAGTATCTATTGCCACTTCAACATTTCTTTCGGGATCTGTGCGTATTACAAGATCCTTTTCCACATCGCTGTTTTCATGAACAAACTGTACCTTAAGACCCTTTCCTGTGATCATGCTCTCTGCCGTTCGTGAGGGGAGCAGATAGGTATTTGGCACAGGTACCATCTTCGGACCCCTGCTGACGACAACAGTTACCTGTGATGATCCCTTTATGATCTTGCCGCCCGGCTTCGGAGACTGCTCTATTATAGTGCCTGCGGGATAATCAGAGGAATACTGCTCGGATTCCTTTACAAGAGTAAAGTATTCGCTGTAGGTCCTTTCAACCGTGTTATAGTCGTAGCCGCGGATATCTATCATCTCTGCTTCCTGTCCGCCCTCGCCTGTAACATTTACAATAAAGGAAATGGCAATAAATACTACTGCAATTATAACCACTGCTGCGGTTATGGCTGTAAGAACAGTGACAAAGTATGAGGATTTTGAGATCTCCTCATCTTCGTCCTCATCATCATCGTCATCGTCATCATCGTCGTCGTCATAGTCAAGATCCTTTTTACGCACAGGCTTTTTTTCCATATGCTCAGGGGGCTTTTTCTTTCCCTTCCCCCCTGCGGTGCCTTGTTTTGCAGAATGATCCCCGTCACTTTCCTCAGACGCCTTGGGCTTATCGAAATATTTAGTCTGCTCGCTTGTTTCCTCGTCAAAGCTGTACTCAAAAACTATGTCGGGATTGTGCTTGAATTCGTCAATATCCTTTATCATCTCAGAAGCTGACTGATACCTCTTTGAAGCGTCCCTCTGCATAGCTCTCATAACAATTGCTTCAAGTCCCTCGGGAATGGTATCGTTAATGGCTCTGGGAGGCTTGGGATTCTGCTGCATATGCATAAGCGCCACCGCTATGGGGGTATCGCCGTCAAAGGGCTTTACTCCCGTAAGCATTTCATAAAGCATGACACCTACCGAATAAATATCGCTTTTCTCATCGGTAATATCTCCGCTTGCCTGCTCAGGGCTGATGTAGTGAACGCTGCCTATTGCCTTGTCGGATATGGTTTTGCCCTCCTCACGGGCAAAGCGTGCAATTCCGAAATCCATGACCTTTATAGTGCCGTCGGGAAAGATCATGATGTTCTGGGGCTTGATGTCACGATGTACTATACCCCTGTCATGGGCGTGCTGGAGAGCTCTCAGTATCTGTGTGATAAAATGGACAGAATCCTTCCATTTGAGTACACGCTGCTTTTCCATGAACTCCTTTAGGGTAATGCCGTCAATATATTCCATGACAATAAACTGCATTTTGTCGTTGAAGCCCACATCGTAGATCTTTACAATATTCGGGTGACTGAGAACTGCTATCGCCTTGGATTCATTCCTGAAACGGCGCACAAAGTCGTCGTTCCCCGCAAACTCATTTTTGAGTATCTTTACTGCAACGGTACGGTTCTCAGCAAGGTCTACAGCCTTATACACATCAGCCATGCCGCCGATGCCGATAAGCTCTGTTATCTCGTACCGCCCGTCCAGCTTCTTGCCGATAATTTTATCCATTTGCTCAACTCCAACCTGAAATTTGTTCTTCACATTTTACGGCTGCTTTATAAGCAATGCCGTTATATTATCAAGCCCGCCGTTATCAAGTGCTTTCTGCACAAGCGCCTTCGGCACTTCCTCGGGAGGAAGATCCTTTACAAGACGGAAAATAACTCCCTCCTCGCAGTAATTGGAAAGTCCGTCAGTACACAGCAGTACAGCCGCATTGGGCGTAAGCTCGTTTTCAAAGTAATCAGGATCTACATTTTCGGTCACACCAACCGCCCGTGTTATAACATTTCTCTTCGGGTGATGCCTCAGCTCCTCACGGGTAATATCCCCCCGCTCGTACATATTCATGACCATTGAATGATCCCTTGTTATCTGCCTTATCTCATGAGTGATAAGGTATGCCCGTGAATCGCCTACATTGACGGTATACAGCATATTCCCCTTTACAAGAACTGCCACACAGGTAGTACCCATGCCGTTCCATTCGGGTACAGCCGATCCAAGGTCGTATACCACTGCATTTGCTGTCTTTACCGCAGCTATGAGCATATTTCTGATCCTGTTGCTGTCGTAATCGCTGCGGTAGCTTTTTACCACACGTTCACGCACAATGGTAACAGCACGGCTGCTTGCCTCGCTGCCCGCAGCAGACCCGCCCATTCCGTCACAAACCACGGCAAAAACTGCGTCCTCCAGTATCTCAAAGGCAGAGCTGTCCTGATTTTCACGCCTTTTATGACCTATATCGGTATGAGTGCAGACCATCATTCTTTTAGTCACCTTCCCTGTTGAGAGCAGCGGCACTGCTGTGCATTCACTTCTTCTGTGCCCCGCTCACATCATCTCGTATTCCCGTCTGAGCTGTCCGCAGGCGGCGTTTATATCCGCCCCTAAAGTACGTCTTATTGTAACGTTCATACCTCTTTTTTCCAGTCTTTCCTTAAAACGCTTTACAGCCTTCCTGTCAGCAGAGTAGCTTCTTTCCTTTATTGGGTTTACGGGTATCAGATTGATATGGCAGTTCATTCCCCTGAGGAGATCTGACAGCCTGTCCGCCTGTGCTTCGCTGTCGTTTACGCCCTTTATGACCGCATATTCAAAGGATATCCGCCGCCCTGTGGTGTCAATGTAATCACGGCACGCCTTTAAAAGACTTTCTATCCCCCATTTTCTGTTTATCGGCATGATCTCCGACCGTTCCTCATCTGACGATGCATGAAGGGATACAGAAAGTGTAAGTCCCTTTTTCAGTGAAGCAAGGTCATATATCTTCGGTACGATGCCGCAGGTGGACAGGGACAGATGCCTGAGACTCATTCCCCGCCCCTCACTGCTGCTCAGTATATCTAAAAATTTAACGGTATTTTCAAAGTTATCAAGAGGCTCGCCTATTCCCATAAGCACAACAGAATCAACGTGTCTGCCGCTGTCCCGCTCCGCCTCGTATATTTCCGAAAGCATTTCCGACGGGGTAAGATCCCTTACAAATCCCGCTATTGCAGATGCGCAGAACTTACAGCCCATTTTGCAGCCCACCTGAGTGGAGATACATATGCTGTTGCCGTGCTTATATTCCATAAGCACGCTCTCCACATGAGAGCCGTCAGAAAGCCCATAAAGATATTTTATCGTATTATCGGTATAAGATTCAAGTCTTTTTACAACAATTAGTCGTTTTATACAAAAAATTGTATCCAACTTTGTGCGTAATTTTATTGAAATATTAGACATTTCCGCAAAATCTGTGACTTTTTTTACATGGAGCCACTCATAGATCTGCTTTGCCCTGAACTTCTGTTCTCCTGCCTTAATAAGCTCCTCTTCAAGCTCAGGCAGGGTAAGGGATAAAATATCTGTCTTTTCCAAACTATCCCTCTTTTCTCATGCGGCAGATAAAGAATCCGTCAGCGGGAAGATCTGCGGGAAAAATCGCCGTCATGAATTTTCCTTTAAAATGATCTCCCATTTTTCCGGGAAACATATCCCCCGCAAACATCGGCGTACTGTCAAGAAATTTTTCTATGACACGTTCATTTTCCTCTATGTTAACTGTACAGGTGGAGTAGACAAGTACTCCTCCCGCCTTTACATACTCAGATGCGGCTTTAAGAATGTCAAGCTGTACCGCAGGGAGCTTGTCTGCTTCGGACAGGGGCTTGTATTTTATCTCAGGCTTGCCCCTTATCACGCCGTAACCGCTGCACGGCACATCGCACAGCACCACATCTGCAAGGGGAAGAGCATCATTATGTACCCTTGCATCATTTGTCACGGCTGTTATACAGCCTATCCCCATTCTCTCAGCCCCGCTCAGAATAAGCCTTGTCCTCTTTTCATGCAGCTCACAGGCAAATATCCTGCCCTTATCCTCCATAAGCTCCGCCATAGTAATGGTCTTGCCTCCGGGAGCTGCGCACATATCTATCACTGTATCTCCTGCTTTGGGTGCTGCCGCCATACAGCAAAGCTGACTTGAAAGATCCTGCACATGATAATTCCCCGCCATAAAATCAGGATCGACTTCCACATTTTTAAGCGTCCTGCACAGGAGAGCATTTTCCCCGATAATTTCAGTTTCTATCCCTCTTGCGGACAGATTTTCCGCAAGAGAAGCGGCATTGGTTTTAAGCGTGTTCACCCTTAAAACGGTAACTGACTGCTCCAGTGATGCTTTTAAAAGTGAAACTGCTTTTTTCTCGCCGTACCCCTCACATATCCGCCTTATAAGCGTGGCAGGACAGGAAAACTCCATCGAAAGCTGTTCATAAACGTCCCCCTGTACGGGAGGTATGACCTTGCCCTCCTTGACTGCACGTCTTAAAACGGCATTCACAAAACCCGCCCCGGAGCTTTTTTTCAGCACTTTGGCAAGATTTACCGATTCATTGACGGCGGCGCTGTCAGGCACATTCATGAAATAAAGCTGGTAGATACCCATTTCAAGAATTATCAGTATCTGTCTGTCAATATTATCCGCAGACCTGTCAGAATAACAGGAAATAATATGCCGCAGCGTAAGCCTTCTTTCGGTCACACCGTAAACAAGGCGTGCAGCAAAAGCCTTGTCCCTCGGCGAAAGGGAGCATTCCCTCATAGCACCGTCAAGGGCAAGATTGGAATATGCATTTTTCTCCACTCTTTCAATGATCCTGTATGCAAAAAGACGGGGATCCAACTGCTCACCTTCTTCTGTTTGCAATGGCAAGGAGCCTTAAAAGGCTGAGAAGGGCGGTTATCATGGCTGCCACATAGGTAAGAGCCGCCGCTGTAAGGACCTTTTTTGCTCCCCTCACCTCGTCATATTCAAGTATATGACTATCCTCTAAAATGCGAAGCGCCCTGCGGCTGGCATTAAACTCCACAGGCAGCGTTACCGCCTGAAAAATTACCACGGCACAGAACAGGAGTATCCCCGCATTTATAAGAAAATCCCATGAAAACAGCAGTCCCAGAAGCACAAGGGGCGTTGAAAGACCTGAGCCTATACGTGTCATGGGGATTATGGCACTTCTTATCTTTATAGGAGAATATCCCACCGCATACTGCACAGCATGACCCGCTTCATGAGCGGCAACTCCCACAGCGGCTACAGAATCAGAGGAATAAACGCTGTCAGAAAGCCTTATTACATTGGCTGTGGGGTCGTAGTGGTCGGTAAGCTGTCCCGAAATATGTTCGATGCGGATATTGTAAAGACCGTTGCTGTCAAGGATCATTCTTGCGGCGTCCTTGCCTGTAATACGCCTTGAATTGCCTACACGGCTGTATTTGGCAAAAGTGGAATTTACCAGTGCCTGAGCTATAAGCCCGAATATGAGACCCGGTATCAGAATGATCATTGTAGAATCATAAAACATAATGTTCACCTTCTCTTTAAAGCTTGTTTCCCCTTAAAAAGTCCTCTGTTTTCATGCGCTTGCCGCCCTCTGCCTGAACTTCGGTAAAGGTTATGCCGTAACCGTCTCCGCATACAAGGGTCAGCTTTTGTCTGTCGCAGATCTCTCCGGGCGCATAACCCTCGTGATAGGTATGATCAAGCTCGCTGCGGTAAATTTTCAGCTTTCTGCCCGAAATAACCGCATTTGCGCAGGGCCATGAGGAAAGCCCCCTGACCTGTGCGTGTATCTCCTCGGCTTTTCTTGTAAAATCAACAGGACAAAGCTCCTTTGTGAGCATGGGAGCGTAGGTCGCCTGCTCCTCGTCCTGAGAAATGGGGTTTAAATTTCCTGTCCTTATCGCATTTACCGTTTCAAGAAGAACGTCCGCTCCCATAAGAGAAAGCCTGTCATGAAGCTCGTCTGCTGTTTCGTTTTCTCCTATCTCGGTGGCTGCCTTTATAAGCATATCCCCTGTGTCCACTCCCTCAGCCATTATCTGTGAGGTAACTCCCGTTCTGCTTTCACCGTTTAAGATGCTCCACTGTATAGGACCTGCTCCCCTGTAACAGGGCAGAAGTGAAGCGTGGATATTGATACAATATGTTTTGGGGAGGTCAAGTATTCTTACAGGAAGTATCTTTCCGTACGCTACCACCACGATAAGATCGGGAGAAAGCTCCTTTAATATATCGTAGGCTTTTTCGGCGTCCTCTCCCTTTTTAAGGCTCTCGGGCTGATAAACAGGTATTCCGTACTTCTGAGCGCATACCTTTACAGGCGGGGGCGTGAGCTTGTAACCCCTCCCTTTGGGCTTGTCGGGCTGGGAAAACACAGCTGTTACGTTCTCTCCGCTTCTGATAAGCGCTTCAAGACATGGCACGGCAAACTCAGGCGTTCCCATAAATACGATGTTCATGGTTCGGTTCCTCCTTTTTTACGGGAAAACTCACTTTTTCATGGTAAGCACACTTTTTTTCCTGCGTATGCTCTTCTCCCTTTCCTCCTCTAAATCCTCAGGGCGCACAAATTCCTCCACCACGTCCACAAAAAGCTGTCCGTCAAGATGAGCGGTCTCATGGCAGACACACTGCGCTCCCAGCTCCTCAAAGCTGCGCTCATACCACTGACCGTTCCTGTCCTGCGCTTTAAGCGTTGCTTTCATGGGACGTGTCACATATCCCCATTTGTCAGGGCAGGAAAGACAGCCCTCAAGCACCCTCTGCCTGCCGCTTGTATTTATTATCTGCGGATTAACGGCTTCTATCCATTCATCGTCAATGTGCATCACAAAAAGCCGTCTGCACATTCCTACCTGCGGTCCTGCAAGCCCCACTCCGTCAGATTTTTCGAGAGTTTCCCGCATATCGTCAAGAAGTGTTCCCAGCTTTTCATCAAATTTTTCCACAGCACGGCATTTCTTTCTGAGAATAGGGTCCCCCTCCAGATAAATGTTGCGAAGTGCCATAATTTACGATCCTTTCAAATCAATATTATTTTAAACTTAAAAGCATTATCAGGAAATATCGCCGTTCATATCTATTGTAACGGTTATCCCTCTGAAAAGCGGCAGCCCCGCAGTATTTCTGCGAAGTTCTCCGATAAAGCTTCTGAATACTCTGTTGCTTTTGCATTTTAAAATTATTCTGTAACGGAAACGCCCTGCTATTCTTTCCACATTGCATTTTGCAGGACCCAGTATCCTGAGCGGCATTTTTTCCGTGACCTTTTCTGCGTCCTCTGAAAGTTTTTTTGCGAAAAACTCCGCTGCACCGCTCACCCTTTTGTCGTCTGTACCCGTAAAGCATACAGAGCATATATCACAGAACGGCGGATAGATAAGGGCACGTCTTATGGATATTTCCTGCTCGTAAAAAGCCCTGTAATCCTGCTCTGCCGCAAGATTTATCACATAATGATCGGGGACATAGGTCTGTATATACGCCCGTCCGTGCAGGCTTCCTCTGCCGCTTCTGCCAACTACCTGAGTTATAAGAGAAAAGGTGCGCTCATAGCTGCGGAAATCTCCTGCAAAAAGGGACTTGTCGGCATTTAACACTCCTACAAGTGTA
This sequence comes from uncultured Clostridia bacterium, assembly GCA_947625735.1. Lineage (GTDB taxonomy): Bacteria > Bacillota > Clostridia > Oscillospirales > Ruminococcaceae > Huintestinicola. The sequence goes on from CANQPL010000031.1 coordinate 10,456, forward strand.
ACCTTCGGAAAATCAAGCCCTTTGGCTATCATCTGCGTACCCACCATGATGTCATACTCTCCCCGTCCGAAAGCGGAAAAACGCTTATCATAGGCATATCTTGAAAAAGTTGTATCTGCGTCCATGCGGAGAATACGGGCATGGGGGAAAAATTCGGAAAGCTCGTCCTCAAGACGCTGGGTACCCATTCCCGAAAGTCTCATGCCCCCTCCTCCGCAGTAGGGGCATCTGTCCGAAAACGGTATCGAGTAGCCGCAGTAGTGACAGATAAGCTGCCCGTTCACCTTGTGATAGGTAAGCGGAACACTGCACTGGGGACAACAATGTGTCTGTCTGCATGAGGGACAGGTCACATGAGTGTGATAACCTCTGCGGTTTAAAAGCAGCAGCGACTGTTCTCCCCTTGCAAGGTTATCCTCCATTTCGCTCACAAGCTCACTGCTCAGCACCCTGCCGCTGCCCGTCATATCTATAATATGCACCTCAGGCATGGAGGGCTTTTCGTTGGGGTCTGCACGGTAACGCTCAGGCATCTCAAAAAGCCTTGTTCTTCCGCTCACCGCACTGTAGAAGCTCTCTATGGAGGGAGTTGCGGAAGCAAGAAGAAGCACTGCCGACCAGTAAAGACACCTTTGCGCCGCCGCATCTCTTGCATGGTAACGGGGAGAGGCTTCCGAAACGTAGGAACGCTCCCCCTCCTCGTCCATTATCACAAGTCCTATATCCGTAAGGGGGGCAAATACTGCGCTGCGTGTTCCCACCACTATGCGGCACTGTCCTGTTCTTATGCGCTTGTATTCATTCATTCGCTCAGAAAGCGACAGTCCGCTGTGCATTACCGCAACAGTTTCCCCGAAAAGACTTCTGAACCTGTTTAAGGTCTGAGGTGTAAGGGATATTTCAGGAATGAGCATAAGCACATTCCTGCCCATATTCAGCGTAAATTCTATGAGCTTTGCAAATACGGGAGTCTTGCCGCTCCCTGTCACTCCGTAAAGGAGAGCGGACGCACTCTTTTTTTCGCTTATCATGGCGGAAATGCCGTCAAAGGCTTTCTGTTGAGCGTCATTCAGGACGATCTGTGAAATATCCTCCCTCTCGCCTGTTTCGGGAACGCTCATGACCTCATACTCGAAAAGCTCGCATACCTGCGCCTTTACCATATTCTTTATGACCTGCGGGGTACAGCCGCAAAGGTAACAAAGTTCCTTTACAGAAGCGCAGCTCTCCTTTTCAAGTATCCTTGCCGCTTCTGTCTGCTTGGAGGTGAGCTTTTCCCTGCCCGAATAGTATTTTTCGGTAAGCCTGACCATTTGTGCGGTCTTGTTCCCCACACGCTGTCTGGCAATATCCTCCTCTTCAAGATAGCCGCCCTTTACAAGCTCATCTGCTGATGTCCTGTCTGCACTGAGTACAGCCGCAAACTCCTCCCTGTCTGCCTGTGCAGCCGCAAGATACAGCTCCCACGCTTTTCCCGATATATCCGTCTGATTTGGTTTTTTCCCTGTCAGCCTGTATCGGGTTTGAAAGCTCATTCCCATTCCCGGAGGTATCAGAGCGCCCAGCGCTTCATAATAGGTACACAATGAAGTTTCTCTGAGATGTATAAGCATTTTTAGCTGTTCACCGGAAAGTATGGGCTCCTTGTCAATGACGGAGCATATGCTTTTAAGCTCCCGTCCCTCTAAGTCTAACCTTCCTATGACTATGCCTATCCGTCTGCGGCTTCCTTTGCCAAAGGGGACTATTACCCGTACACCGGGCAAAACCTGTTCTGAAAGCTCCTCGGGTATCTCATAGGAAAAAGCCTCGTCAAAGGAAAAGGAAGTGCCGCTCACTCCCACAAGTGCAGTTGTCATAATTATCAGAAATTTTCCTTATGACCGCCCTTGAGATTGGGATCCTCCAGTATCTGGAATTTCCTTGCGGCAAACTCCTCCACTGCGGTCTTTACGGGCTTTTCTTCAAGCACCTGATTGTTTTCGTAAAGCTCATCGGCTATCTCTCTTGCTCTTTTTGCGATCCCTATAACTATTGAATAATAGCTTTCCCCTCTTGTGGCAATCTGCGACATGGCAGGTCTTAACATAAGATCATCTCCTGTAAAATCTGTAATAATTTTTATATCATTTATATGCGTCCGAGAACCTTATCTATCAGCTCTCCCGAACGTTTTGCCGTCATTTTTTCCGCCTTTATCACATTTAAAAAATCGGAAACGGCATCTTCAAGGGCATCATTTACTATCACATAATCATAGCTGTAAGCCTTGCTTATCTCTCCATAAGCCTCGCTCACTCTTTTTTCTATGACCTGTCCGGATTCTGTTCCCCTCTTTTCAAGGCGGTGTCTGAGGGTTTCAAGCGCAGGCGGCAGGATAAAGACAAGCACCGCATCGGGACACTTCTCTTTAACCTTCATTGCTCCCTGTACCTCTATTTCAAGGATAACGTCCATACCCTCATTGAGTTTTTTCTCCACTGCTTCAAGAGGAGTACCGTAATAATTGCCGCAGTATTCGGCATATTCAAGCATTCCCCCGCTCCCGATCAGCTCCTCGAACCGCTCCCTTGTGATAAAGAAGTAGTTCTCGCCGTCCTTTTCGCCCTGTCTGGGGCTTCTGGTGGTAGCGGAGACCGAATAGAAAAATCCGCCCTCCTTCATGACCTCGGCAAGCACAGTTCCCTTTCCGCAGCCTGACGGAGCGGAAACTACTATAAGCAGACCCTTTGACATTCTATATACCTCTTTTCACCTATCATCATCACAGTCCTCCTCCCCGTCATTTCCCGATGCCCTCCCCGCTATTGAGGCAGGCAGTGCAGAGGCGAGGATAACATGATCGCTGTCCATGATGAGAACAGATTTTGTCTTTCGTCCGTAGGTGGCATCAATGAGCATACCCCTGTCACGGGCGTCCTGAATTATCCGCTTTATGGGGGCGGACTCAGGGCTTACAACGGCTATCAGCCTGTTTCCTGACACCGCATTTCCGTAGCCTATGGGGATAAGCTTCATATATGTCACCTCACTTTATTCGATATTCTGTATCTGCTCCCTGATCTTTTCGATCTCAGATTTAAGCTCTACCACCAGCTTTGTAACGGCAATGTCCTGCGCCTTTGAGCCTATGGTATTTGCTTCCCTGTTAAACTCCTGTATGAGAAAATCCAGCTTTCTGCCTACAGGCTCCTTTGCATCAAGCATATCCTCAAGCTGTCTTATGTGGCTTGTAAGTCTGACTGTTTCCTCTGCCACAGATGTCTTGTCGGCAAATATGGCAGCCTCGGTAACAAGCCGCTGTTCGTCTATATTCTTGTCCTCAAGGACTTCGCAAAGCCGCTGATAAAGCCTGCTGCGGTAATTTTCTGCTGTAATGGGAGAAAGCCTTTCTATCTCCTCGACCAGTCCCTCAATGACCGCAAGATGCTCCAGAATATCCTCACGCATCTTTATTCCCTCGGTGACACGCATCTCCACAAAACGGCTTATCGCCTCGTCAGCAACTGCCCTTACCTCATTCCAGACCTCCTCCTCATCTTCGGCAGCCTTGCGCACCGTAAAGATGTCGGGGAGCTTCAGAAGCTGGGAAAGGGTGATGTCGTCGGTAAGCTCCAGCTCTGCATTTGCATTGCGCAGAGCGGTAATATAGCTGCCTGCGGCGGCAAGATTTACCTCCACAAGCGTATCGCTGCACTGAGTGTTTACTATAATTACAGAAGCTTCTACCTTGCCTCTTGAAATCCTGCCGTTTATGTAGGATTTGAGCTTTTCCTCCAGATAGCCGCAGCCTCTCGGCACTCTTGCGGAAAATTCAAAATAGCGGTGATTTACGGAGCGGATCTCCACTGTAACTGTACGTCCGCCCGAGGATATTTCTGCTCTGCCGAAGCCTGTCATACTCTTTATCATAACTATTTCTCCCATAATTTTTCATTGATCGGGCGGGTTACCCCGCTTGCCTGTCCCTATGTGGTCACAATATTCCATACTAAATTTTATTATATCACACTTCTTTCTGCAAATCAAGGGCTTTGACATAATTATTAATAAAAACATTACAAATAATCTATTTTCAATGTCTTTACAGTCTGTAAACTGCGGGCGGGCGGGTAGAACCCGCTGCCAACTCGTTAGTTTGTTATGAGAAAAACATTTAATTTGTAACTCGGTAACTTTCATTTGCTTTGATGTTTAAAGAATTTTTTTAGCGTTGGAGAATTTTGCTTAAATATTTCAGATAGCAGCCCGGTAACGTTCGTTTTGCGTTTAACCGCATTAACCTCGCCGGTGTTTTTCGTGTGAACATAATAATAGTGACGAGGATAGATAAGCATACCTCGGATTATGGCGTATCTCAATCAAAAAAATCTCAGAACGGTAAAAAGAAATCACAGCAAATAAAAAATAGTACGCAAACCTAAAAAATAAAATCAAATAAAGTCATTTAGCGTGATAGCGGTAGAGGGAGAGGGGAGGTTGGGAGAGGGAAGGGGAGTCCAGAAGAGGGCGCGCATCTCTCCGAGATGCGGAAGGAGGGGGGAGGGAAGTGAGCGTCAAAAAAGTCTCTGCCCTTCCCCCTCCTTCCCGAAGGTTCCCCCTTTGGCGGGACAGCACAAACAGAACGATACGGACTGAACATCTTGAAGGCAGATAAATTTAAAATTTAGTATGAGAGGGATATAAAGGGGAGATACAAATCTCCCCTTTGGCGGGACAGCAAAAACAGAACGTTACGGACAAAACATCTTGAAGGCAATAAATTTAACATCACAGAAAATAAAAGTTACCGAGTTACTATCTGAAATATCTTTGCTAAACAAACTAACGAGGTGCAGGCGGGGTCACCCCGCCCGCCGAAAAACTGCGTGCTTGACAAATACAGCGTGATATGCTATAATATGGATAAAATCACAATCCCCGAAAGGAAGTTTTAAAATGACCGATACAAAAACATACGAATCTCCCTTCTGCACACGCTACGCAAGCAAGGAGATGCAGTTTATTTTCTCTGCAGATAAGAAATTCACCACATGGCGCCGCCTCTGGGTCGCTCTGGCAAGGGCTGAAATGAAGCTGGGTCTCCCTGTAACACAGGAGCAGGTAGATGAGCTTGAAGCCAATATTAACAACATCGACTACGAATGTGCCGCAGAGAGGGAAAAACTTGTCCGTCATGATGTTATGGCTCATGTATACACCTATGGACAGGTCTGCCCAAAGGCAGCGGGTATCATACATCTGGGGGCGACTTCATGTTATGTGGGGGACAATACCGATATAATCATTATGCGTGACGCCCTCACTCTTGTGCGCAGGAAGCTGGTAACCGTAATAAAGCAGCTCAGTGAATTTGCGGACAAATATAAGTCCATGCCCGCTCTTGCCTATACTCATTTACAGCCTGCACAGCTTACCACTGTGGGAAAAAGGGCTACCCTCTGGATAAATGAGCTCCTCTACGATCTGGACGAGCTGGAGTACAGGATAAACGGACTGCGCCTCCTCGGCTCTAAGGGTACTACGGGTACGCAGGCATCTTTCAAGGAGCTTTTCCACGGCGACAGCGCAAAGGTCAAGGAGCTTGAAAGAATGATAGCGGAGGAAATGGGCTTTGCGGCTGTTGTTCCTGTTTCGGGTCAGACCTATTCAAGGAAGATAGATTCGGGAGTAGTGAATGTTCTTTCGGGAATTGCTCAGTCCGCCATGAAATTTGCAAATGATATGCGCATTCTTCAGAACTTCAAGGAAATGGAAGAACCTTTTGAGAAAAATCAGATCGGTTCTTCTGCTATGCCCTACAAGCGCAATCCCATGCGCTGCGAAAGAATAACCGCTCTTGCAAGATACCTTATTATCGACACTCTTAATCCTGCCTTTACAGCAGGTACTCAGTGGTTCGAGCGTACCCTTGACGACAGCGCAAACAAGAGAATATCGGTAGCAGAGGGATTTCTTGCCTGTGATGCAATTCTCAATATTATGATAAATGTTACCTCGGGGCTTGTGGTATATCCTAAAATTATCCGCCGCAGAGTAATGGCGGAGCTGCCCTTTATGGCGTCTGAAAATATCATGATGGACGCTGTGGAAAGAGGAGGCAGCCGTCAGGAGCTTCACGAAAAGATCCGCACTTATGCTATGGAGGCGGGAAAACAGGTCAAGGAGGAGGGTCTTGACAACGACCTTATTGAGCGTATCCTTGCAGATGAGTCTTTCGGGCTTAAACGTGAGGACATCGAAGCGGTACTGAGCCCCGAAAACTATACGGGCAGAAGTGAAGAACAGGTCGTTGAATTTATCGAGGAATGTGTAAAGCCTGTCCTTGACAGATACGGCGATGAAGCTAATGAAACAGCTCAGATAAATGTATAAAAAAGCAGGTGTACTGCTCCGCAACAGGAACAGTACACCTTTTTTATTCTGTTTTCGCATCGAAAAGCCGTCCCGAAAAGGGAGGGAGAATTACCTTAAAAACGCCGTTTTCATCGGCTTTTATCCGCACATCTTCAAGGGTTGGAGAGCTGCCGCTGTAGATGCTGCTGTCTGAGCTTAAAAGCTCGATAAGCACATTTTCGCTGTCCGAAAATGACACCTCTCTTTCCTTGTCGGATAGATTTAAAAGACAGACTGTAGTTTCCCCGCAGGCAGTGCGCTTGTATACAAAAACGCTCCTCTCGCTGTCGTCAGGGATTATCCACTTAAAGCAGCGGGGATCGTATTCGCCGTCATAAAGGCTGGGACGGGTAAGGTAGAGCCTGTTAAGATCGGTCATGTAGCGCAGGAATGAATCGTGGAGAGGATATTTAAGCATGAACCAGTCCTGTTCCCTGCTTTCGTCCCACTCCCTGAACTGTGCAAATTCTCCGCCCATAAAGCCCAGTTTTTTTCCCGGGTGGGTATACATATACATATAAAATGCTCTTGCCTGCGGAAATTTGACCTCATAATCCCCCCACATTTTCTGAATTACAGTCGCCTTGCCGTGAACATTTTCATCATGGGAAACAGGCAGCAGATATAATTCATTAAAGAAATAATGCATGGAAAAGGTTATTTTTGAGTGATGATTTTTCCTTTCCTCGGGAGGTGTGCGGAAGTAATCAAATGTATCATTCATCCAGCCCAGATCCCACTTGTAATCAAAGCCCAACCCTCCGTATTCTGTGGGAGCGGTGATCTTGGGAAAGGCAGTGGAATCCTCCGCAATAAGCATTGCTGTAGGGTGGAGGGCGTGCAGACCGTTGTTCATCTTTTTCAGAAATTCAACAGTACAGTTGTTTATGCCCCTTGCAGGATCGCCCTGCCAGTAGATTGCACGGCTTATGGCGTCCATTCTCAGTCCGTCAAAGTGGTAGACTGTAAGCCAGTAATTTGCTGCGGACTGCAAAAAACAGCACACTTCCCGTCTTGAATGGATAAAGTTGCATGAACCCCACTCGCTTTGCCCCACGTCAGCGCTTGGATATTCATAAAGACAGGTGCCGTCATATTTTGCAAGTGCATAGTCGTCTACGGCAAAATGTACGGGTACAAAGTCCATTATCACGCCGATATCGTTGTTGTGACACTTGTCTACAAGCATCATAAGCTGTGCGGGAGTGCCATAGCGTGAGGTGGGAGCGAAAAAGCCTGTATTCTGATATCCCCATGAGCAGTCGGCAGGGTGTTCACTCAGGGGCATAAACTCAATATGAGTGTATCCGTGTTTTTTTACATATGCTATCAGCTTGTCAGAAATGCTTTCGTAGGTGTACCAGCCGTTTTCGCTGTCGGGATCGTGCAGCCATGAGCCTAAATGCACCTCATAGATATTCATGGGAGAATTATAATTTTTTGTCCGTTTTTTGAGCCAGCTCTCATCAGTGAAGCGGTATTCCAGCAGATCTGTTATAACAGAAGCAAAGGCGGGGCGCAGCTCCATTGAAAAGCCGTAGGGATCGCAGTGTTCATGCCGTCCCGCAGCAGAATACAGCACATATTTATACATCTGTCCCTTATGGGCATTGGGGGAATAGTAGGTAAAGATCTGTCCGCTTTTTGTCATTTCCTCCTCTTTCCAGTCCGTCCATTCTCCTATGATGTTCACACGCACAGCAGAGGGAGCAAAGGTGCGGAAAACCGTGCCGTTTTCGTTGCAGTGCGCTCCGAAAAATTCGTAGGCGTCAAAGACATTTCCCATATAAAATTCATGCATATCCATATTATCTGCCCCTTTCGTATCTGCCCCACAGCTCTGCGGCTGCGTCAAGATAAGCGTTCATAGCGGAAATATAAAGCTCGGTCTGCTCCTCCCCCATTATGCTGCAAAGCTCTGAAAGAGACTGTCTGAGGGCGGCAGCTCCGGTTTTAACACATTCCGCTCCGTTTTCTGTAATGGTCACAAGCACTCTGCGCCTGTCCTTTTCATCTGTCTGACGCAGGATATATCCTTTTTTTTCGAGGGAACGGAGTATTCCCGCAACTCTGCCGCCTGTCATATTCATAGCGGCGGCAATTTCTCCGGGGAGCATGACACGTCCGGAATAGTAAACAAAGGTAAGCACTCTCATCTCTCCCTGAAGAAAGTGTTCAAGACCGGGACGGTTTTTCTGAAAATATACCCGCTCCATTACCTCCATAAGCCTGTCTGTCTGACTAAGACTTTCCGACATATTATCACCATCTTAAAATAATTTATACTGATAAAAATTAATACTGATAATATTTAATACTGTTAAATATATTATAGCATTATCCCCCTTATTTGTCAAGGGGGGAGGAGAAAATATTAAAAATAATTTCAAAAAAATCACTGCACAATTTCAATGCTGCTTCTGATTAGTCTCTGCGAAAAAATTTCTGTAAATTCACATATTAAAAATTAAAATTATCCGAAAGCAGCAAATATCTGATTTTTATTTATTTGCACCTCTGATATGCTTCCATCTGACCGCACAGCATATTATAAAAACCAAATCGCTTATAAAAGGCTTTCAGACCCTCTTCATAAACCACCGAAATCATGTAAATGTGTTTTTCTTTAAAATATTCGATCATTTTATTCATAAGCTCTGTACCGATCCCCCTGCCCTGATAATGCGGAGAAACCATTAAATCCTGAATGTAAGCATCTGTCACACCGTTTGATACGCTGTCAATATATCCGATAAGCATTTCATCATCGTAAACCGCAATATGGTAAAAGGAGTTCATCAAGGGGTTTGCATATTCCTTTTCCATTCTGTTCCAGCCCACCGACTCACGCAGATCCGCAAGTGCCTTTGCTGACACCTTTTCATTGAATTTGTAAATCATTGTGTTTTTCTCCCTGTGAAATATTTGTATAGTACAAATTTTAGCCTCGATAGTACCCGTACAGTCTTAAAACAGCAGCTTCTTTCCCTTTTCTTGTCTGACAGCTTCTCCTTGTTGAGTGCAAAGCTTGTTCTCATAGTGATCTGTACACGTCCTTCCGGTAAAAATAACCCCGAAGATCTGCGCAAATTTCCTATAAGAACAAGCTGCGGCTGATAAGTATGATCTGAAATTATATGCTGTTAAATGTTTGCATTTATTTCTTTAAGTATCTGAACGATCTCTATCTCACCGTCTGCAAGCACTTCTTTTATCTGCTCGTGACCGTCCTCATTCTGTCCGTTCTGCCAATAAATTTCTGCCAGTCTGAGATTTTCCTCTCGGTCGATGGTTCCGTCAAAGCATTTGTACGCATCACCGTAATAAAGATTCCCATTGACCTTTATTTTGGCAATACAATATGTAGGACGTCCTATACGGGCAAAATATTCGCCCCACCGCACGGCTTCTTCATATGTTTCAGAAACATACAGTGCAGCCATACGAGACGGATAATGCGGGTATTTTTCCTTTCTTACCTTTTCCAAAGCAAGCTCCCTAAGTGCAACATCTACTTCGTGGCTGAGCTTTACACCCTCATATTTTTTCGGATCATTATAAATATCCTCAACAATACTCATCTGTGCATACACACGCTCATACACACCGTTGGGATTTTTTTCATTTAATACAAAGTGCTGTCCGACCTGCTTGGGTTTATCTGAAACTACGTGATAAAAAAACATATATCCTCCTGTTCCGGGAGAATTAAATATTGTTTATCCTCCCCGAATTTATTTGATTATTTCTTGTAAACATCAAAATCCCTCCTTTCCTAAAAATCAGCATTTTTTATGCTTTTATTATCATATCATAGAGTTTTGAAAAAGTCAAGTAAAAATTTGCGGTCGGGCGGAGCAGGCGGAACCCTGCGGGGTGACCCCCGCTTGCACCCGCAGGAAAATTTTGTGAAATAATTTTAAATAGCAGCTCGGTAACTCTCATTTGCTGTAATGTTAATTCATAAGTCACCTTGCTAAATTGGAAATTAAATCTTTAATATCTTAACTCTCCACACTTCACACATTATGCATCAGCGGACCGTTTCCGTGTCCGAGTGCAAGCCCCGCACCGATCGCACGGGAAATATATTCCTTTGCCGCTCCCACTGCCCGTGGCAGGTCAAGTCCTGCCGCCAGACCGCAGGCAATTGCCGAGGACAGTGTGCAGCCCGTTCCATGGGTGTTGGGATTATTGATGCGCTCCGTTTTATAGGTGAATATTTCTCCCCTGTAACAGAGGATATCCTCTGCCGCCCCCCTCAGGTGACCGCCCTTTATAAGCACTCCGCCGCCCGTTTCACCGTAAAGATACAATGCAGCACGGCGCATATCCTCGGTATCGGAAATTTTCTGCCCGAAAAACAGCTCTGCTTCGGGTATATTGGGGGTTATCACGTCTGCAGCGGGGATAAGATAATTGCAGAAATCATCAAAAGCCCTTTCGTCCATAAGCCGTCTGCCGCTTGTGGATACCATTACCGTATCAACGACAATATTTCCGATACGGTATTTTTTTAACAGCTCCGCCGTTATGCGGATAATTTCACTATTTGGCATCATTCCCGTTTTTACCGCATCAGGCGGAATGTCCCACAGCACATTTTCAAGCTGGCTCTCAAAAAAATCACCGGGCAGGGGCATTACGTCCTTTACCCCCTCAGTATTCTGCACCGTGAGAGCTGTGACCGCACTCATTCCGTATATTCCGTGAGCGGCAAAGGTTTTCAGATCCGCTTGCAGTCCTGCACCGCCCGAGGGGTCTGAACCTGCAATGGTAAGTGCTGTTTTTACAGTCATGATACTATCTCCCTTGCCTTTTCAAGGAGTCTTGACGCCGCCCCGAAAGGATCGTCTGCACTCATTACAGCCGATACTACTGCAATTCCCTTTATGCCGCTGCCTTTGAGGAGAGTGCAGTTATCCTCAGTAATGCCGCCTATGGCGCATACAGGTATATTTACTTCCCTGCAGATCTTTTTCAGATCCTCTATAGATGTACGGGCAGTTACCTTTGTAGATGTGGGGAATATTGCCCCCACGCCCAGATAATCCGCTCCTTCTGACTGCGCTTTTTTCGCCTGTTCAAGAGTTTTTGCCGTTGCTCCGATAATGCTTTTTTCTCCCATGATACGGCGCAGGGCAGCTGTGGGGATATCATCTGCCCCTCCGTGAACTCCCGCCCCGCAGGCAAGGGCAATGTCTGCCCTGTCGTTGATGATGAGAGGAACATTAAAGCTGTCTGCCAGCTCCCTCACTCTCACCGCAAGTGACAAAAAATCCCTTGCAGTGCGCTCCTTTTCCCTTAGCTGGATAAGGGTAACGCCGCCCTTTAAGGCGTTGTGTATCCTGTCAAGAAAGGCTTGTCCTGTCATTCCCGTGCTGTCAGTGACAAGATAAAGTGTGATATCAGGCTTCATTTTCGGTATACCTCATACAGATATTGTAATCGTTACTATCTATTGAATAAATTTTATCAATAATATGACTGTCAAAACTGCCCACGCTGCCCTGTCCCGCTGCATATTCTCCCGCAATTCCCATAGTTACAGCAGCGCAGACGCTTGCTTCAAAGGGCGGGGATACAGAAAGAAACCCCCCCGTCAGAGAACCCAGCACACAGCCTGTACCCGTCACCAATGTCATCATGGGATCGCCGTTTTTTACATAGGCAAAACGTTTTCCGTCAGTGATAAGATCGGTTTCTCCTGTCATCATTATGACCGAGGAAAAGCGGGCGGCTGTCTTTCCTATTATCTGTGCATATGGGGAAATGTCGCCGCACTCCTCTGAGCCTACGCCCTCTGCATGATGTTCAATTCCGCAGAGTGCCGCTGTTTCCGAGAAATTTCCCTTGATTACAGACGGCGGGTATTTATGTATAAGCTCTGAGGCAAAGTTCAGCCTGTAGCTGCTGCACGCCGCTCCCACAAGATCAATACACCATGGTATTGTACATTTGTGGGCGGTTTCGACGGCTTTTAAAATTGCTGCTGTTTTGCTTTCGTTTATCCCACCAAGATTTACCGAAAGAGCCGCAGCCGCTCCCGTAATCTCGCTCATTTCCTCCGCAAATTCAGCCATAATGGGCTTTGCGCCCAGAGCAAGGAGAGCGTTTGCACAGAAATTTGCTGCCACAGGATTTGTTATGCAGTGGATAAGGGGACGTGTTTGTGTAATTTTCTCACGCAGACTGAGAATATTATCCGCCGTTATCATAAATTTTTTGCCTCGTCAAGAAAGTCAAATATCCTTGCCTTTTTCATGGCGGTAACTATTATTGCAGCTGACACGGTGCCTACAAGTGTAGATACAAAAAACGGGAACACAAAGCCGAACAGTGTCGCCGCCTGATTCTTCATGACAAAAAGAGCAACAGGGTAGGAGAGCATACCGCCGATAAGAGATGTGCCTGTAAGCTCGCCCAGATATGCGCCTGTAAGCCTTGCGCCCTGTCCCTTGTTTTTGAGGATCATGTGGTACATTACCCCCGAAAGGAATGCCCCCGCCATTGACCCCGGAAATGCAAGGGGAGAGCCGAGCCCCAGTATATTGCGGATAAGGCTTGCACAGAATGCCGATCCCAGCGCATACCACGGTCCTAAATAAACCCCTGCAATTATATTCACAAGGTGCTGTACCGGACTGCACTTTGCCCCCAGAAACGGGAACGAGAAGAGAGAACCCGCTGTTGCAAGAGCGGTAAGCACTGCTGCGGCAGTGAGCTTCCTGATGTTTGATCTGCTGTTCATTTAAAAAAACTCCTTTCATTGTCCCGAAAGGAGAACTGCAAACAGAGGCAAGAAAATAAGAGGCAATAGGCAAGATAAGAAAATGCCTTTGAAAATTTTTCTTGCTCCCTGCTTCTTGCTTTAAGAAAATCAATTCTGCAAAAATTGAGTTTCATGGACTGCAAGGCAGACTCCGCCTTCCGGGCAGACATCGGTCGAAACTTGAAAGTTTCCTCTCACCCCGAAACACGGGTTCCCTCGCAGAATATTACAGTCGTCAGGCGCTCCCCTGCCGACAGGTCTTTCGACTATATCTGCGGCTTTTCACCGCTTAACCTCCTCCGTCACTATTTTGGTTAAGGAGGAGGTATTATACAAAAATGACGTTATGCTTTCAGAGCCTGCCCTTATTTTTCGGTGCAGAACTCCACCTTTTTCCCCTCAAGTATCATGTTAGTAGTACGTACAGCGCACATTTTTCCGCACATGGAGCAGGTGTGTCTGTCGGCGGGGGGAGTGCTTTCAAAATATTCTTTTGCCTTATCCGGGTCAAAGGCTGTTTTAAACATCTCGTCCCAATCCACTTTGTGGCGTGCCTTTGCCATTTGGTTATCCCTGTCCCTTGAATGGGGAACGCCCTTTGCGATATCTGCCGCATGGGCTGCTATCTTTGCGGCGATAATGCCCTCCTTTACATCTTCTGCATCGGGAAGCCGCAGATGCTCGGCGGGAGTGACATAGCAGAGAAAATCCGCTCCGCTTGCCGCCGCCACAGCTCCGCCTATTGCCGAGGTGATATGGTCGTAGCCGGGGAAAATATCCGACACCAGAGGGCCCAGCACATAAAAAGGTGCGCCGTGGCATATACGCTTTTCAAGCGCCATATTTGCGGCTATTTCGTTAAGTGCCATGTGCCCGGGACCCTCTATCATCACCTGAACGTCCCTTGCCCATGCTCTTTCGGTAAGTGCGCCAAGCTCTATAAGCTCCGCTATCTGACCGCCGTCAGAGCTGTCGTCAATACAGCCCGGACGCAGTGCATCTCCCAGACTTATTGTAACGTCAAATTCCCTGAGAATGTCAAGCACTTCATCAAAATGCTCATAGAACGGATTTTCATTGCCCGTCATTTCCATCCATGCAAAGAGGAGTGAGCCGCCCCGTGAAACGATATTCATTTCACGCTTGTCACGCTTAAAGGCTTCCACGGCACGGCGGTTCAGTCCTGCATGAATGGTCATAAAGTCCACGCCCTCCTCAGCATGAGCGCGGACCACCTTCAGAAAGTCCTCGGCGGTTATCTCTAAAAGGTCCTTTTCAAGATAGCCTATGGCATCATACATAGGCACTGTGCCTATCATGGCGGGGGAAATTTCTATAAGCTGCTGACGGAATGTATTTGTCTTGCCGTAATTTGACAGATCCATGATCGCTTCTGCGCCGTATTTATGGGCAAGGCGAACCTTTTCAAGCTCCGTTTCATAGTTTTTGCAGTCCCCCGAGATCCCCAGATTTACATTTATCTTTGTCCGCAGTCCCCTGCCTACTCCCTCGGGAGAAAGCGCGGTGTGACGGATATTTGCGGGGATAACCACCTCTCCCACTGCCACTCGTTCACATATAAGTGCGGGGTCGGTATATTCCTTTTCGGCAACGGTTTTCATCTCGGGAGTGATGATCCCCTTTTTTGCCGCTTCCATCTGAGTAGTGTAATTTCTCATATGCTCCTCCGTGAAAATAAAAATACCTGTACGGCGGTACAGCGGACGTACAGGTGATAAAAACCGTTACAAACGTCCCTGCGCCGGCATTATCCGGATCAGGTCAGAGGGTCGGAGCAGAAAGCTCCCTCTCAGCCGCTCATTTGCAGCTCCCCTGTTGTATGATATTCTGATTATACCACAGTTAATACATTTTGTCAAGAGATTTTATTTTAATTTTTCCTGTCTTAAAGCTGCACTCTGCGCCTGTAGACACCTGTCATATAGCTGTCATCATTCTGCCGCCCGTGACGGGTACGAACGCTCCCGAAACAAATCCTGCAAGGTCGGACACTAAAAATGCAGCCATATTGGCAATATCCATATCGCTCCCTCTGCGTCTGAGGGGTACTTCGGGTATATAATGACTGTCCTCATAGCCGCCCGCAGCTCTTTCCTTGTCTGTAATTACCCAGCCCGGGGCTATCTGATTTACGGTGATGTTATAGGGACCCAGCTCCCTTACAAGCACCTTTACAATGCCGTCAAGACCCTTTTTCGCTGATGTATAGGCGGAGCAGTTCGGTTCTGCGGCAATTGAACATTCGGTATTTATAACGGCAAATCTTCCGTAATGCTGCTCCCTCATATGGGGCGCAAACGCCTTTGCAAGATACACAGTCTGCATAACGCAGCTTTCAAACTGACTGTAATAGTCCTTTATATCCTGTTCTAAAAGGGGCTTCCATTCATACTGAATGACGGCGTTTGCCACAACAATATCGGGAAGTGCAAACTCACGTTCAATGCTTTCTTTCATGCTGTTAACGCTTTCTTCACGGGTTATATCCGCCTGAAATGCTGCGGCTTTTCTTCCCATAGCGTGAAGTTCATTTACAAGACTTTCCGCATTTTCCCTGTCTGAATGATAATGGATCGCCACATCTGCTCCGCACTGTGCAAATGTGCGTACAACAGCTCTGCCTATGCCGCCGCTGCCTCCTGTTACAAGTGCTGTTTTTCCCTTTAAGCTTATTTCCATGATTATTTCTCCCCTTCTATAGTAGCGGGTGGAACCCGGCGGGGTGACCCCGCTTGCACCTCGGCGGGTGGAACCCGCTGCCACCTCGGCGGGTGGAACCCGCTGCCGCCTCGTTGGTAAATTTTGAAAAAAACTTTTTACACAGTGACCCGGTAACTTTTATATGAAATAAACCGATATGCCCCCGGCGGTAAATTTTGAAAAAAACTTTTTACACAGTGACTCGGTAACTTTTATATGAAATAAACCGATATGCCCCCGGCGGTAAATTTTGCAGAAAATTTTTTACACAGTGACCCGGTAACTTTTATATGAAATAAACCGATATGCCCCCGGCGGTAAATTTTGCAGAAAACTTTTTACACAGTGACCCGGTAACTGTTATAATGAAGTTTACCCTTTTACCTTGGTATAATTTGTTTTCGTCCCCGTCAGGACTCCTTTTCGCACATATCCCTTATCCAGCCCGTAATACCGTCCGGCAGCCTTTCATCTGCGGGGATACCGCTGTCGGATATGAGATTTGCCTGTATCTGATTTATCATGCAGTGCTGTCCCATTTCTATACCGTAATTTACAGAGGATATTCCCCCGTCGCCGTTATAAACCCACTCGGGGAAAAAGCAGATACAGTTTTTCATGCTTTGAAGCTTTTCCATGCGCACAGCCACGCACTCGTCAAAATCTGCCATTTCATCATGCCGCCCATGGGCTATAATAAGGTGTACTCCGCTTTCTGAGATCCTGTCAAGGGCGGCATCTGAGGGAATATATGCCGATGATATAGGTATTGCCCCGTCAAAATAACCCGTATAATCCTCAAGGAGCTGCCATGTAAAATAGCCCCCCGATGACGCTCCCATAACAAACCTTTTGCCTGTATTCTTTTCATGATCGCCGCAGACCTTGTCATAAATTCCTTTTATGGGAGCGGAATACACCTCCGACCATGTTCCCTTGATATTTCCGTTTTCAAGGCGTTTTTCGTTTGCAAGAGGTACTATTATAAATGCCCCTCCCATATCCTGCTGATATTTCGGAGAAGCATACTGCTCCGCCCCGCAGCACATTATACACTTTACCCCGTCAAGGGCATTGCTTGCACCGTGAAGCCACATAAGCACGGGATATTTTTTATCTGCGGGCGCACCGTGCTTTACAGGGTCATAAACATAATATGTGATGTCCCCTGTTTCTTCACAAGGGAAAGTGTATTTATCAAAAAGATCAAAATACTGCTTGCTTTTATATGTGGTCTGATAGCTTATAAACTCGCCCTTTTTCATGTATACAGCCCACTTGGGAACATCAGAGGTATTTTGTGTTATCTTGCTAAAATCGGGCAGTGCCATATTTTATCCTTCCTTTCCTTTAAGGGGTGTGCTTTATTTCTGCGCTGTTAAGGGGCTTTACATAAACTGTCCTGTTTCCCGTAAATATGACCATTCCGGGCTTTGCTCCCGAGGGCTTCTTTACATTTTTTACAAGCGTATAATCCACAGGCACCTGTGAGGAGTTCCTTGCTCTGCTGTTTGCCGCCGCCGCAGCTGCCGCAAAAAGAATAGTTGTATCAGGGGGAGTTGTACCCTCTGTACGTATTATCACATGAGAGCCTGTTATGTCCTTTACGTGCAGCCAGATGTCTGTTTTATCCGCAGTTTTCAGGGTAAGCTCATCATTCTGACGGTTATTTCTCCCCACAAGCACTCTGTACCCGTCAGGGGAAAAAAGCTCTATGGGAGGCGATGCCTTTGGGCTTTTCTGCCGTCCCTTTCCTCCCGTGCTGCGGATATATCCCTGCTCCATAAGCTCACTCCTCAGCGCATTCACATCATTTTCGGTTTCCGCTCTTGAAAGTGCGTCCCGGACGCTGTCTATATACAAAAGCTCATTTTCGCCTGCCGCTATAAGCTCATGCAGTCTTTTCTCTGCATTGTCAGCCTTTCGATAAAGACCGTAATACCGCTGCATATTCTGAGAGGGAGTAAACCTTGGGTCAAGCTCTATGGTTATTTCTTCCCCCTCGCTGTAGAAATTTGTACAGGTAAAACGTGTCATTCCCTTTTCAAGAGCATAGAGATTTGCGGAGATAAGATCGCCTTTTAGCTTATATATATCTTTTTTTCTTGATTCCTCAAGCTCTCTTTTCTGATTTTCCGTTCTTCGCAGGACACGCTCATAGGCATTTTCAAGCAGCTTGTACAGATCATGGTACCGCTGCTTCATACGGGCAGTCCTGTCTCTCTCCGAATAGAACCGCTCCAGCGTTTCACAGGCACTTTTGCAGCCCTCTGTTTTCATCAGTGAACCGAATTTGGTGATATTTGTAAAGCAGAAGTCCTTGTATCTGCCGTCCTGTTCACGTATTATGGTAAACTGCCGCCTGCCGCCGAAAAATTCATCTCTCGTGCGGAATATCTCATCTATAAGTCTGTCAGCAGATGTTACCTCCTCAGGAGATATATCCCCGCCGTAAGCACGATAGACCCATTCATCGCACAGCACGGGAGATACGCCCTCAAATATGCGGACAAGTCCTCTTGAAAGCTCTCTGCCTGTAAGAGTGCTTATCCGTGAGCGGATCTCCTCTCTGTCAGCAGTGAGAAAATTAAGACGCTCGTCCCGCTTTGGAGGGGTATACTGTGCGCCGGGGAGGATTATCCTGTCACGGCAGGTAACATCGTCCGTGCGTTTTATGCTGTCAATTATCCGTCCCTCGCTGCCTATAAGAATAATATTTGAATACTTTCCCATTATCTCAGCCGCAAGTGTAAGCGTGACAGGATCGCCCAGCTCATTTATCCCCTCAAACACAAAATACAGTATCCGTTCAAGCCCGTCCTGCCGTATATCCGCAAGCCGTGCGCCGCTCAGGTGCTTTCGCATGAGCATACAGAACATGGGCGGAGAGGGGGGATTTTCTATTGCTTCCTCCGTGATATGAAGTCTTGCCGATCCTGCCGCAGCAGACATGAGCAGACGTGACGAGCCGTCTCTTGTGCGTATGGTTATGATAAGCTCGTCCTTGGAGGGCTGATGTATTTTTTCGGCTCTGCCGCCTATAAGCGGCGTAAGCTCCTGCTTTACCGCAAGAAGAAAAGCTCCGTCAAGTGCCATGATCTATCTCCTCGTTTCATTTTTTTATATATACAAGCAGTGTAAAATCCGCAGAGGTCACAAGGTGAGTAAGTCCCTCCGCACGTCTGTGTCCCTCCTCGCTTGTTTTATAATAGTATGGGGTCATGGCGAAAAGGCTTTGTATATCATGACTGTTGTCAAGTGTGATATCCCGCTGCACACGCAGCCGCTCTGCAAGCTCAAAGCCCTCTATATCCGTATCAGCAAGGTTGTTTTCATAGGGCTTGTCGTAAACCGCCCGTTTAAGGCTCATAAGATGCCCCTCAGAGGGTATGACCATAAGCAGACAGCCTCCCTCACGCAGAACACGGTAAAACTCCTCTCTGCAAAAGGGCGCAAACATGGTAACAGCCATATCCGCAGAAGCTGACGCCATGGGAAGATGAAAAACGCTTGCCGCCGCAATTTCAACATTTTCTTCCCTCAGCCGTGCCGCCGCTTTTGCGCAGGCAAATTTGGAGATGTCCGCTCCCACAAGACGGGCGGGCGCTGCTGCACGGTACAGTTTTTCGGTATAGTATCCCTCTCCGCAGCCTGCATCGAGGATAACGCCGCCGCTGCCGTATTTTTTTGCTATCCGTGCCGCTTCCGCCGCAAGATGAGAATAATATCCCTTGTCAAGAAATTCCGTTCTTGCATTTACCATAAGCTTATTATCCCCGGGGAGCTTGCTTTTCATCTGATTTGACAGCAGCAGATTAACGTAACCCTTTGCAGCAATATCAAAGCTGTGTCCCGAAGGACAGCGGTATGTGTGTTCACACCGTTCAAGACTGCTCCCGCATACAGGGCAGATAAGCATACTTTTCATCTGTTCACCTCTTTGCACATATCGTTCTGCTCTCCTCAAAAACAGGCGGGTGGAACCCGCAGCCACCTCGTTGGTAAATTTTGCGGAAAACATTTTACACAGTGACTCGGTAACTTTTATTTGAAATAAATCGGTGTGACCCTCGCAGGCGGAACCCGCTGCCACCTCGGCGGGTGGAACCCGCTGCCACCTCGTTGGTAAATTTTCAGGAAAC
>CANQPL010000032.1 GCA_947625735.1 uncultured Clostridia bacterium
TTCATGTTATTTTCCTCCATAGTTTTTTATTTTCTATGGCTATTATTGGCATTTACACGGTTCTTTATTCAGACTCCATCTCCTTCACGAATTTTAATCGCATTTTTTGGAATCGGCAAACTCCGGTGTGATGTACCAAATTCCTTTCTGGTTCCTTCCCAAACTATTTTCGTCATACAACAATTCCTCCGGCATCTATATCACAGCCTTAAATCTCTGTTATCCAAGTCATTAACTCAACCCTACTCCAAAAACATCTGAACAGCCTACCCAACCCTCCGACCAAAACGGCTGATATGTTCTGCCGGAACATTTTTTGCGTTCAATTCTGCATATCGGCACTGCTGTTCAGATGCTCACAAATCCCATAAATACAGCACTTTTTCATCGTTCAGTCCTTGACCCTTGACATCAGCACCACGCACTCAACGTGTCCCGTTCCCGCAAACATATCCACAGGCTTGATCTTATCCGTCACATACCCATGTTCCGCCAGAAAACGGCAGTCCCTTGCGGCAGTAGCAGGATTGCAGGAAACCATCACAATACGTCCGGGGGACATCTTCACCATGCTTTCAAGGGTAAGCACATCACAGCCCTTTCTCGGCGGATCGGTGATTATCACATCAGGACACCGTCCCTCATCAAGAAAACGCTTTGCCGCCTGTCCTGCGTCCGCACAGATAAAATCCGCATTTGTAATACCGCTCTCCCTTGCGTTTTCACGGGCATTTTCCACAGCTTCGGGTATTATTTCCGCTCCCGTCACACGCCCCGCACGCCCCGCAAGGGAAAGCCCTATCGTCCCCGCTCCGCAGTAAAGATCAAGCACGTCCTCTCTGCCCGTAAGGTTGGCAAATTCCCACACGACCCGATACAATTCCTCCGCCTGTGCGGTGTTGACCTGATAAAATGAAAGCGGCGACAGCTTTACCCTTACACCGCACATGGTATCGCTTATGGTATCACTGCCCCACAGGGTAATGCACTTTTTCCCGAGTATCACATTGTTTTTTCCCTTATTTATGTTAAGTATCACCAAGCGTATCTGAGAAAATTTCCTTGTGATAATATGGGCGATCTCACGGTATTTTTCCGTAACTATCTTATCATCTGCCGCAGTCACAAGACAAACCATTACTTCTCCGCTGTGATACCCTTTCCGCAGATATATATGCCTGAGCGCTCCCTTTCCCGATACCTCGTCATAGGGCGGGATATTTTTTCCCTCTGCATACATGATTATCTCTTTTACGATATCGCCGAAAATTTCCGGCTGCAAAAGACAGTCCTCACAGGGAATTATCCTGTGGCTCCTGCGGGCATAAAAACCCGCCGTGATATGCCCCTGCTTGTCTGCTGATACGGGATACTGAGCTTTATTGCGATACCTGTCAGTGTCCGCACAGCCTGTTATCGGCAGGATATCAAGAGTGCTTTCCTCAAAACCGCCCAGCCGCACAAAGGCATTTTTCACCATATCCGCCTTAATGCGCTTTTCCGCTTCATAGCTTATATGACGGAAAATGCAGCCGCCGCAGCTGTTCTTTATTTCGCAGCCCCTGTCAAGCCTGTCTGCGGAGGGAGTTATTATCCTTTCGATAATGCCGTAGCAGTAGCTTCTGAGAACCTTTACTATCCGACATTCTATCTCGTCCCCCACAGCGGCGGAGGGTACGAATACCGCCATGCCCTCATATCTTCCCACTCCGCTGCCCTCTGCTGTTATGTCGGTGATATTTATTTTTACTATATCATTCTTTTTCATTATAACTTTTCTCTTTCCTTAACATTTATTTTTAAGCCGTTTTTAACGGACGATGATGATCTGAACGCTCCGGTTTATGCTATCATAATTATATCATATCCTTGACCGCTTTTCAAGAGCGGGGGAGCATTTTTCACCTTTTCACAGATGATAACACCCATTATCCCGATAAGATCCCCCAAAAAGTAAAAATCCCCAACTTGTCAGTTATTGCTAACATTATTTATGTATATCTTTACCAAAAATAAGCCTGCAGAGCAAAAATTTGCCCGTCAGCTATTGACAAACTCAATAATTTGAGTTAATATAGAATAAGAAACGGTTAGAGTATACTAACCGATTTTAAATGTCATACCATTAGCAGCCGCTTACTAAGTTAGAAAGGGGTAACATCAATGCCGCTTACATTTGCGCCCATAGGCGAGGAAAACATAATAAAAAAGGTGGGAGGAAGTCCCGAGGTGCGGAAATTTCTGGAAAATCTGGGATTTGTCACAGGCGGGACGGTCACGGTGATAAGCTCCATAGGCGGGAATGTCATTGTGAATGTCAAGGATTCACGGGTAGCCGTTTCGGGTGAAATGGCAGCAAAGATCATGGTATGAAGAACGGAGGGAGAATATGGCTACACTCAAGGACACACGGATAGGTGAAACGGTAAAGGTCACGGCTCTGGGCGGTGAGGGCGCAGTCAAGCGCAGGATCATGGATATGGGTATTACCAAGGGCACGGAAATTTATGTGCGCAAGGTAGCACCGCTGGGCGATCCTATCGAGATCACCGTAAGAGGATATGAGCTTTCTCTGCGGAAAGCGGACGCCGCCAATATCGAGGTAGTTTAAGACAAAGCCGAACAAAACAGCCCTGAACAGAACGATCATGCAAAAAAGTCAACAGCACAAGTTAGCATTATCTAATATAGTTAGCGTAGAACAATATAGTTAGCTTAAACTTACATAAAAAATAATAGGGGAGCAGCAAAACAGAGATGTTAAGAGCGGGCTGCTCCTTACAGCGGAGGTTTTGGAAATATGGAAATAAGGATAGCCCTTGCGGGCAACCCGAACTGCGGTAAGACTACACTTTTCAATGCTCTTACCGGGTCAAATCAGTACGTCGGCAACTGGCCGGGCGTTACGGTGGAAAAAAAGGAGGGAAAGCTCAAAGGCAGAAAGGACGTGACCGTTACCGACCTGCCGGGAATATACTCCCTCTCCCCCTACACTCTCGAAGAGGTGGTGGCGAGAAATTATCTTATTGACGAGCGTCCCGATGCAATTCTCAATATCATTGACGGAACAAACCTTGAAAGAAATCTTTATCTTACCACTCAGCTGCTGGAGCTTGGTATTCCGGTCGTGTGTGCCGTCAATATGATAGATGTAGTCAGAAAAAACGGCGATTCCATAAATACCGATCGGCTTTCTGAGGAGCTGGGCTGTCCGGTTGCGGAAATTTCCGCACTTAAAGGCACGGGCATTAACGAGGTAATAACAGAGGCGGTCAATGCGGCAAGAGAAAAAAAGTCCGCCATTCCCCGTCACAGCTTCTGCGGCTGCGTGGAACACGCCATTGCTCATATAGAGGAAGCTGTTCTGCATAACGTTCCCGAGGAGCAGCAAAGGTGGTATGCAATTAAAATTTTTGAGCGTGACAGCAAGGTCATAGAGCGGCTTTCTGTTCCTGCCGATAAAATGGCGCATATCGAGCAGGATATACGCTCTGCCGAAAAGGAAATGGACGACGATTCGGAAAGCATTATCACAAATGAGCGGTACATCTTTATAGCGTCTGTTATCAAGGGCTGCCTTAAAAAGAAAAACAGCGGCGAAAGCCTTTCGGACAGGATAGATAAGGTGGTAACGAACCGTTTCCTTGCCCTGCCCATATTTGCGGTGGTAATGTTCATTGTCTACTACGTGTCGGTAACAACTGTAGGCACATGGGCAACAGACTGGGCAAATGACGGAGTTTTCGGTGACGGCTGGCATCTGTTCGGCATAGGAACAGCCGAATATGAACAGGCAGTGGAAGCGGGAGCGGAGGCGGATCCCGCAGATTACGGCATATGGGTACCGGGCGTTCCCGCAATTGCAGAAAGTGCCCTTGATGCTGTAGGCTGTGCGGACTGGCTCAAAAGTCTTATACTTGACGGAATTATAGGCGGTGTGGGCGCAGTGCTGGGCTTTGTTCCACAGATGCTGGTGCTTTTTATCTTCCTTGCTTTTTTGGAGGGCTGCGGATACATGGCGAGGATCGCCTTTGTCATGGACAGGATCTTCAGAAAATTCGGTCTTTCGGGCAAATCCTTTATCCCCATGCTAATAGGCACGGGCTGCGGCGTTCCCGCTGTTATGGCTTCGAGGACTATTGAAAATGAGCGTGACAGGCGCATGACCGTAATGACAACAACATTTATCCCATGCGGTGCAAAACTGCCGATAATCGGTCTTATAGCAGGCGCACTCTTCAACAATGCGGGGTGGGTTGCAGCATCTGCGTACTTTGTAGGTGTGGGTGCTGTTATAGTATCGGGAATAATTCTTAAAAAGACGAAAATATTTGCAGGGGACCCCGCTCCCTTTGTAATGGAGCTTCCTGCCTATCATCTTCCTACTGTGGGCAGTGTACTGCGCTCAATGGGAGAAAGAGGGCTTTCGTTCATTAAAAAGGCGGGTACTATTATACTTCTTTCAACTATCGTGCTTTGGTTCTTAATGGGCTTCGGCGTTGAAAACGGTTCTTTCGGCATGGTCGAGGAGATAGACAATTCCATTCTTGCAGGCTTTGGCAGTGCGGTAAAATGGCTGTTCATACCTTTGGGCTGGGGAGACTGGAAAGCGGCGGTAGCTGCTGTTACGGGACTTATCGCAAAGGAAAACGTAGTGGCAACCTACGGTTCGCTTTACCACTTTGCCGAGGAGGTATCCGAAAACGGTGACGAGATATGGGGCAGCTTTGCGGCGGAATTTTCAGCACTTGCGGGATATTCTTTCCTTGTGTTCAATCTTCTCTGCGCCCCCTGCTTTGCGGCTATAGGTGCAATAAGACGTGAAATGAACAGTCCGAAATGGACGGCGTTTGCAATTGCATATCAGTGCGGATTTGCCTATGCGGTATCGCTTATCATATATCAGCTCGGCAGTCTTTTCACGGGCAGCGGAAATATTATCGGTGCAATTGCGGCATTTGCGGTACTGGCATTTATCATCTATATGCTTGTGCGCCCCTACAAGGAAAGCACTACACTTACAACAAAGGTAAATGTTAAAGCGTAAAACAATTTTTTCGGAGATGAGCTTATGATAAACGGCGGAACACTTTTTGTACTTGCCCTCCTCTGCCTGATAGTTTTCGGGATAATAAGAGGAATGAAAAAGGATAAAAAGGCGGGGAAGTCCTCCTGCGGCTGCGACTGCGAACACTGTCATAAAATGTGCGGGCGGCACTGATTCCGGCGGCATGATGCCGCATTCACCCGCTAATATAATTTGTCTGAATTTTTTCACGATAATACCCGACCGGTGTGTAAAATCAATCACTCTTCTACATGATTTGTCCGATTATTTTCACGATAACGTCCGACAGGCGGGCGAGAATTCAATTTTACGGTTTTCATAAAGCATTATTTATACTGTGCCGTACGAAAATGCAAACGGCGGATATAAGAGCAGCTCTTTATCCGCCGTTTATTTTTGTGTCATTTGTCGAAAAGCCGCATATTATGTAGTAATGAACCGAATATCCGTAATATTGAAAGGAGATGTTCTTTACTATGAACAGTCAGGTTTTTTCTTCTGCTGCCGAGTTAGCACGTTCGGGCGGGGTACAGCCCGCTGCCGAAACGGGAAGATCTTCATGCTGCGTAGTCTGCACAGGCGCTCAGGGTGAAAGAGGTGCTACAGGCGCTACAGGTCCTATGGGACCTCAGGGACCACAGGGTGAAAGAGGCGCAACGGGTGCTACAGGTGCAACGGGTCCTATGGGACCTCAGGGACCACAGGGTGAAAGAGGTGCTACGGGTGCAACGGGCGCTACAGGACCCATGGGTCCTCAGGGACCGCAGGGTGAAAGAGGTGCTGCGGGCGCTACAGGTGCAACGGGTCCTATGGGACCTCAGGGACCACAGGGTGAGAGAGGTGCTGCGGGTGCAACAGGCGCAACAGGACCTGTGGGACCTGCCGGTCCCATTGGTCCTGCGGGTCCTGTCGGTCCTATGGGACCTGCCGGTCCTGCGGGCGGTGTGCTGAATTACGCCGACTTCTACGCTCTCATGCCCCCCGACAACACCACTGCCGTTGCTGCGGGTACAGACGTGGATTTCCCCAGAACCTCTGCTGCCACTGCGGGCATTACCCGTCAGGATACTGATACCTTTATCATCGCAAACCCCGGCGTTTATCTTATCGCCTTTAATGTAAGCGTTACCGGTGCGGGTCAGCTTGTACTCACTCTCAACGGAAATGAGCTTAATTATACAGTTGTAGGCAGAACTGCCGCAGGCTCTCAGATCGTGGGTATCTTCCTTGTAACGGTAACTGCCGCAAATTCCGTGATAACCGTCCGCAACCCCACAGGCAGCACAGCGGCTCTTGTCATCACCCCCACATCGGGCGGCACAAACCCCGTCAGCGCACATCTTGTTATCGTGCAGCTTTCGGATAATGCCACGCCTTTCCCTCCCTGCTGCAACGGTGCTGTTATCTGACGGATAAGGACATGAAAAAATACTGCCGTCACTAAAGAAATGCCGGCAGTAAAAAAGGAGCAGGAGAATACTGCATTTAACGCAGCTTATCCTGCTCCATTTGTTTTTACAGAGTTATTTGGTGTTGGACAGCTTCCAGCGGAATGTGGAAATTCTCTGTGCTTTGGTGTTATCATAGGAAATATTGCTTGTGGCAAGGCTCAGATCGTTATAGCGGTAATCGGTTTTTTCAGCCCTTGAACCGCCGAACAGCGAAGCCAGTCCCTTTCCGCCCGAGCCGTAGTTTTTAGAGATAACAGCCGTTATTTTATGCTCCTTTTGCAGAAGCTCTATTATATCCTTTGCGAGAATGGGTTTGGTATCGCACACATTATAAACTCCATTGTACGAGATCCCCGCAGGACAGGTAAGTATTCCCCGTATAAAATCCGCAATATTGTATACGCAGGTAAAGGTGTAGCCGTAGTCGCCCGTGCCATACATAAATGCACAGCCGTCGTTTGTGTCATAGACCTTAGCCATAAGGTTTTCAATGTGATCCGCTGTATAAACAGGGCATACCCGCATTATAACACCGTTTATGCCTTTCCCCTTAGTGGCAGCACCGAGCGCCTTTTCACTGTCGCTTTTGAGCTTTGCATAGATTGTGGTGGGCTTTTCGGGGCAGGTTTCACGGATAGGCTCTCTTGTTTTCTGGGGAGCGTAGATCTGATGAGTGCTTATCATGATAATATCCTTTACACCTGCATTAACAGCCGTTTCGTAAAGGTATTTATCCACTGCCGCACTTATCTTTTCCTCGTTGGAACTGAGTACATCGGGGAAATCGTTGTCTACCGTGCAGGCAAGGTGGATAAGCACTTCGGGCTTGTTTTTCATAATGGCATCCGAGATCAGCTCCTTGTCGGTGACAGGACACTGTACATAGCTGTAATTCTCCTCTTCCGCAAAGGGTGAGGGATATTCGTCCGTTCCGATGACCCGATAACCCTTTGACAGCAGCAGCTCGCTTACGGCTTTTCCTATCATTCCTCTGGCTCCGGTCACGAAAACCGTTTTCATTGCAAAAAGCTCCTTTCCTAATCTCAGGCTAATGTCCGCAAAAGGACAATTAATTCTCCATTATCATTATACCATAATTAAAAAAATAGTCAAGGCTTTTTTTGATTTAAGTTTTTAATTTTATGAGAATTTGTTCTCACAAGCAGGAGTGCATACTCTAAGACGTGATTTTTTAGTCAAAAATGCAATATTTTCCGGAAATTCCTGCATTTTTATACGTTATGAGATATCCGGCTGCATACCCCGCAGCGGCAATAACGGGGGATAAGGACAAATCCCGTTTATCCTCCGAAAAAATAATATATATAATATTCACAAATAATTTACTCGTTAATTTACGGTAAAAAAACGCCCGAATGCCTTTACAAAGGGCGCAAAATGTAGTATAATAAAAAATGACAGACCTGTCCCGCATAAAATTTTTCGATGGAGGCTCATGAGATGTTTAGCGAAGTGGATAAAAAATACGGATATACGGGTAATGATCTGGGAGCGGTGTATTCCAAGGATAAAACTGTTTTTAAAGTCTGGTCGCCCTTTGCAAATGATGCATCGGTGCTTCTTTACAAGACCTGCCGTGACGAAAAGCCCTACCGCAGAATGCCTATGGAGAAAAATAAAAAAGGCGTGTGGGTAAAGACCGCCCACGGCGATCTTAACGGCGTCTACTATACCTACGAGATAAGGCATGACGATATTACAGAGGAAACCATTGATATATATGCCCGTACCGCAGGAGTAAACGGCGCTATGGGAATGGTCATAGATATGGAGGAAACAAACCCCGCAGGCTGGCATAATTATAAGCCCGTCCCCATGAAAGCATATACAGATGCCGTTATATATGAAATGCATATCAGGGACTTTTCCATTGACAAAAGCGGCGGCTTCTGCTACAGAGGAAGATTCCTTGCCTTTGTGGAAAGAGGTCTTATCAACGCTTCGGGCGATAAGGTGGGAATAGACCATTTAAAGGAGCTGGGCATTACTCATGTACACCTTATGCCCGCCTTTGATTATCAGACAGTTGATGAAGCCGATGTACACAAGCCGCAGTTCAACTGGGGCTACGATCCCATGAATTTCAATGTACCCGAAGGCTCATACTCCACCGATCCTTTTGACGGCAGAACAAGAGTTGCTGAGTTTAAAAGAATGGTCCATGCTCTCCATTCGGCGGGAATAAAAGTAGTAATGGACGTAGTCTACAATCATACCTATGCCACAGCCGATTCCCCTTTCAACAAAACTTTTCCTAAATATTATTATCGTCTGTGGGGAGAGAACGGGGAGTATTTTTCAAACGGCTCGGGCTGCGGGAACGAAGTTGCGACCGAACGCTTTATGGTGAGAAAATATATTGTTGACAGCCTTGTTTTCTGGGCTACCGAATATAAAATAGACGGATTCCGCTTTGACCTTATGGGTCTTTACGATATAGAAACAATGAACCTTATAGAACGCACTCTCCATGAAATAAATCCCGATATAATCCTCTACGGAGAGGGTTGGACGGGAGGGGATTCCCCCCTTGCAGACTCAAAACGGGCAATGAAGCTCCATGCCCGCCATATGCCCGGTGTGGCGTTTTTCAGCGATGACTTCCGTGATACGGTCAAGGGAAATAATTTTGAGAACCGCAGCAGGGGCTATGTTAACGGCGCAACAGGCAGCGAAGAGTATGTCAAGGAGATAATGTGCGGACGGATCCCTCACCCGCAGATACCGAACCTTGATACCTTTGCATGGACGCTCACTCCCTGTCAGTCCGTAAATTACGTTGAAGCCCACGATAACCTCACTCTCTGGGATAAGCTCATCTACACAAATCCCACCGATTCGCTGGATACACGAAAGAAAATGGATAAAATGGCGGCTGCTATGGTGCTGCTGGCACAGGGGATACCCTTTATTCAGGCGGGACAGGACTTTTTAAGATCAAAACCTCTCCCGGGCGGCGCATATGACCACAACAGCTATAATTCTCCTGATGTGGTAAACAGCATAAAATGGGACAGGAAATCAGAGTTCCGTGATGTGTTTGACTATTATAAGGGTCTTATCGCATTCAGAAAAGCTCATACCGCTCTTAGAATGAGTACGGCAGAGGATATCGGCAGGAACATGAAATTTTTTGACAAGCTGCCGCAGAGGGTAGTGGGATTCGGTTTATACGGGGACTGTGAGCTTGAAGAGATAGCAGTATTCTTTAATCCCACGCCGAATGATATAAGGCTGTATTCATTCGGGGAGATGAATGTTTACGTTGACGGAGAACGGGCAGGGACGGAGCCGCTTTACACGGTATGCGGTGATTATGATCTGAAAGCACATTCAGTTATGGTAATGGGAAGAACATATCCGAAGCAGGAAACGGCGGAGGAACAGGGAGATCTAAGCAAAACAAGCGCAAGGTAAATCAAGGTCAAGGAAGCAAAAAAGAAAAATCTAAGCAAAACAAACACAAGGTAAAGTTTTCGCCGGCCTTTTTTCAAAAGGCTGCGGGGTCGAGGGGCAGCGCCCTCGCGGGTCAAGGGCAGCGCCCTTGCGGGGTATGGGGCAGCGCCCCATCAAAGGAAAAGCACAACCAACAAATCACCACAAACAAGCATGGGAGCGGATAACAGGTGGGGGGGATAACCGCCGCACAGAAAAACACGGGGAGTGCTTTTCTGTGAAATAAACGCTGAATAATCGGCGGAGTTAAAAAATGCGGCGGTTATCTGCCGGCATAAAGAAGTCTGCACGGCACATCAGTGCCATAAAAAGCGGGGAGCGCAAAATAAACTACCAAGATAAACAGGTCAGCATTTGCGGGCGGAACCCGCTGCCGTGTCGTTAGTATGATATGCGGAAAATTATTACACAGTGGCTCAGTAACTTTTATTTTCCGTGATTCTAATATTCCCGTTAATAAGTGTGGAGTGTTGGGATATTAAAGGTTTAACATCACAACAAATAAACGTTACCGAGTTACTATTGAATTTTTTACGCTTAATTTCCCGGCGGAGCGACTGCGGTCAAACGCAAAACTAAAGGTACCGGGCTGCTGTCTGAAAAAATTAAGCTAAACTCTCCAACGCTAAAAAAATATCATTAAAAATCACAGCAAATAAAAGTTACCGGATTACTATTGAGATGTTCATGCAAAAATTCTGAGCGACCTGCAAATAGGTGACCCAAAAGGTCAACCCAAATAATATTAACACATCAAAGCAAATAACGGCATTACCCGAACCGATCACATATAAAAAATTATCAGAAAAATAAATCAGTAAGATCATCTGATAGGAGGCACTGAAGATGAAAAAAATACTTGTTTGCGAGGACGAGGACGTGATCCGTGACTTTGTGGTCATAAACCTTAAAAGAGCGGGGTACGACATTGTAGACGTAAACTGCGGAGAGGACGCACTGCGTGTCTTTGCCGATGAAAACGGAAATTTTGACATTGCACTGCTTGACATCATGCTGCCCGGGATAGACGGCTTTCAGGTCTGCAAGGAGCTGAGAAGAAAAAGCAGCACCATAGGCATCATAATGCTTTCCGCAAAAACTCAGGAAATGGATAAGGTCAGCGGTCTTATGATGGGAGCGGACGACTACATTACAAAGCCCTTTTCCCCCTCTGAGCTTACTGCCCGCATTGACGCTGTTTACAGGCGTGTGAGTATGTCTTTCAGCAAGGAGGAGAAGATCCCCACGATCCAGTCAGGACCCTTTGTGCTGAATCTGAAAAGCCGCACTGTTTCAAAAAACGGTATCCCCATAGACCTTACACAGGTAGAATATCAGATACTTGAATATTTCCTCAATAATCAGAACACCGCTCTTGACCGTTCAAGTATCCTTGCTCATATATGGGGGGACAATTATTTCGGCGATGATAAGATAGTAGATGTTAATATCCGCCGTATCCGCATGAAGATAGAGGACGAGCCCTCCAGCCCCAAATATATTGCTACTATCTGGGGATTCGGCTATAAATGGTGTGGCGACGGCAGCGGCGGGAGCAAAAAATGATCCGCCGCAGAGTTCGCCCGATTATCCCCGGTTTTTCACGCAAAATACATATTTCCCGTGTATACTGAGGATATCTGCAAGGAGATGATCGTATGGATCCTAAAAAAATACTTATTGTGGACGATGAAAAAAATATAAGAAATGTTATATGCGAATATGCCAGATTTGACGGCTTTGAAACTGACGAGGCGGAGGACGGCATGGAGGCAGTGGAAAAATGCCGCACAAACGACTACGATCTCATAATCATGGATATTATGATGCCCAGACTTGACGGATATTCAGCGGTGCGGGAGATACGCAAAACAAAGCAGATCCCCGTAATAATGCTTTCCGCAAGAAGCGAGGAGTATGACAAGCTGTTCGGATTTGAGCTTGGTGTGGACGATTATGTTACCAAGCCCTTTTCTCCGAAAGAACTGCTTGCAAGGATAAGAGCAGTTATCAAGCGGGCAAGCGTACCCGAAAAAACAGACGAAAAGGATATACTTACCTTTGAGGGACTCCGCATAGACATGAAAGGACGGGAAGTCATTGTGGACGGAAAGCCCTCCGCCATGACCCCAAAGGAATATGATCTGCTGTTTTATCTTGTTCGCAACAAGGGGATAGCCCTTTCAAGGGAAAAGCTGCTTGAAGAGGTGTGGGGATACGACTTCTACGGAGATGACAGAACGGTGGACACACATATAAAAATGCTCCGTAATTCTCTGGGGGATTACCGTAAATTCATTGTGACCCTGAGAGGAATGGGATATAAATTCGATGCGGGCAGATAATAAAAAAAAGAGCAGTCTGTACTCTGCTCTGCACAGTGTGCGCTTTACTGTGTGGATATATTTTGCCATTTTCATAACAAGCATACTGCTGCTTATATGGATATATTTTGTGGCTTCGCTTGAGCCTGTATACCGCAGAATGAAAACCGAGGATATCAACTCCATTGCCGACTATATCTTTAACCGCTGGAGCGAGGAGGATTTTACCGAAGCTACTCTTGACAAGCTCGCTCATGACAATGAAATGTGCGTACTCATTCAGGATAGTTACGGAGTTACCGTTTATTCTTACGATACAATGGCAAAAAATTGTCTTATCCACGGCATGGGGAATTTCGGGAATCTTGCCCGCTGCCGTCAGCTTGCTCTTGAAAGCGAAAACGGTGTTTATTACGGTGAAGCGGAAAACACCCGATTCGGGACAAATATGCTTATATTTGTAAAGCTCATCGGCACAAAGGAGGAACCTGCGGGATTCCTTTTCTTAAACTCCTCTCTTGAACCGCTGGACTCCACTATGTCAATACTTTCAAGGCAGATGTTTCAGATAAGCATTTCCATGCTGATACTGGGCTTCGGAATATCCATATTCATGACACGGCTCATAGCAACGCCGATCACAAGGATAACCCGTTCGGCTGAAAAGCTGGCACAGGGGGATTTTAATGTAAAGTTCAACGGCAAAGGATACACCGAAACTGAAAAGCTGGCGGATACACTTAACTATGCCTCCAATGAGATCACAAAGGTAGACACCATGCGCCGTGATCTTATGGCGAATATCTCTCACGATCTGCGGACACCGCTTACCATGGTAAAGGCGTATGCGGAGATGATACGTGATCTTTCGGGGGACGATCCCGAAAAGCGGGAGGAGCATCTGGGAATAATCATAGACGAAAGCGACCGCCTTGCAAGCCTTGTAAATGACATTATGGATCTGACAAAGCTGGAAAGCGGTGCATCGGAGCTTCATCTTGAAAAATTCTGCATCGGCGACAGGCTCCGTCAGATAATGACAAGGTACAATCTTCTTTCGGAGCGGGACGGATATAAATTCTATCTTTCAGCCGATAAGGATATCTGGGCGGAGGCTGATCTGATAAAATTCGATCAGGTGATCTACAATCTTGTAAACAATGCTGTCAATTATTCGGGCGAGAGCAAGGAAATTTATATTATGCAGATAGTAAAGGACGGCAAAGCAGAAATATCCGTTACCGACACGGGAAACGGCATTGACAAGGAGCTTATGCCGCTTATATTTGACAGATACTACCGT
Organism: uncultured Clostridia bacterium; assembly: GCA_947625735.1. Classification (GTDB taxonomy): domain Bacteria; phylum Bacillota; class Clostridia; order Oscillospirales; family Ruminococcaceae; genus Huintestinicola. The sequence continues at coordinate 13,624 of CANQPL010000032.1, forward strand.
GCGGAAAAGCACAAGCGTGAGGTCATCGGAACGGGACTGGGGCTTTCTATTGTAAAGCAGATTTTTATTATGCACGGTTTTCCCTTCGGAGTGCGCTCTGATGAGGGAGTAGGTTCTTCCTTCTGGTTTGACATGAATATTTGTGAGCCGCCGTCGGACGGGGAATGATTTAAGGAGAGTTATTGAGATAAGGCAAGGGTGCGTAATTTCGGTTTACGCACCCTTTTTAATGGGGGTATTACAGGGGATAGAGTTAAAATGTGCAGATTTGTTTGTCGGGATAGTTAATTTTGCTTTCCCCCGCTTTTTATGGCACTAATGTGCCGTGCAGACTTGTTTACGTCAGCAAGATAACCGCCGCAGACTTAAACTCCCCCGTTTATGCTGTATAAACTTGTGAGTTACTCACTCCCCGTGTTTTTCTTTGCGGCGGTTATCCCTCCCCCACGTTTATCTGCTCCCATGCTTGATTATGGAGATTTGTTTGTTGTGCTGCTCCATTGTCGGGGTTCCACCCCGAACCCCGCAAGGGCGCTGCCCTTGACCCGCAGCCTTTTGAAAAAAGGCCGGCGAAAATTTTACCTTATGTTTGTTTCGCTTAGACTTTCTTTTTTGAACCCTTGCCTTTAGCTTTGCTTGTGTTTGTTTTGCTTAAATTTTCTTATTCTCTTACCGCCTTATGATATACCTTTTTACCCTTCTTTATAATAACGCTCTCTTCTATCTCAATAAGTGCCGCAGGATCGCTTATCTTCACATCATCTACGGATACCCCGCCCTGTGTCACCAGTCTGCGCGCCTCGCTCTTTGAGGGACAAAGCCCCGTTTTTACCATGAGATCAAGGATATTTATGCCGCCGTCAAGCTCATCTGCGGGTATTACGGTAGAGGGCATATCATCGGTATTCCCGCCGCCGCCGAAAAGTTTTCTTGCGGCATCTCTGCTCTTCTCCGCCTCATCTTCACCGTGGATCATTTTGGTAAGCTCAAATGCAAGCAGCTCCTTTGCCTTGTTAAGCTCTGCCCCCGTCATGGTGCGCTCCATTTCCTCTATCTCCTCGATAGGCAGGAATGTAAGGAGCTTTAAGCACTTGATAACGTCCTCATCGCCCACATTTCTCCAGTACTGGAAAAAGTCGTAGGGAGAGGTCTTTTCGGGATCGAGCCACACAGCGCCCTTTTCGGTCTTGCCCATTTTCTTGCCCTCGGAATTGGTGAGCAGGGTAATGGTCATGGCGTGAGCGTCCTTTTGCAGCTTCTTTCTGATAAGCTCCGTGCCACCCAGCATATTCGCCCACTGGTCGTCGCCGCCGAACTGCATATTGCAGCCGTATTTTTTGTACAGCATATAGAAGTCGTAGGACTGCATTATCATGTAGTTAAATTCAAGGAAAGTAAGACCTCTTTCCATTCTCTGCTTGTAGCACTCGAATGTGAGCATTTTATTTACGGAAAAGCAGGCGCCCACCTCACGCAGAACGTCAATGTAGTTAAGCTCCAGAAGCCAGTCGGCGTTGTTTACCATAACAGCCTTGCCCTCGGAAAAGTCGATAAAGCGGCTCATCTGTTTTTTGAAACATTCGCAGTTATGGCGTATAGTTTCGGGGGTCATCATCTTTCGCATATCGGTTTTTCCCGTGGGATCGCCTATCATGGCAGTACCGCCGCCGATAAGTGCGATAGGCTTATTTCCCGCCGCCTGCAAACGCTTCATAAGGCAAAGTGCCATAAAATGTCCCACATGGAGACTGTCGGCAGTGGGATCAAAGCCGATGTAAAAAGTAGCCTTTCCGTTGTTTATCATGCTGCTTATCTCAGCCTCGTCTGTCACCTGAGCGATAAGACCTCTGCGGGTCAGTTCTTCATACAGTGTCATGTTGATCCTCTCCTTTATGAGTATATGATTGGTGCGGGGGAAATTCCCCCGTAAAAAACGCCCCCAATACCCGCAGAATCGGATATTGAGGGCGACATTTTCCTTATAAGCCGCTGTACCACCTCGGTTTGCCACGGCAAGCCGTGACCTTTCGGGAGCGGTAACGGCGCTCTGCCGTACTGTCTTTTGGGGCAGTCTGCTCGTGGAGTGTAGTTTCCGCACGCCTGCCTGTCCCTTTCCACCTGCGGGGACTCTCTGTAAAGCAGTTTATCGTGGGTTTGATCTCCGTCATTGCATTTTAAGCGTATTTAATTTGTATGGTTATAATGATAACATAAAAATCCGTTTTTGTCAAGACTAAAACAAAAATTGCGGGTGGAACCCGCAGCCACCTCGTTAGTGAGTTTTGCAATAATATTTCAGATAGTAACTCGGTAACCTTTGTTTAGTGTGATGTTAATTGGAAGTTAAACCCTTATTCACTCCACTCTTAACTCTCCACTCTCCACACTCATAAATAAACGTTACCGAGCCACTGTGTAAAGAGTTTTCGCAAATCATACCAACGACCTGCCTGCGGGGTCACCCCGCTAAATGGGAATTTGAAGGCTGAGCCTTCACCCGGGTCGTTGGTATGTTTTGCGTGAACATATCAACAGTGACCCGGTAACTTCTATTTGCTGTGATTTTTGATGATATTTTTTTAGCGTTGGAGAGTTTAGCATAAATATTTCAGATAGCAGCCCGGTACCTTTCGTTTTGCGTTTGACCGCAGTCACTTCTTTGGTAAATTAAGCGTAAATATTTCAGATAATTCCGGTAACTTTTATACGGCAGTCAGTGACCGCAGCCACCTCAAAGTGGCGGTTATGTTTGAAGTTAAACTCTTAATCACTCCACTCTTAACTCTCCACACTCCACACTTAAAATCAGCCCTTTAAACGGTTTCTATTAAACTTTTCCCGCCCATATAAGGTCTGAGGGATTCGGGGATACGCACAGAGCCGTCCTCGTTCAGATTATTTTCCAGAAGTGCGATAAGCATTCTCGGAGGAGCGGCAACGGTATTGTTAAGGGTGTGAGCAAAGTATTTTTTGCCGTCCTCGCTCCTTACACGTATGCCCAGACGCCTTGCCTGAGCATCGCCCAGATTGGAGCAGCTTCCCACCTCGAAATACTTCTGCTGTCTCGGACTCCACGCCTCCACATCGTAGGACTTGACCTTAAGATCGGCAAGATCTCCCGAACAGCATTCGATAGTTCTCACGGGTACGTCCATTGAGCGGAAAAGCTCAACAGTGTATCTCCACATCTTATTAAACCACTCCATGCTTTCTTCGGGCTTGGAAATGACGATCATCTCCTGCTTTTCAAACTGATGTATCCTGTAGATACCTCTTTCCTCTATGCCGTGTGCGCCTTTTTCTTTTCTGAAACAGGGGGAATAGCTTGTGAGAGTGTGAGGGAGCGTAGATTCGTCTACAATTGTATCAATATATTTACCGATCATGGAATGTTCGCTTGTTCCGATAAGGTAGAGATCCTCGCCCTCGATCTTATACATCATGGCGTCCATCTCCGCAAAGCTCATAACGCCCGTAACCACGCCCGAACGGATCATGAACGGCGGTATGCAGTAGGTAAAGCCCTTATCTATCATAAAATCCCTTGCGTATGCGGTAACAGCCGAATGAAGCCTTGCAACATCTCCCATGAGATAATAAAAGCCGTTGCCTGCGACTTTGGCGGCGGATTCCTTGTCAATGCCCCCCAGTTTTTTCATGATATCTTCATGGAAAGGAACTTCAAAGGGCGGTGTATACGGCTCGCCGAAGCGTTCAAGCTCCACATTCTCGCTGTCGTCCCTGCCTATGGGAACAGTGGGGTCAATGATATTGGGAATTATCATCATAATGCTTTTTACCTTTGCGGCAAGCTCGCTTTCCTGCTTTTCCAGCTCATCAAGACGGTCGCCGAATGCCTTGACCTGCGCCTTTGCCTTATCTGCCTCCGCCGTTTTTCCCTGATGAGTGAGTGCGCCTATCTGCTTTGAAATGCGATTCCTGTCGGCTCTCAGCCCGTCCGCCTCCTGTTTTGCGGCGCGGGACTGTGCGTCAAGGGCTATGACCTCGTCCACAAGGGGGAGCTTATCCTCCTGAAATTTTTTGCGGATATTTTCCTTTACCGCATCGGGATTTTCTCTTAAAAACTTGATATCTATCATTTTTTTCATTCCTTTGGATATATTTTTTCACTGCTTCGGGAAACTCCTTTCACGGCAGCTTTTCTGTTCGCTGCACCGTTTTCAGAGAACCCCTTATTACATTATAGCATATTTCCCGAAAAAATCAACCGTAATCGGAAAATTTTTCTCTCAGATGATCCTGAACAGATAAAATTTCAGATACTGCGTTTCCCCCACAGCAGGGAGTATGGGGTGATCGGGAGCTTGTCTGCGCTGTTCGATGAGCATAAGTCCCACTCCCGCAGCCTTTGCGGCTTCAAGCATTGTCGCCGAAAAAAGCTCCTCGGTCATAAAATGAGAGCAGGAGGCAGTAGCAAGAACCCCTCCCCTCGGCAGCAGCCGCATGGCAAGGGTATTGAGCCGCAGATAGCCGTTTTTTGCGTTGCCTACGGTCTTTCCCGACTTAGTAAAGGCGGGCGGGTCAAGAATAATGTAATCTGCGCTCCTGTCATGGGAGGAAAGCCGCTGCTCTAAAAAATCAAAGGCATCTGCACAGACAAAGGAAATTTTATCCTCAAGACCGTTAAGCTCCGCATTTTTCCTTGCAGCATCGCAGGCTGCCCCGGACACGTCCACAGCAGTAACGCCCGCTGCCCCCGCCGCCGCACAGTTAAGGGCAAAAGACCCCGTATGAGTGCAGATATCCAGAATATTTCTGTCCCGTGCAAGAGCCGCAGCCGCACGGCGGTTATACTTCTGATCCAGAAAAAAGCCTGTTTTCTGACCGTTTTCTACATCTGTATAATATTTTATGCCGTTTTCGGTGATGACCGTCACGGGAGAAACGTCCCCCTCACGGTAATACCAGCCCTTTTCCTCGGTCATGCCCTCCATGCTCCGCAGCTTTACATCGTTCCTGAGATAAACGCCCCTTATCCGCTGACCGTCCTTTTCCAGTATATCAAGGAGAGCGGGCAGGATAATATCCTTTCGCTTTTCGATGCCCAGTGACAGTATCTGCACCGACAGCAGGTCGCCGAAACGGTCAACGGTAAGCCCCGGGAATCCGTCAGCCTCGCCGAAAACAATGCGGCAGGCGGTGCGGTCACTTTCGGGCATAACAAGTTTCCTGTAGCCCCATGCATATTCAAGGCGGCGGGTGAAAAAGGCTTTATCAAAGCGGTCATTGGTGTTTCTTGAAATAATTCTCACCCGTATTTTTGAGCGGGAGTTGTAAAAACCCGTTCCGATGTAGCGGTTTTTCTCGCTGATAACGTCGCAAAGCTCTCCGTCGGTTACGTCCTCGGCAGATACTATTTCATTGTCATATATCCACGGGTGACCGTAGGCGGTGCGTCTGCGGCATTTTTCTGTTACCCGTACAGCGGGATAATCTCGGTTTACGTTCATAATATTCCTTTCATTATTTCACATTGCATTTAAATCCCGTAACTCTTTCCTCCATCATCGCACGCAGAGGGCAATGCTCACAGTCGGGTGTGCGGGCGGTGCAGGTATCTCTGCCGAATATTACAAGTCTGTGACAGAAATCTGAGCTTTTTTCGGGAGGGAGGAGCTTTCTGAGATCGGATTCCACCTTTTTCGGGTCGGAGGATTCCGTAAGCCCCAGTCGTCCGGAAATGCGGATACAATGGGTATCGGCAACGACTGCGGGCTTATGATGAACATCTCCCATTATAAGATTTGCGGTTTTTCTGCCTATGCCCGACAGCTTTGTCAGCTCCTCCACGGTGTCGGGGATAACGCCGCTCAGCTCATAGTAAAGGGTGTGGGTCATTTCAACAATGCTTTTTGCTTTAGTGCGGTAAAGACCGCAGGGCTTGACAATCTCTGCAACATCGTTCACATCTGCATCGGCAAAGCTTTTAAGAGTGGGATATTTTGCGAAAAGCTCCCTTGTCACCACATTCACACGGGCGTCCGTACACTGAGCGGAAAGGCGTCCCGCTATCATCAGCTCATAGGGTTCATTATAGATAAGGGAGCAGACGGCTTGGGGATATATTTTTTCAAGGCACAAAACTATTTCTGCGGCTTTTTGCTTTTTTGTCATAGGCTCTCCTCGCTCCAGTCTTAACTCTCAACACTTAAAACAAGAATTAAGAATTATAGGCAAATAAAAGTTACCGGGTTACTATCTTAAATATCATTGCAAAACATACCAACGAGATGCAAGCGGACTCAGTCCGCCGCCCGCTATTCGACAAGGTCGGGGGTGAAAGTTTCTTTCCACGGCAACCCCCATTTATTCAGTGCGTCCATAAACGGATCGGGATCAAACTCCTCCACATTGAATACCCCCGGACGCTTCCACTTCCCCGTCAGTACCATCATTGCCCCTATCATTGCGGGTACTCCCGTTGTGTAGGAAATTGCCTGAGAACCTACCTCCGCATAACATTCCTCATGTACACAAACGTTATACACATAGTAATTAACGGGCTTTCCGTCCTTTACTCCCTGCATGATACAGCCGATGTTTGTCTTGCCCTTTGTTCTCGGTCCCAGACTTGCGGGATCGGGAAGTACAGCCTTTAAAAACTGCAAAGGCACTATCTCCATGCCGTTGTAGTTTATGGGCTTGATAGAGGTCATTCCCACATTTTCAAGGCATTTAAGATGTGTAAGATATGACTGCCCGAAAGTCATGAAGAAACGTATCCGCTTTATGCCCTTGATGTTAAGTGCAAGGCTTTCCAGCTCCTCATGGTGAAGAAGATACATATCCCTTTTGCCTATCTCGGGGAAATCGTAAACACGCTTTATCTCCATAGGCTCTGTTTCTACCCACTTGCCGTTCTCAATGTAAGAGCCTTTTGCGCTTACCTCACGGATATTTATTTCGGGATTGAAATTTGTGGCAAAGGGATAGCCGTGATCTCCTGCGTTGCAGTCTAAAATATCAATGTAATGTATCTCATCAAAATAATGCTTCATGGCATAAGCGGAAAATACCCCCGTTACGCCCGGGTCAAAGCCGCAGCCCAGCACGGCTGTTATTCCTGCCTTTTCATACCGTTCACGATATGCCCACTGCCATGAATACTCAAATTTTGCAGTATCCTCCGGCTCATAGTTTGCAGTATCAAGATAATCCACCTTACATTCAAGACAAGCGTCCATAATTGTAAGATCCTGATAGGGAAGTGCGGCGTTTATGCAGATGTCGGGCTTGAAATCACGCATAAGGGCGGTAAGCTCCTCAACCTTGTCCGCATCAACACGGGCAGTGCGGATAATAGTCTTTGTTCTGCCCTCCAGCTTTTCTTTGAGCGCATCGCATTTTGACTTTGTCCGTGAGGCGATCATTATCTCCCCGAAAACTTCGCTGTTCTGACAGCATTTGTGGATAATCACGCTTGCTACGCCGCCGCAGCCGATAATAAGTGCCTTGCTCATAAAAATATTCCTCCCGTTAATATTTTAGTTTTTTAAGATCGTCGTCCGACATGAATGTTGAGGCATTATACACAAACAATACCGCATCATAGTCAGCAACATTCACAAGTTCCTTGTAGGATATCTGTATATATCTCAGATCAAGCATACAGATCTCGCTGTAATGATTTGCAAGAAAGGGGACAAGACTGTGTGCATAGCTGTCCTTTATCACAAGCAGCCGCCCTCCCGGATTTCCCGTTATAACGTTTATCATAGGCATATTCTGACCGAAAAATGTGCTGTACTTGTCCTTTACATCAAGAAATTCACGGAAATACATACCGTCATGGAGCATGGGCTCTTCTCCGTAATTTTTATATATCTCCAGCACCGAGCGGTCGCCCTTTTCCGAGGGCAGCCAGATATCCACCGTATCGGGTTCGGCGCTGTCAAAAAGCACCTTTGAATAGAATGTCCCTCTGAAATCATGACCCGCATGGTCTATATCAAAGCTGCTTTCGCCCATAGGTTCAAAATTCATCTTCTTTGCCGCTTCGGTGTATGCAAGGAATGCGCCCTTTGTTGTCCAGTGGTGATCGGTGCGGTAGTAGATGTAGTCCTTGCGGTTGGCATTAAGAGTGGTGTATACATCTATAGTCGCAGCGCTCCCCGAAAGCTCGCTGTATACGCTGTCTATAAACGCTTTCTGATCGGGATTCGGAGCATCGGCGGGCAGCTCGTTCTTGTAAATCTCCGCCTGAGTGGGGACTATCATCACATATGGGATAATGTCGTTATCGGCGGCAAATTTCTTTATCCCCTCAATACTCTGAGCGGTGACTGCGGGATCGGGAGCGGGTATCTTTTCCACAAGCCTGTCCTTTAAAATATATATGTCGTTGCTTTCACGCATTCCCGCAGCAAGGGAGGCGGCTGTCTTTACGGTTATCCAGCCGTCATGACCCACAAAATGATCGGATAAAAAATCCTCCACTCCTTTGGCGAATGAACCGTTATAAACCTTTTTTGCGGTAAATTCGGGGAATTTTGCAAGATACCGGTTTTCTGTTTCGGAAAATTCCTTTTTCTCCGAAAAAGCAGTTGCAGCCCCAAGACCTATAAGCGTGCCGAAAAACACAACACAGGTAACAAGGGAAACGGTTATATTGAAAATTTTATCGTTTTTTTCCATAATAACGCCCCCTTAAAACCTGAAATACAGGAAAGGATTATATGCCGCATCTGTAAGATAAGCAGTACACAGCAGCAGCCCTGCCGGTTTCAGAAGTATACCCATTAACAAAGCGGCTTTCCTGTTTTTGCGTTTGCAGAATTTTATGAGCCGTTCTCCCGCTTCACGGGCGAATGAACCGTTATAAACCTTTTTTGCGGTAAATTCGGGGAATTTTGCAAGATACTGATTTTTTGTTTCGGAAAATTCCTTTTTCTCCGAAAACGCAGTTGCAGCTCCAAGACCGGCAGGTTCAAAACCTGTAAGCGTGCCGAAAAATACGACACAGGTAACAAGGGAAACTGTTATATTGAAAATTTTATCGTTTTTTTCCATAATAACGCCCCCTTAAAACCTGAAATACAGGAAAGGATTATATGCCGCATCTGTAAGATAAGCAGTACACAGCAGCAGCCCTGCCATTTTCAGAGGTATACCCATTATCAGAGCGGCTTTCCTGTTTTTTTGTTTGCAGAATTTTATAAGCCGTTCTCCCGCTCCCGCCGAAATAAGTATACATATGATAAAAAGCATAAGGTTTGAAGTAAGGGTATACCTTGCAAGGCTGTCAATGCCCACGCCCGTTGCACCGAAAAGGGCAGCGTAAAATTTTCCTGCAAGGGCTAGTGAATCTGTATCAAAAAGAACCCAGCCCATAACGGCAGTGAAAAATGTATACAGCATGGAAAGAGGAGGGGGGAGTTTTTCAAGCACCTTGCCGAATCCCGCTCTTTCGATCATGATAAGAAGTCCGAAATATAATCCCCACAGCACAAAATTCCAGCTTGCGCCGTGCCAAAGTCCCGTTAATGCCCAGACGATAAGCAGATTGCGGTAGGTTTTCGCCTTTCCCTCCCTGTTGCCTCCAAGGGGTATATAAACGTATGAGCGGAACCAGCTCCCCAGTGTGATGTGCCACCGTCTCCAGAATTCACTGACGCTTTTTGAAATATAGGGGTGATCGAAATTAACGGGAAACTCAAATCCCATCATACGCCCAAGCCCTATTGCCATATCCGAATAGCCCGAAAAATCAAAGTAGATCTGAAAGGTGTAGGCGATTATCCCCGTCCACGCATAGGCAGCGGAAATGGCGGTATAGTCCGATGCCTTTACAGCGCTCCAGATAAGCCCCATATTATTGGCAAGGAGGACTTTTTTTGCAAGACCCCGCACAAACATACCTATGCCGCTGCTTATCTTTGTGACCGTTACTCTGCGGTCGTCAAGCTCCGCCGCCACCTGCTCATAGCGGACGATAGGTCCTGCAACTATCTGCGGAAAAAGTGACACGTAGGAGGCAAAGCTCAGGAAACTTTTCTGCACGGGGATCTTTCTCAGGTACAGGTCAATGGTGTAGGACATTGACTGGAATGTATAGAATGAAATTCCGATAGGCAGCTCCACACGCTTTTCGTTAAGCCCGAAAGGAGCAAGTTTGTTGAGGGCTTTATTAAGGCTCAGAACGGGATTTGCAAGCTCAGAGCCTAATATTCCGTTTACCGTATCTATAAGGAAATCGCTGTATTTAAAGACTGCCAAAAGTCCCACATTCATGCACACCGACACAAGCAGACATATTTTTCTTTTTTTATTGTCATCATCGAATTTATCCATAAACCGTCCCGCAAAGTAGTCAATGCAGGTGGAGAAAAGCATTATCACCACATAAAACGGCTCTCCCCATGCATAAAAAAGCAGTCCCGTCAGGAAAACAACAATATTCCTCAGCCGCTTTCCCGCAAAAAAATGAAGCAGTATGACTGCGGGGAGAAAATAGTATAGAAATGCAAACTGCGAAAAGACCAATTTATCTTATCCTTTCATAGTATCTCCTCACAGAGCAGCCGCAGCTCCTCGGGGGAGATCATGGTATTTAGTATATCCGTCATGGAATTTGGGGTCATGCGCCCGGGAAGTCCCAGATGTTCAAGCACACGCCTCCTGCGGCTGACCGCATCGGGCGCACCTGTAAGACCCAGCTCATAAAGGGTGAGCTTGTCTATACCCTTTGCAGGGCGGGAGGTGCTTCCGGGGGTTATGCCCGCCTTTGCAAAGGCATCGTAAAGGGTTTTCTCGTCCATGCCCTCCACCCCCAGCTTACCCTCCTTTGAGGGCAGGTTTTTTCTTCTTTCCTTGCCGAAAATATCGGGGATATATACATTTATTATCCTGTCAGCTCTGACAGAGCCTTTAAGATAACTTCTTATTTTAAATCCTGCGGCATCGCTGTCGGTGAGAATGATTATCCCCACACTGTCAGCATAATGCCTGATGATACGCATTTTATCCTTATCGGTGAATATGCCGAAGCCGTCCGTGCAGATAATTACGCCGTCAAGCACCGAGGAAAGCCGTATCTTATCATACTTTCCCTCCACGATCACCGCCTGTGATACACTGAGCATAATGATCCTTTCTATGACAACATTTGTACAATGGCACGCTCCACAATAAGGGCAGGATCTCCCGCCCCCCTTTTCAGATCGTTATCCGCATCGGAAAGTATCTCCATACAGCGCATGAGCCTTGCCGCAGATGTGCGGCGGACTGCGGAGAATGCATTCTTCACACGAAATTCCACTGCCTTTGAATATCCGAAATCCTTAACTACATCGCTTACGCTGTGACCTGCGTCAATTGCAAGCCTTGCCCTGTACAGATCGTTCATGCTGCCTGTCAGGGTGTAGAGAAGATACACAGGATCGTTCCTGCTTTCGCAAAGCTCTGTATAAAGCTGCATTGCACGGCTCACATTTCCCGCCGTAACGGCGTCTGCAAGGTTATAAGCCTTTGCGTCGCCCGTTTCGGGGGTAAGCATCTCAACCATTTTTTCTGTAATGGGACTGCCGTCTGCAAAGGCTGAGAGCTTTGCACATTCTCCCGCAATAAGATTCATATTGCCGCTGCACCGTCTGAACAGCATTCTTGCGGTGCTGTCGTCCATGCTGCCGCCCTCTTCCTTTGCCATTGCACAGATGACCTTAGCGGCATCATACTCGCCCTTTGCGCTTATCTCGCAGACCGCTCCCGCCCTGCTCACCGCATCAATGAGCTTTTTATTTTTTGCGGTGGGATATTTTTTGCCGCCGCATATGTCAATATCAGCGGTGTAGAAGATAAGCACCGTAGTGTCGGACAGCTCCTTTACCGTTTCCGTAAGCAGCTTCAGGCGTGATTCGGACAGCTTTTCCGCTTCAAGGTCAAGGTCACAGACGGTAACGCACAGCTTTTCGGCAAATACGGGCAGCCCCTCGCACGCTTCGGCTATTCCCTCCACATCGGCATTTTTGCCCTGAAATTCATGTAAGTTGCATACCTCGTCCCCGGGGGCTACCAATGCTCTTACCATATCACGCTTTAATTTTGCTATGGTGTAGGGATCGTTTCCGTACAGATAATAAACGCCATTAAGACTGCGGCTTTTTATCTGTGCGGCAAGATCCTTTTCGCTTATCATTCCTCGTCCTCCCCGTCCTCATTGACAGGAGAAAGGCTGCCTATTGCCTCCTCCATATCCTCTGTGAGCAGGGAAAGGGGTTCGAGTATCATGACTATATGACCGTCCGCCCTGTAAACGCCCTTTACGTATCTGCCTGCCGCCGTGCCCAGCTTTGGAGGGGGAGTGATGTCCTTATCCTCAAAATCCGCAACCGTCCGCACTCTGTCAACGGAGAAGCCCAGATATTTCACATCTCCCGTGCAGCCGTTTGTGATTATCATACAGTTTTTGATGTCGGCGGGAGCGGCAGGAAGTCTGAACCGTTTTCTCATGTCGATTATCGGCACGATATCGCCTCTCAGGTTGATAACACCTCTGCCGTACTCGGGAAATTCGGGTACGGGTACAATTGTCTGCTCTCCCGGCAGTATCTCCTTGATATCTTCTATATAAATGGCGTAGACCTGTGAGGCAAGCTCAAAGGTCAGGTATTTTCCGCCCTTTGGAATACTCATTTTCTTCTGCTCCTTTACGCCTGATTTGGGGATCTTCTGTAAACGGCGGGAAGTACGTAGGAATATCTGCTTTCCCTTGGCAGATTTTCTGCGTGTCCTATAAAAAGGTATCCCCCCGGCTTTGTCACGTCATAGAATCGTTCCACAAGATCGTTTTTTGTGGCTGTGTCAAAATATATCATAACATTGCGGCAGCTTATCAGGTCAAACGGCTTTTTACAGACGATAGTATCCATAAGATTGAACTGCTTGAAAACTATCTCCTTGCGGATCCTGTCCGCCACCTGATATTTGCCCGACGGCAGCTTCTGAAAATATTTATCTATCCATTTATCGGAAAGACCGCCCAGCATTTCCTCCGAATATATGCCCTCTCTTGCGGTGTGAAGCACCTCCGTGTCAAGATCGGTGGCAAGAATGGAGGTATCCCACAGAGCCTTTGACTCTCCGAAATACTCGTCAATGGTCATGGCAATTGTATACGCCTCCTGCCCCGTTGAGGCGGCAGCGCACCAGATCCGTGCGTCCCTGTCGGTCACGGTGCTTTCGATGTAGGGCAGCACATTTTCCGCAAGGAAGCTGAAATGCTCGGGTTCTCTCATAAAAAAGGTGTGGTTTGTGGTGAGCTTGTTCACAAGGCGTATGGTTTCGGCACGGGTAGGATCGTTTATTGCAAAGGTGATGTAATCCGAAAGATTATCAAAGCCCTTGCTTGCCGCTATCCCCGCAAGCCTGCCCTCCGCAAGCACTCTTTTCCTTGCAAGATTTATTCCGTAGTTTGTCCTCATGTAATCCACCAATCGGTCAAAATCCTCGTCTGTCATTCTAAGCATTTGATCACCCTTTTCATTCGCTGATGAGCTTTTCGCAGTCAAGCAGCAGCTTTATCCCGTCAGGATGCTCGATAATATACTTTATGTAGTGATTTGAGTTGACATTTTTATAGATAGGCGTTTCGCATATTTCACGGGGTTTTGCAAGAGTGACCTCTCTTACCCTGTCAACGATTATCCCCGCCTGACTGCCGTCGGGAAGCCCCAGCACGATAATGCAGGTGCGCTCGTCATAGGGGATCTCCTCCTTGCCGAAGCGTTTTCTTACACTTATAATGGGGACAATCTTTCCTCTGATGTTGATAACTCCCTTGATATGCCCCGGCACTTTCGGGACTACGGTTATCTGCTCGATGCCGATTATCTCGCTTATATAGCTTATCTCGATGCCGTAGACAACATCATCAACGGTAAAGAGCAGCACCTCGCCCCCTGTTTTTATAAAATCATTTTCAAATTCGGGATCCATATTTAAAACAAACCTCCTCTGCCGCAGGCAGGAATAAATTTCCCCATTAAAGCGGAGCGAACACGGCAGGATATTAAGCCGGAGGGGAATCGGACCCCACACACTCTGTCAGAATGCATATACTCATTATCGGCGATTATAATATGCTGTTACTGCCGTTTAACAATATCGGTGTTTCATAAAAATATGCCGGCGGACATTTCTGCTTATCTGCTCACGGCGGCGGTATCGGCACTATCCGGCTTGATACCGTTATTTTTTAGGTGGGCAAAAGGTTATATTCCTCTGCAAGTTCTTTTACTTCTTCAATGGTGAGATCACAGCATTCAGCGATTTTATCAAATGTCAAATCACCGGTTTTTATTAAATTGATTGCTATTTGAGCAGAATTCATTTTTTTAGTTTCTTCTCTCATTTCTTCTATAGCCTTGCTCATTTTTCAAATTCTCCATTAGGCGTTTTTCAGACGGGCAGCAGGTCATACTCCTCTGCAAGCTCTTTTACTTCTTCAACAGTGAGATTGCAGCATTCAGCAATTTCGTCAAAAGGATATCTGCCTTTTTTTAACATATTTAATGCTATTTCAGCAGAATTCATTTTTTTAGTTTCTTCTCTCATTTCTTCTATAGCCTTGCACATACCTGACTCTCCTTTCGCCGTTTCCTTCAGATATCTTGTTTTCTCCGCAAGGCGCTCATTATGCATATCATCAGCACTGCTGCACATAAAATCATGCATCAGCCGTCCGATCTGCGTATCTCCCCTGAACGCCCCGTTTACATACAATATATGTTCATCATCATCAAAGGGTATTTCCATATCAACATTTATCCGCTCAATACGGTATACCTCTTTATTTCCGCCGAACACATCATTTTCGGTAATAAAGATAGTATATGTAACGGGAAGCTCCTCAAACTCCTGTCCCGCTTTCAGATTTTCAATATCCATAGCAGAGGAATGATATCTTGCACGTTTCGGCGCTGCGCCCGAATCGGCTTTCTGTACCTCTATGTCATACTTTACGCCCTTGCTGTCGGTTGCATAAACGTCAAGACACAGCGACCTTGCCCCCACAAGACGTTTCATATCATACTGAGGCTGCTCCGAAAGAAGAATAAGATCGTCTTTCTGTAAAATTATGCGGAGTATCTCCTGCGCAAGGGGCAGATCGTCCTTTAACAGTACCCGCATGAAATCATCGTCAATGGGACGGAAATTCGCAAGACGTATCAGATCCTCTCTGTGCTGCTGTTCCTTGCTTTTTATGATTATAGGCATCGGTATCACCGCTTTCCTGTATATGATATGCGCATATTTTTTCAGACAGGCAAAATGTTATATTCCTCTGCAAGTTCTTTCACTTCTTCAACGGTGAGTTTACAGCATTCAGCGATTTTATCAAATGTCAAACCACCGGTTTTTATTAAATTGATTGCAATTAGAGCATCTTCCATTTTACGGGTTTCGTTCATAGCATCTTCCATAGCTTTACACATTTCCGCTCCTCCTTTCGGTGTTTCCTTCAAATATCTTGTTTTCTCCGCAAGGCGCTCATTATGCATATCATCAGCACTGCTGCACATAAAATCATGCATCAGCCGCCCGATCTGCGTATCTCCCCTGAACGCCCCGTTTACATACAATATATGTTCATCATCATCAAAAGGTATATTCATTGCAACGTTTATACGTTCTATCGGGTATACCTCTTTATTTCCTCCGAACACATCATTTTCGGTAATAAAGATAGTATATGTAACGGGCAGCTCCTCAAACTCCTGTCCCGCTTTCAGATTTTCAATATCCATAGCAGAGGAATGATATCTTGCACGTTTCGGAGCTGCGCCCGAATCGGCTTTCTGTACCTCTATGTCATACTTTACGCCCTTGCTGTCGGTTGCGTAAACGTCAAGACATAATGATCTTGCCCCCACAAGACGTTTCATATCATACTGAGGCTGCTCCGAAAGAAGAATAAGATCGTCTTTCTGTAAAATTATGCGGAGTATCTCCTGCGCAAGGGGCAGATCGTCCTTTAACAGTACCCGCATGAAATCATCGTCAATGGGACGGAAATTCGCAAGACGTATCAGATCCTCCCTGTGCTGCTGTTCCTTGCTTTTTATGATTATAGGCATCGGTATCACCGCTTTTCTGTATATGATATGCGCTTATTTTTTCAGGTGGGTAACAGGTTATATTCCTCTGCAAGTTCTTTTACTTCTTCCATGGTGAGATCACAGCATTCAGCGATCTTAGCAAACGTCAAATCACCGGTTTTCAGTAAATTTATTGCTATTTGAGCTTCACGCATTTTTTGACGTTCTTTTATAGCATCTTCCATAGCTTTACACATATTACTCTCTCCTTTCGCCGTTTCCTTCAGATATCTTGTTTTCTCCGCAAGGCGTTCATTATGCATATCATCAGCACTGCTGCACATAAAATCATGCATCAGCCGTCCGATCTGCGTATCTCCCCTGAACGC
>CANQPL010000033.1 GCA_947625735.1 uncultured Clostridia bacterium
GCGGAACCCGCTGCCACCTCGTTAGTGAGTTTGGCGATGATATTTCAGATAGTAACTCGGTAACTTTTATTTGCTGTAATGTTAAATTAAAAGATAGAGGATAGATAAGCATATCTCAGAATTTGGCGTACCTCAATCCAAAAAATCACAGCATGGAAAAAAGAAATCACAACAAACCAAAAACAGTGTGCCAACCTCAAAATCCACAGCAAACGAAAACATTTAGCGTGATAGCGGTAGAGGGAGAGGGGTTAAGGGGAGAATGCATCTCTACGAGATGCCGGGGATTCCAAAGGGGGCGCGCATCTCTGCGAGATGCGGGGAGAAGGGGAAGGAAAGTGAGCGTCTAAAGGTTTGCTGCCCTCCCCCTTCTCCCCGAAGGTTCCCCCTTTGGCGGTACAGCACATACAAAACGATACGGGCAAAACATCTTGAAAGCAGAAAAATTTCCATTTGCACCATATAACAGTTACCGAGTTACAAATTAAAAAATCACACATTACTTACCAACGACCTGCGTGCGGGGTCACCCCGCCCGCCGACCCGGCAGCGGTTAAACACCAAACAAAAGTTACCGAGTTACAAATTAAAAATTCACACAATACTTACCAACGACCTGCGTGCGGGGTCACCCCGCCCGCCGACCCGGCAGCGGTTAAACACCAAACAAAAGTTACCGAGTTACAAATTAAAAATTCACACAATACTTACCAACGACCTGCCCGAGGGGTCACCCCGCCCGCCGACCCGGCAGCGGTTAAACACCAAACAAAAGTTACCGAGTTACAAATTAAAAAGTTTACACATTACTTACCAACGACCTGCGTGCGGGGTCACCCCGCCGAGGCGGCTGCGGGTTCCACCTGCAAAAAATATCCGGGTAAGTGAAGATACCGCAAAAATTCCCATAGCAATAGCAAAAGCAATGCTTGCGGCGTCCGCACCTCTGCTGACAATGCTGTTTGTGTCGCCCGTGACAATGGCAAGCATGGTGTAATAGGTAAGTCCGCCGGGGACAAGGGGGATAATTCCCACCACAAGGTACATATTTACCGGAGCTTTCAGACGTCTTGCCATTATCTCCGAATAGACCGATACCGCCGCCGCCGCTATAAAGCTGCACCGTACAGCCCCCGCTCCCGCACCCTCCAGCAGATAAAAAACTATCTGACTTATCGCCGAACCCGCCGCCGCTGCCGCAAGATGCTTCATTCTGATGTTAAACTGTACCCCGAACGCAAGACAGGCAACAAAGCTGCATATGCAGGGTACAGCCATTTCTCTTATAAGCTCCATTTTTTTCGTGTCCTTCCGCCGTCCTGTGCCTTTATTTCAGCCTTTCCCCGCACCGTGAACAGTAAAGATTATCCGCCTGATTCTTTGCGCCGCAGTAAGCGCATACCTTGGGCTTTCCGCTTGCCTCCTCTGCATATTCAAGCTGTGCTTCAAGCAGCTTTATCTCCTTTATGAGCTTTTTCATATTTCCCGATTCGTCCGCATCAGTGGCGTGCATATTGTAGCATACCCTGCCCAGCTCATAATATTTTTCCTTGAGCTTTACCCTTAACTGCGCCCTCTGGGCATACGCCTTGGAAACGCTTACCGCATTGTTTGCCTTTGCCGCCACCTTGTCAATGGCTTCTTTGGAATCACCGATAAAATCATCAAAACCGTACTTCATAACAAATTGCTCCTTTAACTGAATTTTTGCCTGAGAAATTCCTCCGCCTTTGCTTTGTATTCCGTCATTTTTTCATAGCGGGATATGTACTCGTAGGGATACTTGTAATTAAAATAACGCACTATCTTTCCCGTGGAGGGGTCTATGAGCTTTGTTGAGCCGCCCGCACCGCAGGCAAGAATATTCTGTGCTTCGTCCATTATGTAGATGTTGTAAAGTCCCTCTCTGCCGGGCTTCGTCCAGCCTACGTTTTCAAGACCGCCAAGGGTATTTTTCTGCCTGTAAAGATAATAAGGAGAGTAGCCTGCCGCCGTCAGCCGTTTTACGGAAAGATCCGTCATTTTTGCGGTAATGCTGTCATTCCCGAACTGCTCCCGCATTTCATCGGCTTTTCCGAAAAGTGCGGAGGAGCGCTTTACCGTAAGCGTATGAACCGTGATATTTTCGGGGGAAAGTCCTATTATCCTTTCAAGAGTATCCTCAAATCCCCGCAGACTATCAGTTGGAAGTCCTGCAATAAGATCGGTATTGATGTTATCAAATCCCGCTTTCCTTGCAAGGAGGAATTTCTCCTCCGCTTCTGCCGCCGTGTGACGTCTGCCTATGGCTTCAAGAACGCTGTCCTGCATAGTCTGAGGATTTACGGATATCCTTGTTGCTCCGTTGTCCTTTATGACCCTGAGCTTTTCTGCTGTGATCGTATCCGCACGCCCCGCTTCTACAGTATATTCACGAATACGGGAAATGTCAATACTTTCGGCGATTTTTTTCATTATCCTGTCAATTTCCCGGGCGGAAAGTGACGTGGGAGTGCCGCCGCCGATATAGACCGTATCGCAGAATACGTTCTTATCCGAAAGCATTTCTCCCAGCTCGCCTATCTCCCTGCAAAGCATATCCACATATTTGGGGATAAGCTCTCTTGCGCCCTTTGACTGCACGGAGTGGGACACGAATGAGCAGTATGAACACCTTGTGGGACAGAACGGAACGGATATATAAAGGGAAAAGCTGTTTTTTTGAAGAGAATCGACCGCCGCCCTCTGTGTAACGGCAGTATCATAGGCAAGACCGCCCCTGCTTTCCGACACGAAATATGTGCTTTCAAGACGCTTTATTACCTCATCTCTTCCGCACCCCTCATCTATAAGGGCATGGACTTTTTTTACGGGACGTATTCCCGTAAGACAGCCCCATGCGGGACGGATACCCGTAATTTCCGAAAGCACGGTAAAGAGCATTTTGCAAAGTGCAAGCTCCCTTTCCTTTTCATCTGTAAGAGGGGAGTGCTTTTCCTCATACCGTCCGCCAAGGCTTACAAAAACCGAAAGCTCGTCCGATACGCATACTCTCAGATAATCTCCCGCAGGCGCGGGGGGCGTATTATCAAAGACAAACTCAAAGCTCTCTAAAGGACGAAAGAGTTTCAGCACTGCTTCCGTTTCATATTTATAGCTGTTATTTTCAAAATAAACGGTCATAGCTTGTTCCCTGTTTTTTTATAGGCATAGCGCATATACGGGTTGTTCATGCGCTCAGTGGACATTTTTGAGCATTCTCCATGCCCCGGCAGAAGCTCATAATCGGTCTTTACGTCAAATTCGTAAAGCATAGCAAGAGTGTCCGCCATTTTATCATCATCACCATCGGGCATATCCGTCCTGCCCATGCTGTTTTTGAAAAGCGTATCTCCGCAGAACATCTTATCCCCCAGAATATAGCATACCGATCCGCTTGTATGACCGGGAGTGTGCAGCACCTCAAAATCAAGCTCGTCCTGTGTGATTATCTGCCCGTCCGCAATCGGCGTTCCGTTCACGGTATCAACGGGCGGGAGAGAAAAGTAGCGGGAAAGATTGGTATTCTGATTTGACAGCTTTTTTATATCCCCCTCATGGATAAACACCCCCGCCCCCGTTTCCCTCACAATATCCCCGCAGGAGGCTATATGGTCGCAGTGACCGTGGGTAAGGAGTATTTTTTTAAGGTTTATTCCCCTCCGGTGCAGTTCCTTTAAAATATATCCTCTGTCGTCGGGGGCGTCAATAAGTACTCCGTTTTTCTTTTCAGAAATGATAATATAAGCGTTTACGCCGAAGCTGCCAAGGGGCGGCAGTTTTATTATTTCCATAGAATACGCTCCTTTCACAAATTTGCCTTTTAATCGAGTACTTCTCCCGCATCATAGCAAGCCTTTATATAACCTCTTGACTGATAATAAAAATCGCTGTTCCACCTTGAAATGCAGTCGCTTATCCATGAAAAATATACGTCTTTCAAAGCCCCTATCACCTGTTCGGGAGAGCATTTCTCATCGGGGAGATTATCTTCAATAAGCCTTGAATACACCTCGCCTATATCCCAATAATCGGGAACGGTATAGCGGCAGTCGGCAACATTGTCAAAATCCCCCTCGCCGATATTGCAAAGGTCAATAAAATCGTCCGCTGTTTTTGCTATCGGTTCACAGTGGAAAACATCGGCATAACGGTATATCCTGTTTAAATATTCATCACCAATGGCAGCCACCGCATCTGCACGTCTGAGCTTCTGCCGTCTGCCGATAAACTCGATAAGGGAGCATAGGTAGAACAAATCGTTGTCATTTTTCATAAACCTCATATCCTTTCACAGCCCCGCTGCACCCCATTCTCAGTTTACAACCCTTTCCGCACTGATAACATCGGGAATTTTTCTGAGCCGTGTAATAAGGGTGTTGAGCTGTCCCACTCCCGCAATATTGCAGGTGACTATCAGGTTTGCATTGCCGTTTTTAAGATTGCGTGAGCTTATTTCCGAAACGGGGATACGCATTTCAGCCATTGTCGCCGTAACATTTGCAAGGAGAGAAAATCCGTCATAGGACACAATATCGATTACCGCCTTGAATATGGGATCGCTGCTGCTGTCTGCATTTTCAGCCCATGTGGCGTCTATCCACCGATCGGTGTCGGTGCCGTTCCTGCAGGCATCAAGGTATCTTTCGCAGTCCCGCCTGTGAATGGATATTCCGTGACCCTTTGTCACAAATCCGATAATATTTTCTCCCGGCAGAGGATTGCAGCACTTTGCCAGCTTAAAGTCAATATTGTTCTGTCCTCCTACCACAATTCCCGTGCTGCTGTGTCTCGGAACAACCGCCGCCGCTCTTGCCTGCGGGCTTACCTCGGCGTATTTTTTCACATAGGAATCTTTAAGCCGCTGTATTATACGGGAAAGAATAACGCCGCCGTAGCCTACAGCCGCATAGAAGTCATCAAGCTCCTTGCAGTTATGCCGCTTCATATCGTCCGCTAAAAAGCTCTCCATATCCTCGGGAGGTACATTTATGCCGTTGCGCTTAAATTCCCTTTCCACTGCTTCTTTGCCAGTGACGATATTTTCCTCACGGCGTTCCTTTTTGAACCATGAACGTATTTTTGACTTTGCTTCATTGGTCTTGCAGATATCGAGCCACGCCCTGTTAGGGCCGTGATCTGCTGCCTGTGATGTGATTATCTCCACAATTTCGCCTGTCTGTAACTGGTAGTCAAGGCTTACCAGTTTTCCGTCCACCTTTGCGCCTTTCATTCTGTTGCCCACCTGTGTGTGAATGGCATAGGCAAAGTCGATTATTGTCGCACCTGCGGGCAGTGTAATAATATCTCCTTTCGGGGTAAATGCGAAAATATCCTCGGGGGCAAGGTCGCTTTTTATGGTGCGGACTATTTCCTCAACATCATCTGTTTCCTGTTGGGCTTCGATTATCTGACGTATCCATGCAAGTCGGCTTTCCAGCTTATCCTTGCCTTTTATGCCCTCCTTGTATTTCCAGTGGGCGGCGATACCGTATTCGGCGGTATAGTTCATATCCACAGTTCTTATCTGCACCTCAAAGGGTATGCCCTCTCTGCCGATGACGGTAGTGTGCAGCGACTGGTACATATTTGCTTTGGGAGTGGCGATGTAATCCTTGAAGCGGTTGGGTATGGGCTTGAACATATCGTGTATCACGCCCAGAGCGTTATAGCACTCGTTGACGGTGTTCACAATGAGCCTTACCGCATAGATATCGTAGACTTCGTCTAAACCCTTGCCTTTGAGAAAAGCCTTGCGGTAAATTCCGTAGACCGATTTTACACGCCCCGACATCTGCGGCACATCAAAGCCCATTTCGGTAAAGCGTTTTTCTATCTGCTCCTCGATAGAACGGATAAATGCCTGACGTTCATCGCTGCGTATTTTTAACATCTGCTCTATTTCCGAATAGGCATAGGGGTCAAGGTAACGGAAAGCCAGATCCTCGATCTCGTCCTTGATAGTGCGTATACCGAGGCGGTGAGCAATGGGGGCGTATATGTTCATGGTTTCAAGGGCGGTATTTCTCTGCTTATGAGCGGGACGGAACTGGAGAGTGCGCATATTGTGAAGCCTGTCGCAGAGTTTAATGATAATGACGCGGATATCCTGACTCATGGCAAGAAGAATTTTCCGCACATTCTCAGCTTGCTGCTCCTCTTTGGTAAAGAGTGGGATCTTACCCAGCTTTGTAACGCCGTCCACAAGCATAGCCACGTCCTGACCGAACAGCTTTTTAACTTCTTCAAGGGTAGTGTCGGTGTCCTCCACCACATCATGGAGCATGGCGGCGCAGATAGTATCGGTATCCATGCCGAGCTCGAGCAGAATATATGAAACGGCTACCGGGTGAGTGATGTACGGTTCTCCCGAGGAGCGCACCTGATTTGCATGAGCCTTCGCCGCAAATTCATAGGCGGAAATGATCTTGCTCAGATCATACTGCTTTTCGTCATCAAGAATTTTCTGGATAAGCGCATCAATTGTATACACGGTTTCAGATTTGTTGAGCATGATAAATACCTCCCTGCGGCGTTTTCCCCCATATGCGGGGAATGCTTATATGTTTTTTTGGTTATAGATATCTTATTATATCACTTATTTTTTGATAAATCAAGCTATAAATTATAGAAAATTAAACAAGAATTTGCGGGTGGAACCCGCAGCCACCTCGGCGGGGTGACCCCGCAGGCAGGTCGTTGGTATGTTTTGTGTGAACATCTCAATAGTAACCCGGTAACTTTTATTTTCTGTGATGTTAAACGGGAATTTGCGGGTGGAACCCGCAGCCACCTCGTTGGTAAGTTTTGCAATGATATTTCAGATAGTAACCCGGTAACCTTTGTTTGGTGTGATGTTAATTGAAAGTTAAACCTTTATCACTCCACTCTTAACTCTCCACACTCCACACTTATAAATTACCGTGCTTATCCGAAATATTTACACTCAATTTACCAAGAAGTCACAGCGGTCAAACGCAAAACGAAAGGTACCGGGCTGCCGTATAAAAAATTTAAGCAAAATTCTCCAACGCTAAAAAAATATCATTAAATACCACAGAAAATAAACGTTACCGAGTTACAAATTAAAAAATTCGCACATTACCTACCAACGACTCGGCTGCGGTCACTGACCGCCGGGTCCCACCCGCAAAACTTTATTCACTCCACTCTTAACTCTTAACCCTCCACACTCCGCTCTTAACTCTCCGCACTTAATAAAGTGTAATTTGCTGTGTTGACAAGCGGGGAAAAAGGTGATATAATTAATATAATATCAAAAAACAGTCCTGTGCGGACGGATATGTAAAAAACTGCGGATACTTTCACGGAAAGGCGGCGTAAGCCTATGGTCATAGATTCCTCAAAGCACACCTGTCAGGGCGGTCATATCCCCAATGAGGATTCACTGCTCTGCTGTGATGAAACGGGTGTTTATGCCGTTGCAGACGGGCTGGGCGGTCATGCAGACGGCGAAAAGGCTTCCGCTGCCGCTGTGGGTTACCTTGAAACCTACTGCAAGGGGCATTATCCCGATGAATTTATGGACACTCTTGCGGATAATGCCAACAATGCGGTTATCATGGCACAGGGCAGCGGCTGCACCACTCTTGCTGCCGTGTTCGTGGAAAATGATATCCTGAAATATACCAATGTGGGCGACAGCAGAGTGTATATTTTCCGAAAGGGTAAGATCATTGCACGGACAAAGGACGATTCTGTGTGTCAGGTAATGGTTGACATGGGCGAGCTTAAACCCTCCGAGGTGCGCTTTAACGAAAACCGTTCCGCACTTCTGAAAGTGCTGGGGCGGGGCGATCAGACGGAGCTTAAGAAAAATTATCCCCCCGTAAAGCTCAGGGCAAACGACGCTTTCCTCATATGCAGCGACGGTTTCTGGGAATATGTGACCGAACAGGAGATGTGCGATGATCTGAAAAGATCCCTCAATTCCTACGACTGGATACAGTATATGCTGGAGCGTGTTGCCGCCGGTTCTCAGAACAAGGGGGACAATTACACGGCTGTCTGCGGAATAGTGCGTGATCCCTCAAAAAGAAAAGCTCTCCCCGTGGGTGCAGCTGCTGCGGGCATTGCACTCCTTATACTTATACTGATTTTTTGTCTGAGATGAACCGCTTGAAGATTTTCGTCAATGCAAAGGAGTTTTATATATGATCGAGATAAACGGTAAAAAGAGGTGTCCCTGCTGTTTTAAAGAGATCACTGCCGAACCCTGCCGCAAATGCGGTTATGACGGCGACAGAATGGAGCTTTTTCCCGTCCTCCCCATTGGCACTCGTCTGAACGGCGGCAGGATACTTATAGGCGGGGTGATCGGCAGAGGGGGATTCGGAATTACCTATGCCGCATTTGATATACAGAGAGATGAGCTTATTGCCGTAAAGGAATATTATCCCTCGGTTTATGCCTACCGTTCTGTAGGACAGACACAGATCACCGTGAACACAGGTCATGAGGAATACGAGAACGCCTTTCACACGGGCGTGGAGAGGTTCTTTGCCGAAGCAGATGTGGTGCGGCAGTTTAACGGCAATCCCAATATTGTCAGTGTCTACGATGTTTTCAAGGAAAACGGCACGGTTTATCTTACTATGGAGTATCTTAAAGGGCTTACCCTTTTGGAATGTGTGCGGCAGGACGGCAGGCTCACCGCAGGACAGACTATTACCATGGCGACTGCCGTTGCATCTGCGCTCCAGATAATTCACAGCCGTGAGATCGTACACAAGGACATTTCCCCTGACAATATCATGCTTTGTCTGCCCACCGTCACCGAAAAGCAGGGGAAAATAAAGATACTTGACTTCGGCGCAGCCCGTGAGTCCAACCACTCACAGAGCATCGTTATCGCAAAGACAGGCTATACCCCCGTAGAGCAGCTTGCAGGCGGCGGAAAGCCTACAGGAGCGGCGGATATATATGCGCTGGGCGCTACAATGTACTATGCTCTGAAAGGTGAAGTGCCTGTATCCTCACAGGAACGTCTGAAAAACGATGTTAACAAGAAATTTATGTCCTCCGATCACGGGATAGACCCGAAGCTGTGGAAAATTATTAAAAAGGCTACCATGCTCAGGGCGTCTGACAGGTACAAGAATGCGGAAGCCATGCTTGCCGATCTGAAAAAACTTCAATATATGGCAGAACCCATTGTTGTCACGGAGGAGAGCATTGACGATGATCCCGCATTGATGATACCCGCAGAGAAAAGGGAGGAGGGGGACGGCACTTATCTGCTCAGCAAAAGCGAATGGCTCCGTGAACGTCCTCTCCACCTGTCACACATTGAGGAGTATGACAGGAAAATCGAAAAAAGCAAAAAGAATTACAGGATCATCGGGGCTGTGGGGGGTACTGCTGCGGTCATAGCCGTTGCGGCGGCGATAATTGTCCCGATAATTACGGGCGGAGATGTTCCCTCTGTAAGTGATGAGGGGACGGAGACTGCGGTTATTTCCGAAACGGTGACGGAGGCTGCCCCTCCCGAAACAACTGTAACGACTGCTCCGCCTGAGACAACCGCTGAAACTACCTCTAAGATAGAAAAGATCCCGGGAGTGGGAGCGGTTTTCATTGAAAATGAGAGAGCAAAAAACTCCACCAATCCTTTTGATACCCATATCCTCAGAACTGCCGGAGAAAACGCCGTGTACGATACGGCAATGTCAACACTGTGCGCACCGAGGGAGGACTGCTGTGACCTTTTTTTGTGGCTTGTGGACGGTGAGGTTACCGACCGTGACAAGGTCTATAGTCAGTTATCTGATAAATATGATTCATTTACCGACAGGAGAGGATTTGCCGTAGCACAGTATGACTTCCGTGACGGCAGTGATCTTAATACCGAGTACATAATAATATCAAAAGGCTGTGTTATTACAGAGGAGCGGCTGTCGGAGATCTCCGATAATACCCGTACATCACAGATGTCAACGGGACTTCTTGATATAAACAATATAATCGAAGAACTGAACAATGAAATTTTCGGGGAATAATTCCCCGCATTGCAGTCGGAATTATGAACGGAGAGGATAATTAATGTCAAAAAAAAGCGTTAAGATCGCAACTACCTATTTTATCACTATTTTAGTATCCCTTGTGGTGATAGGCGGCGGCGGATATTTCATAATCATGTACTATCTTAATACGGACATCAAGGAAAACGACATAACGCCGCTCCGGACCTCGGCGGTAAATTCTGCGGACTATGCCCCCACATCTGAGGATAACCTCACCGCTCTGTTTATTTTTGATTCGGAAAAGCGTTTTGACGGCGTATGCTTTGTTGCTGTAAGAGTTCTTCCCGCTGACGGCAGAGTGGTTGTCATGCCCATACAGTCGGATACCTACGCAGAGGTGAACGGCAAGGCAAATACGATATATGAATTTTACAGGCTGGGCGGTACGGGAGATGCGGTCAGAGCTGCGGAAAATGCTTTGGGCATAACCGTTGACAAATATATGAAGCTCACCGAAGCAAGCTTTGCAATTTTTGCCGATTATATGGGAAATATTGTCTATAATGTTCCGTATAATCTTGTCTACCAGAATGAGCAGACTGGTGAGCATATCATCATGAAAGAGGGGGAAACTATACTTGATTCGGAATCCCTGAGAAAGATACTTACCTTCCCCGCCTACAAGGGCGGCGAGGAATACCGTGTCACCGTGTGCGGAACGCTTATTACACAGCTTTTGAATGCGGGCTGTGAGGGTATTCTTAAAGATAGTTCAGATACGGTCTTTACCGATATTATCAACAGCGATGTGGAAACCAATATTACCCGCTATGACTATGACGATACCCTCCCCGCTATAAAATATCTCCTGGATCAGAACGACAACCCCGCAGAAATGAATATCCCGTCAGGTGTGTATAACGAAAACGGTCAGTATGTGCTTGATGATAATTTCAAAAATGCCCTTACCACAATATTTGCTTTAGATGAGTAAAATAATTACTGCCGCTGTGCAAAGTTAAAAATGCATAGCGGCAGCATTTTTTTGCTTTTTTATGTCAGCTTATACAACGGCGTAATAGTTTTTGCCGTCAAAGGTCAGATACTCACCGTCAGGACAGCTGTAGCGTGTTATGGTAAAGCTGCCGTCATTAAAGGAGTATTCGTTCTTTTTGGTGAAATTATCGGAGGGGCTTTCGCCTGCTGCGAATTTTACGGGATATATCCTTTTGTATATGGGATCTTCCGGCAGAGTGTTCTCCCCAAACTTATTCTTAACAACGTTACCGTTCTTATCAGTAGATGTACACTCTGTGTTCTTTATCTTTTCGGGGAGCTTTTCCTCAACAGAAGTAAACTTTATTCTGTCCGTGTCCGCAGTGCGCAGGATAAGCCCCGCAAATTCCCTCTTGTAATAGTCCGTACCGCAGGAGTATAATGCACGGACAAAAGCATTTTCCATAGATGCACTGCCCTTGAATTCGCTGTTTTGCAGGATAAGTCCCGCTTCTGCAACTGCCGAAGCAAATTTAAACCGATCGCTTGCCGCCGTCTTATAGGCGTCCTGTCCGATCGTTTTGCTAAGCTGCATTGAGCGTCCGTCAGCCTCCGGCTCTTTGTAACGGAGCTTTACCTCTGCCCATTCTCCGTTTTTCGCCGCATCTGACTTCTTTGTGTATTTAAGACCCGTTTCGCTGCCGTCTGCGGGAATTATCTCATACAGGGCGGTAACGCTGTGTCCTGCGCCCACTTCGCCCGCATCTTTTGCATCGTTTTCAAAATCCGCATTTTCAAGGCGGCGGTTATCATAGCCTATAAGCCGATAGCTTTTTACCTGCTGAGGATTAAATTCCACCTGAATTTTTACGTCCTTTGCTATGGTGTACAGAGTGCTGTCACGCTCTTCAAGAAGTACCTTTTCAGCCTCTTTTGCACTGTCGATATAATAATAGCTGCCGTTTCCGTTATCGGCAAGAGCTTCCATTTTATTGTCCTTGATATTTCCCGTGCCGAATCCCAGAACAGAGAAATAAACGCC
This sequence comes from uncultured Clostridia bacterium, assembly GCA_947625735.1. Classification (GTDB taxonomy): domain Bacteria; phylum Bacillota; class Clostridia; order Oscillospirales; family Ruminococcaceae; genus Huintestinicola. Next base: position 12,040 of record CANQPL010000033.1, read on the forward strand.
GCTTTCACGCTTCTTTTCAATAAGAGCAGTAAGCTCCTCCTCACTGCTTATGCCCACGTTAAGATCGCCGTCAGTACAAAGGATAATGCGGTTGTTCCCGCCCTCGATGAAATACTTTTCGGCAATTGTATAAGCTGCGTTTATACCGCTTTCGCCGTTGGTGGAGCCGTACGGTTCAAGAAGTGAGGTGAGGGTCGCTACTGTGTTTGTCTGATCTCCTCTTGCACCTGCCAGAATAATATCCTCAGTTCCCGAGTAGATAACAATGGAAATGCGGTCCTTTTCGGTAAGAGTGGAGGTGAGTATATTAAGGGACTCAACCACAAGGGGCATTTTATCATAAGAACTCATTGAACCGCTTACATCAATAAGGAACACAAGATTTGATGCGGGGGCGGTATCGGGCTTGCTCCCCTGCAAGCCTATCATCATGAGCTTTGCTTCGTCATTCCACGGACAGTCGGAAATTTCGCTGTAAACCGAAAAAGGCGCACCGTCTGCGGCGGGTTCGGGGTAGTCATAATCAAAATAATTGAGCATTTCCTCAATGCGGACGGCGTTTTCGGGAACGTCATTTCCGTTACGGAGAAAACGCCTTATATTGGCATAGGAAGCTGTGTCGGTATCCGCAGAAAATGTGGATACGGGGTCGGTGGAAGTGTCCCTGAAAACGCTTTCGGGGGAGATGTCATACTCCTCAGTATCGGGGTCGTAGGGAAGGGGCATAAATGCCGAGTTTGACACAGCGGGAACGGGAGCGGCGGGAGCATAGTCGGGTTCAATTTCCCCAACTTCCTCGACTTCATCGACTGCCTCCTCATACAAATCAGAATCCGCACTATATCCGTCTCCGCCATACACTCCATCATACCTGTTCCTGACCGTCTTGCCGACTGTCGGAGCAGTAAAACGGCGTGCTGTGGAAAACTTGCTGTACACTATCTCATCATCATAGGTAAAGGTCACAGCTCTTACCTTGACGGCGGCGCTTTCCCCGTTATACAAACTGAAATCACAGCTTTCGTCAAATAAGGTAGCGGCAAGAGAAAATTCCTTCTCCCCCTCCTGACGGACGTATACCTCATAAAACATGGCGTTGTCAACGGGTTCCCATGTAAGCTCGCAATAAAGCGTGTTGTAATTCTTGCTGACCTCAAAAGAAACATTTGGTGCGGTTTCCTCAAAAGCCTTTGCCTCGTTTCCCGATGAAACAGGCTCGGGAAGATCTTCAAGGTCTATCTGTGCAGATGCGGACAGTCCGAAAATGCCCGACATGGAAAGGGCAAGAGCGGCGGCTGTAAGAATTGCGGCAGTTCTTAATTTTTTCATATCATCATCTCCCGATCAAAAATATTCTATAATAACATTTTAATATATCGGGGGAGAAAAGTCAACGGCTTTTTAAAATTTGTTACCGAAATTTGTTTTTCAGAAAAACAGCACAGCCGCACCGCATAGGGCAAGACCTATCACCGTGAGGAAAACAGCAGCCCGCAGAAAAAACAGGGGGTGCAGTCCTTTTTTCGGGGAGCGGGGGACGGTGTGTCCCGATGAGGCGGAGGAGAAGCCCGATTCGAGAGCGGATATGCTTTCGCCTGCTTTTCTGCCCAGATCGTTTCCGGAGGGCGGGGTGCTGTCGGGGCGGAGGAAAACCACAGCTTTTTCAAAAATTTCGCTGTCGGGGAGTGATACCTCGACAATACGTCTGTTTACGCCTTTTACCACAATAATTCTCTCCTTTTTTGGGGTTATGGTTTATTATGGGCAAAGCACGGTAAAGATATACAAGTCGGGCGGCAAAATAAGGAAGTCAGGCAAAATAAACACAAGCAAAGTCAAGGGTAAGGGTGCAAAAAAGAAAATCTAAGCAAAACAAACACAAGGTAAAGTTTTCGCCGGCCTTTTTTCAAAAGGCTGCGGGGTCGAGGGCAGCGCCCTTGCAAGGGGTCGGGCGAATGAAATTCGCCATGGGCAGCGCCCTCGTGGGGTCTGGGGTGAAACCCCAGCAAAGGAGAAGCACGACAAACAAATCTCAACAATCAAGCATGGGAGCAGATAAACGGGGGAGGGATAACCGCCGCAAAGAAAAACAGGTGGAGAGCTTAACCTACATTTTATTATAGTATAAACGGGGGAGTTTAAAGCTGCGGCGGTTATCTTGCTGACGTAAACAAGTCTGCACGGCACATTAGTGCCATAAAAAACGGGGGAAAGCAAAATATACTGTCATGATAAACAAATCTGCACTTAAAAAACTTTTAGAGTCCTATAAAAAGTCATCAAAGAAAATCCGCACATTTCAGAGAGCGTGCTTTACTTTTAAGACAATTGATGTTTATGCACTGCACCACAAAAAAGAGGTTTTATCCTGTCAAATCCGATAGGGGGAGAGTGCGGTTATCGGAGGGTATAAAAAGCGGGGAAAGCAAAATTATAAGCAAATATAAATTGCCGTGCTTATCCGAAAGATTTAAACTTAAATTACCAAAGAAGTGACTGCGGTTAAACGCAAAATAAAAGGTACCGGGTATCTATCTGAAAAATTTAAGCAAAATTCTCCAACGCTAAAAAATTTTCATTAAATATCGCAGTAAACGAATGTTACCGAGTTACTATTTAAAAAGTTTACGCAAAAATTTTGAGCGACCCGGCTGTGGGTTCCGCCCGCCCTCCGAAAATACTAAGAACAGAATAAATACAAAAAATATACTAAGAGTATAATAACCCTTAAAAGAATGCGCCTTTTATACAAAATGCAGAAATATTAATGAAAAAAGTCCGAAAAAACGTTATCCTTTCGTATTGACAGAAAGTAAATTCTGAGTTATAATAGAATATGAATGTTAAATTCAAGACACGGCTGAGTGCGCCTTAAAAGCGCAAATATATATATTAAGGTGGAATAATAAGAATGGGTATATTGGACGGACTTTTCGGGAATTACAGCAAAAGAGAGCTTAAAAAGATCGATCCCATAAAGCAGAAAGTGCTTGATATGGAGGAGGAGTACGGCAAACTCTCAGATGCGGAGCTTAAAAAGAAAACTCCCGAATTTAAAGAAAGACTTGCAAACGGCGAAACTCTCGACGATATCCTCCCCGAGGCTCTTGCTACCGTAAGAGAGGCTGCATGGAGAGTACTGGGCAAAAAGCCCTTTCCCGTACAGATAATCGGCGCTATCGTTCTTCATCAGGGACGTATCGCCGAAATGAGAACAGGTGAAGGTAAAACTCTTGTTGCCTGCCTTGCCTCTTACCTTAACGCTCTTGACGGCAAGGGCGTACACGTTGTAACCGTAAACGACTATCTGGCTAAATTCCAGTCCGAGGAAATGGGCAAGGTCTACAGGTTCTTGGGTCTTTCCATAGGCTGTATCCTCCATGACCTTAACAATGACGAGCGCCGCGCTGCCTATGCCTGCGATATCACCTACGGCACTAATAATGAGTTCGGCTTTGATTACCTGAGAGATAATATGGTCATCTACAAAAGCGAAAAGGTGCAGAGAGAATTTAATTTCGCCATTGTGGACGAGGTGGACTCTATCCTTATTGATGAAGCCCGTACGCCGCTTATCATCTCGGGCAGGGGCGATAAGTCTACCGAGCTTTATACCCTTGCGGACAGGTTCGCCAAGACCTGTAAGCCCTTTGTCGTAACCGAAATGGATAATAAGGTGGAGCAGGAGGATATCGCCGAGGACTGCGATTATATCATTGACGAAAAGGCAAAGACCGCTACCATTACAAGACAGGGCGTTAAAAAGGCGGAGAAGTATTTTAATGTGGATAATCTCTACGATGCGGATAATTCCACCCTCCTCCACCATGTAAATCAGGCTCTCAAAGCTAACGGTATCATGAAAAAGGATATCGACTACGTTATTAATGACGGCGAGATCGTTATCGTTGACGAGTTCACAGGACGTCTTATGATGGGACGCCGCTATAATGACGGTCTGCATCAGGCAATAGAGGCTAAAGAGGGCGTAAAAGTCGCTCACGAGTCAAAAACACTTGCAAGCATCACTTTCCAGAATTTCTTCCGCCTTTATCATAAGCTCTCAGGTATGACAGGTACTGCCATGACCGAGGAGGACGAGTTCAGGGAGATATATAAATTAGACGTTATCGAAATACCCACAAACCGCCCCGTTCAGCGTATAGATCACCCCGATGTGGTCTATAAGACAGAACAGGCAAAGTACAGAGCTGCCATAGAACAGATAGTTGAGTGTCACGAAAAGGGTCAGCCTGTACTGGTAGGTACGATCTCTATCGAAAAATCCGAGATACTTTCCGATATGCTCAAAAAGCGGGGCATCAAGCATAATGTCCTCAATGCAAAGCAGCACGCAAAGGAAGCGGAGATAGTAGCTCAGGCAGGTCAGCTTGGGGCTGTTACCATTGCAACAAACATGGCAGGACGCGGTACGGATATACTTCTCGGAGGTAATGCCGAGTACCTTGCCAAAGCCGATATGAAGAAAAAAGGCATGGCAGACGAGCTTATAAGCGAAGCCGTAAGCTATGCCGATACAGATAATGAGGAGATACTCGCTGCCCGTGAGGAGTACAAAAAGCTCTATAATAAGCACACTGAGGAGATAAAGGGCAAGGCGGACAAGGTAAGAGAAGCGGGCGGTCTGTTTATCCTCGGCACTGAACGCCATGAGTCAAGACGTATTGACAATCAGCTCCGAGGACGTGCGGGACGTCAGGGCGATGAGGGCGAGAGCCGTTTCTTCCTCTCCCTTGAGGACGATCTCATGCGCCTGTTCGGCGGCGACAGGATACAGGGGCTTATGACCTCCATGAATGTGGAGGAGGATATGCCTATTGAGTCAAAAATGCTTACAAAGGTAATTGAATCCTCACAGAAGAAGGTGGAGGGCAGAAACTTTGCAATAAGAAAGAATGTCCTCAATTATGATGACGTTATGTCTACTCAGCGTTCGATCATCTATGAGCAGAGAGGAAAGGTTCTCAACGGTGAGGATATCCATGACTATATCCTCAAAATGATAAACGACTGGATAACAGACGGCGTGGATCAGTATATCGTTGACGGCACTGTCCATGACGACTGGAACCTTTCGGGTCTGAGAGAGCATTTTGCGGGACTTCTTACCACTTCGGAGGATTTCCGCTATACACCTGAAGAGCTTGGTGATATCGAAAAGAAGGATATCATTGATATGCTCAATAAAAGGGCACTGGAATACTACGAGAAGCGTGAAAGGGATATGGGTAAGGATATCCTCAGAGAGCTGGAGCGTGTTATCCTGCTTAAAGTGGTGGATATTAAGTGGATGGCGCATATTGACGATATGGAGGAGCTGCGCAGAGGTATAGGACTTCGTGCGCTGGGACAGAAAAACCCCGTTGTCGAGTACCGCTACGAGGGCTTTGAGATGTTCGATGCAATGATCGCTTCTATAAGAGAGGAAACTATCCGCCTGCTCTTTACCATTCAGATAAAGAATAACGAAGAGCCTAAGCGTGAAAGAGTTGCAACCCCCATGGAAACAGCGGGGGACGGCAGCTATGGCAATGAACCGAGAAGAGTTAAAAAAGTCGGCAGAAACGACCCCTGCCCCTGCGGAAGCGGCAAGAAGTATAAAAACTGCTGCGGCAGAGATCTGAAATAAAAGGAAAAGAGGAAATATTATGCTGATAAACGATTGCAGAAAAGAGCTTACAGAGCATATTATACCATTCTGGAACGCCCTGAGAGATGATGAGAACGGCGGCTTTTACGGTCAGATGAGCAATGACCTTGTTGTGGATAAAAAGGGCGGCAAGGGCGTAATACTCAATTCCCGCATTCTCTGGTTCTATTCCTCATGCTATATGACAGTGGGCGGTGAGGAAAACCTGTCAAATGCCCGCCATGCCTACGAATTTTTAAGGGATAAGTGCGTTGACCGTGAACAGGGCGGCGTTTACTGGATGATGAACTATGACGGCACCGTACTTGACAGCATGAAGCATACCTATAATCAGGCATTTGCTATATATGCCCTGTCTGCCTATTATCTTGCCTGCAAGGATAAGGAGGCGCTGGAGCTTGCGTTTACCCTCTTTGATACGGTGGAAAACAAGTGTACAGATGATATCGCCTATATGGAGGCTTTTGACAAAAACTGGCAGCTCATCGAAAACGATGCCCTCAGCGAAAACGGTCTTATGGCGGATAAGACTATGAACACCGTTCTGCACCTTATCGAGGGCTATACCGTGCTGCTAAAGGCAAGCGGCGACAAGAGAGTGGAGGAGCGGCTGCGTTTCCTCCTTGATATCACCAAAAATAAAATATTCGACAGCGACAATAACAAGCTGCTGGTATTTTTTGACAGGGAGCTTAATGTTATCGGGGATATCCATTCCTACGGTCATGACATCGAGGCAAGCTGGCTTATTGACCGTGCCTGCGAGGTCATAGGGGACGAGGCTCTTATTGCGGAGTTTAAGGCGATCGATCTGCGTATTGCGGACAATATCCTTTCTATAGCCTTTGAAAACGGTGCGCTCAACAATGAGCGTGAAAATGACAAGATAGATAAAAAGCGTATCTGGTGGGTACAGGCGGAGTCTGTGGTGGGCTTTGTAAATGCCTATATGCATTCGGGAGAGCAGAAATTCCTTGATGCCGCAAAAACCATTATGGAATGGATAAAGAATGTGCAGACAGACAGCAGAAGCGGCAGCGAATGGTGGGCAGAAGTGGACTTTGAGGGCAAGCCCATGCTGAAAGTATCTATGGTAAATGAATGGAAATGTCCCTATCACAACGGCAGAATGTGTATGGAGATCATAAACAGAGGTGTGGACGGCTGAACCGCATACCTTGAAAATAAAATGCGAAAGGAAAAATTAAAATGACCTACGAGGAAATAGTTGAAAAATCAAGAGAAATAATGGCATTGTGCGACCCCTCCGTTCACCCGGAGCATCTGGCTGTGGAGATATGCGTCACAGGAGAGGGCGAGGGAGTTTTCTACATTGAAGTAAAGGACGGCAGCTTTATAGACGTGCAGCCCTATGACTATCATGACAGAGACTGCCGCCTTACCGCATCTGCCGAGGATCTGATAAAGCTGGTAAGCGGCAAGCTGGACGCTGTTGCTGCATTTACAATGGGTAAGCTGAAAGTGGACGGCAGCATCGAAAAGGCGCTGGAATTCCAGAAGATAATCAAGTCTGCAAAAGCTCCCGAAAAGGAGAAGAAAAGCAGGAAGAAGCAGTAATTTTCCCATGGGAGAGGCAAGAAAAAATTTCTGCAAAGCGGTAAAAGGTAAAGATTTTCAAAGAAGTTTTCTTATCTTGCCTCTTGCCTCTTGTTATCTTGCCTCTAACAGCAGAAGTAAGCTATGCGGTCAAACGCTTTATGCGTTAGGAAAGTCCGGGCATCACAGGGCAGGATAGCTGCTAACGGCAGCCGAGGGCGACCTTAGGGCAAGTGCAACAGAAATAAACCGCCTGTTTTTTCAGGTAAGGGTGGAAAGGCGAGGTAAGAGCTCACCGGAGCGGCGGAGACGCCGCTGCCATGTAAACCCTATCCGATGCAACGTCAATTGGTACGGCTGCGGCAATGTCTGCCCGACAGTCACAGACGTAATGACGGCTAAAGCGGTTCGGCGACGATCCGCTCAGATAGATCTCCGCACACGACAGAACCCGGCTTATCGGCTTAGTTCTGCTAATGAATATAATAACCGCACAGGGAACGTATAACGGCTTTGTGCGGTGTTGCCTTAACAAGGAGCAGGAAACAAAAAAGGATCGTCCTTTGGTTTCCGGCTCCTTTTTTATTCTGCATTTATTGCATAATGCAATTATATTATGAGCATATTTTCCGTTCTCCCACATATACATAAATAAAAAAGATGTCCGCAGGCAGCCGTTAAGGGATTCTCTGAGAATCCGAAACAGAACGGACAGACCGCAGACAAAAGGAGCAGGATAATATGTCGCAGGGTATTCTTGAAAGAGAGTATATTTCCGAAAACAAGTCCGGAAAAAAAGAGGAGCCGGAGTGGGGGCTTTCCTCCGAAAGAGCGGGGCAGCTCCTCGCACAGTACGGGTATAACACCCTTGCCGCCGAAAAAAAAGCAAAGCCGCTGAGCATTTTTATGGGGCAGTTCAAGGATATAATGGTGCTGATACTGCTTGCGGCTGCGGGCGTGTCCGTCTTTATCGGAGAAGCGGCGGACGCCGTTACCATTATCATAATAGTGATGATAAATTCCATACTGGGATTTATACAGGAATACCGCACCGAAAAAACTCTCCTTGCCCTGAAAAGCATGACCGCCCCGAACGCAAAGGTAAGCAGGGACGGACATATGAAGGTAATTCCCGCTGCGGAGCTTGTACCGGGGGATCTTATCTCCCTTGAAGCGGGAGACAGAGTTCCCGCAGATGCCGCCATTATCAGAGCAAAAGGCGTTATGGCTGAGGAGAGTATCCTTACGGGCGAAAGTGTTCCCGTTACAAAAACGGCAGGCTCTCTTTCGGACAAGGACAATTCCCCGGGGAGAAAAAACATCGCCTACAGCGGTACGGTCATACTTAAAGGCACGGCGGAGGCTATTGTCATTGCTACGGGACTTGATACCCAGATGGGGAAGATATCGGGAATGCTTACCGATATAGAACAGGAGGAAACTCCTCTGCAAAAACGCCTTGGGGAGCTGGGAAGAGCAGTCGCTTTTATCTGTCTGGGCGTGTGCGTTATCGTGTCGGGTGCGGGAATACTCAAAGGCGAGCCTGTTTTTGATATGCTTATGACGGGAATAACAATTGCAATTGCCGCAATTCCCGAGGGGCTGCCCGCTACCGTCACTATTGCCCTTGCCCTTGCAGTGCGGAGAATGCTTGAAAGAAATGCCCTTGTTCATAAGCTCCATTCGGTGGAAACACTGGGCTGTGCTTCGGTCATATGCACCGACAAAACGGGTACTGTTACCGAAAATAAAATGACCGTCCGTAAAATACGCACTCTTGACGGCGAATATGAGGTGACGGGACAGGGTTACAGGCTTACGGGCGAAATAAAACACTCGGGCAAAACCGTAAATGCACAGGACAAGCCCGCTCTCGAAGAGCTTCTGCGGTGCGGCTGTCTTTGCAGCAACGGCGATATCGTTCCCCAAAAAGGTGAATGGAGCTGTGCGGGCGATCCTACCGAAACGGCTCTGCTTATTGCCGCCGCAAAAGGGGGTATGAGCTGTCGCAAGGAGAGAGCGGCTTTTCCCCGTCTTGACGAGATCCCCTTTGACAGCGAAAGCCGCAGAATGACCGTGACCGTCAAGAATCCCGACGGCAGACAAAGTGTCTACATAAAAGGCTCTGCCGATGTGGTACTGAGCGGCTGTTCAAAAGTAATGACCGACAGCGGCATAAAGGAGCTTTCTTACAGTCTCAGACGGCAGATAATATCGGCGGCAGATGATATGTCCTCTGATGCGCTCAGAGTGCTTGCCATGAGCTTTATCCCTCCCGACAGCAGGGACGGGGTATTTCTGGGACTTGCGGGAATGTCCGACCCTCCCCGTGAGGAGGCAAAAAAAGCCGTCCGTCTTTGCAGAGAGGGGGGCATACGGACAGTTATGATAACAGGAGATCATAAAAATACTGCCGCCGCAGTGGCAAGGCAGGCGGGTATACTGACCGACAGCGAAAACGGCGTTCTTACAGGGGCGGAGCTTGCGCAGATGTCCGATGAGGAGCTGGACAGGGCTGCACCGCATACGAGTGTCTACGCTCGTGTATCTCCTGCGGATAAGCTCAGGATAGTCAGGAGCTATAAACGTCTGGGACATATTGCAGCCATGACGGGAGACGGCGTAAATGACGCTCCTGCCGTCAAAGAAGCCGATATAGGCGTTGCTATGGGCATTACAGGCACGGACGTTACCCGTCAGGCGGCGGACATGGTGCTGCTTGACGACAATTTTGCTACTCTTGTAAGTGCGGTGGAACAGGGCAGAGGGATATACGAAAATATCCGTAAATTTGTCCGCTATCTGCTGTCCTGCAATATCGGAGAAGTGCTGACAATGTTTCTGGGGATAGTAATGGGTATGCCTATGGTGCTGCTGCCCTCTCAGATACTGCTTGTCAACCTTGTAACGGACGGACTTCCTGCCATAGCACTGGGAGTAGAACCGTGCGGAGCGGAAAACATGAAAAGACCTCCCCGCCGTGCAGATGAGAGCTTTTTTGCGGGAGGGCTGATGTTCCGTATCATACTGAGGGGAGTGCTTATCGGTCTTTGCACGCTTGCGAGCTTTACGCTTATGCTCAGGACGGGGGGCAGTATAGACGCAGCCCGCACGGGAGCGCTTCTCACGCTTGTAATGAGTCAGCTTTTTCATGTGTTTGAATGCAAATCCGAGAAGAAAAACATTTTTACAGTACCGTACTTTAACAATCCGTATCTGATACTTTCGGTGCTTTGTTCGGTGCTGGTGATATTCGGGGCGATATATCTGCCGTTTTTGCAGCCTGTATTTTCGACAGTGCCTTTGACGGAGCAGCAGCTGATCATCACTATAGGAATGGCGTTTCTTGCGCCGCTGATACAGTGCGTAGTGCCATATTAAGCACAAAAAATAAAAGTAAGAGGCACAAAAAAGAAAATCAAAGCAAAACAAACACAAGGTAAAATTTTCGCCAGCCTTTTTTCAAAAGGCTGCGGGGTCGAGGGGCGGAGCCCTCGCGGGGTTCGGGGTGGAACCCCGACAAAGGAGAAGCACAACAAACAAATCTCCACAATCAAGCATGGGAGCAGATAAACCGGGGAGGGATAACCGCCGCACGGAAAAACACGGGGAGCGTATGACCCGCAATTTATAATAGTATAAACGGGGGAGTAAAAAATGCGGCGGTTATCTGCTGACATAAACAAGTCTGCACGGCGCATCAGCGCCATAAAAACGGGGGAGCGGCAAAATATACTGTTCCGATAAACAAATCAGCATTAACCGAACCGATTCCCGTTTAATAAAAGTCATCAGGGCAAATCCGCACTTTTAAAAAATCATTTGCTTTTCTTTTAAGACATTTACTAAGTGTGGAGTGTGGAGAGTAAAAAACGGAGTGATTAAAAATTTTAACCGCAGCCTTTATGGGGCTGCGGTTACTGATTGCCGAATAAAAGTTACCGGGTTACTATCTGAAACCATTCCGCAAAAATCACCGGCGAGGGGGCTGCGGTTAAACGCAAAACGAAAGGTACCGGGCTGCTGTCTGAAATATTAAGGCAAAAGTCTCCAACGCTAAAAAAATAACCATAAAATATCACAGAAAATAAAGGTTATCGGGTTACTGTGCAAAAGGTTTTTGCAAATCATGCCAACGAGGTGCAAGCGGCGTCACGCCGCCCGCCAACTTGGCAGCGGACACAACTCCAAATAAAAGTTACCGAGTCACTATTGAGATGTTCACGCAAAACTCACTAACGACCCGGCTGCGGGTTCCACCCGCCTGTTAAATTCTGCACTTAAAATCCTCATATCCGAAAGACCTTAAAAGAGAGGTCTTTCCGTCCCTGTCGGTAAGATAGATCGACGGAAGCCCTATGCCGTTGAATGTGTTGTTCTTGCACATGGTATAAATAGCCATGTCCTCAAAAATCAGTCTGTCGCCCGCTTTGAGAGGAGCGTCAAAGGAATATTCACCGACCACGTCCCCCGCAAGACAGGTAGCCGCACCGATACGATAGGTGCAGGCTTTTTCACCCGCTGCACCCGCACCCGTTATCCTCGGGCGGTAGGGCATTTCCAGAACATCTGGCATATGACAGGCGGCGGAGGCGTCTATTATAACATTCTCCCCCCATACGTCAAGCACCTCGGTAACAAGAAAGCCCGCATTCAGCGCACACGCTTCCCCCGGTTCAAGATAGACGGTGACTTTGTACTTGTCCCGAATATATTCTATCACCCTGCAAAGAGTGTCAAGGTCATACCCGTCACGGGTAATATGATGTCCTCCTCCGAAATTTACCCATTCCATATCGTAAAGATATCTGCCGAATTTTTTTTCAAAATAGGGGATCGTTCTTTCAAGCACATCACTGTTCTGCTCGCACAGCGTGTGAAAATGCAGTCCGCTTATCCCCCGAATATCGGCATTTTCAAGCTCTCCCTCCTTTGCGCCCAGACGAGAGCCGGGAGCGCAGGGATCGTAAAGAGGAGTTTCTATCTCGGAATAACCCGGATCAACTCTTATTCCGCAGCGTATATTCCTCCCCTGTGACCTTGCCCTTTCAACGGCGGGACGGAATTTTTCCCACTGCCCCGTATTGTTGAAAACGATATGATCGCAGATGCGTGTTATCTCCTCAAAGCTGTCGGGACGGTAGGCAGGGGAGAAGATATGCACCTCCCTGCCCGGCATTTCCTCAAACCCCAGCCTTGCTTCATACAAGCCGCTTGCGGCAGTGCCGTCAAGATATTCCGATAACAGCGGATAGGTGCTGTACATGGAAAATGCCTTTTGCGCAAGAAGTATTTTGCAGCCCGTTCTGTCGGAAACGCTTTTTAATATCTTCATGTTTTTTTCAAGCAGACGTTCGTCCGTTACATAACAGGGCGTTTTCAGCGAATATATTTCCTTTTCGGTCATCAGGACTCTCTCCTTTTTTCACCTTATACTTTTAAACAAAGCTCCGCAGCAGTTCTGCGGAGCTTTACGGTCATTCCTTTGGTCTGAGAGGACGGATATTTCCCTTTTCGTCCTTTATCTCAATATTGTTAAGCTGCCCTGTAAGGTTATTCACGACACCACGGCGGTATTCAAGGCGAAGCGCCGCCTGCTCCTCCTTTTCCTCGGGTGTAAGCCCCTCCGGAGAGTGTGATTTGCGGGCAAGAGCGTTTATCCTGTCAATTTTTTCCTGTGTCATGGGTCATTCCTCATCGCCTGAAACTGCCTCGTCAACTATCTCCTCAATGTCCGACTCATCAATTACGGCTTCTTCTGCGGGATTATTTTCTTTAGCGGCAGCAGCGGCAAGCCTCTTTCTTTCCTCCTCTATCTCCTTCTGAACCTGATCGGCAGGACCCATGTGAGCATTGGTTTTAAGATCGGCGGGAAGCTCTGAGGTAAAGCCTTCTATCTTATCAAAGAATATCCTTGATGTAAAGTCCATGCCGCTTGGGCGGATATTTCTTGAACCGAGAGTGTAAATGTCGCCTGCAACGGTTGTCATGCCGATGCTGCGCATAAGATTCTTGTTATTATTGTTGTTATTGTTCATGAAATCCTTGAGAGATGAGCTGAAAGGTATGGAGAGCTTGTCCTCAGGCAGAGAACCTGCCAGCTTCAGAATATCCGTTCCCCTGTCGTTAAGGGCAAGTATACGTCCGTACATGGGAGGTACTTTAAGATCATCAAGCCTTATGCCCAGCAGGGCGTTGAAAAGTATCCTCTTGATGCGTGCCATAGGATAACGGGGTACTTTTATCTTTTCAAGGAGATCGTCCAGAGATGTTGCTACCCTTGCCGCCTGAAAAATGCGGTTTTCAAGACCCTGACCTACATCGGGAGTTGCCGCAAGCTCAGGAGGGGACATGGTGCGCAGACGATAAAGTATAACTCTTTCAAAATTCTCGAACCAGCAGAGAAGATCGTTGTCGTCATATGCATTCACTGCTTCAAGAGTTTCTTTCGGAACAAATGCGGAGAAGTCCTCGCCGTCGTCAATAAGTCTGCGGATATAAGAGCCGCTTGCAATGTTTTCGCTGTGTTCCTCGCCGTCATGTTCTGCGCCGCTGCGCTTTACGGTATAGGGCTTTATCTTGTCAAGACCCAGTATTTTAAGGGATTTAAGGTATTCCACCGCAAGAATATTGTTAGGAGAGTTTAAAAGATCTCCCACTAAAGGACCGTATTTATAGGATACAAGCTGCTGCACCGCCTCGGGATAGGATACGCCCTGTTCCAGAAGAGGTTTTATATTTTCGGGAGTGGATACCTCTCTTACCGCATCAGCGCACTTCTGAAGATCCTCCACGCTGCCGCATTCACTGCCGAAAGAGATACCCTCCACACATCTGAGAGCGCCCAGCAGCATAACACCGCACCTTGCAAAAAGCTCCGCATTTGCAAGGCTGTACTGAACGGGGAGTTCTATGACAAGATCCACACCGTTTTTAACAGCGATCTCAGCTCTCTTGAATTTGTCGATAAGTGCAGGTTCGCCTCTCTGCACAAAGTTGCCGCTCATGACAGCAACGATATGATCAGCGCCCGTATTTTTCTTTGTTTCCTCTATCTGATAGATATGACCGTTGTGAAAAGGGTTATATTCACAGATGATACCGTATGTTTTCATTGTTTCCTTTACCTCCGTTTTTTGTTTTGCTGTGTTCTTATGCCTGCATATGTTTCTATTATAACACATTATAATACATTTTGCAAGTATTTTATAATATTTTTTGGCGGGCGGGTGGAACCCGCAGCCACCTCGTTAGTATGTTTTGTGTAAATATTTCAATAGTAACTCGGTAACTTTTGTTTACTGTGAAATTTAATGATATTTTTTTAGCGCTGGAGAATTTTGCATAAATTTTTGAGATAGCAGCCCGGTACCTTTTATATAGCGTATGACCGCAGTCACTTCTTTGGAAAATTAAGCGTAAATATTTCAGATAAGCACAGTAATTTAAATTTGTTTAAAATTATAAATTCCTATTTTGAGGATAGATAAGCATACCTCAGATTATGGCGAATCTCAATCAAAAAAATCTAAACATGGCAAAAAGAAATCACAGCAAAACAAAAGCAAAGTGCAAACCTA
>CANQPL010000034.1 GCA_947625735.1 uncultured Clostridia bacterium
CACTAAATTCCGCCCATTCTCACACTAAATTCCGCACTCTTTCCTACTGTGGAATTTACTTTGGGAATTTACGGTTTAATTTTATCAAGGTCAGAGCTTCTTTCCTTCCGACTTTCTCAGCTTTTCCACCTCTGCAATGATGTCGGGATCTTTTTCGGGGATATAGTCCGGATTCCAAAATGGATCGCGGCTTTTATCATTTTCTGTAGACAATAAATCCTTAATTAAGCCGTCCATTATTTTCTCGCCTTTCTGAGAGCTTCGACCTCCTTAATCAATTCAGAATCGGTTTCGGTAGTATAACTGTCATCCGACCACAAGTTTTCCTTTATTCCGGCGGCTTCAAGAAGCCCGTATGAAACATCGTCCATAATCTGTGCGTTATATTTAACAGGGTTAAGGTCAAAAATATCATAGAGGTAAGCAAGAAACTTATATGGTTCTGCGATTATGTGATTATGTCCTCCATAAATCTCAAACCAAGTAGCAAAGCTAAGTGCATCATCAACCGTATGGCAATTTTTATACATATAACCGCACCAACTTTCAAATACAGCATCCCAACCGTACTCGCTAATCGCAATTTTAGCTTTTTCTACAAGAGCATCATAAAGAGCATCGGTTGCATCTCCGCCGTCAAGCACCTCAACAGCATTACGACTGAAAAGCTCATTAGTAATAGAATCAAGCTGTTCATTCATATGCGACTACCTCCTTTGTAGTTTTTGGCAAATATCTCCGGGTGTATTTTTCGCAATTTCTCCATAGCTTCATCTACAGTTGAAAGAGACTTTGCGTTAGGTCTGAAGTGACCGCTGTCATTATTATACCGGACCATACGCCCTTTTTCAATTCTTATCATTCCGGCACACTGAACCTGTGGATCTTTTCCACCAATAAGTGTAGGATGCGGCGCTCTGCTGTGTGAACTGTTAGGGTTAAATCTTTTGCCAAACACAACATCGCCATTTTCATTTACAACATAGGTGTATGTGCCGTGAGCACTATGATTATCCATTTGAATCTGCCCATTCCTTATAGCATTCGGAATGGAAACGGCATAGGGATTTGTAAAATACCCGGATTTCGGATCATAAATGTTGTGATTCTGCTTGTCTTTGTCCATCATTTCATCAACAACATGATATGTAGGTGCATAAGGCTGAGAGCCGACACCGCCACTGCTGCCGTAAGGACCGCCCTTGCCGCTTCCCATCAGCGATCACCTCCCTTGTGAGCATTTGTAGTCCAGTCGGGATAGTGAACGAATTTTGTTGCATTGAGGTAGTCACTAAATACAGACTTGTTCATAGCGCCATACACCAGAACTACAACAGGTTCAAGTGTTTCCAGCATGGCTTCAAGACCGGCTTTCAGATGATACTTATCATCTTTTGTGCAGGAACAGCCATATGTACCGATAGCAACAATGCTATGTTTCTCGACACCAAGAAATGCAACCTTTTCGGGAAAAATATCAGTTGTGTATGTTAAGCTGTTTCCCCAACGGATCTGCGGTATCACATACACTCCTTTGCGCTGATAGTAACTTCCTATGGCTCTGCTGCGATAAACATTTGTCACCTGTGCAGCATACGGAGCATTACGATAGAGGGAGCAATCAAGGCTGATGAAAATGTGCTTTTTCAGTTTCTCAAAGTAATTGTCCGGCTGAATCAGTAAAGCTGAAAACTTCTGATCCATTTCATAGGTGGCGACAGCATCTTCAAATTTGTCAGCTTTGCTGAGCTTGGAGAACGGAACAATGCTTTTGGGAATAATGATCTCCGAAGGCTTCTTAATGACCGGAATGCCATAGTACCCGTCAAAATCAGCACCGATGACAAGCTCCGGATTCATACCGTCATCAATAACGGCTTTACGTTTTTTTATTATCATAACAAAAACAACTCCTCGTTATATATCGGGGGACATAGCTATCCCATGGGTGGTATATCTCCGAAAAGTATTTTCTGTTACCTGCGACAGTTCCATCATAGATACCCGGAGATATAATGCGTACGCTGCTGCCCCGATCAACACAAATTGATACAGGCAGCAGAAATGTCAACAGAGAAAGGCTCATGCAAACATAACACAAAATAAAATGTGCAATATTGTGCAGCTTGACAAAAAGTAACCTGACCTATTGACCTTGACCCGAATATCTGTTATAATAAACTTGCGACAGTTCGGATAGATATCCGGATCAAAAGCTGTGTTGACTGCATCGGCAGTCAATGCAGCTTTTTTTATCTGTACACGCTCAATGGCAGCACCTCCTTCTGTATTGTCTTTTTTCTTAACAAAGTTCAGAACCTTTTTAAGAAAAGCATTTCTGACCTAAAATTACCTGATATGCAAAATAATCTTTTACATCATTATACTATATTGAAAACCGTTTGTAAATATCCGAAAGCAAAAATTTACAAATCGGACATATATATCCAAAATAAACAAAGAATATTGTAAATTTTGATTGATTTACAGCTATTTTGACTAAATATTCTTTTAATTTATCTTATCACCGCAGCCGCTGTCCTCAATCATCAGCATACATCTCCCGCATACGTTTTATATCGCTGTAAAACAGCTCTCTCACCCTGTCGCTGCCACCCTCAACGGAAACTATCCTGCCGATAAAGCTTTTGACCCAGTTCATCGGCTCTACGGGATCGGATACGTCAAGGGTGAGAGTGTAAAGGTCATCTCCCGTGCGGCTGAGAACACCGCAACGCTTCTCTCTTTCAAGTCGGCTGATTATAAAGTCCTCGGACTTTTCATCGACACGGAAAGTGATCTTTAAAGGGGAGATGGCGTTGTTTTCCTTGTCCGCTCCGAAAGAAACGCCGAAGCAGCGGGCAGCGCTTTTTTCATACCATTCTTTTATAAGGTCATAGTCTTTGCAGATCTGACCCGCCCTGACCTTTTTGATAAAATCCAGACGGAATGAAGCGAACCTGTCAAATGACGGCACATATCCCGCAAGATATCTTCTGCCCGTCTGTGCGGAAACAAGTATCTGCATAGGCAGGATAATATCATTCTGCGGGAGAGCGGCTTCATTTTTTGAGCCGAATTTTACAACGGAAATGCTCCGTTTTTCCTCCATTGCGGTAAAAATTTCGGGAAGTATCACGTCCTCCAGGGTATGTACGATGTAATTATGCTTGAAAAAGAAAAAACGGTTTTTCATATCCGCCATGCGCATTATGCTGTTGCCGATAACTCCGAAAGGCTGCATTTCTGAAAAAAAGCTGACGGCGTCCGCGATGCCGCTCCCGATAGAAAAAAGGCTGTCTGCTGTATGGGGAGACAGGGAAAAATATGCTTTTTTTCCCGAAATGCGGCTCAGATAAATTCCCTCGGCGGTATATTCTTTCAGCTTACAGCGAACTGTCTGCTCATCAAAAAGGATACCGAAGCGTTCGTCAAGACTTGAAACGATCTCTTTAAGGGTAAGCTCTCCGCCGTCAGAAAGGATATCCGTTATCATAAAGTGAAGCTTTATATCATTATCGGTAAAGCTTTTAGAATAGTATGTCCTGTAAAGCGGATTTTCCCCGATATGACCGCTGTCAACGGAAATGGAAACCTGTCTGCCTCTGTAGGAATCGTCATGACGCACTATATCGCCCAGCCAGCTTTCGGCACGGCGGCGCTCATCATCGTAGGTGCGGGAACTTTTGCGGGAAAAATCACTGCGTACCTTGAAGCCGTAAATAAAAAAATCACGGATATAATCTCTTGTTTTGTCAAAGCTTTTTATAAGCTCGGAATAACCGCCCATATTCTCACCTTCCGTATAAATTATAGCATGGATAAAGTAAAATTGCAAGCGGTTTTACGGTATTTAACGGGAATTGTAAAGCGGCGGAAAACAGACTGTTTTTACAGAAAAATAAATATGGTAATTGCCGCATTTTCTCTCCCTCGATCAGATTTATAGTTTTATGGGATAGAAACTTTTTGTATTTTTCGTAAGACTATGCTTGAACAGTAATTGACGTGCGGCGGGAGTTGTGCTGCTTTTGAAAATGTTTTTTATTGTTTAAAAGTGCGGTTTTGACCTGATAAATTTTTATTAAACCGGAATCGGTTCGGATAATGCTGATTTGTTTATCGGAATTTTTTATTTTGTTGTTCCCCGCTTTTTATGGCGCTGATGCGCCGTGCAGACTTCTTTATGTCAGCAAGATAACCGCCGCATTTTTTTAACTCCACCGTTTGTACTATGTAAATTTGTGAGTCACGCACTCCCCGTGTTTTTCTTTGCGGCGGTTATCCCCTCCCCTGTTTATCTGCTCCCATGCTTGATTATTGAGATTTGTTTGTTGTGCTGCTCCTCCTATGGGGCGCTGCCCCATACCCCGCAAGGGCGCTGCCCTTGACCTGCGAGGGCTCCGCCCCTCGACCCCGCAGCCTTTTGAAAAAAGGCCGGCGAAAACTTTACCTTGTGTTTGTTTTGCTTTGTTTTTCTTTTTTGTGCCTCTGTCCCCTTGTTTGCCTTGTGAGTGTTCGCAGATTTTTTTAGATGATTTTTCCTGTCCTATGTGCTATACTTAAAACATACCAAATAAAACAAGGGCGATCGGTTCTGACAGCATTAATTATCCGTGCGGGAGGTGCGGTGAAACTCCGCAGGACACCGAAAGGGTCTTAGTTCACATAGAACGCCGGCATTAAAAAAGAACCGAGAAGGTGTATGATATACACCGTAAATGAGCTGCTCTGACAGCATTTTTCAGGGGCGCAGTGATCGGCATTAAATTGTACGGGCTGCGAAAAAAATGAGCAGCGTCAAAAAATCAAATACGGCTGCAACAGCATTTATTATGAGCCGATTGGAAAGGTATGTTCCGCTTGCGGAACTTTTTCGGGTCCGAATCCCGTCACAATGCAGCCGTGAATCGTGTTCACCATTTTATATCACGTTCCCGCCCATCAAAGGAGGTAATTTCAATGCTCAATTTTTTGAAAAAAGAAGCTGACATCACACTGACCGAAAACGGCGGCATCACAAACGCAAGCTCACTCTCAGACTGCCTTGACCTGTTTTTCAGGGCGGGAGCTATGAGAAATGCAGATGAAAAGGATATAGCTGATGCGGTTCTGCGTGCCTTTGCGGAGAGTCCTCTCAGAACTATGAAAATAATCTTTTTCGCCCGTGACGTAAGAGGGGGACTCGGTGAGAGAAGATTTTTCCGTATCGCTGTAAAGGCTCTTGCCTTTCACGCTCCCCTGTCGGTGGAAAAAAATATCGGCAGCTTTGCAGAGTACGGCAGATATGACGATCTTCTCGTCCTTATGGATACCCCCTGCGAAAGTGCTGCCGTAAAGGAAATATCCCGTCAGCTCACAGAGGACAAAAAAGCCTATGCCGCAGGGGGACAAGTCTCCCTCCTTGCAAAGTGGCTCCCCTCCGTCAACGCCTCCTCAGCCGAGACCCGTGCTGCGGCTAAAAAACTGGCAAAAGCCCTTTCCATGAGCGAAAAAAACTACCGCCATACCCTCTCCGCTCTGAGAAAATATACCGACATAATAGAAAACAGACTGAGAGTTTACGACTATACTTTCGACTATGCTCATCAGCCCTCACGTGCCTTGTTCAAATACAGAAAAGCGTTTATCAGAAATGACGGCAGGAGATACGACAGATTTATTCAAAGTGTGAAAAACGGTGAGCAGAGCTATAACGCTTCAACTCTCTATCCCTATGACATCGTAAGACAATGTCTTGACATGAAAATATCCCCCGAAGAAAGGGACACCCTTGACGCTGCATGGAACAGTCTCCCCGACCTCACAGGCAGCAAAAACGAAAATGCAATTGCAGTAATTGACGGCTCGGGCTCTATGACATGGGGAGGGGGTATGAACGTAAGACCCATTGATGCGGCTTTGTCACTGGGGATATACTTTGCCGAACACTCAGAAGGCAGCTTTGCAAACCACTTTATCACCTTTTCACAAAAGCCCCGTCTGGTGGAGATAAAAGGCTCGGACATCACCGAAAAGACGAGATACTGTGCCACCTACAACGAATGTGCAAACACCGACCTTGAAGCCGTGTTTGACCTTATCCTCAGAACAGCGGTCAGAAATCACCTGAAAAAATCCGATATGCCTGCAAAGCTCTATATTATCTCGGATATGGAGTTTGACTCCTGTATCGAGGGCGGCAACAGCCTTACAATGTTTAACGCCATGAAAGGGAAATATGCCCGTTACGGGTATAAGCTGCCGCAGATAGTTTTCTGGAATGTAAACAGCAGGAGGAACAATATTCCTGTGACACGTTCTCAGACGGGCGCTGCGTTGGTATCGGGATTTTCTCCTGCGGTTTTTGACATGGTAATGGGGGGAGAGATATCACCGGAAGCAGTTATGAACAGTGTGATCGGAAGTGAGCGTTACAGCAGGATCGCAGCATAGGAGCAAACAAACAAAAAAAGCAAAACAAACACAAAGCAAAGACAACAATCAGGAGCAAAATAAAAAAGTCTAAGCAAAACAAACACAAGGTAAAGTTTTCGCCAGCCTTTTTTCAAAAGGCTGCGGGGTCGAGGGGCGGAGCCCTCGCGGGTCAAGGGCAGCGCCCTTGCGGGGTCGAGGGGCAGCGCCCTCGTGGGGTCTGGGGTGAAACCCCAGCAATGGAGCAGCAAAACAAACAAATCTCCACAATCAAGCATAGGAGCAGATAAACATGGGGAGGGATAACCGCCGCAAAGAAAAACA
This sequence comes from uncultured Clostridia bacterium, assembly GCA_947625735.1. GTDB lineage: Bacteria > Bacillota > Clostridia > Oscillospirales > Ruminococcaceae > Huintestinicola. The sequence goes on from CANQPL010000034.1 coordinate 6,739, forward strand.
CGAGGAGAGCTTTACTTACAAATTTATACTGAATAATCGGGGGAGCAAAAAGCTGCGGCGGTTATCTTGCTGACATAAAGAAGTCTGCACGGCACATTAGTGCCATAAAAAACGGGGGGCAGCAAAATATACTATCCCGATAAACAAATCTGCACTTTAAAATCCGTTTCCCGTCAAATAAAAAAATCATTTGAGTACATCTTAACTTTTAAACCCTTTCCCCTCCTATAAAAACAAATTGCACATTTCAAAATCATGACAACCCCCATTTCCTTGTAAAACTGCCGTCCATGCTCAACAGAAAATATACGAATTACTTTCTTTATAAAATTTACGGCAGTTATCATCTGCAAAAATTTATACAAAAAAATCTCCCCGTTTATAACCTGTTCTCATCTCCGAGAACGGGTCGTTTTTTACCTCTGCACCGTCCTTGCGGTTTACGGAGCGGGTGTCAATTGAAACACAGGTTATTTGTGAAAAAAGTATATTGAAAAGCATTACAAAAAATGTTATAATAATTTAAATATTGATTTAAAAAGCGGGCAGGATAATTTCCGGACCCCCCTAAAATTCATTTTCAGAAAGGAAGATCGCTATGGATCTCAGAAAAACCGAAATAACAGCCTCCTCCAACAGCCGTATAAAATTCGAGATCGTTCATGGTCACTTTACCACAAGCCATTCCCATATCAACCGCTATATCGACATGAATGGCATAAAAAATAATTTCAGAACAGCCAAGGAAACCGCAAAACAGCTTGCAAGCGAAATATATTCCTCTGTTTCCGTTGATACTATCATCTGTCTTGAAAGTACCCGTATGGTGGGCGCATTCCTTGCCGAGGAGCTTGCCGACGGCGCAAGAGGACTGAGCTACGGAAATAATATAAGCTGCATTACTCCCGAAGTGGTAAACGATCAGATACTTCTCCGTGACAATCTCCAGAAGCTGGTACGTGACAGACACGTCCTGCTCCTTGTATCCTCCGTTTCTTCGGGCAAAAGCGTGGGTCAGGCTATAGAGTGCCTCAACTATTACGGCGGCGTGCTGGTTGGCGTATGCGCCATTTTCAGTGCGGTGAGCGAAGTCCACGGCGTTAAGGTGAACAGCGTTTTCAGTGCCGATGATATTCCTGCCTACAGCAGCTATAATCCTGCACATTGTCCCATGTGTGCGGCAGGTCAGAAAATTGATGCAATTGTAAACAGCTTCGGCTACTCCCAGACACATTGACGGAGGACATAAATTATGTGTGTTCAGAAGGGCATTGCTCTGAGCGGATACGTTTCAGACGGATTTATCGGCAGTTATCAGAAACTCATCACTGATACGGTGATACCCTATCAGTACGATATCCTCAACGACAGAAAAGAGGGCGCAGAGAAAAGCCATGCGGTGCAGAATTTCATAAATGCAGCAGACGTCTTAAAGGGCGGGAACGGAAATGACGGCTTTTACGGCATGGTATTCCAGGACAGCGATGTGGGCAAGTGGATAGAAGCCGCTGCCTATTCCCTGATAAATTCTCCCGATAAGGAGCTTGAAGCTGCCGCAGACAGGTTAATAGATATCATTGCCGCAGCCCAGGATACGGACGGATACCTCAATACCCGTTTTACCGTTACCGATAAGGATAAACGCTGGACAAATCTTCTCGAAGCTCATGAGCTTTACTGTGCGGGGCATCTTATGGAGGGCGCCTGCGCATATTACGAGGCTGTGGGCAAGGATAAATTTTTGAAGGTAATGCTGAAAAATGCAGAGCACATCTACCGACATTTCATCACCGAGGGACATGAGGGTTATCCCGGTCACCCCGAAATAGAGCTTGCACTTATGCGAATGTACCGCACAACAGGTGACAGCCGCTGCCTTGAGCTTGCAAAGCACTTTATCGACACAAGAGGTGTTGACCCATATTTTTATGCAAAGGAAAAGGAAAAACGCAATTGGACGGTATGGGGAAACGATCCTTATAATTTCGATTATCAGCAGAACGGCAGACCTGTAAGAGAGCTGTCAGATGCAACAGGTCATGCGGTAAGAGCCGTTTACCTTTATACGGGAATGGCTGATCTTGCTGCCCTGACCCGTGACACAGAGCTTTTTGCCGCCTGCCGCAGACTGTGGGAAAGCATTACCGGAAAAAGAATGTATATCACCGGAGGGATAGGCACTACGGTGCAGGGAGAAGCATTTACCGCGGACTACGATCTTCCTCCCGATACCGCCTATGCGGAGACCTGCGCATCTGTGGGGCTTATGTTTTTTGCCGCAAAAATGCTCGAAAACGAGATAAACGGCGAGTATGCCGACATTATGGAAAGAGCGTTCTACAATACTGTTCTTGCGGGAATGCAGCTTGACGGGAAAAGATTTTTCTATGTAAACCCCTTGGAATGTGTACCGGGAATTTCGGGCGTTTCTCCCACTCACAGACACGATCTGACCGCACGTCCCGGGTGGTACGCCTGCGCCTGCTGCCCGCCGAATGTTGCAAGGCTAATAGGCTCTTTCGGAAAATATGCCTACGGCGAAAACAGGGATACTGCATTCTGTCATCTGTATGCAGGCGGTACGGTCAGCTTTGAAAACGGCGTCCGCCTTGAATGTAAAACCGCTTTCCCATACGGATTTGATGTGGATTACAATATCATCAGCGGCGGACGGATCGCTGTCCGCATACCCTCATGGAGCAGGGACTTCTCTCTGACGTTAAACGGTGAAAAAATAAATGCCGTTCCCGAAAAGGGATATGTTTATCTTGACGCCCGTAACGGCGACAGGATAACTCTCAGACTTGATGATTCGGTAAGGGTGATATATCCCTCCCCGAAAATAGCCTCCCTGTCCGGCAGGGCAGCACTTATGAGAGGTGCGCTGGTGTACTGCTTTGAGGGTGTGGATAATGACGGAGATGTCCTTTCCCTTTCTCTTGCGGAAAAGGGAGAAGCTGTCCCGTGCAGGGCGGAGGGACTTCCCGAAGATGTAACAGCCCTGTCTGTGGAGTGTTTGCGCAGCAGTGACAGCGGCAGTCTTTATACTGACGTTCCCCCGACATTAACAAAAATAAAGGCGACAGCAGTCCCCTACTACACATGGGCTAACAGGGGCGTAAATCAGATGAGGGTATTTATCGGAAGATGATCGGTTGCTCTTTTCGGAAAACAAATTAATGAATAATTTTTTTAAATTTTCTATTGTAATTTTTATTCCGATGTGGTATAATAAGAAATACAGGGAAGTATACGTATACTTCGGAAAATAAAAATCAAGGAGTGATCTTAAATGAAAGGCGCATTGGGTGTTGCACTGCTTACCATGCTTGCAGCAGCGGCGGGAGCTGCCGCAGCCGTTTTCTATGTAAAGAAGCGTGAGGAGATCGAGCAGTATGACTACAGCTTTGATGATGATGACGACATCTGCTTCGATGACGACGAGTGCTGCAGCTGCAGCGAATGTCAGGACGAGGACGGCGCAGATGATGAAAATGCCGATGAGTTCGATACCTCGGGTGACGACAGCGACATAGACGATCTGAAGGCTTCTGACGGTGTTGATGATAAATCATCAGACGAGGAAGCATCGGACGAGGAATAATTTTTACCCATAGCAATTTTAAAGCAAGAAGCAAGAGTAGTTTCTCCTGTTTCTTGCTTATTATTTTAAAGAAAAAATTTCCGGAAAGGTGAGTAGTATGGCTGAGGATAAAACCAATGCAATGAGGATACTGGACAGGGCAAAAATAAAATATGAACGGCATACCTATCCCCACTCGGGCGAAGCTGTGGACGGCTGCGAGGTGGCAAGGCTTACCGGTCAGCCCCCCGAAAAGGTGTTCAAGACTCTTGTGGCAAGAGGAGCGTCTGCACCGTCAAGGAGCTTTTATGTGTTCGTTATACCCGTGGAAAAAAAGCTCGATCTGAAAAAGGCGGCAAAGGCTGCGGGCGAAAAGTCTGTGGAAATGCTCCATGTAAATGAGCTTGTGGGCATTACGGGATATGTGCGGGGCGGCTGCTCCCCTGTGGGAATGAAAAAGCAGTTCCCCACCATATTCCATGAGGACGTAACGGAACAGGATACATTTATTTTCAGCGGCGGACGGATCGGTTTGCAGATAGAAGCCGCTCCCTCGGATATAATTTCCCTCGTCAGAGGAAAAACTGCCGATATCTGCGTCTGATCATGAACAGTATATTGCTGTAATATTTCACTCTGTCTTTTTTGTATACAATATAATTTTCCGACTGTGGAAATATACATGAAAAATATGGAAAACAATGTAATTTTTTGTAAAAACTGTTGATTTTTGCACGGTGATGTGATATAATGTAAATGCAGTTAAACTTATCACGGAGGAAGCTATCTATGATCTGCGTTATCGGCGATACTCACGGCGATTACACCCGTTTTTCCCACAAGAAGATAAAGGCATTGGGAAAGGACGATTTTCTTATTATCTGCGGTGATTTCGGCTTTGTCTGGGACGGCTCGGACAAGGAAAATGCCATTCTGAAAAAGATAGGCGCAAAAAAATACACCACGCTGTTCCTGACGGGCAGTCACGATAATTATGATCTTCTTGAAAAATATCCCGAAGAGCCTTTTATGGGCGGCAGGGCGAAAAATATCAGCGGCAGGCTTTATATGCTTGTGTCGGGCGGAGTGTTCTTTATTGACGGCAAAACCGTTTTCGCTTTCGGAGGCGGACAGGCTGCGGATATAGATGCAAGGATAGAAAACAGTACATGGTGGGAGCAGGAGCTGCCCGATGAGGCTATGCTTGACATAGGCAGAAAAAATCTTGAAGCTGCGGATAACAAGGTGGATTACATATTTACACATGAGCCGCCCGCCTCAATTGCGGAGTTTTTGCAGACGGGCAAGCCTACGGTGCTGCCTATGAGCAGACTCAATATCTACTTTGACAACATGAAAGGCGATATCAGCTTTAAAAAATGGTTTTTCGGAAAGCTGCATAAAAACAAGCTTGTACCCCCGAAATATTCGGCTGTTTTTGATGAGCCGTATATCATTGAATAGGATACAGCTTTTTTAAACTGAGGAGCGTTATTTTGGATATAGAAGTAAAAAACGGAGATATAATTCTTTATGAAAAGGATCTTTCCCTTGACCAGACACTTGACTGCGGTCAGGCATTCCGCTGGGAATCCGTTCCCTCCGCATATTACCGTACATATAAGGGGTATTACAAAAATATACCCCTTACGGTTTCCGAGGAGGAAAAGGACGGGGGGAAATTTATCTTCCATAATGTAAGCGAAAAGGATTTTCTGGAAATATGGGCTGATTATTTTGATCTGTACACGGATTATGATGAGCTGAAACGCCGCTTTTCTGAGGACGAAACTCTCCGTGCGGCTTGTGAATATGCGGGAGGTATACGGCTTTTGCGGCAGGACGCCGAGGAGTGCCTTATCTCCTTTATTCTGTCCCAGAACAACAATATACCCCGTATCAAGGGGATAATAAACAGGCTGTGCGGAATGTATGACGGTTTTCCCGACATGAAAAGGTTAGCGGGCGTTACGGCTGAGGAGCTTTCACCGCTGCGGGCGGGCTTTCGTGCAGGATATATCGAGGACTGCGTAAGACGGTTCACCTCGGGCGAGCTTGATGTGGAGAAAATAAGGCTCCTCCCCACTGCGGAGGGCAGAAAGGCTCTTATGACCGTAAAAGGCATAGGTCCGAAAGTAGCAAGCTGCGTACAGCTTTTCGGAATGTACAGGACAGATGCCTATCCCGAAGATGTGTGGATAAAGCGGGTAAACGAAAGATATTACCCCAACGGTCTGCCCGACTGCGTCAAGGGTTCAGAGGGTATAGCGCAGCAGTACCTGTTTCATTATATCCGCACGGCTTCGGTTTAAGGGTGAGAAAATATGGCAGTTATCATACAGAACATTGCCCTGCCCGTTGGTACGGACACTGTTCACGCTGTAGATACGGCATTGAAGAAGGCGGGGATCGGGAATAATATGATCCTTCGCACGGGCATATACAAAGCCTCTCTTGATGCAAGAAAAAGAAACGATATAAAAACGGTATTTTCGGTATGGGCTGAGCTTTGTGACCCCAAAGCCGAACAAGAGGTGTGCAGCAGACATTCATTCTGCGTATCGGCGGACATATCCCCTTTTGAGCCGCAGATCACAGGAAAAGTTATTCCCCGGGAAAGGATTGCCGTCTGCGGATTCGGACCTGCGGGAATTTTTGCCGCTCTGCTGCTTGCGGAGGCGGGCTACCGTCCCATAGTGTTCGAGAGAGGAGCGGACTGCGACAGGCGTGTGGCTGCCGTGGAGAATTTTCATAAAAACAGAATCTTTTCACCGCAGACCAACGTTCAGTTCGGCGAGGGCGGAGCGGGTACATTTTCAGACGGAAAGCTCACCACAAGGATAAAGGATCCCCTTTGCCGTTATGCGGCATCAAGGCTTTGTGAGATGGGCGCACCCGAGGAAATACTTACATCTGCAAAACCCCATATCGGAACGGATAAGCTGAGAGATGTGGTAAAGGCTCTGCGCCGCAGGATAACGGAGCTGGGCGGTGAGGTGCGTTTTGACAGCTGCGTTACGGATATAGGAATAAAAAACGGAAAAGTAGGATCTGTGACGGTAAACGGCGGAGAGATCCCCGTCAGCGCCCTTGTGCTTGCTATCGGTCACAGCGCACGTGACACATTTGAAATGCTGCTTTCACGGGGGATAATCCTCGAGCCTAAACCCTTTGCGGTGGGGGCAAGAATAGAGCATACCGCCCGCAGCGTTGATTTCAGTCTTTACGGAGAATATGCAGGAAGTCCTCTGCTGCCCGCAGGTGAATATCAGTTAAGCTATACAAAAAACGGCAGAGGAGTTTATACATTCTGTATGTGTCCCGGAGGATATGTGATCCCCTCTCAGAGTGAGGAGGATACGATTGTCACCAACGGAATGAGCGAGTATGCAAGAAACGGCGAAAACTCAAACTCTGCCCTTGTGGTGTCCGTATCCTGTGATGATTACGGACGGGGCGCTCTTGACGGAATGTATTTCCAGCAGAGTATAGAGCGTGAAGCCTTTAAAGCGGCAGGCTGCACCTATGCAGCTCCCGCCTCCTCGGTGGGGGCTTTCATGGAAAAAAGGGGCGGGCTTAAAGATATATCGGTAACTCCCTCCTATGCCTGCGGAGTGGTCGAATGTGATCTTGACAGCATTTTCCCGTCTTATGTTACGGACATGATGAGGACAGGGCTTCAGGTTTTCTCCCACAGAATGAAGTGCTTCGGCGACCCGGGGGCGGTGCTGACAGCTCCCGAAACGAGGACATCTTCTCCCGTAAGGATCCTCAGGGGAGAGGATATGTGCAGTCCGTCAGCTTACGGGCTGTATCCCTGCGGAGAGGGCGCGGGGTATGCAGGCGGGATAATGTCTGCCGCTGTTGACGGAATAAAACAGGCTTGTGCAATAATGAGGGTTTTCCGTCCGCCGTTCTGAGAATTTTTATGTTGATTTAAGAGGATTAGGGCAGCACTGCACACAGGCGGGTTTTGTGCGGTACTGCCTTAACAATATTAAAACCTGCGGGGCTTATGTGAACCGCAGGTTATTTTTATGCTATGGGCAGTTGCAGCCGGCTTTTTTATTTGACAGGAAATAATTTAAAAAGTGCAGATTATTAAACGCTTTTTAAATGGGAATTTGTTTAAACTGTGCAGATTTGGTTATCTGAAAATTTAATTTTGCTTCTCCCTGTTTTCTATGGCGCTGATGCGCCGTGCAGATTTCTTTACGTCAGCAAGATAACCGCCGCATTTTTTAACTCCCCCGATTATTTATTTTAAATTTTTGGGTCAGGCGCTCCCCGTGTTTTTCTTTGCGGCGGTTATCCCTACCCCGTTTATCTGCTCCCATGCTTGATTATGGAGATTTGTAGGCTTTGCTTCTCCTTTGTCGGGGTTCCACCCCGAACCCCGCAAGGGCGCTGCCCTTGACCCGCGAGGGCTCCGCCCCTCGACCCCGCAGCCTTTTGAGAAAAGGCTGGCGAAAACTTTACCTTGTGTTTGTTTTGCTTTGATTTTCTCTTTTGTGCCTCTGCCTTTGGTTTTGGCTTTGCCTTTATTCTTCTTTTGCAAATACCTCCACCGTTACGCCCTTTTCCCGCAGCTTCTTCACCGTTTCGTCCTCCTCACTGCCCGTTAACTTAACATGGACAAGCCCCTCCATATCCGACAAAGGCGTAATGTCCTCCGCAGGAATACCCGTTATCACAAGCTCTGTAATACTGTCCATTTCCGAAAGCGGCGAAATGTCCGTAACATTTGTATATGCCATGTTAAGGTCACGAAGTCCCTTAAGCTCCGTCAAAGGAGAAATATCCGCTGTCCCGCAGTAGGATATGTCAAGCCTTGTAAGCTGCGGGACTGCCGTAAGAAAGCTGATATCTTCTATATCCGTATAATCCTTAAAGGACTCCTCCGCCTTTGCCTTTACCGCCGCATTATACGTTTCGCTGCCCTCCTCATCGGAATAAAGGGAGCTTGCCGCTGCCGCCTTATAGGGAATTATTTTAAGGCTTTTGAGCCTTGTAAAACGGGAAAGCTCATCAAGACCGTTTTCGGTCATAAGAACGAGAGAAAGCTCCCCCTCTCCCACATTGTAAAAGGAACCGTCTATCTGCACGGTATTTTCCTCCGTGCTTTGCATAAGTAAATTTATTCCCCCGAAAAGCAGTATCATGACTATAAGTATTACCGCAGCCTCCGCCGCTCTTTTTTTCATAGGCTCATCTCCCATAGAATTTTCCCTGCCATGAATCATTTCGTCTGAGGGTCTTGTCTATTTCGTTTATGACCGTAAATTTTTTCAAGCTCCACAGCGGAGCGATAAGCTCGTCCCTGCCCCCGTCTCCCGTAACACGCTGGATAATAAGCCCGGGCGGCAGCACTTCAAGCTGAGAGCAGACGATATCCGCATACTCCCGCAGAGTAAGGGCGGTAAAATCTCCCGCAGCGTACTCCTCCGCAATTTTCGTACCTTTCAGAATGTGGAGCAGGTGGAGCTTGATGCTGTGCAGAGGGAGCAGTGCCATTGCCCTTGCGGAAGCTGTCATCATATCGGGAGTTTCACCGGGCAGACCGTTTATCAGATGAACGCAGACGTTTATGTCATGAGCAAAAAGCCTGTCGCAGCATCTCAGGAAATCATCATAGGTGTGACAGCGGTTTATCCTCTGCGCCGTTTTGTCGTGAATTGTCTGTAGTCCCAGCTCAACGGTTAAATATGTGCGTCTGTTCAGTTCCCCGAAATATTCGAGTACCCTGTCGGAAATGCAGTCGGGACGGGTAGAAATCGCTATCCCTACAATGGATATACCCTTTTCGGGGGCATTGAGAGCGAGTGCTTCTTCTATCATTCCCGTAATTTTTTCATAGCTGCCGTATGTGTTTGTATTTGCCTGAAAATAGGGAATATATGCGCCGCCGCTCCATTTTTTCTCCATTTTTTCTTTTACGCTCATAAACTGCGCAGTCACGGACTCTGAGGGATTGCCCGCAAATTCTCCGCTGCCCGCAAGGCAATAGGTGCAGCCGCCCGTTCCCTTTGTGCCGTCTATATTGGGACAGGTAAAGCCGCAGTTTAAAGATATCTTCATCACCTTGCAGCCGAACCGCCGTTTAAGATATTCGCTCTGGGTAAGATAACGGTGCTGTCCCCCTGCGAACTCCTGCGGTATATTCATTTCCGCCCCGCCGCCTTTCGTTTTTATATAATTATAACTCAAAAAATTAAAAATGTCAAACCCCGCCGCTTGACAAAACAGGGAAAATGATATAGAATGAAATAGTAAACTGCCGCTGTTTCAGAATTTACGGGATATGTTTTCGCTTAAAAAACATTACCCGCATAAGGCGGCTTGCAAAGTGACTTACTAAAGAGCCTTTTTGTATATACCCCACAGGCTCTGAAACGGAAAGGACGAAGAAAAAATGAAGGTAATTATCATAAACGGTCCGAACCTTAATCTTCTCGGGGAGAGAGAACCGGGAACATACGGCAATGACAGCTACAAATCTGTCTGTGAGGAGCTTACCGCAAAGGCAAAAGAGCTTGGATTTGAGGCTTGCGAATGCTTTCAGTCAAATCATGAGGGGGATATTATCGACAGAATACACAGCGCAAGGCTTGAATATTCGGGAATAGTGCTTAATGCGGGTGCGCTTACCCATTACAGCTATGCTGTGAGAGATGCCATTGCCGCAATAAGGATACCGGTAATAGAGGTGCATTTGTCAAATATCCATAAAAGGGAGGAATTTCGTCACACCTCGGTGATCGCCCCTGTATGTGCAGGTCAGATATCGGGCTTCGGAAAGGAAAGCTATCTGCTGGGGCTTATTGCACTTAAAGGAATACTGGAAAAGGGTGAGATATCATGACAAGGGCAGAGTTTCTCGGCAGTCAGCTTCCTGCGGGCAGCTGTGCGCTTATCACCTCGGATATAAACAGAAGATATTTTACGGGAATGAAGTCCTCTGCGGGGGCAGTGCTTATATTTCCCGACTATGCCTGCCTTATAATTGATTTCAGATATTTTGAAAAAGCGTCCGCCGTTGTCACCGACTGTGAAGTGATAAAGCAGGATAAGCTCACCTGTCAGATAAACGACATTGCCGCCGCTCACGGAGCGCAGAGCATTATGATAGAGAGCGAAACGGTAACGGTAGCGGAGCTTGCAAGGCTTACCGCCAAGCTGCGGCTGCCCGTAGATTCCTCGGGGACACTAAGCGGCATTATCGGAAAAATGAGACAGATAAAATCCGAAGATGAGTTAAATCTCATTATAAAGGCTCAGCGAATTGCAGAGGCGGCTCTTGAAAAGACACTTGATTTTATCCGTGAGGGTGTCACCGAACGGGAGACTGCGCTTTTTCTCAATAATGCCATGCTCACAATGGGAGCGGAGGACATATCCTTTGAAACTATCGCTCTTTTCGGCGAGAATACTTCAATGCCTCACGGAACGCCCACCGACCGACCTCTCAAACGAGGAGAGCCTGTACTTATGGATTTCGGGGCAGTCTGTGACGGCTACCACAGCGATATGACAAGGACTGTCGTGCTGGGTGAGCCGTCAGAGGAGCTTGCAAAGGTGTATGACATTGTCCTCAGAGCGCAGGAAAAGGCTCTGAAAACTGCAAGAGCGGGCATTTCCTGTAAACTGCTTGACGGCATAGCAAGGGATTTTATTTCGGAAAACGGCTACGGCGGGGCGTTCGGTCACGGGCTGGGACACAGCGTGGGTCTTGAAATACATGAGCCGCCCGCAGCTAATACCCGTGACGACACTGTTTTGCAGGAAAATATGATAATGACTGTAGAACCGGGCATCTATCTGCCGAAAAAATTCGGCGTGCGGATAGAAGATTTTGTAGTAATAAAACAAAATTCGGCATATAATTTGACAAATGCTCCTAAAAATCTGATAAAATTATAAAAAAGGCTTGCAAAATTCAGAAAGATGTGATATGATTATATAGGACAGTTTTATTTTGTTTCAAATTAAAATTCTGAGTCAGGAAATGGCTCTTATTATCTGGAGGTAAAATATGATCACAGCCGGCGATTTCAGAAACGGTATGACTTTCGAGGAGGACGGCAACGTTCTTCAGATCGTTGAATTTCAGCACGTTAAACCGGGCAAGGGTGCTGCTTTTGTAAGGACAAAGGTAAAGAACGTTATTACAGGCTCCGTAGTTGAAAAGAGCTACAACCCTTCCGCCAAGTTCCCCACCGCTTTCGTTGAGAGAAAGGATATGGAGTATTCCTATTCGGACGGCGATCTGTATTATTTTATGGATCCCGAAACTTACGAGCAGACTCCCGTAAGTGCAGCAGAGCTGGGCGACAGCTTTAAATTTGTAAAAGAACAGATGATGTGCAAGATCTGTTCCTATAAGGGCAAGGTCTTTGCGGTAGAGCCTCCCAATTTTGTGGAGCTTCAGGTAACACAGACCGACCCGGGCTTCAAGGGCGATACGGCTACAAATGCCACAAAGCCCGCCATTCTCGAAACAGGTGCGGAGATCAAGGTTCCTCTCTTTATCAATGAGGGCGACATGATAAGGATCGATACACGCACAGGCGAGTATATGGAGCGCGCATAAAGCGTGCATAAAGCGTAAAATATTATTATGACAAACCCGAAAGGACGGTGTTATCATGAAAAAGGAATTCAGATCGGTTTCCGAAAAGATAGCGTATCTTAAAGGTATGACAGAGGGAATGAATACAGACGATAAGATAATAAGCCTTATTGTTGACATTTTAGGCGATCTTGCTTACGAGATCGAGGATATGAACGATGATCTCTGCGATGTTGCAGAAAGCGTTGACGATCTTGAGGATTCAGTCAGCGATATAGAGGACTTCCTTGAGGACTGCGAGTGCGATGAGGAGTGCTGCAAAAATAAGGACAGTCACGATTTTGACGAGATCGAATATGATGATGATGACGGCGACGAATACGATGAGCTTTTCGGCGATGACGATGAGGATCAGTATGAGGTCACCTGTCCTACCTGTTCAAACTCCATAATCCTGAGCGGTGACGTGATCGAAGAGGGCAGTGTGAACTGTCCCAATTGCGGCGCTCTTTTAGAGTTTGATCCCTTTGCCGATGACGATGATGAGGAAGAGTCCGGGGAATAAACATATCCCGTTTTATCGGCAAAAATTTATCAGCTAATATTTTGCAATTTGTTTCGGGGCGAGGTGAAAATCCTCACCGGCGGTATAGTCCGCGAGCGGTGTATCCTTTTGTATACAGCGCATGAACCGGTGAAATTCCGGTACCGACGGTATAGTCCGGATGGAAGAAACACAGCAAACCACATTCGTTTACTGCGTATACCTGCTGCCCGCAACAATTTTTGCTGCGGGCAGCTTTTGTTCTCATTTAGAGAGCCTGTTCCTATAAAAAACTGCTTATACGGGAAATTTTACCGATACTGCAATTTTGGAATAATAACAGATTCTCAGGGCAGATTGCAATTTATTAAAAAATTTTTTGGAGGTAATTTGCATGAAAACCCAACTTTTTAAACCCAACACAGAAACATCAAAGACAAGACAGATGACCGTAACAGCCATTATGGGAGCATTGTCGGCGGTGCTGATGTTCATTCAGATCCCCGTTCCCATGTTCATGCCGAGCTTTATCAAGTTTGACGTATCGGTAATTCCCGCCCTTATCACATCCTTTGCAATAGGACCTCTTGCGGGGGTGGGCGTGTGCCTTATAAAAGACCTTTTAAACCTTTTCTCCACTACTACAGGAGGAGTGGGAGAGCTTTCGGACTTTATTCTCGGCGTGATGTTCACAGTGCCTGCGGGACTTATCTACAAGTCAAAGAAAAGCAAGACTACGGCGATAATAGGTTCAATTGCAGGAGCGGTAATCATGGCGATTTTCAGTATCGCCACCAACTACTTTATCACCTATCCGTTTTACACAAACTTTATGCCTATGGAAGCCATTATCGTGGCATATCAGGCTCTTAATCCCAAAGTAGAAACGCTCCTTGACGCGCTTATCTGGTTCAATGTACCTTTTACCTTTGTAAAGGGAATGTGCAGCTCCATAATCGTGATAGCCGTTTACAAATATATCTCGCCAATTCTGAAATACGGCAGCACAGAAAGACGCACAGCCAAGGGAACGCTTTAATAAATTCGTGGTAAACACCTTATAGCAAAAGCAGGAAAAAGGGTAATGAAAACGTCCTTTTTTCCTGCTTTATTTTTGCGCGATATGTAAAGAAGGAGGCAGGAGTGCTGCCTCCTCCGATTCAGTGGATCTCAGCGCGGGCAGGTTCTCTGAACAGCAGAGTTATGCACCATGCTGCGGCAAGAGCCACAAGGATATACACAAGTCTGCTGAGCAGCGCACCTGTACCGCCGAACAACCACGCTACAAGGTCAAAGCTGAAGATACCGACAAGACCCCAGTTAAGTCCGCCGATTATCAACAGCGTAAGCGCTATTTTATCGAGCATAAGCGTTGTCTCCTTTATTATTGTAATGTGCAACCCCGAGGGAAATTCCTCTATCATAGTATTGGCGGGAAGGGCGGATTTATTCAGCAGGGGGAAGAAATTTTGAGGGAGGAAAGATTTAGTAGGATTTCAAAAAAAATCAAAGCAAAACAAACACAAGGTAAAGTTTTCGCCAGCCTTTTTTCAAAAGGCTGCGGGGTCGAGGGGCGGAGCCCTCGCGGGTCAAGGGCAGCGCCCTTGCGGGGTCTGGGGTGGAACCCCAGCAAAGGAGCAACTGAGCATACAAATCTTCACCAATAAGCATGGGAGCAGATTAAACGGTGGAGGGATAACCGCCGCAAATAAAAACACGGGGAGCGTCTGAACTGCAAATTTATATAGTATAAACGGGGGAGTTAAAAAAATGCGGCGGTTATCTGCTGACGTAAAGAAGTCTGCACGGCGCATCAGCGCCATAAAAGCAAGGGAGAAGCAAAACTCACCGCCACAACAAACAAATCTGCACTTTACACTTTATCGGCACTGCAATAAAACCACGGTAAAACATAATTTAAATATCCCGATAAACATAAAAACAAAAACCACCAAAAAATGCGCTGCCGCAAATCAAACGGCAGCGCACTTGCTGTTGAAAGGTTATCAGTCGGAATACTTGCTGTTGTCGGAAGATGAGTCAGAGCTATTAGAATTGCTCTTACGGTCGCTGCCGGGGCAGTTGTTCTTGCTGTTGGAAGAATTGCTGTTATTCTTATTCGAGGTGCTGTTGTTGTTATTCCTGTTAGACATAGTTTTTGTTTCCTTTCCCGAAAAGCATTATCCGAAAAAGCATGATCGCCTGTTTTTTCGGATATCCCCGTTTTTTTCGGGGATTGTTTTCGTTACATTAGCTATTATAAACTGCAAAAATAAAAATATACTCCCAAACACTTGAAAAATCCGACAAAAAAAGCTATAATATAATAAAGGAAAAATTTTTCAAAAGAAAGGTCTGATAAAAATGCGAAGCTGCGGCGTTCTTATGCATATAACAAGCCTGCCCTCGCCTTACGGAGTGGGAACTCTGGGGAAAGAGGCGTATAAATTTGCTGATCTTCTCGCTAAGGCGGGACAAACCTACTGGCAGATACTCCCCGTAGGTCCTACGGGATTCGGGGATTCTCCCTATCAGAGCTATTCCGCTTTTGCGGGAAATCCTCTGCTTATTGATATACCGATGCTTATTGATGAGGGACTTCTATCGGCAGACGACCCCGATCTTGCCGTTATGGAGGGAACACATTTTGCCGACTTCGGTCAGCTCCTTGCCTTTAAAAAGCCCCTCCTTGCCAAGGCTTATGACGCATTCTCCCACAATGCAGATGATGAAGCAGTGTACGCCTTTGGTAAATTCTGCCGCAAAAATGCCTGGTGGCTTGATGATTACGCCCTCTTTATGTCTCTGAAAACCGCTTTTAAACAGGAAATGTGGACTCTCTGGGACGATGAATACAGGCTCAGGGACAAAAAAGCTCTTGAAAAATATTCACTGGAAAATTCCCGTGATATTGAATTTTGGAAATTTATGCAGTTTAAATTCTTTTCACAATACAAGGCTCTGAAAAAATACGCCAACAAAAAGGGTATCCTTATCTATGGTGATATGCCGATCTATGTTTCTGCGGACAGCAGCGACATCTGGGCATCTCCCGAAATGTTCATGCTTGATGAGGACAGAAAACCCACAAAGGTCGCTGGCTGTCCTCCCGATGCATTCTCCCCCACAGGACAGCTCTGGGGCAATCCTCTTTACGACTGGGATCATATGGAAAAGCACGGCTATAAATGGTGGATAAAACGTGTCAGACACAGCGCAAAGCTGTTTGACCTTACCCGCATTGACCATTTCAGGGGCTTTGAGAGCTTTTATGCTATTCCCGCAGAAAATGACACGGCAGTTGAGGGCGAATGGCTGAAAGGTCCGTCCATGAAGCTGTTTAACGCCATAAAAGCGGAGCTGGGTGGCGTAAAGCTGGTGGCTGAGGATCTGGGCTTTCTTACCGATGAGGTGCGTGAGATGCTCAGAGCTGCGGGATATCCGGGCATGAATGTTCTCGAATTTGCTTTCGGCGGTGACGACAGCGGCTATCTTCCCCATAATCACGGCAAAAATTCCGTTGTCTACATCGGCACTCATGATAATGAAACTGCACTCGGCTGGTACTGGGGACTGGACAAGGCAGGGAAAAAGCGGGTGCGCCGTTATCTGGGACTGAAAAAGAACGTTTCCGAGGAGGAGCTTGTATGGGAGCTTATCCGCACCGCCTACGCCTGCACCGACAACATCTGCATAATTCAGGCGCAGGACATACTTTGCCTTGGAAATGAAGCGAGAATGAACACTCCCTCCACCATCGGCGGCGGAAACTGGGCATGGCGCATGGAAAAGGGCGCATTTGACGCAAAAACCGTAAAGAGGCTTAAAAAGCTTGCAAAAACCTATTACAGAAAAGGTGAATAGTGTCTTATGGAGCTTTTCAGTGAGATATACGGCGCATATTTCCGCATTGTCACAAAGGCGCTTGCAAAAAAGTCTACAACAAAAAAGGAGCTTGACCGCCTTATAGCAGATGAGGGCTTCGGCGATTCCGCATTGTTCCTGCCTGAAAAGCTCATACCGTCAGGCGGGGATCCGGACTGGGGACTGCTTTGCCGCAATACTGACGGCAGCTTTTCCTCGGTACTCACCAATAAGCCTGTGGGAACTCTTACACTGCTCCAGAAGCGCTGGCTCAGCTCCCTGCTCCTTGACCCGAAAACAGGACTTTTTCTTTCGGATAAGGAGCGCCGCTCTCTTGAAAAGCTGCTTGATGGCGTGCCGCCTCTTTACGTTAAGGAGCAGATACGATATGTAGACCGCTTTTCAGACGGCGACCCCGTCACCGATGAAAAATACAGGAAAATTTTCGGAGTTGTCTTTAATGCCGTAAAATCCCGTGAAATACTGGAGATAGATTATTTCAGCGGACACGGCAGCCGTTTACACGGTTATTTTCTTCCGTTTAAAATAGAGTATTCCCCCAAAAACGACAAGTTCAGAGTTTTTTGCTTCAAGATAAAAAACGGCATAAGAGCGGGCAGCGGAATAATGAACATTGGCAGGATTTACACAGCCTATCCCACAGGCTGCCGTCAGGAGGAGGACATCTCTCCCGAATTGTTTTTCGCCGAAAGAAAGACACGCAGTCCTGCCGTTATCCGCATTACTTCTGAAAGGAGCGGAGCGGAACGCTTTCTTACGGAGTTTGCCGCCTACGAAAAGCGCACCGAGCGTGACCCCGAAACGGGTATAACGGAGGTAAAGCTGTGGTACGACCGTCAGGACGAAACCGAGGTGCTTATAAGGCTTCTGAGCTTTGGCCCCGTTCTTGAAATACTTTCCCCGCCCTCTCTGCGTCAGCAGGCAGCAGAAAGAGTTAAAAGACAGGCGGAGCTTATTTTCGGAAAGGAGCGGGAAACTAAGGACGGCGAAGATATGTGTACTGATGAAGAAAATCAGGAGAATTTGGCAGAAACGCTGTCTTAAAAAAATTGCCGGAACATATTTATTTACAATTGTAATGCGCATATACATAAACTATGAGAGCCTGTCCGTTATCCTCCGTCTGAAAAAAGGCGATAAGGGGTAACGGACAGGCTCTGCGGGCATTATTGTAAAATTTTCCTTAAACTGTTCAGAAATTAAGCTCGGGGTGTTCCACGACAGATGCCATAATACGGCAGCGCAGCTCGTCAATACATTCGGGCTTGCCCATGAGCCGCACGACCTGTTCACAGAGGAGCATCATATTGGCAGCTCTGCCCTCTATCTTAAAATTCTCAAAGCCCATAGGCACAAATTTTTCGTAAATATCCCGGGGTGTGAGTCTGAGAGGGTGTTCCTTGCCGTCAAAGAGGTCAAGACGGCGGTGGGGACATTCCCATTCCTTTATGCCGAGGCGTTCAAAAGCGGCATTGTCTATAGTGCCGAGCTGTCTTAATCTGCCCAGCTTTTCCGACTGCATTCTTCCGATATAGGCGTAATGCTCCGCACGTCTCGGGCAATCGGGCACACATACGGGATTTGAAAGTATCTCACAGCGTTTTCTTTCTTCGGGTGACAGCTTTTCAAGCTCATTTATTTTGTTGTTGAAATTATAGTCGAGTACAACAAGAGCATAATCCTTTTTAAGCTCCTCACGCACCTGTTCAATGTCCCTTATACATTTGCAGGTAGACGAAGTTATTTTCATATTGGGGTGAGTCTGACGGATATATTTTTCCAGCAGCTCCGATACAACGATAACCTCATTCATGCCGTTGTCGGCGATATCAAGCATCCGGTTACAGTCGGGATTATAAAGCTCCTCCTCCGTAAGAACGGGATTTGTAAAGGTCAGTCTGTAGGGGATACCTCTGCTGTTATAGGCGTCAAGAATGGTTTTTGCCCTGTCGGGATAGAATCTTCCCATTACCATTCTGCCGCCGTTCCATACCAGAGGAAAGCAGCCGAAAAACGAACCGATCACCACGTCCTCCCTCAGAAGCCCGGGATATGCGGCAAAGGTATCCGCACAGGCTATGCTGAAGCTGACGGTGCTTGTGGAATCGGGTAAATGAAATTTTATGCTCATATGTTGTATCTCCTTTGATTTTGTTGTATGGGAGGATTTTTGGCTTTGTTTGTTTTCACTGTTTTTAATATTGACAAATCGGTCAGGGAACAGGGAAGCCGTTTTATTTTCCTTTTGCCGTCAATGCGCATACAGCAGATTTTTTTATTAAATGGAGAATTTTTGATAATGCAGATTTGTTTGTCGGGATAGTTGAGTTTGTTTTCCCTCGTTTTTATTGTGCTGCTTTTGACACCGACAAATCGGTCAGGGAACAGGGAAGCCGTTTTATTTTCCTTTTGCCGTCAATGCGCATACAGCAGATGTTTTTGTTAAATGGAGAATTTTTGATAATGCAGATTTGTTTGTCGGGATAGTTGGGTTTGTTTTCCCTC
>CANQPL010000035.1 GCA_947625735.1 uncultured Clostridia bacterium
AAGAATTTGTTGATCTGCTTTATTCCGAAGCGCCGCTCAAACATCAGCTTTTTGCGACAATTGCCATTATATGCGGTCTAAGGCGTTCGGAGATAGTCGGTTTAAGGTACAGTGACATTGACGTTGAAGCGCATATACTTAGGATAGAACGAGCCGCCAACTATTCACGGAAACAAAAGGAAATGTATGTAGGAAACACCAAGACCGAAAGTTGTATGCGAGTAATAAAGCTCCCTCAGATCATTATAGACCTCTTTGAAAAGTACAAAGCACAGGAGATCGACCGGAAGAAGTTTATGGGTATAAGGCACACAGATGAAGATTTTCTTTTCTGCGACACTACATACACTAAGATAATGTACAACGGCATTCCCTATAACTACCTTAAAAAGATGTGCGCAAAGCACGGAATGGATTTTTATGGTATTCATTCAATGCGGCACTTTGCAGCTTCGGCTATGATCGCAAAGGGAACAGACGCCAAGACCGTTTCGGAGATCCTCGGACATTCCACTCCTGCAACGACTTTAGGGATCTACACTCACGCTTTCAACGAGGTCAAAGCAAGGGCAACGGACGAAATTGTCGATATGCTCCACATCAATGAAAAGTATTGCCGTCAGGCTTGATTTGTCCCGATTTGACCAAAATTTGACCAAAGCACATATTCTAATATAAGAATAACCTCTCTGGTGGCGTATCTAAGCCATTTGAGAGGTTATTTGATCTGGTCGGAGTGACGGGACTTGAACCCACGGCCTCTACCACCCCAAGGTAGCGCGCTACCAATCTGCGCCACACCCCGACGTATTTTGGTTGTCATCAATTCTCCCGACGACTATTATATTATATCACAGTCAAAATGATTTGTCAAGAGCTTTTTTTAAAATTTTCCAAGATTTTTTAAGCCGGGAAATGCCGAAAAATAGGGATTTGTAAATTTATGGACGACACTGATAAAATAATTTACATTTTCTTCATAGGTGTAAATATAAGTCCGTCCTCTATCTTTTCAATATCCGTAGGTACAAAACCCATTTTTTTATAAAAGCCGTAGGCAGGTAAGGCGGCATTTACCGTAAAAATACGTCCCGGTGTATCAATTCCCAACGCTTTAAAAATAGCTTTTCCTATGCCCTTGCCTCTGTACCCGCTTTTTACAAAGGCAAGGCTGATATGTGAGCCGTCCCGCAAAGCAGCCATTCCGAGAATTATATTATCCTCCTCACATATAAAAATAACCTCCGTGCCGTCCATGATCCGATCTCTTAATTTCTGTCCTCTTACGAACGAGAGAAAACTCCGCATTCCCTCTTCGCCATACAGAGGAGCTTCACATTCCGTAAAAACCTCCATAGCAAGGCTCAGAGCATCGTCAATCAAAGGATCGCCAGGTAAAAGTTTTGTTATATTCATGCATCTGCCTCCTGTAATTCACGTTTGCCATGCTTTTTGATAAGACGCGCACGGCAGATAAAGTATGCAGGAATAAGAAAAACGTCTGCCAGTATCCATGCTGCGGGAGATGCAAAGCAGGCAGCATCAAAGCCGTATACAGACACAAGTCCTGCAACTACCGCTCTTGCGACCATTTCAAATACTCCCGCAAGAGTTGCAATAGGTGAAAAGCCCATTCCCTGAATGGTGAATCTTACAATATTTACCAGTGCAAGAGGAAAGTAAAATGCCGCCTGAATTGTGAGAAATTGTTTTACAAGAGGAAGAAGATAAAGACTTTTATCATCAAGAAAGATCCTTGCAAGAATGTTGCTGCCCGAAAACAGGATCAGGAAAGCGGCGGCAGAGTATGCAGCCCCCAGAAGCACACATGAACCGACCCCCTTGTTAAGCCGATCCCATTCCTTTGCGCCTGCATTCTGCCCTGCATACGTTGCCATAGTACTGCCCATTGCATCAAAGGGACAGCACATAAACATGGAGAGCTTGTTTGACGCTGTAACGGCGGTCACATACATAGTACCCAGACGGTTTACAGCGCTCTGAAGCATTACCGAGCCTATCGCAGTAATGGAATATTGCAGTCCCATAGGCAGACCCATTGCACATAACATACCGATATGCTTTGAGCTTAAAATTCTGTCGTCCTTTGACATTTTAAGTATGGGAAAGGCGGTCATAGCCTTGTGCAGGCAGCCAAAGCCGGAAATAAACTGGGCAATGACCGTGGCAAGGGCTGCGCCGAAAACGTCCATTCCGAAATTCAGTATAAAAACCACGTCAAGAATAATATTTATCACCGATGCGATTATAAGCCATGTAACGGGAGTTTTGCTGTCGCCGAGGGAACGCAGGACAGCCGCACTCATATTATAAAGGAAGTATGCGGGGATACCTGCAAAAATTGTGCGGATATATGTATTTGCTCTTTCAAAAATATCATCGGGAGTGCTTATGAGCCTCAGAATATCAGGACAGAAGATCACAGTACCCACCGTTATGATCACACCGAATATTATGCACAGCCATATTGCGCCCATCACATATTTCCTGAGCTGTCTGTAGTCCTTTGCACCGAACATCTGCGCCACAGGAATGGAAAAACCGTTGCAGATACCCATTACAAAGCCGATAACAAGAAAATTGACCGAACCCGTACTGCCTACCGATGCCAGAGCATCTCCGCCTAAAAAACGTCCCACAATTGCAGTATCGGCAACATTGTAGAACTGCTGGAACAGAAATCCGAACAGCAGAGGAACTCCAAACCCCAGTATCAACGAAACAGGTTTGCCCTTTGTAAGATCCTTGGTTGCTGACATAATACCCGACCTCTTTCATTTTCGCTAAAATCAAACAGATATTATTATAATATAACTATATGACAAAAGCAACATTAATTTAAGACAGCACTATGAATTTGGCGGGCGGGGCGGGTGGAACCCGCAGCCGGGTCGTTGGTAAATTATGTGTGAAAATTTAATTTGCGGCTCGGTAACTTTTATTTACTTTGATGTTAAATGAATTTTTTAGCGTTGGAGAATTTTGCGTAAATATTTCAGACAGCAGCCCGGTACCTTTCATTTTACGTTTAATCGCAGTCACCTCGCCGGTAAATTAAGCGTTAAAATCTCAATAGTAACCCGGTTCCTTTTATTTGGCAATCAGTGATCGCAACCCCATCAAGGTGGCGGTTATGTTTAAAGTTAAATTTTTAATCACTCCACTCTTAACTCTCCACACTTATAAACCGGAATTTAGAATTATAAACAAATAAAAGTTACCGAGTTACTGTGTAAAGTGTTTCCACAAAACATACCAACGACTCGGCTACGGGTTCCACCCGCCAAACTAAAATTTAAAGTCATAACAAACGAAAGTTACCGAGTTACTATCTGAAATATCATTGCAAAACTTACTAACGAGGTGGCTGCGGGTTCCACCCGCCCGCCCCGCCCAATTTTTTCCTGTTGCATTTTTTTCCGGAATGATGTATAATATTTTTAGTAAATTCTGAAAGGAACATTGCCATGAGAAAAACCTTTAATGCGTTAGACATTGCAAGAAGCGTTATATCCTCCCGCGTTAAAAAGGGAGACATATGCATAGACGCCACAGCAGGACGGGGAAACGATACCGCATATCTGTGCAGCCTTGTCGGGGAAAACGGGAGGGTAATTGCCTTTGACATACAGCAGGAGGCGATCAACAGTACACAAAAGCTCCTTGAAGAAAGAGGATTTTCAGACAGAGTACAGCTTGTAAAGGCAAGCCATGTCATGATGGATAGTTACGCCGAAGAAAACACAGTTTCCTGCATCACCTTTAATTTCGGCTGGCTGCCCGGAGGAGATCACACTATACATACTAATGCGGATACGGATATAGAAGCAGTTAAAAAGGCACTTCGGCTCATAAAGCCCGGAGGACTAATTTCTATGGTCATCTACAGCGGCAGAGAAACAGGCTTTGAGGAAAAGGAACGCCTTATTGAATTTGTAAAAACCGTAGACAGCGATGAATATTCGGTCATTACCGTTGATTTTTCCAATCGTCCCAACTGTCCGCCCATGCCTGTATTTATTCTCAGGGAATGAGAAATCCTGTTTCTCCGATCACAACCGCCAGCAATACGCCGAACACGGGATCAAGAGGAAAATGCACCCCCATTAGAGGACGTGACGCGGCAATGAGCAGAGACAGGACTAAAAGCAGCGCTCCCCAAAACGGTGAGATGTAAAGCCACGAAAGAGCAATGACTGCGGCACAGGCGCTGTGTCTGCTGGGGCAGGAATTTCCCTTTGTGGATTTATGTATCAGCGGAGTAATGGGATATTTTTCATAGGGACGGGGAGCATTTATCCCTCGTCTTATTGCGGTCACTATTGCAAACACTCCGAAAGGAACGGCAATTACCCTGAAAAGTCTGCCGTCGCCTGTGATAAGGAGATTTATAAGAAGCCCCGCATATGACAGATACATGACAATTGTTGAAACTTTACCGAATATTTTCAGTGCAGCAAGACGTGTCGGCTTTTCTTTAAAAAAGCTCTCTATTACAGGATAAAAGCGATAATATTTTTCACAGCTTTTTTCATAAAAGGACATATAAAATTTCTCCCTGAAAGGAACGATAAATTTGACGAAGAAAAAAGGAAAAGAAACAGTTATAATGCTGTCTGTCACGGCACTTATGGTAAATCTGAATATTATCCCGTGGCTTGACAGCCGATTTGCGGATCTTTACATGAAAGGCATCTTTGCACCTCTGTCGGGGATATTATCCCGCATATCGGGAGTACTTCCCTTTTCACTGGGAGAGCTTATGATAGCGGTGGGAATACTGCTGCTGATTATAACTCCCATAATGTGTGTATATTTCGGAATAAAGAAAAAGAGAGGGGGATTTAAATTCTTAAGACGCTTGTACTGCTATGCGCTTATATTCATTCTCGTCACGGAAACATTAAACTGCTTCATGCTTTACCATACCACGGAATTTTCCGAAAAATATCACAGCGGTGCGGGGAGTGAGGGCTTTACCTCAGCACAGCTTACCGATGTATGCCGTGAGGTCATTACCGAAGCCAACGCCCTTTCAATGGAGGTACAGCGTGATGAAAGCGGCAGAATGATCGTCCCCGAAAACATGACAGAGCTTGCGGATACTTCTATGAACATACTGAGCAGGGATTATCCCGAGCTTTCGGGGAATTGCCCGCAGCCAAAAAGGATAGTCTGCTCAATGCTCATGACACAGCTTGATCTTCAGGGAGTGTACTTTCCTTTCAGTCTGGAGGCAAATTATAACAGCGAGCTTTCTCCTGCAAGAGTGCCGTGTACCATTATGCATGAGCTGAGCCATGTAAAGGGTTTTATCAGAGAGGACGAAGCGAGCTTTATTGCCTATCGTGCCTGTATAGTATCTGATTCCCCCGAGGTGCGGTACAGCGGCTATCTTTCGGCAATGAATTATCTTCTGGGAACTGCAAGGGATAATGCTCCCGAAAGTGAAGTTTCCTCCCTTTACTCCATGATATCCCCGCAGGTCAGGGCGGATAATACCTTTGTAAGCGAGGAATTCAAGGTAAAGATCGAAGAAAAAGCGGTACTTCCAACCGAAGCTGTCAGCGCATTTTCAGAAAAGGCAATGGAAACTACCTTAAAGCTCAACGGCGTATCAGACGGAAAAAAGAGCTACAACAGAATGGTGGATCTGATCCTTGAATATCATTATTACATAGAAGACTGACCCGCAGCGGGCTTCATTATGACACCTCCGCCCACTACAGTATCACTATCATAGAAAACACACGCCTGTCCCGGAGCGGGACTGCGGACAGGCTCATCAAAAATTATTCTCATTATCCCGTTTTCAGGGGGAAAGATGACCGCTGCCTGTTCACGGGTACTGTAGCGGATCTTTGCTGTTACACCCACAGGCTCGCTCAGAGTATCTGCCGTGATAAGATTTATATTATTTAAATGCAGCTCATTTACCGTAAGCTCCCGTTCCGAAAGAGTGACCGTATTGCGGTCACTGTTTTTTTCTGTAACATAGACGGGCTTTCCAAAGGTGACGCCCAACCCTCTGCGCTGACCGACAGTGTAGTTTATTATACCGCAGTGAGTACCCAGCTTATTTCCGTCAGGATCGATAAAGTCGCCGGATCTTGGAACATATCCCGTATATCTTTTTATAAATCCGCTGTGATCGCCGTCAGGAACAAAGCAGATATCCTGACTGTCGGGCTTGCGTGAGTTTACAAGTCCGTTTTTCTCTGCAAGCTCCCGTATCTGTGATTTTTCCAGTCCGAACAGGGGAAAAAGGGTATGTGAAAGCTCTGCCTGCGACATATTGTAAAGGACGTAAGTCTGATCCTTTTTTCTGTCGGCAGGGCGTTTAAGAAGCCACCTGCCGCATTTTTCGTCAAATTCCGATTTTGCATAATGTCCCGTAGCAATATAGTCAAAGCCCAGAAGCTGCGCACGGCGGAGCAGAGCGCCGAATTTCAGATGCTTGTTGCACTCTATACACGGATTCGGAGTATATCCATTTATATAGCTTTCTGCAAATGGTGTCATAACATATTTTGCGAAATCATCGGTAAAATTAAAGGTCAGGTGTTCAATGCCGATCTTTCTGCAAACGCTTTTTGCGTCCTCAACATCAGAAAGAGAGCAGCAGCCTCCCTCGGGATATTCCTCATCTGTTACCGAATTATCATAAAGCCGCATTGTGCAGCCTGTTACCTCATATCCCTGCTGCTTTAAGAGGAGAGCAGCAGCGGAGCTGTCCACCCCTCCGCTCATTCCCACAAGTACCTTTTTCATTTTGACCTCCTCTTGGATATCCGGAAACGAATAAGCATTATAATAAGTACAACAATAAGCGACGGAACAGGAGTTTTCAGCAGATTTGCCCACACCTGTGAAAGCGTCTGATAATCCATCAGCTTTGAAGTATAGTACAGAAACGGGAACAGCGTAAACACGCTTCCGAGAGCAATAAACCGTACTCTCAGCGGGGAGCGGTTTTTGCTCAGGGGTTTTATTGAAGCAAAGCAGATAAAAGCGTATATAATGGCGCAGACAGCCATGAGCATTACGGGCTTTGCGCCTAAAGAGGTCTTTGTCAGTGCATAGCGGTAGCTTCCCCAGTAGATGCCCGCCATAATAAAAGTGGGAATTATATCCCGCAGATAAAGGAGCTTCCCGCCGAATTTCAGATATTTAAGCGGTATGTCCGAAAAAACCAGCACCGCAGTTTCGGTAATATTTTTAACAAGTGTTACCTCGGTCAGTGTGCCGTCCTCATTTTCCCTGAAATATCGCTGTGTTATTGAACCGTCCTCGGCAAAGACGGCGTTATCCTTTGAAAAGCCTTTCAGCTTTCTGTCAAGCAGTTTTTCTGCTTCAAAATATTTTTCACTTCTTGCAAGACCGGATATTTTATAACCGTAAAGCGGCATAATGATCCTCCTCATATAAAAATATAGTCTGTAGATCGGGAAAAAACACACGTTCGGCAGGCTGCCTGCACTGTCAATCAAAAAAGCCGGTGTCCGATAAGCCGCCGAGATTTTCCGTCCGTATATGAACGCAGCCGCTCAGCGCCTCATAGTCATTGAAATGACCGCTGCTTACTCCCACGGTAAAGAAGCCGTTTAAAAAAGCCGTTCTTGCCGCATGGGGAGAGTCCTCTATAACTGCGGTATTTTCGGGAGCGGTACCAAAACGCCCTGAACATTCAAAGAAAATAGCGGGATCGTCCTTGCCCGATCCTACCTCATCTGAGGTGATGATAAAATTTAAAAGCTCCAGAACGCCGTTATTTCTCAGCACTCCCTCGGCAAGCTCTCTGCTGTTTGAGGTAGCGGCGCACATGGGTATCCCCCGTTCACGGCAGCGCATCATAAATTCCCGTGCAAAGGGCATAAGACGGACCTCGTGAAAATATTTTTCTCTTACAATTTCCGTTATCTCAGCGGCTATTTCCGAAGCGGGATCGGGAAGTGAGTAGCGCTCCTTTATGTATTCCGCTGCCGAGTTAAAGTGCATGGAGCGCAGTGCCAATGAAAGACTGCTGTCGTAGACAATGCCCCGCCGCTCCAGAAGTATCCTGTCCGATTCCGTCCATACGCCCATGCTGTCTGTAAGCGTCCCGTCTATATCCAGTATAACAGCTTGTATCCTGCTCATATTTAATTCCTCAAAAATGTATGTAATTCGTAAGATTTTCCGACCTGCTCAGAACTGCCCTACAGCCTGTATGCAGATCCTGTAAGCGGCAGCAAAACCGCATAGACCTGCATACCAGCGTAAGTCTACATCTCCTCGCTAAGCTCAAGCCATTCGTCCGTATACTCTGCGGATAGCCTTTTAAGCTCCTCAAATTCGGCGCATTTTTCGTTCATAAGCACATAATCCGCCGTAACCTCGGGAGATATCATTTCATTCTGCACCTCATTCATTTTCTGTTCCAGCTCATCAATGAGCTTTTCAAGCTCCTTTATCCGTGTACGTCTTTGTGCATCTTTTGCACGCTGCTCCTTTGAGCGGTAGGAGGCAGCTTTCTTTTCCTCCGCTTCTCTTTTCTGATTTTCCTGTTTTATAAGCTCCCCTGCTGCCTGAGCCTCGGCGGCACGGCTGCGCTTTTGCTCCATAAATTCGGCAAATCCCCCGTTAAATTCGGTAAGCGTTCCGGAAGTTATCTCAAATATCCTTGTGCAGAGTTTATCAAGAAGATAACGGTCATGGGAAACAAGCAGTATAGTACCCGTAAATTTCTCCAACGCCTCTTCAAGCACATCTCTTGAATCCATATCAAGGTGATTTGTGGGTTCGTCAAGTATCAGCACATTTCCTCTTTCAAGCATCATAACAGCAAAGCAGAGTTTGGCTCTTTCGCCGCCGCTTATGACGCTTATCTGCTTGAAAACATTTTCTCCCGTGAATTTTACAAGTCCCAGCAGACTTCTCACATCTCCGTCGGTCATGCCCCGTCTGCGGTCGTGAATTTCATCTATGACGGTCTTATTAAAATCAAGCTGAGAATTTTCCTGATCGAAATAGGATATTTTAACATTTTTGTTCCAGTCAATGTTTCCATGTGATACGGGCATTGTTCTGCGCAGTATCTTTAAAAGCGTTGATTTTCCCGTGCCGTTTGCTCCTATAATACCCACTCTGTCGCCCCGTCTTACGGTAAAGCTCACATTATCCGCAAGGCTCTTTTCACCTGCACGGATATCTATATTTTTGACACTGAGCACCTCCTCGGGAGGTTCATAGTCGTATTCAAACCGTATTTTCGCTTTCTTTTCATAAGTAACGGGCTTTTCGAGAATTTCCATTGCTTCGAGTTTTTTTATCCTGCTTTTCGCCATAGATGACGTGGTTGCACGGACAAGATTCCTGTCAACAAAATCCCTGAGCTTTGCTATTTCCTCCTGCTGTGCTTCATATTCCTTTATACGCCGCTCGGTGTCGGCGGCTTTCAGCTCTGTAAATTTGGTATAATTTCCTTTCCAGCGTCTGAGCCTTGTACGCTCTATCTCACAGACGGAGGTGCAGAGCCTGTCAAGAAAATATCTGTCGTGGGAAACGATTAGCAGTGCGCCTTTATATTCCGAAAGATAATCCTCCAGCCACATTATTGTATCAAAATCAAGATGATTTGTAGGTTCATCAAGTATCAGCAGCTTCGGATTTTCAAGCAGCAGCTTTGCCATGGCAAGGCGTGTCTTTTCTCCTCCTGAAAGGGTTGAGATAACACGGTCATATGTTTCGGGCGGAAAGCCCATGCCGTTTAGCACTGTCTTTATCTTTACATCAATAAGATAACCCTCGTTTGCTTCAAAATATGCAGTTTTCCTTGCATATTCGGCGCTTATCTCTTCAAAATGCTTTTTGTCCTCATGTATCTCGGGACGAGCCATATACTCCTCCAGACGGCGCAGCTCCTCCTGAACGGAAAGCAGCCCCGAAAACACCGAACGCATTTCCTCCATTATTCCCGATGATCGGTCAAGTCCCGAATTCTGCTGTAAAAACCCTATGCTTGCGCCTTTTGTGACCGAAAGTCTCGGAACATTCGGTTCGGGCTGACTTTCAAATTCCTCCATGCCTGTGATTATCCGCAGAAGTGTGGATTTTCCGCAGCCGTTTATTCCTACAAGACCTATCCTGTCCGTATCCTCCACAGTAAGGGAAATATTGTCAAGAATTGTTTTTCCGTTATATATTTTGGATATATTTTCCATTGAAAGTATCATGATACTACTCCCGTTTTTTGCTTAAAAATTGCAGTTTTTTATCTTTACACACAGATACATATTTATTATAGCATATTTAAAAATAAATTTCAACTATACTATTGAAAAATCGGAAAAAATATTATATAATATAACATATAAATCCATAAAACGGAAGTGTTTGCATATGAAGATATATTTTACCCGCCACGGTGAGACAGAATGGAACAGTCGGGATATCATCAGCGGCGTTACGGATATTCATCTTTCCGAAAAAGGCAGAGAACAGGCGGCAGCACTTTCACGGATCATTGCAGCTTCTCACAGGGATATAGATACTATCATCACCTCGCCCATGATACGGGCAAGGGAAACTGCCGCTCCCATTGCAGAGGTACTTGACACAGAGCCCCTGACAGACGACCGCCTGCGTGAGTGGGATTACGGCAGCTATGAGGGCAAACCCCGTGGTGCTGAGGGCTTTTTATGGCACAAGCTGGAATTCGGCGTGCGTATGCCTGACGGCGGCGAATCGGTATTTGATGTGGTGTGCAGGGTCTACGGTCTTATAGAGGAGCTGAAAAGGAATTACAGCGGGAAAAATGTGCTGCTTGTGTGCCACGGCGGTATCTGCCGTATCATCGAGACATATTACAGGGATATGACGAGAGAGGAGTTTGCAGGATTTTTTATGGGAAACTGTGAGCTGAGATGCTTTGAAATAAAGGAGGAATCATAAATGAAGCTGTCACTTAACGGAACATGGAGGTTATACTGCACTGATGACCCCGAAAAATACGATCTGCCCGCAGAGGTACCCGGGTCTCTTTACAGTGCGCTTCTTGCCGCAGGTAAAATGGCTGATCCCTATTACAGGGAAAACGAATTTATTTCCACGGAAATATGCCGTGACTCGTGTGCCTTTGAAAAAATATTTGACCTTGATGATGATATGCTTTCTTCGGAACGTGTACTTCTGAAATTTTACGGCATTGATACCGTTTCACAGATAGTTTTAAACGGCAAAGAGATAGGAAGCACCGATAATATGCACCGTGAATATGTTTTTGATGTGACCGGTATAACAGAACAAAGCGGAAATGTCCTGACCGTAAAAATATATTCCCCCATAAAATACATAGAGGAAAGGAATGCCGTCACACCACTCTGGGGAGTAGCTTCTACAATGGCAGGCTATCCGCATATAAGAAAAGCGCATTATATGTTCGGCTGGGACTGGGGACCAAAGCTCCCCGATATGGGCATCTGGCGTGATGTGGAGCTTATCGGTGTGCGGGGCGGTCTTATTGACGGAATTTATGTAAGGCAGGATCATTCGGGGATTTCGGAAAATAAGGTCACTGTTACCGCAGAGGTCACTCTTTCTCATGTTATGGCAGATGAGGCAAAGCTCACTCTTTCCCTTTCCGCTCCTGACGGCAGAAAGTTTACAGACAGCGTATTGCTTAAAAGCGGTGAGAATAAAACGGCAATATCCTTTACGGTAGACGATCCCGAGCTCTGGTATCCGAGAGGATACGGCAGTCAGCCGCTTTACAGATTAACTGCGGAGCTGTCCGATAATGCAGGCGGAGAAATTTTTGACAGCCGTGAACTTAACGTAGGACTTCGCACTGTTCGTGTAAGCTGTGACCCGCTCCCCGAGGGAGGACGGGAATTTGCCTTTGAGGTAAACGGCATAAAAATTTTTACAATGGGCGCAAATTATATCCCCGAGGATCAGATAATTTCAAGGTGTACGCCCGAAAAAACAAAGCGGCTTTTAAATCAGTGCCGCAGAGCGAATTTCAATATGATACGTGTATGGGGCGGCGGATATTATCCCGATGACAGTTTCTACGACTGCTGCGACAGAATGGGACTTCTTGTATGGCAGGACTTTATGTTTGCCTGCTCTGTGTATAAGGCGGATGTGCCTTTCTGCGAAACTGTCAAGGAGGAGCTTATCTGCAACATAAAGAGGATACGCAATCACCCGTCACTTGCCATATGGTGCGGCAATAACGAAATAGAGTCCATGTGGCAGTACTGGAGCATTGATGCGGACAGCTCCTATAAAAAGGATTATCTGCGGCTCTTTGAAGCGCTTATCCCAAAGACCCTTAAAGCCTATGACCCCGACAGGTTCTATTGGCCGTCCTCCCCCTCCTCGGGCGGCAGCTTTGACGAGAGCAGTGCCGAGGACAGAGGAGATTCCCATTACTGGGCAGTATGGCACGGACTCAGACCCTTTACGGATTATTTTAATTACCGCTACCGCTTCTGCTCCGAATTCGGCTTTGAATCTCTGCCCTCAATAAAGACTATCCGCAGCTTTGCGGAGGAGCATGATCTTGACCTTTGCGGCAGAGTAATGGAGGCTCATCAGAAATGCGAACAGGGTACGGAAAAGATAATGTATTATCTTGCGCAGCTTTCAAATTATCCCTATGATTTTGAGGGACTTATCTATGCATCTCAGATAGTGCAGTCTGATGCGGTACGTCTGAACATTGAGCATATGCGCCGCAGCAGGGGCGTGTGCATGGGTGCGCTTTACTGGCAGGTGAATGATTCCAATCCCGTTATTTCATGGTCGTCAGTGGATTATTTCCACCGTCCCAAGGCGCTGCATTACAGAGCAAGGCATTTTTACGCCCCCGTTCTGCTTTCTGCTGATACACAGGACAAGGGAAAAATACGCCTTAATATATCCTCGGAGCGTCAGTACGGATTTAATGCGGTTATCGGCTGGCGCAGCAGAAAAAATACGGGAGAGATAATTGCATCGGGTGAAAAGGAAGTCACCGTAAATCCCCTTTCCGCCGAATATTTTGTAACGCTCACTCCCCTTGACACCCTGATAGACAAGGGCATGGAAAAGGATCACTATATCGAGTTTACCCTTACCGAAAAGGGCAGGGTCATAAGTGAGGGCACCTGTATGCTTGTTCCACCGAAATCCTTTGATTTTGCCGATCCTGCACTTTCCGTTAAAATATCCGAGGAGGAGGACAGATTCGGAATAACCGTTTCTGCAAGGACATTTGCAAAGGGGGTTTGTCTTGACCTTAAAACCGGCGACTGCATTTTTTCAGATAACTGGTTTGATATCCACAAGGGCAGCGTGACCGTATTTGTGAAAAAGTCCGCACTGCACGGGATAAGCGCAAGGGAGCTTTCAAAGGAGCTTACTGCCGTATCCTACTATGAAGCGCTTAAACTTAAAAAATAGTATATAAGGAGACAGAGGTACATGGATAATAATATTGATATTGCCGCACTTAAGCAGCGTTTTATAAATATTTACAATGAGAACATCAGAAGGGACGGGGCAGATAAGCTCCTTGACTATCTGCAATCAAAACAGAGTGATTTTTTTACCGCTCCCGCAAGCACCCGCTATCACGGAGCATACGAGGGCGGACTTCTGGAGCACAGTCTTAATGTTTACGACTGTCTGAGCGATTATATGGCACGTCCGAGAGTAAAGGAGGTATACGGTCTTACCTCCGATAAAGAAACAATAGCGCTTATTTCTCTTCTCCATGATATCTGTAAGGTGAATTTTTACAAAACCGATTTCCGCAACGCAAAAAATGAACAGGGCGTCTGGGAAAAAGTACCCTATTACACCATTGACGACACACTGCCCTACGGTCACGGAGAAAAATCGGTATATATCATCGGCGGATTTATGCGCCTTACCCGTGAGGAGGCGTTTGCTATACGTTTTCACATGGGATTTTCGGGTACTGAGGACATCAATCTCATCGGCAGAGCCTTTGAAAAATTCCCCCTTGCCTATGCTCTCCATGCTGCGGATATGGAGGCAAGCTATTTCCTTGAACGGGGCGCAAAAAATAAAAAACAGTGAGGGGCAGACTTTGGAGCTTACATATAAACATACTCTTGCGGCAAGCTACGGCGGATATATCACGCAGGCAGCGGTGAATAATCTTGCACCGCTGCTCTTTACCGCATTCCGCCGTGATCTGGATATAAGCCTCACACAGCTTTCGGCTCTTATTTCGGTAAATTTTGTAACACAGATAATCGTAGATGCCCTGTCGGTAAAGCTGCTTGACAGAATAGGTCTGCGCCGTTCGGTAGTGTTAGCTCACGGTGCATCTGCGCTGGGCTTTCTTATGCTTGGTATACTGCCCTTTGTTATGGACTCTTTTACGGGACTGTGCATTGCCATAATATTCTGCGCAGTGGGCGGCGGAATAACAGAGGTAACTGTAAGTCCCATTGTTGAGGCACTTCCGGGTGATGCGAAGGCTTCTGCCATGAGCCTGCTCCACTCCTTTTACTGCTGGGGACAGATGGGAGTTGTGCTTTTATCCACGGCATATTTTTCTCTTGCGGGTACGGAGCGGTGGAGGTATCTGCCTGTTATATGGGCATTGCTGCCTGCGGCAAACGGGTTATTTTTTACAAAAGTCCCTCTCTGCGAGCTGCTTGAGGAGGGAGAGGAGCCTATTGGACTGAGAGATCTTTTTAAAATGGGAAGATTCCGTCTTTTTCTTCTGCTGATGATCTGTGCGGGAGCATCAGAGCTTGCCATGAGTCAGTGGTCGTCCTATTTTGCGGAACGAGGACTTAACGTTACAAAAACAGTGGGCGATCTTCTGGGACCCTGTGCCTTTGCCGTTCTTATGGGATCGGCAAGACTGTTTTACGGTCTTAAAGGAGAATGTATCCCCATTGAAAAAGCAATTGCCGCAAGCTGCGGACTGTGCGTGATAAGTTATCTCACAGCAGTATTTGCGCCCTCTCCTGTTTTAAGTCTTATGGGCTGTGGGGTGTGCGGACTTTCGGTGGGAATGCTCTGGCCGGGTACATTCAGCATTGCAGCAAGAGAGCTGCCGAAAGGCGGCAACGGAATGTTTGCTGTTCTTGCTCTTGCGGGAGATATAGGCTGTGCTGCGGGTCCTGCGGTAGTGGGACTTATCTCTGACAGCACGGGAGAGCTTAAAAGCGGCATTCTTGCAGCGTCAGTCTTTCCTGCGGTCATGCTTGCTTCGGTGGCTTGTATGGGGAAAAGAAAAATATAAAAGTTTTTTCTGATTTGTTTCCGAAAAGGGAAATTTACGTTTCGGAGAATAAAATTCTTTGTTGTTTCTTTCCTTAAAAATTGTGCAAAATGTCCTTTGAATTTTTCTTGAAAAGGTGATATAATAAATACCATAGTGAGCAGCCAAAAAGGTGTAAGTCCGGCTTAAACGGACTTATGCCTTTTTTATTTTTAAGGAGGTTTTTTCTATGGAAAAGCACGGCACAAATTATCTTGCCGAAGAAAGGCTCGGCACACTCATGAAACAATATGCCCTGCCTTGCATCATCTCCCTGCTTGTGGGAGCACTTTACAACATTGTGGATCAGATATTCATTGCCAATGCATCTTATCTGGGGTCTTACGGCAATGCCGCCAATACGGTGGTATTCCCGCTTACAGTGATCGCTCTGGCGGTGTCAGTCATGATCGGTGACGGCTGCTGTGCATTTGTCAGCATATGCCGCGGCAGCAATAAAGACACGCAAGCTCAAAAAAGCGTAGGAAATGCGGTGGTTATGTCCATCATTTGCGGAATACTGCTGACCGTCATTTATTTTATTTTTAATGAACAAATCATAACTCTGTTCGGCGGAACGGTAAATGAAGAAACATTCCGCCTGTCAAAGGAATATTTTCTCCTGATAACCGCAGGTCTCCCCTTTTATATGTTCGGGCAGGCAATGAATCCGGTGATCCGTGCTGAC
This sequence comes from uncultured Clostridia bacterium, assembly GCA_947625735.1. Lineage (GTDB taxonomy): Bacteria > Bacillota > Clostridia > Oscillospirales > Ruminococcaceae > Huintestinicola. Next base: position 15,981 of record CANQPL010000035.1, read on the forward strand.
GGCAGCCCAAAATTTGCCATGATATCTACTCTTTCGGGTGCAGTGATAAACATTATACTTGACCCCATTCTTATTTTTCCCATGCATATGGGAATGAAAGGAGCGGCGATCGCTACGGTCATCGGACAGATCGTAACTGCACTTCTTGCGGCAGGGTATCTTTTCAGGACAAAGACGGTGCATCTCACAAGATCGGCATTTGTCCCCAACCGTTCCGTTATCGTAAAAACCTTGTCACTTGGAATATGCAGCTTTCTCTCACAGATCTCTCTTGTGGCTGCTATGGCGGCTATAAACAACATGATCCGTAAATACGGTGCTGCCGATGAGATCTTCGGACAGCCTGAATTTTCCCAGATACCTATGGCAGTAGTGGGTATCGTTATGAAATTTTTCCAGATCATTATTTCCATCGTGGTGGGAATGGCGGCAGGCTGTATTCCCATTGTGGGCTTTAACATCGGCGCAGGGCAGCGGGAACGTGTCAAAAAGCTTTTCGGTATGCTGCTGCTGTCTGAGGGGATCGTGGGGACGGCTGCTCTTGTTATAGCGGAATTTTTTCCAAGGCAGCTCATCGGCATCTTCGGCGCTGCCAATGAAAGCGCATATTATACCGATTTTGCAGTCAAGGCGTTTCGCATCTATCTTTGCATGATAGTCTTTGCCTGCATCAACAAGGCAGCATTTATTTTTCTTCAGGCAATGGGAAAGGCTGCCGCCTCCACTATGCTTTCCATGGTGCGTGAAATTCTTTTCGGTGTAGGATTCGCACTGCTTCTGCCAGTATTTTTCGGACTTGACGGGATACTTTATTCCATGCCGCTATCGGATATTCTCACAGCAATCCTCTCCGCTGCTGTGATCGTGAACACCTGCAGGGAGCTTTCTGATGAAAAAAGAATACCTGCCTGCGCTGCCATTCGTCAATAAAAACATTTCTGTAAAAAAATGAAAAGCCCCCTTTTGTCAGACAATGCGTTATCATAAAGATATACAAAAAAGCAAATCTGACGAATGGGGGCATTTATTTACCAAAACACGAATATGACAAAATGTATAAAGCCGTTTTGCATAATTTTATTTACGAAAAAATTTTTTGTCAGGTAATTCAGACATAGCAAACCCCCGTAAACGCAATGTTTACGGGGGTTTTAAATGGCGCAGAAGGAGGGATTTGAACACTCCACCACAAATTTTATAAAGAAACTCAAACTCAACAAAATCCCATAAAACAGGGGAAAATCAAATTTTTTTCAACTGCTTGGAGAAAAAGAAAATCAGCTTTTTACAAAAAAAGTGCGGGCAAAAGTGCGGGCTGGATTCCGGAACTAAAAGCCGTTATTTATGCATTTTCACTCATTGGAAGCCAGTAGTTCTGAGAAAATTTTTTCAAGGTTGCCGGCGATGGTTCCAAGTTCCCCGTCAAGCTCATGACCGTACACACCAAGTGTATCCATTGATGCACTGTGTCCCACAAGTGTCTTGATGCTGCCCGGATCAAGGCTCTTTGCCACGGAAACAAATGTGTGACGCAGCTCGTAAGGTGTGATTTTTCCTATCCCATTGACCTCGCAATATCTACTGAGATGTTTGGCGTAGGTCTGTTCACGTGCAGGCTCACCGCTAATGTCAGGGAACACATAAGGACTTACTATTCCGATAGAAGCAAGATAGTCGGTCTGTTTTTCAAGTATGCCGACAGCTAACGGCGTTAACCGGAAAACACGGTCGGCATTTTCGTTTTTTCCGCTTGTAAATTCGCCGTAGAAGTTATATGCCCGCTGCACATGAACAACACCGTCCTTTATATCCTTGCGCATAAGTCCCAGTGTTTCTCCCGGACGAAGCCCTGTCAGAACGGCGAATCGCCATGCATATATAAAATGCTCCTGTACGGTTTTCCCACGAATTATTGTTGTATCTGTTGTCATGAACTTTCGCAGATCGTCAGGCTGTAAGATGTTTTTTGTACTTCCCTGTGCGCCTTTAGGTATTCGGAGTCCCTCGGAAAAGAGCGTTGTGGTTTTTGACTTCCGACAGAATTTCAAGAAATTCATCTCGCAGGCTCTAAGGTTCAGAAGCGTTTTTTTGGCAAGACCCTTTCCGTATGCCTTATTGAGTACTGTCTGAAAATGCTGTTCGGACAGCTCGTCCATTGGGACATTGCCAATGAACCTAACTATGTAATTGTCAATGTAGTTCTGATACTGCCGCCAGTGGCTTTGGGAAGTGGTCAGTTTCAGATCCTCCATGTAGAGTTTTGCCATGTCCTTTACCTTTTTCCGACTGTTAATGATCCCATCGTCCAGCCATGCATCTGCTTTGGCGTGACATTCCCTCATACCCGTTCTGCCCGGAGTGGAGCTGTAGAAGGTCTTGCGGATTCCGTTTTTCTGGACGTCTATCCGCCAGCGGTTACGCTTTTCCTCCCAGTAGGCTGTTGTCGTTCGTTTTGACATATAAAAAAACCTCCTCAAAAAGTATTGACATTTTTAAGAAGGCGTGGTATACTTTAATTGTTTAGATATAGGGTATACCACGCCTTATACGCTCCCTGTCCGGTGTTCCAGCACCGGGCGGGGATTTTTTATTTAAGGCTTACTTATAAACCTGTCCCCTGTTGTCGGCATTTGACACAGTTACTGTCAGAACGCCGTGATCTACAGTATACAATATCCTGTAATCACCAACACGAAGCCGATAATAACCCTCATGTGCTTTAAAAACGTCAATATCGCCCTCGTGCGGGAGCTTTTTTATTGCTGCAAGTATCCTCTGCTGCTGTTTAGGCGGCTGCTTGTCAATAAATTTCTGAGCAGCCTTTTTAATAACGATCTTATAAGTTGTCATAATCAATACCTAACCTTTTTGCATACTCCTCGATCGGTTCCGGTTGGCTGTCGTCCGCTTCAGCTTCTGCGATCATCTTCAAATCGATTTCGTCCGGGTCTACTTCATCATAAAAATGAATGCCGGATAATTCTTTAAGAATGCCGATAACTGCACCCAACTGACTTTCGGTCAAGCTGTCAATAAGTGTGTATGCCATTTCTTTTGTACTCATGAGAAAACCTCCTTTTTTAATATTATATTCGACTTCGGATAAATAACTCTTTCCTGCGCTGTTTTTAGAGGGAGCTGAGCTTTTTTGCAGTCAAATGCAATTCTGCGCCCTTACTTCTTTAACTATGTCCGGTGTTCCGGCACCGGGCGGGGAATTTTAATTATCTGCCGAATTTATTCTTGCGTATCCTAATATCAACGTGGGGGAAATTTGCAGAACCAGCTACCAACAGCTGCAAATATAATTCCTATAACCATAAGTATCGCTCCGATAACACCTATGGCAGCAGAAAAACCGCAAAACATCATAAAAATAGCTATCCATGCACCGATAATCAGAAATATTCCGACAGGCTTTATAATTTTCCCGATTAGTCGGTAGTTGACTTGTGGGTCATAAAATTTTTTATAGAAAAATCCGTTGGGATCCGGCACGGGTTTTGGCTTTGGTGGAGCAATCCTTTTCGTATAAGTATCCACATGACGAGTTCCGAACATATTTGTTGATGAATAGGTCGTTCTTACTGTTTTAGAGCCGTCTGCATTGTGGGTCGTGTGTACCGTTTTATGTGATCTTTTTCTCATTTTCATCACCTTTCTTGAATTTTTCCTCCGCATATTTTACCAGCTCACTGATCTGATCATCGTTTAAGTTGATCTGTTCAAGTTTGTCAATCGGTCGCTCTTTTCCGATTTGTGAAAAATATGTAGTCATTGTGCTTGTCAGCGAGGACACAAGACCTATGCCCAGAAGCATTAAGATAACTGCTATCAACCGTCCGATTGTAGAGGTCGGAGAAATATCGCCATATCCCACAGTAAATACCGTAACGATCGACCACCACAAAGAATCCTCAAAGTTTCCGAACTCCACAAAGGTCATGATTATACTTGACGTGAGGATAAGGAAAAGAGCGCAGTAAAGCATATAGATAAAGCCGTTTGTCTGTATGAAACGTCTGACTTTGCCAAGTACCCCTGTGATACGAACAAGGCGTAACGCCTTGGCAGCTTTTGTAAATCTGGCGAAACGTGTGATCCGTGCAACACGGAACAGGCTGAACATACTCGAAAGAGGTATAATAGCAATCAGATCAAAAATATTTGCCTTAAAAAAACTCCATTTGTCAGAAGATAAGAACAATCTGGAAAAATAGTCAATTGTAAATATCACAATAATCACAGTGTCAGCAGTTTTGACCGCAGGAAAACGAAATGTTACAGATGATGTTATGTCTGCAATGGCTATAATAATAGAAACCACAGCAAGGAATATCGTACATATTTCATAGGCTGCATAAATTTTTTTGTTTTTCAATAGACCACCTACCGTGCCGTTCCTCATCGGGAGCGGATTTTATTTATTGTGAATCGTTACGCAGATTTTTAACCGATTTTCTTGGCTTTGAGGTTGGATTTTTCTGATTGATCTTCAAGGAGAGTTTCCATACGCTCTTTTATTTTTGCCTTGTTGATCTTATCAAGTTTTCGGTATAACTGTATTATGTCTTTTTCATTTTCATCTGTAAGAATGATGCCATTATTCGGAGCGGTATTGCTTGCCCGCTTATCTTCAACGTCATAGTAGTATAATTCTTCAACCGAAACATCTAACGATCGGCATATCTTAATAAGATGGTCAATGCTTACCTTATTGCTGTCTCGTGATAGCAAGCTATAAATAGTAGGAGCCGGGACACCGGATAATTCTGCTAAATTAGCAACTTTTATTCCCTTACTATCAATAATCTGCTTTAATCTTGCCCCTATTGCCATTTCATCGCCTCCATTTTGTTATTATAATATCACTAATATAGAAAAAAGTCAATTATTTTTTATGCAATCGCATAAAAATTTATATATAAAACAAAAAACATAAAAAAATTTGGCTATTATTCACAAAAATTATTCAATTGAATAAAAAGAGGTGAAAAACATGGAGTACAGCTACCTTATCGGAGAAACTGCGAAAGCTCATATCAACTATGTAAACATAGCGGATACACTTGGGATTACTCGTGATACACTGAACTCCAAGGGAAGAGTCCATTCACAATTGAAGAAGCGTTCAGTATTCGGGAAAATTATTTTCCAACACTACAATTTGAACAGCTTTTCGCTCGTAAAACATCCATTTGATAACCAAACCAAACAAAGAAAGGACAAATACCTATGAACAACAAAAGATTTGCCAAACTCCGTCAGGCAATAAAAGCCTGCGGAAAAGTCGAGGACGCCGCCCAAGCTCTTGGGCGCACCGGAGAATATGTCTACAAACGACTGCGGGGCGTTAAACCGTGGGATCTGTCGGACGTGTATATACTGCTGCGGTATCTTGAAATCCCGCCGGAGCAGATATACGAGTTTTTTCCGGAAAACGGGATCGAATCGGGAAAGACCGGAGTAAAAATGGTTTCTATCAACTCATATCAGTTAAAACTTCTGAATGCCTATGACGAATGCCGTTACAAGGACGCTGTAGATACGCTTCTGGGAATAGGCGGAAAGGTGATGCCATGAAAGCGGGAAACAGGCGTGTTCAGGGGGAGAAATACTGGAAAGACGTGATCGAGGTACTCACCGATAACATGATCCTTACCATGCAGGTGCTGCACGAAAACTTCGGCTTCGGCGAAAAACGGCTTGCCCTGCTGCTTGACCTTGTACACAAAAAGGCAAAGGCTTTTGACGAGGCGGCAGAGGACGGGGTGCTTGATATCCGCACACAATGGGAGCGGGAGCAGTTTCACGATCAGATACATACACTCATCATGCTGAAAGCAAAAGAGTTCCTGCCGGACGAAATGATGTCAATATTTTATGATATCCCCACCTGCGGGACGGTTTACGCCGAAAGAAATGCGGCGGACAAGCGAAAGCGGGCGGCATCAATGAAAGATGCCGCCGAAAGTGCGGAAAGAATGCAGGAGTTAATGCTTTATGCACAAAACTATACGGCGGACATATGCTCAGGAGGTGCAGTAAATGAAAAAACGTGTATATAAATTTATGTTTCGGCGCAGGTATGATCCCCTTGTTATCTACACGATAGGAGTAGAAGCCCGTAACTCGGTAGAAGCTGAGGAGATGTTACAGGCAATGATCCCGGACTGTGAGATACTTGATGTAGAGATACCGGGGGCGTAGATCATGGATCTGCATGATTTTGTAATGGAATGCCGGTTCTGTGATATTCATGACGAGAAAAAGGTTGCGGAGCTGTTGAATGCTGCTGCCGATCTTGCCGAATCCGTCATTAATGCAAGGGAAAAATCAGGTCAGAAGGAGCATATCCCGTATGAGCGGATACGGCAGATGTACAACAGTATCTGCACTAAACTTCCGAAAGCACGGTCGGTAACTGCAAGCCGTCAGCGGCTCATTAACAGCTGTTATAACAAGCATATCACCTTTGATGATTTTGAGCGGGCTTTCCGTGCGGCGGCAGATACGCCTTTTCTGAACGGTACAAATTCACGCGGCTGGCGGGCGGATTTTGACTGGATAATCAATCCCGATAATATCATCAAAGTGCTTGAAGGAAAGTACTCCGACAGCAAGCCGAAAGCTGATGCAGACACGCCCTCTTATGACATCAGCCTGTTTATGGAAAAGGCAAGGAGAGGTGTTAAACCATGAACGAACAAAATGCAGAGCGGGAGCGGGACAGGCTCACGGCATTTGCAAATCCTAATAATTACGGATATCAACTGAATGTAAACAATGATAAGATCAACAGGTTTTACAGGACGTATATTTCACGGAATAAAATATATCCTCCCATGAGTGATAAAAGACGAATAGAATGGGAACGGGAGCTGTGGGAGTATTTCCGAAAAATATACCGCAGCTTGTATAAGATCAGTCTCCCGGAATACTGCGGGACCTTATATACAGACGTGGTGGACTGGGAGCTTACACGGCTTGAAGATATTATCAATCGTCTTAATATTGATAAGGCGATAAATCAACTTTACGGAAAAGAGGAAATATCATGATCGAAGAAGCAAAAGTTAAACTATACAAAGAAATGGAAGAAACAGACACCATTCAGTCAAGGTTAATAGGAAAAAATATGCTTGACAAGCCCATCACAGAAGAAACAGCCCGTGCGATCATCAGCGGTGAAAAGAGCATTGACGATTTCATGAATAAGCTGACGGAAACAGCAAAAATCATACATGAAGTGAACGGCGATAAACCCGAAAATACAGCAAAGAATATCTTCGGGAAATATAACGAGAATACAGCGCCATATCTTACGGAAGAAAATATTGAGATTATCGGAGAGCATATAAAGAGCAGGAACGGCGGCTGCGTTGTTATCTCCGATGATCTTGTACTGCGACTGTTATCTGCATATATGGGTGAAACTTCGGAAAATAAGCAGAAAAAGCGTTTTTCCGGAATTTCACTTGATTAAGGGAGCGGAAGAAATGAACAGGAAAAAGTTGAAAAGTCTCCCGCTTCCGGGTCTTATTGAGACAGATATCCCCGCACAATCGGAAATAATTGATAAAAGACCATACGGGCAATACGTAAGACACATCACTAATATTACATATACAGCGCAGGTCATTGATGAAACGCTCATCGTTGATTTTTTCGGCAAAGAAAAATTTCTTGCAAGGCTTTTTCTGGATCGTTCGGATTTCTTTTCCCTTACCTATGAAGGGAAGATATCCTCGGCAATGCTTGACAATCTGAAAAGCCTGCATAACATCAGTGGTCATTGTAAAGCATTTTTTTCAATCGAAGATGCTGCATCGGTTATCGACAGATATTTCACAAACCTGTACCCCGAAAATATACGGATATACGGCGGCTTCCCGCCTGATCTCGAAAAGATCATCAGATATCAGCGGACGCTCAGAAAACGTGCGCTTGATGAGCGGCACCGCAGAATAAAAGCAGCCATAGACAGAAATATGCTTGAAATACGCCCCGTGAAAAAGGACTTTGAAAAATGGGTATACAAGAACGTTACAGATCACTATCTCATCTATTACTCAGGTCAGAAAACGGGAATATGTTCATGCTGTGGAAATGAAGTATCTCCCGAACGGATATCGCACGGCTCAGACTGTATATGTCCGTTATGCGGTGCAAAGCTGCATATGCTGCGCAGCGGAGCTTTTCGGGGAGCGGGTATAAAAAGGAGCAGTCTCGACAGTGCGTGGTACATTCAGAAGGTCAGTGACGGTGTAGTAATACGGCTTTTCAACGTCTTTGGAAATTTGATAAAAGAATCCCAAAATGCAGTCGACTGCAAACCCGGCAGGATAAATTACGAATGGTGCCTTGATGTTAAGATAAGCGAGATCGGCAGATATTTCATTAACGGATACGGTACATATACAAACGGATATGAGTACGGTAAATTCATGCAGACAGAAGAATACCGATGGTGTCGGGGCAATTCGTATTCCGCTGCAGCAGCACCTATCTTTCCGGCGGGAGAGGATATTCTTAAAAAGGTATATCCGGAAATAAAATATATCCCTATCGGTGATATTATCAAAGGCGGGAAATACAATCCGTTCTCGCTTCTCGGCAGGTGTTCAGAGTACCCTCAGATCGAATATCTCTGGAAAATGGGTATGAAGAAAATTACCTATGATATTTTAAACTGCTATCAATACAATATTGAAAAAGTCCTGAATAACAAAGCGAAAAAACCTGCGGATTTTTTCGGAGTATCGGGAGCGGAGCTGAAAGAGCTTGTCAGCCTTGACCCTACCCTTGACGATCTGAATATATATAAGCAGATAAAAAAATATAAAATTAATCTTACATTGGCACAGGTCAGAAGTACAGCAAAAGAATACGGCATCAGCATAGATAAGCTTATCAGGTGTCTTAAATATCAATCCGCTGAAAAGTTCAAGAGATACATCAGCGAACAGACCGCACTTCACGGAGACGGTGAGGACGTACGAAGAAATATAACACAGGACTATGCCGATTATATTTCCGAGGCAGAAAATGCCGGGTATAACATGAAGGATACGGCTATAATTAATCCTCATGACCTTGAAGCTGCACACAATGACGCAGAGATAGAAAACAGGATTGCAGGATACGTCCGACAGGGAGAAAAATATGCCGTTATGCTTGAAAAAGAAAGCCGCTTCTCTTAGCAGGCTTGCTTATGAAAAGGACGGTTATACTATCCGCCCCATTGAAACATTTAATGCGCTTATTGACGAATCACGGCTCATGCATCACTGCGTTGGCAGCTATGCGGCTTCATATGCAGAGGGCAGGTGTGTTATCCTTACGATTCGGCGTACGGATATGCCCGAGGCTGCCTGTGCAACGGTAGAATTATCGGAAGATATGAAACGGGTACGGCAGATAAGAGGATTTCGCAACACCACTCCCGACGATGAAGTTCTTCAATTCTGCAACGAATGGCTCAATCAGATTCCCGTTATAATGAATGAAAAAAATAGTATAAAAGGAGCAGATCAAGTTTGAAAAAACATCAGACAACTAAAAGAATAAGAAGGGCGCACAAAACCAAGCCATCTGAAAGTGGCTGAAAAA
>CANQPL010000036.1 GCA_947625735.1 uncultured Clostridia bacterium
ATAAAAGTTACCGAGTTACTATCTGAAATATCATCGCCAAACTCACTAACGAGGTGGCAGCGGGTTCCGCCCGCAAACCGGAATTTGCGGTGCGCCCCACCGACTTGCAAGCGGGGCGCACCGCAAATTTTTAGTTATCTGCTTTCAAGATGTTTTGTCCGTATCGTTCTGTATGTGCTTTGCTCCTCTATTTGCCGCTATTACGCTGAATGTTTTTGTTTTGCTGTGATTTTTTTGATTGGAGTACGCCAAATTTTCAGATATGCTCATCTATCCTCTATCTTTTAATTTAACATCACAGCAAATAAAAGTTACCGAGTTACTATCTGAAATATCATCGCCAAACTCACTAACGAGGTGGCAGCGGGTTCCGCCCGCAAATTCTGAGGTGCGCACTTCTATCCTCTATCTTCTATCCTCTATCCTCTAACCTCTAACCTCTGAAATCTATTTTTGTGCTGACTGCAAATTTTTCTGTTCCTGCGTTCTCAAAGCCTTTTACCGAATCAATAAAACCCTTGCTGCGGGCTTTTATAAGAAAATTTTCCGTTTCCCTTGCAAGCATAGTTTCAAGAGCCGTACTGCCGCTCCCGTTTTGCGCACACCTGCCGCTTATATCCACAAGATAGCTCCCGTCTGCACTCATGTCATGATAGAGCTTTACATTCATGCCCGTAAGATGTGCTTTTCCGTCTGATGATGTGAGGGAAAGCTCATCTGCGCCGCTCAGTATATTGTATACCGCCGACTCTGTAAGACTTAAAGGGATAACTTTGTCATTTTCTATAAGGACAGTACCCTCAAAACCGCTTTTGTAAAGAGGAACAGCTGCCGTACTTCCCGATGATGCCGCTCCGAGAGCGTTTTTCAGAGTAAATTCACCGATAATGCCGTCCTCAACAAAAACTTCAAGTCCCTCTGCCGCCGACTGCTCCTGCTTGTTCCCCACGCCGCTGTCATCTTCCGACAGACGCTCCTCCGAATAGATAACAGGACAGCCCGCAGATATGCCGTACCTCAACAGCTCCCCCAGCACGTCAGGATCGCAAATCACATTCTCATCTGTAAAGACCGCCTGACAATGACCGAAAAACAGATCTCGTCCGCTGTTTCGGATAACATTCTCAGCCGCTTCACAAAAGCTCCCCCCTCTCTCCTCCGACAGAATAAGACTGCCCGTGTCGTTTTTTGTGTCCCAAATCTGCGCTATAAGGGAGATGTCCCCCTCCTCACGGCGGATATCTATTGCCTGTGCGAACATTCTCTCGTTTACCTGTACCCCGCCGCAGCCTGTAAGGAGCATTATCAGTATACAGGTCACGGCTGTTATAAGGGACTGTTTTTTTCTTTTCACTGCACTTTCACCGCCTTTTTTCTGCCTGCAAACGCTGCCGCTCCCACTGCCGCAAGAGGGACAAGTCCCAGAAGTACAACAGGGTATATGATAGAGGAAAAAATCTCCTCCGCTGCACTTATATGCGTTACCTCACATACTGCCGAAAATATCACCGCTGCAGCGGAGGTGTACACTCCCGCTCCTTTAAGACGAGGAAAAATCGTACCCAGCGCCTTGCCTGCGCAGGCGCAAAGGAGAGACGCGGCACACAGCGACGAAAGCACACTGAGAGTAAAAAGCAGCCCGTCAGGACGAAAGGGCATATCCCTTGAAGCGTAGATAACTGCATCCGAAAGAGGAAAGGAGCTGAGGGGGGCAAAATCCCCAAGCACCGCAAAGATCAGAAGAATGACTGCACATACCCCCGCAAGGACTGCGGCTATCCCCGTATAAATGCCCTTTCGCGTTCTCTCCTCTGCTCCTCCGCTCACTATGCACATTGATGTGACGGCGGCAGCAAGAAAGGGAAAAAGTCCCGCTGAGGAGATATCTGCCGGAATGGGTTTTAACGGATATGGGGTTATCTGCGGCATGGAGATATCATCAGCGGAAAACAGCGCAAATGCTCCGAGAGTAAGGACTGTAAGCCCCAGCAGCATGGTACTCATGCGGCATACCGTTTCCACGCCCGTACCCGAAATGTAAATGCATACAAGTCCTGTCAGTATTATGCAGACGTAGGGGCGAACGCCGTCAAAATACCGCTCAGCCGCAAAAATGCTGTGTACACGGATAAGATGCGCCGCACAGGGGATAAAGTAAAGGATATACAGCACTGCGGCAATGACTGCGCTGCTCCTGCCCGCAAATTTCCCGATAATATCCGTTATGCTTCCCTTATATCTGCTTGTGACGGCGGCAACGGGTACGGCAAGCAGAGCGGTCAGAAGCACTGCGGACAGGGCATCGGAAAGAGCCGCTCCGCAGTCGTCAAATGCTGCGGTCGTAAGGAATGTAAGGGCAAAGGCACTTATCATGACTGCCGTCTGTCCTGCGGAAATATATCTGCTTTTATTTTTCATGCTGATCCCTCCGTAAATGGTGAACGTTTTTATCGGGCAAAGACAGATGTAGGCTTTACCCCGCTTCCTGCCTCTTTCTTCCTGTCTTTTGCTTTCTTCCTCTTGCTTCTTGCTTCTTGCCTCTAATCGCCTATATCCGCTCCCGTCAGCTTTTCTATGGTAAAGCCCCGTGTGCCGAGCTTTTTAAATCCCAGCCGCACTGCCACATCTCCCATGGCATTGGGGGAAAAGGGCGACAGGGGCGACATATAGGGCAGTCCGTAATTCTCCGCTGCACAGATATTTGCAAGGATAAATGCGCCGAGCAGCGATATTCCGAAAAGTCCACACGCTCCTCCCGCAAGCACTGCCGCAAGCCTGAAAACGGTTATCTGCTGATTAAGTGAGGGCAGCACAAAGGACGCCGTTACCGATATGGCACTTACTAACAGCATGGGTTCGGAAATTACTCCCGCACTGACCGCCGCATCTCCGATGATAAGTCCTCCCACAATGGAGACCGCTCCCCCCACACTTTTTGGCAGCCTTATACCCGCTTCTCTTATTATCTCGTAAAATATAAAGATGATAACTGCCTCCCACATAAGATTTAAGGGGGCTTTCTCCTCTGCACGGGCAAGGTTCATCATAAGGGGTGCGCTTATCATGCCCGGGTGAAAAAGGGCAGCCGCAACATATATCCCCGGGAAAAATACTCCCAGAAAAAAGGCTATATACCTTATATAACGCAGGAATACCGCATAAAAGGGACGAAAATTATAATCATCAAGAGTCTGGAAATTCTCCGCAAAAAGACAGGGCAGCACTATTGCAAAGGGTGTGCCGTCAATAAGCACGCCTACACGCCCCTCAAGCAGCTTTGCACACATTACATCAGGGCGTTCTGTAGTGGATATCCCCGAAAAAACCGATGCCCTGCCGCCGTCAAGAAAAGGCGCAATATATCCGCTTCCCAGAATAGTTTCAAGTTTAAGACCCTTAAGCCGCTTTATAACATCGTCCACAAGGGAGCGGGGTACTCTGTCCGCCATGTAGCAGACGATAACGTCCGTCCTGCTCCTTTTGGAAATGGGGAAAAGTGAAAATCGCAGGAGCGGGGTTTTCATGCGGCGGCGGATAAGCGACATATTTGTCCGCACCGTTTCCACAAATCCCTCGTGAGAACCCATTATATTCCCCTCAGAGGACGGCTCCTCTATCCCCCTGACGGCGTAGCCCTGTACTCCGAAAGCTATTGCTGTGGATATGCCGTCTATGAGAATGACCGCAAATCCGCTCATAAGACGGCGGATAATATTTCCCCAGCGCTGCTCCTCTCCCGTGTCAACAGAAAGTATCATACTGCTGCGTATGTGACGGAAAAGGGCGGCGCTGTCCGCATTTTCAATGTCAAGCTCCATAAGGGGTACTGCTACTGTGCGGAACACGTCAAATCCCGAGGTCATGCCCTCAAAACAGATAAGGGCGCAGCTTACTCCGCATACGGTTATCGGATCTATAAGCAGGTCTGATGTTTCACCGAGAATGGTTTTAAGATCTTCAATATTTTCCTTTAATGCGGCTTTAAGAGGAAGCTCCTCATGTCTGAATGCGGCAGGCTTTTCCATAATACCCTTCCTTTCGGCTCTTTTGTTACCATTTTCCCACGCTGTCGTTAATTTATACCTCTATTAACAATTATTTTAATTTTTATCTGAAAATAATATAAATAACATCTTTTTTGAGATGTTATAATATTACAATAAAAAGAAAAGAGGAGAAAGGCTATGGCAGATATTGCAGCAATAGGAGAGCTTATCGTCGATTTTACACAGATACCCAATGATGACGGGACTGTCGCCTACAGGCAGAGTGCGGGAGGTGCGCCTGCAAATGTTGCGTGCATGGCGGGAAAACTGGGAGCATCTTCCGCATTTATCGGCAAGGTAGGGCGGGATATGTTCGGATTTTATCTGAAAGACGTTTTAAAACGGAATCATGTGGATACAAGAGGGCTTATCCTCGATCCCAACTACTTTACCTCTATTGCCTTTGTGAACAGGGACGAGGAGAACGGCAGAAGCTATTCATTTTACAGAAGCAGTTCTGTTAGTGCGGATATCAACCTGCGCTACGGGGAGGTGGACCGCTCCCTCATAGATGAATGTAGGATCTTTCACTTCGGCGCAGTGAGCCTTTCCTGTGAGCCGTGCCGCACGGCTGTAATAAATTCGGTGGAATATGCACGAATGCAGGGCAAGCTCATTTCCTATGCCCCGGATATGCGCCCGAAGCTGTGGGAAAGCAGAGAAGCCGCTCTTACCGCAATGCGGAGCGCTGTGCAGTATGCGGACATTATATGCGTATCAGAAGCGGAGCTTCAATTTATCACCGACTGCGGCACGCTTATAGCATCGGCGGCAAAGCTGTTGAATTCGGGGGTAAAGATCATTTGCATAACTCAGGGTGCAAAGGGCTGTGTTATTGCCACTTCGGTAGGAATAGAGCGTTATCCCTCCTATGAAGTGAAAACGGTTGACACTATGGGAGCGGGGGACAGTTTTCTGGGGGCGTTTCTGTATACGCTTTTGCAGTCGGGAAAGGATATAGAGGAGCTTGACGGGGAGGATATCCGCCGAATGGCTATGTTTGCAAATGCCTGCGGTGCGATAAGCGGGACAAGGGAGGGTGCGATACCCTCAATGCCCGATATGCAGGAAATCTGTGAGCTTATGGAAAGAGATGCAAAGACCTAAGCAAAGAACAGAGGCACAAAAAGAGAAGTCTAAGCAAAACAAACACAAGGTAAAGTTTTCGCCGGCCTTTTTCAAAAGGCTGCGGGGGTCAAGGGGGCAGCGTCCCCTTGTGGGGTTCGGGGTGAAACCCCGACAATGGAGAAGCACAACAAACAAATCTCCATAATCAAGCATGGGAGCAGATAAACGGGGGAGGGATAACCGCCGCACAGAAAAACACGGGGAGCGCTTAACCTACAAATTTACAATGAATAATCGGGGGAGTTAAAAAATGCGGCGGTTATCTGCTGACGTAAAGAAGTCTGCACGGCGCATCAGCGCCATAAAAAACGGGGAGCGGCAAAATTAAATTTTCAGATAAACATATCTGCATTTTTTAACCCATTCCCCGGCGTTAAAATAAACCGGTATAATTTATTTAACATAGCATTTAACAAAAAAGAACCTGTTCTCATAGCAATGCACAGAGAACAAGTTCCGTTAAACGCAAAAAGTAATGTGTAAATTTTTTAATTTGCAGCTCGGTAACTCTTATTCAGAGGATAGAGGGTAGATGTGCATATCTGTCAGATAGCATATCTACCCTCTATCCTTTTAGCGGTCAATTACCGCCAAATAAAAGTTACCGGGTTACTATTGTAATGTTCACACGAAAAACACCGGCGAGGTGGCTGCGGTTAAACGCAAAACGAAAGGTACCGGGCTGCTATCCGAAATATTTATGCAAAACTCTCCAACGCTAAAAAAATCGGATCAAACATCACAGAAAATAAAGGTTACCGGGCTACTATTGAGATGTTAATGCAAAACATACCAACAAGGTGACTACGGGTTCCGCCCGCTAAATTTTTATTTTGCTTTCCCCCGTTTTTTATGGCACTAATGTGCCGTGCAGACCTCTTTATGCCAGCAAGATAACCGCCGCAGCTTTAAACTCCCCCGTTTATACATTATAAATTTCATGGAAAACCACTTCCCGTGTTTTTTCGTGCGGCGGTTATCCCTCCCCGGTTTATCTGCCCCCATGCTTGATTGTGGAGATTTGTTTGATGTGCTGCCCCTTTGTCGGGGTTCCACCCGGCGAATTTTATTCGCCCGACCCCCTTGCAAGGGCGCTGCCCTTGACCTGCGAGGGCTCCGCCCCTGGCGAATTTCATTCGCCCGACCCCTTGCAGCCTTTTGAGAAAAGGCCGGCGAAAACTTTACCTTGCGTTTGTTTTGCTTAGATTTTTTCTTTTGTCGGCTTACACTTTATCTTGCGTTTGTTTTGCTTAGACTTCCTCACAGCAGATCGTCCTTTTCGAGAAGCTCCAGATCAGCAACATATTCCGTAGATGATGCAAGCTTTTTGTCCGCCTGCTTTTTATACTTTTCAATAGCGGCAGTAGCCTTATTAACCGCACACATAGTACCCGCACCCGCAACACA
The DNA here is from genome assembly GCA_947625735.1 of uncultured Clostridia bacterium. Taxonomy (GTDB): domain Bacteria; phylum Bacillota; class Clostridia; order Oscillospirales; family Ruminococcaceae; genus Huintestinicola. Next base: position 6,582 of record CANQPL010000036.1, read on the forward strand.
GCCGCCCGGACACCCCATGCCCTCCAAAAGAAATCCGTCATACTTTCCCGCACTTGCAAGCTGTAGGAGCTTTTTGCACTCATGTAACCCCTGAGCGGAGGCTATTTTTACCTCCCTGTCGGGAGCTATGCGCCTTATCTCGTCAGCAACTGCACCCGCAACGCCGCCGCTTACCGCAAATCCTCTGCCTGCGGCTGTTCCCTCATTCAGGGGAACATTTTCACTGTCGGGGATATTTTCAAGATCCACGTCCTTTGCCGCAAACATTCCCATAAGCTCCTCAAAGGTAAGCACAAAATCCACGTGACTGCGTATTGTCCGTCTGCTTGCCTCCAGCTTCTTTGCGGAGCATGGACCGATAAAGGCTATCCGACAATCGGGATCCTTTTTCTTTTCAAGCCGTGCCGTCAGCACCATGGGAGTAAGCGCCATAGATATATTTTTTGCAAGCCCGGGGAAAAGCTTCTTTGCCATCATTGACCATGCAGGACAGCATGAAGTGGCAAGAAAACTGCACTTATCTGGAACATTTTCTACAAAATCCTTGGCTTCCTCCACAGTACACAGATCTGCACCCACGGCAACCTCTACCACGCTGTCAAAACCTAACTGCCGCATGGCATATGTAAGCTTTTCGGGAGTGACCTTTGCGCCGAACTGACCGTAAAATGCGGGGGCGATTATCGCAACTACCCTTTTTCCCGTCTTTATTGCGTGAATAAGCTGGAAAATCTGACCCTTGTCCGCAATTGCCCCGAAAGGACAGCTTACAAGGCACATACCGCAGGATACGCACTTATCATAGTCAATCTTTGCCCGTCCATGCTCATCGCTGCCTATGGCGTCCATTCCGCAGGCTTTTGCACAGGGGCGTTCCACCTTTAAAATGGCTTTGTAGGGACAAACGTCCTTGCATCTGCCGCACTTGACGCACTTATCCTCATCAATAACGGATTTTCCGTGACGGATAGATATTGCACCTTTGGGGCATACCTCCTTACAGGGATTCTCGAAGCAGCCCTGACACACTTCTGTCACATGGTAATGCATGGTAGGGCAGGCGTGGCAGGCGAAGCTGATTATATTAATAAGCGGGGGATCATAATATTTTTCGGCGATAGCGCTTTCGTTAACGCCTTTGGAAACGGGGGCGTGTTCGCTCACGCTTCTCAGCGGGAGACCCATAGCAAGGCGCAGGCGTTCCTCCACAATAGCTCTTTCGAGGAAGATGGATTCACGGTTAATTGCAACGTCACCGGGGACAATTTTATAGGGCAGATCCTCCATACGTGAGTAATCGCCGCCCTCATAGGCAAGGCGGGCAACCTCGGTAAAGACCTTTCTTCTCATATCGGTAACGGACGAATAAATTCCTCTCACTGTGATCGCTCCTTTCACAATTATTATACATCATAACGAATTTTTTGTCAAGACGGCGCAAGGCAGCGCAGCAAAAGAAAAAAATTCAAGCCAAATAAGCACAAAGCAACACAAAGCAAAAACAAAAAAGAGGCAGAGGCACAAAAAAGAAAATCAAAGCAAAACAAACACAAGGTAAAGTTTTCGCCAGCCTTTTTTCAAAAGGCTGCGGGTCAAGGGCAGCGCCCTTGCGGGGTCGAGGGGCGGAGCCCTCGTGGGGTCTGGGGTGAAACCCCGGCAAAGGAGCAGCACAACAAACAAATCTCAATAATCAAGCATGGGAGCAGATAAACAGGGGGAGGGATAACCGCCGCAAGAAAAACACGGGGAGCGTTTGACCTGCAAATTTATAATGAATAATGGGTGGAGTATAAAGCTGCGGCGGTTATCTTGCTGACATAAAGAGGTCTGCACGGCACATTAGTGCCATATAAAGCGGGGAGCAACAAAATATACTATTTAAAACGATAAAATCTGCACTATTAACCTATTAAAAAAAGCATTTACACGGGACAAGTCCTGCACTATTAAACCCATTTCCAAACCGCAGACAACCCGACCACAACGTAAAATTATCGCCGCTCTTTACAAAAAGGGCGGCGGTTTTACGACAGGGAAATTTAACTTGAATTTGTTTATTTTCCTGATATTGTGCCGATTCGCTTTTGTGGTACGGACATAATGTCAGCGACAGTTTTTTATCAAACAAAAAATGGTTTTGGATAGTGCAGATTTGTTTATTGGGATAGTTAATTTTGTTTTCCCCGCTTTTTATGGCGCTGATGCGCCGTGCAGACCTCTTTACGTCAGCAGATAACCGCCGCAGCCTTAAACTCCCCCGTTTATACTATATAAACTTGTGAGTCACGCACTCCCCGTGTTTTTCTTTGCGGCGGTTATCCCTCCCCCCCGTTTATCTGCTCCTATGCTTGATTATGGGGATTTGTTTGTTGTGCTGCCCCATTGCTGGGGTTTCACCCCAGACCCCACGAGGGCTCCGCCCCTCGACCCCGCAAGGGCGCTGCCCTTGACCCGCAGCCTTTTGAAAAAAGGCTGGCGAAAACTTTACCTTGTGTTTGTTTTGCTTTGATTTTCTCTTTTGTGCCTCTTTTTGTTTTTTTGCTTTTGTTTTTTGCTTTTGTTTATTTTGCTTTAATTTCTGTTTGCCTACGCTAACTCTTGCGCTCACGCTAATCGGGGCGACAGGACTTGAACCTGCGGCATCTTGCTCCCAAAGCAAGCACTCTACCAAACTGAGTTACGCCCCGATGTATCGCTTTCTATCATACCACAAATCCGTTATTTTGTCAACATCATTTCTTTACCTCAAAAAAATTCAGCAATTTGCATGATTTTTACCCCACCGTAAATGTGCATAATGATATTGTTGCATAATCTTTTTTTACAACCCGCCATTTCAAGCATTTTGTCTATTGCTTTTTTCTGCCGTTTCTGTTATAATATAACTGTGATTTTTAAATGCAGCCGGAAAAGGAGCGGAATAAATGAAGATAAGTCTTTTTGACGAAACAGACCCCTGTCAGCCTGCCTTTCTTCTGCCCCGCTCCCTGACTGCCGATCTGCTGATCTTTCTTGCCGCTCTCCCCTTTTCGGAGCGGATATTTCCCGTCTTTTCGGGGCTTTTTCTGGGTACAGCCGCCATGCTCGTTAATATGCTCCTGCTCAGACACTCTGTCGCAAGAGCTGTGGAGATCCCCTCTCCAAAGGCTGCCAAACGCTATATGTTCGGCTTCTATGTAATAAGGTTTGCGATCATGGGCACTGCTCTGGCGGCGGCTTTCAAGCTGGAAAATTTTATCAACCCTTTTCTGGTGTTTGTCCCGCTGCTGTATCCTAAAATATTTTTCACAGCCTCGGCTTTCGGCAAGAAATGAGAACCTGTCTTTACAGGTTCTTACAGCGGATATGCTTTCACTGCGGCAAACAGGGTGAAGAAAGAAGGTGATCCCCTATGTCAATGACTGCGGCGATAAATGCCGTCAGTACGGTCTTTCTTGAATCAACAGAGAAATTCTACGACACTGAACTCAATCTGGAAGTTACAGGACCTAAAAAGATGATAACCCTCTGGGCAGACGGAAAAGAGGTATTTTCCATTTCCGAAACAATTGTTACCGGCTGGGTCATCATTCTGCTCGTGGCTTTGCTGTTAAAATGGCTCACAAGCGATCTTAAAGTTGTGCCGACATCAAAAAAACAGGCGGCTGCCGAGTGGATAGTTACTTTCTTCAATGACCTTGTGACCGAAAATCTCGGCGCAGAGCTTGTGAAGTTTGCCCCCTACATCGCAACGGTGTTTACATTCGCCCTCACAGGCTCGCTTATAAGCATATTCGGTCTTAGGAGCGTCACGGCGGACATCAACTGCACAGGCACATGGGCAATGCTCACGTTTATACTTATCACCTACTACAAATTTAAAACAAACGGATTTTTAGGATACTTCAAGAGTTTTGCAGACCCTATATTCCTCATGGCTCCCATCAATGTACTAAGCGAAGTTGCGACACCTGTGTCAATGGCGCTTCGTATGTTCGGCAACATTTCCAGCGGCATGATCATAAGCTCTATAGTTTATGCGGCTCTGATGATATTGTCACATACGGTATACAATCTGCTGAATCTCAGCATCGGCGCACTGCAATATTTTTCCGTGTTCCAGATAGGTATACCCGCCGTGCTTTCTCTCTATTTTGACTTCTTCTCAAGCGTTATTCAATCCTACGTTTTCATCATGCTTACTATGGCATATATCAGGAATGCACGAGGTACGGAATGATATCCGCCAGTATTTATCATTAAAATTAAAAAAACTGATTCGGAGGTAATCAATATGGAAGGTTGGACTTATGAACAGACAATGCTCATCGCACAGGCAATAGTTCTCTGCGGACAGGGCATAGGCGCAGGACTTGCACTTATTGCGGGCATAGGACCCGGTATCGGCGAGGGCTTTGCAGTCGGCAAGGCAATAGAAACTATCGGCAGACAGCCCGAGGCTAAATCCGATGCAAGAAATACCATGTATGTAGGCTGCGCAATTGCAGAGTCTACAGGTATCTACGGATTATTTATCGGCATGGCGCTGCTTTTCTTCAATCCTTTCCTCAAATATCTGGGCGCCTGATTACACATTGAAAAGGATAATTTTCGGGGGAGGAAAGACCCATGACTGATGTTAGCTTTGAATTTTTCAGCATCACTCCCACCTCAATAATAGGAACGCTTATCAATACCTTTATCCTGTTCATGGTCTTTAAAAAGCTGCTTTTTGCTCCTGTGAACAGGATACTTGAGGAGCGCAAGTCGCAGGTATCCAAGACCTATGAGGAGGCGGACGCCGCTCTTAAAAAGGCGCAGAGCATGGAAAGCGAATACGAGGAGAAGCTCGCCGCCGCCAAGGAGGAAACAGCCGAAATGATGCGCAATGCCTCCAGAAAGGCTCAGAGCCGCTCTGATGAGATAATCGCTGCTGCCAAGAACGAGGCGGACGCCATTACCCGAAAGGCGGGGGAGGATATCGAAAAGGAGCGCAAACGTGCCATAAATCAGATAAAGGACGATATTTCCGACATCGCTCTTTCCGTGGCAGGAAAGATAATCGGACGGGAGCTTGAATCAGACGATGAGCAGGACAGGCTCATTGACGAATTTATCGGCTCTATTGACGAGGAAAGCTGAGAGGTGACGTAAATGGCAAAAACCGTTTCAGGTCTTTATGCGGACGTTCTTCTGGAAATAGCAAAGGAGGACGGCTCAGGCGAGACATTGGAGCAGGAGCTTTTTGTGCTGGGTGAGCTTATAGGCGATAACCCGGAGCTTGTTGCCGCTATGACCGCTCCTACTATTTCAAATGCAGAAAAGGCTCAGATACTCGGAAATATTTTCGGCGGCAGGATATCAGAAACAACTCTGAATTTCCTGTGCGTTCTGGCTGAGAAAAACCGTTTCGGCTATCTTAAAGCAATTGCGGATAAGTACAGAGAGGGCTATTATGAGATGTGCGGCATTTCCGAAGTAACGGTGACTACCGCCGTTCCTTTAAAGCCCGCCGCCCGTGAAAAGCTGATGAGAAAGCTGGAAAAAATGTACAATGGCAGGATCATTCTCCGTGAACGGGTGGACAGCTCCATTCTGGGCGGAATGGTGATCTCCTGCCGGGACAGCTGCATTGACGGCTCTGTTAAGGCGGAGCTGGGCAGGATCCACCGTCAGATAAGGGACGTCATCGCCTGATCGGACGGGTGTACAGATATATACTGATGACAATTTACAGACAAGGTAGGTGCAAGCTATGGATCTGCGTCCCGATGAAATAACGGGGATAATCAAAAATCAGATCAGAAATTACAGCTCCCGCATAGAGCTTACCGATACGGGTACTGTTGTCACAGTGGGCGACGGTATCGCAAGAATACACGGACTGAGCAACTGTATGTCGGGAGAGCTGCTTGAATTTGACAACGGCGTTTATGCAATGGCATTGAACCTTGAACAGGATTTTGTGGGTGCGGTAATGCTGGGCTCGGACTCGGACATCAAGGAGGGCGACCCTGTAAGGCGCACGGGCGGCGTAGTTTCCGTTCCTGTGGGCGAGGAGATGTTAGGCAGAGTTGTAAACGCTCTCGGACAGCCCATTGACGGCAAAGGACCCATTCTTACCACAGAAAGGCTGCCAATAGAGCAGCCTGCATACGGCATCATCACAAGAAAATCCGTAAGCCGTCCCCTCCAGACGGGCATCAAGGCTATTGATTCCATGATACCCATAGGCAGAGGTCAGAGAGAGCTTATTATCGGCGACAGACAGACGGGCAAGACCGCTATCGCCCTTGATACTATTATAAATCAGAGGGATAAAAACGTCCTTTGTATCTATGTTGCCATAGGGCAGAAGCGTTCAACGGTGGCAAATGTAGTGGAAACTCTTGCAAAAAATGACGCTCTTTCCTATACAATAATCGTTTCGGCAACTGCTTCTGAGCTTGCCCCGCTCCAGTATATCGCCCCCTATTCGGGCGTTGCCATGGGCGAATATTTCCTGAAACAGGGCAAGGACGTACTTTGTGTGTATGACGATCTTTCAAAGCACGCCGTGGCATACAGGACTCTTTCCCTGCTCCTCAAACGCCCGCCCGGACGTGAGGCGTACCCCGGAGACGTTTTCTATCTTCATTCAAGACTGCTCGAAAGAGCCTGCTCACTTAATGAAGAAAACGGCGGCGGCTCTATCACCGCTCTGCCCATTATCGAAACACAGGCGGGAGATGTTTCGGCTTATATCCCCACAAATGTTATTTCTATCACAGACGGACAGATCTTCCTTGAAACCGATCTGTTCAACGCAGGCATAAGACCCGCCGTAAACCCCGGTATCAGCGTATCGAGAGTAGGCGGCGCAGCGCAGATAAAGGCAATGAAAAAGGTGTCGGGGTCATTGAAGCTCACCTATTCACAGTACAGGGAGCTGCAATCCTTCTCACAGTTCGGCTCTGATCTTGACAAGGACACAAAGGAGCGCCTTGCACTGGGCGAACGTGTGGTGGAGGTCTTGAAGCAGGACAGAAATTCTCCTGTTTCTGTGGAGGATCAGGTCATTATTATCTACGCTGTTACCAATAATTACCTGAGAGATATACCCGTCGGTAAGATCCACGAGTTTGAAAAGGAGCTTTTTGAGCATATCAATAACGGCTATCCTCAGATCATCTCCTCAATAAAGGAGACAAAGGAGCTTACCCGTGAAAATGAAGCGGAGCTGAAAACCGTTCTCAGTGAGTTTGTAACAAAATTCACTTCTGCACTTTAAAGGGGGAGCGGTATGGCTTCGGGAAATATGAAGGATATCAGACGCCGTATCAAAAGCGTTGAATCCACCATGCAGATCACCAAGGCGATGCAGCTTGTAGCTTCTTCAAAGCTGAGGAAAGCAAAGGAAAAGGCGGATAAGGCTCGCCCCTATTTTAATGAGCTTTACGAAACTATGTGCGAGATAACCCGTGAAAACCCTAAATTTCTCTCTCCCTTTACAAAAAGCCGTGACGGGGGCACTGCCCTTATAATCGTTACGGCGGGAGAACGGGGACTGGCAGGCGGCTTTAACAGCAGCGTGTTCAAGGCTGCACAGGCACGCATTGACGAGTTAGGCGGGGCGGAGCATACCGAAATTCTTGCTATAGGCAAAAAGTCCGTTGAATATTTCGAGAAGCGGGGCTTTAAGATGTACGGCAGCTTTTCGGGAATTGCCGAAAGCATTACTATCTACAGGGCTGAGGCTATAGCAAGCGGAGTGGTTGACGCCTATGTGCGGGGAGTTTACAATCGTGTGGAGCTTTTCTACACGGAATTTGTGTCGCCCCTCACCCAGACAGCCGCAAGAAAAGCTCTCCTCCCCGTGGAAACGGATATTTCCGCAAAAAAGGACGGCGCTCGTTCACTTCCTATTTACGAACCCTCAGCAGCCGATGTGTTCAACCATATCGTGCCGAGATACGTGACGGGTATGCTTTTCGGTGCTATCGTAGACAGCTTTGCCTCCGAACAGGCGGCAAGGCGGAATGCTATGGAAAACGCCACCGACAACGCTCAGGAGATGATAAACGATCTCTCACTTGTATATAACCGTGCAAGGCAGGCTGCCATTACTCAGGAGATAACAGAAATAGTCAGCGGAGCGGCGGAGTGAGCTGCATTTCAGAGGCAAGATAATAAGAGGCAAGAGGCAAGACAGGGAAACGCTTTCTGCATTTTTTTGCCTTTACTGCTTTGCAGACAGTTTTTCTTGCTTCTTGATCTTCATATCTGAGGGGACGGAATAAGCATAGCTGTGATTTTGCCGTTCCCGTGAAATTTTACAAATAGTATAGTCATTCGGATAAATTTACCTAATGTATATGAGGTGATGACAATGCCCCAAAAAAATGTGGGTAAAGTCGTTCAGATAATCGGAGCGGTAGTGGATATACGCTTTCCAAAGGATCAGCTCCCCCGGCTTCTGAACGCCATTGAAATAGAATTTGACGGCAAAAAGCTCACCGCAGAAGTCGCCCAGCATATCGGTGATGATGTGGTAAGATGTATTGCCATGTCCTCCACAGACGGGCTGGTAAGAGGTACAGATGCGGTGGATACGGGTTCGCCCATTACCGTGCCTGTGGGAAAGAACACCCTCGGCAGGATATTCAACCTCTTGGGCGAGCCTGTAGACAACCTCCCCCCTCCCGAAACGGAGGAGCGCTGGGCTATCCACAGAGAAGCCCCCTCCTACGAGGAGCAGACAGCCTCTAATGATGTGCTTGAAACGGGGATAAAGGTAATTGACCTTATCTGCCCTTACCTGAAAGGCGGTAAGATCGGTCTTTTCGGCGGCGCAGGCGTGGGAAAGACGGTGCTTATTCAGGAGCTTATCAATAACGTTGCAAATCAGCACGGCGGTATTTCCGTATTTACGGGAGTAGGCGAACGTACAAGAGAGGGCAACGACCTTTACAATGAAATGAAAGAATCGGGAGTTATCGACAAGACCGTTCTCGTTTACGGTCAGATGAACGAGCCGCCCGGAGCAAGAATGAGAGTAGGTCTTTCGGGACTTACCATGGCGGAGTATTTCCGTGACGTGGAGGGGCAGGACGTGCTTCTCTTCATCGACAATATTTTCCGTTTCACGCAGGCAGGCTCTGAGGTGTCCGCACTTCTGGGAAGAATGCCCTCAGCGGTAGGCTATCAGCCCACTCTTGCCACGGAAATGGGAGCATTGCAGGAGAGAATAACCTCCACAAGCAGGGGTTCTATCACCTCTGTACAGGCAGTATATGTGCCCGCAGACGACTTGACCGACCCCGCCCCCGCCACAACATTTGCACATCTTGACGCTACAACGGTGCTTTCGAGAAGCATATCCTCACTGGGTATCTATCCCGCCGTTGATCCCCTTGATTCCACCTCAAGGATACTGACCCCCGATATCGTAGGCTATGAGCATTACGAAACTGCAAGAGCGGTACAGAACATTCTCCAGAGATACACAGAGCTTCAGGATATTATCGCCATAATGGGTATGGACGAACTTTCCGATGAGGATAAGCTGACTGTCGCCCGTGCAAGAAAGATACAGCGTTTCCTTTCACAGCCTTTCCATGTGGCTGAGCAGTTTACGGGCATGAAGGGCAAATATGTGCCTGTAAAGGAAACTATCAGGGGCTTTAAGGAAATAATCGAGGGACTTCATGACGATCTGCCCGAGTCTGCCTTCCTCTTTGTGGGAACTATTGATGAGGCAGTGGAAAAGGCTAAGGCTTCCGCCGCAGAGTAAGGAGTGAGAATGTATGTCAGAGCCTTATCAGCTTACAGTTATCACTCCCGAAAAGACATTTTTTGACGGAAATACCACTCAGATAGTTGTCCGCACCACAGAGGGCGACATAGGTATACTTGCTCATCACATAAGCCTTGTGGCAAGTCTGCCCGCAGGACCTTTAAGGATAATGATGCCCGACGGAAATTTCCGTGCCGCAGCCCTTTCTGCGGGGCTTATCAAGGTAGGACAGAACAGGGTGAGCATTTTCGCCGATGCCGTGGAATGGGCTGACGAAATAGACATTGAATGGGCTAAACGCTCCGAGGAGGACGCTTTGCAGCGTATCAGGGAAAAGAGAAGTCAGCGTGACTTTGACCTTGCGGAGTTAAAGCTGAAACGAGCTGTCAACCGTATCCATATGTATGATGCAATGAAAAAGTAATAAAAGGCACGGGTCGTCTGATCCGTGCCTTTTTTATCTGTGATGTTAGTGTCAGGCTTTTTCCTCACGGCGTTTAAGAGATGCGCCGATAAAGTCCGCAAACAGCTTGTGGGGCTTGTTGGGACGGGATTTGAACTCGGGGTGGAACTGAACGCCCACAAACCACGGGTGAGCGGGGATCTCCACGATCTCCACAAGCCGTTCATCAGGGGAAATTCCCGCAATTTTAAGACCCTTTGCGGTCATGGCAGTGCGGTACTCGTTGTTGAACTCCCAGCGGTGACGGTGACGCTCATAAATAAGCTCCTCGCCGTATATCCTGCGGCATACAGTCCCCTCCGCCAGCTTGCAGGGGTACAGCCCCAGCCGCATGGTGCCGCCCTTTTCGGTGACTTTCTTCTGATCCTCCATAATATCGATCACGGGATAGGGAGTTTCGCCGAACTCGGTGGAATTAGCGCCTGCCAGTCCCAGTACGTTCCTTGCAAATTCGATAACAGCCATTTGCATACCAAGACATATGCCGAACATGGGGACATTATTCTCCCTTGCATAGCGGATAGCCTCGATCATGCCCTCTATGCCTCTGTCTCCGAATCCGCCCGGGACGATGATTCCGTCACAGCCGCAAAGCATCTCACGGGCATTTTCCGATGTTATCTCCTCGGAGTTTATCCACTCGATATCCACCTCGGCATCATTCACGATACCTCCGTGGCGGAGCGCCTCAGCAACGGAAAGATAAGCGTCATGGAGCATAACATACTTGCCCACAAGTCCGATAGTCACCTTTTTGCGGGCATTTTTTGCACGACTGACCATTTCCTCCCATTCGGCAAGGTCGGGTTTTCTGTCCTCAAGACCCAGATGGTGGCAGACCGCCTTTGCAAGCCCCTCCTTTTCCAGCCAGAGCGGCACTTCATAGAGAGAGGGGGCGGTAAGGTTCTGAATAACGTCCTCCTTTCTGATGTTGCAGAAAAGAGCTATTTTGTTGCGCATATCCTCAGGCAGCTCCTTTTCGCTGCGGCAGACGATTATATTCGGCTGTATGCCGATAGAAAGCAGCTCCTTTGTAGAGTGCTGTGTGGGCTTTGATTTAAGCTCCTCAGAGCCTGCAATATAGGGGACAAGGGTCACATGGATATAAATTGCATTTTCCCTGCCGACCTCAGTGACTACCTGACGGATAGCCTCAAGAAAGGGCGTGGACTCGATATCGCCCACAGTACCGCCTATTTCGGTAATGACGATATCGGTATTTGTTTCCTTGCCAACCCTGTAAACCTTATCCTTTATTTCGTTGGTGATGTGGGGAATGACCTGCACCGTCCCCCCCAGATAATCCCCTCTGCGCTCCTTGTTGAGTACAGTCCAGTAGATCTTTCCCGTGGTGACATTTGAATTTACGGAAAGATTTTCGTCAACGAATCTTTCATAATGACCCAGATCCAGATCGGTTTCTGCGCCGTCGTCGGTTACAAAAACTTCGCCGTGCTGATAGGGCGACATTGTGCCGGGGTCTACATTTATATAAGGGTCAAATTTCTGAATAGTGACTCTGTAGCCTCTCTGTTTGAGCAGTCTGCCGAGAGATGCAGCCGTGATCCCCTTTCCAAGACCCGAAACGACTCCACCTGTGACAAATATGTACTTTGTGGGCATATTTTTTTCCTCCGTATCCTTGAATAACAAAAACATACTTTAAATTTTATTATAACATTTATTCCGACAAATTTCAAGACCTTTTCTTAAAATAGTTCACGCATACAGATAAAAAAACATGAATATCCCGAAAATGTCCCGTGAGAATGGTCTGCAAAGGCTTTAACACGCCTTACAAAGCGGACCTACAGGCGCATATCGGGATTTTTTATGCTCATGATCAGCGTATCAATATTTTCCTTTATATTATCGGGCAGAGTTCTCCACAATTTTATGTGGTCGGATTCCTGCACGGTAAGCATTACAGCATTAAGAGGAACATTTTTACTTCTGATATCGGAATTGCCTATCAGAAAATCCACAGACACATCAAAAATGTCTGCGAGCCTGACAAGGGTGGATATATCCGGCTCACTTGCCGTTTTTTCATATTTGAACACAGCCTGCTGGGAAATATTCAGCATTTCGGCAAGCCTTTGCTGTGATAACCCTTTTTCCTCTCTTAACAACCGTAAGTTTTTAACCATTTTTATCCCTCCAAACTGTTCATAGCTTTATTTTAACAGAAAATAAGGTCAAGTTAAAAAACTAATTTGTTGTTGATAACATTATTTAGTTGTAAAAATATATAACCATTGGTTGTTAAGGACTTTTGTGAAGAATAGTCTGCTTTTTATTAAAAATCGTATAAATTTTATATAAGATTACTTATAGTATAAAATTAAACTGATTCAAAAACCGATTTGTTGTTGACAACACTAAATAGTTGTGATATAATATAACCAAATGATGTTGTATTATTCCATGGGGATCGCCGTGATATGAACTCTGATAAGAAAGGGAAATTGCTATGAAAAAATTTTTGCATTATCTGCTGGCTGCATTTGTAGTTTTGTATTCTGCATGGCGGAATTATCCGCAGGATACTGCAAATGAAATAATCCCTTATGAAAATAATATATCGGAGCATAAACTGTCGGGACTGCTTATAGATAACATGAATATTCTTTCGGAAGATGAGAAGATATGGGAGTGTTATAAGGATACGAAAAATTGTTATCACCTTGTGGCTTTGGACATTTCGGGGCAGATGTTAAAAGAAATGGTTTGTCCGATGATAACCGCTGCAAATATTAATATAACAGCCTGTGACGAGGGCTTGAATATTTATAAGATTTATGACGTAACCGATATGACGGATATTGCCCTGCGATTTACAGAAGATGAAAAGGTGATTTTAACAGAGCGTTTATCACGGGAAAATATTTATGCCGTAAAAGAGATCGGAGTGGGAATTTACGCCTTTGAGCCGAAAACAGGGGACGCATTGGGAATTTTTGACAGTATCAGGAACAAAGTATATATGCTTGAAAAATATGATATCTTTTTTTTATAAAGACAGCTTTTGGGGGGTATGCAGAGCAGCTGACATAATATGAAAATAGCCTCTCAACCGGAGTGTTAAAGCCGTTTGAGAGGTTATTTTTCTGCGTTTTAACGATTTTTTAGCGGGATAAAATAAAAACAGCTCCTCTCTTGCAAACAAGAAAGGAGCTGCCTGCGGAATTTACGGCAGTCGAGGTGACGGGACTCGAAAGTTACTCCGATATTGTATTTTGTTTTAGCTTGTCCTAAAAACGCCTATTTTACGGCATTTGCGTGAAGCGGTTCTGTCTGTTGTCGGAGGTTTTTCGAGGTCTTTTTAGATGATTTGACCAAATATTTGACCGGAATTTGACTAAAACTAATTACGAAAATTTGTGTTGTCAGGTACTCTCTATTCTTTTAACATATTCAATTAAGTTTGTCCAGAAGTTATTCAACTACATAATTCTATGGTATGTGATCCGTTCTAAAAAATGTTTAACATCGAATACCCTGCCAATCAGCATTCCTCACTTTGCATAAATAACTTCTTCATCAAGCACTTTCAACGCCTCCTGTTCAAGCAGATAAGCCTGATAACGCTTTTCATTAGCTTGTAATGCAAGATCGTTGATTTGTTTTTGAATATCCGGATTCTTTAAAATAGGTATTTCTATCTGTCTTACATGATTATCATCAATTTCATCTACAACCGAACCATAAGTGAAGCGCTTAATAAGCTCATATCCATAATCTGACGATAAAAAGACAGAAATATATCCTGCGACATCATTGTTTGCAGGTACAACACGAATGATATGTTGATTAGCTGTCCAATTCTCCCAATGCTTTCCAACTAATGTGACTTTTCCAATAGTACCACTACACGTAATTAAAGTCATGTTTTCATGCAGTTCTAATTGATTTGTAATTCTATCACCATGACGTGCTAATGAAAGATATTTTTTATTAGTTGGGTCAAGTTCATAAAGCTGTTTTCCACCTATGAAAATTCTACCATACCCTTCATCAACATAAACACGCTTAAATCTACCGGGTAAAATAACATCACTGCTTATTATTTTATCACCCACAGTAGTAACTTCCGCTGCATTCTTTTTCAGAATATCTACAATTGCTTTAACTATTGGCACATGATACGAAGCATCAGCTCTTCCTGCCATTTTGCTCAGTTTCACGCTAAAAGTCTGAACGTCCTTGCTTTCATCAAGAGCGTCTACCTTTATTTCGCTTATAGGTGGCAGATTGAGTTCTTTAACAAGTAAAGCCTGTGCCTGATCAATAAGAACATTGGATTCGTCCCTTAAATCATAAGATTGCATAATAAGAGTATGAATTTTTTCTCTGATTTCTTTTGGTGCATTTGGAATAAGAGTTTCTGAAAGATGCTCTGGTTCTAAATGAGTAATTACAGAACCATATCCATTTGTTTGCAATATAGTATTTCCTATCTTAGATTTGAGATAAGTATACGCATAACCTAAATCATAATCATTTTTGAAGGACACTCTTATTACATCATCAGAAAAAACTGTACCTGAAATGGTTTTTGACACTAATGAAATATTGCCTATTGTTCCGGAACGTGTTAGAAGAAGCGTTCTCTCTTTTAATTTAAGCTCATCAATGTCACATTTAGTTAATTTGGAAATATATTTATCTGCTTTAGGATAAATGTCAGTCATCTGTGAAGGAAGATAAAAAGGGACACCGTTTCCTCTGTCACAGTATATTCTTTTAAACCGACCGGGATAATAAGCAGTATCAATTATACCGCCATCACCCAACAAAACATTACATCCATACTTGTTACCTTTAACCAAATCATGTGCCTGCTTTGCCTCAACATCAAAAAAACTGGCTTCAAGCCTCTTGCCGCGTTCAACCATTTCGGAAAGAGACACAGAACACCACTTAACCGGTGTTTCTCTAATTTCAATTTCAGCCTTTGAGGTATTATCAAATTTTTTTGCTAAATTGTCTACCATGATAATCCCTCCTGCTTTTTCCAACGAGAAAATATCTTAGGTATATCAGGAGTCTGATCATCTTTTACTTTAGTCTTACGTTCATGAGCAACCGCTCTGCTGCCTGAACTTGTTTCATCAAGCACATAAACATCGTTTTTCTCAGGAATAAGTATCTCGTTGCCTTCTTTATCACGCTTGAATATAGGTGTCCCTCTTTTATCATGACCAATTTTTTCAACCATAGCCATAAAAATGTTATAATCAGCCATTGTTCCGCTTTTTTCTTCATTATCTTTTTGTTCCTGAGTTTTCTTTTGCAGAAACAAAACAGAAGTCTGAGTGCCGTTTCTTGGTTGAAATGTGTCGGCGTGAAGATCTATACTTGCTACAATACGATGATTACGGATAAGCCATTCTCTAATATAACCAAGTCCGGGGGAGCCTAAAATCGAGTCTGGTAAAACGATACCCATTCGACCTCCGGGAACAAGAAGCTGGGTACAGCGCTCAATAAAGAGTATTTCAGGCGGAACTGATGATTGCAAACGGTCTGTCATTTTCCATACATTCGTATTTTTATCATTCACCCAAATATGTGCGAGCTCAAATTGCTCAAGAATATCTTTATCCTTAACAGGTATCTTGCTGCCAAAAGGCGGATTGGTGACAATTATATCAAAAAATTCCAGTGTTTTGTGGTTTCGGATTTCTTCTTTTTTTATGCCAAGTGTCTCTGAAAGTTTCGTTCGAAATTCTTCGGTCCATTCGTGAGGCGGAAGCAGCGAATTTGTTTGAAGAATATTTCCACTGCCATCATTATTCATGACCATATTCATTTTGGTAGCTTTTACAAGATCGGGGTTAATATCAAAGCCAAAATAGTTATTAGCTGCCATGTCAGAGATTTTTTCTTGAAACAGCTTTTTAGTATCATAGTCCCAATCTTTTTGTGGAAGTCCAATCTGCTCTGCAAATTTGATTTCCAACTGTGCCATAACATGAGTCATAGCGGTAACAAGGAATCCTCCTGTTCCGCAGGAACTGTCTAATACTTTTTCATCCGTTTTCGGATTGATCATCTCAACAACCATTTTCATAACATTTCGAGGTGTAAAGAACTCTCCACGATCTCCACGAAGATTTGCTCCTACGATTTCTTCGTAGGCTTTACCCTTAATGTCAATGTTAGTATTAAGTAAACTATACTTCTGTAATTCACTTACTATATAAGCAAGGCTTCTCGGTGCCAGCTTTATTTCGTCATTAGAATCAAAAATTTTGCCATGTTTCTTTTTTACTCTCTCAAAGATTTTACTGATACGCTTCTTAACAGTAAGTTGACCGTCAGGATTAGAACGTTCTTCAGAAGTCGTGTAAAATTCTAAAGGGTTAGGAATATTACGTTCATCTTCTATTTTGCAGAAAATGACCTTTAACAGTTCAAAGAAAGCAGGTTGCTTTTGTAAGCCATCATTTATATGAATATGATTATGGCAGGTTTTGAATACAAAAAGCAGGTTGTCATCGTAGGCGTTTTTGAGAGATGTACGTTTAGGACGGTTTATATCATCAAGGTTTCCGTCAGCAGATGGAATATCGTTATAATCCATGAAGTCAATCTGTCCCTGATCATTAACGTATTTCTTAAAAACTTCCTTTTGCTTGCCGTTTGTCCACATTCCCCATTCACAATTAGGGCAGGCAGACATATAAGACTTCAATTGTTCAACACCATCTTTAGCGTTTCTTGCATCAACGGTTTCCTTTTTGCACTCAATTATAATATAAACATTTTCCTGCTTTTGATCAGTGCAATCCTTTTTGAATATAACAATATCAGCTCTTGGCTTCCTTGAACCAAGCTGTAAAGTGTATTCGATTTTTATTTGTGAAGTATCATATTTATGCTCGTTTATCAATCTTTTTTCAACTGTCTGTCGAACATATTCTTCGGGCGTGTCATTTCTGAACTTGCTATCCACATAGTCACATATCTTTCCGTCGGGAATTGATATTATTTTATTTTCAGACATAGCATAGCCTTCCTTTACATTAGTAACGAGATTTATGTACAATACACCATATTATTAAGTATAGCATAATAAATCAATTTTTTCAATATTTTGTATTGTTATTAAACAGTTTTGTGCAATATCACAATTGTAAAATATAATTTTTGTACAATAATGCTTTTAAAAGCGTATATCGTATATATTATGTAGCTGCAGGCTCTCTCATTTAGCTTTGCCGCCAAAGCTAATACCCCTTAGTACTTTTGACAAGGCACAAGACCTTATCAAAAGTACACGGGGCTCTCCGAGGGGGCAGCCGTTCCCTCTGCCAACTCCCTTTCAGCAGAAAAGAAAATGATCCGTATCGGGCGTGATACGGATCTTCTGTTTTATCGCTCGCGGCTGTTATCTCCGAATATGTGTTTAAGGGAATAGCCGCTCAGCCGTTGGTCAAGTATATCATCAAAACTCATAAACAGCTTGCGCGCCATATATCTGCCTATCTCAAACAGCTTGTCCACAAACTCATTGAGGTTTTGCAGTTTTTCTTTCAGCCAAGAAATTTCCTTTTCGGACTGCTCCGTCTGTTCACGGCATTTTGAAAGTTCGTCCTTTACCGCCGTGATGTCCTCATCTTTCTTTTGCAGCAGTTCCTCATAATCGCCTTTCTGATCGCTTATGCGTTTTGTAAGAGAATCTATCCTGCCGCGGAGCATTTTGTTCTGCTCCTCGAACCTTTCCTTTTTCCGCATTTCCTGTTCAAGGTCGTAGTATAGAGAACGCACTTGCTGATAACGTTCGTTGAGTTCCACCTGCTGATTGTAAAGTTCCACAGCGTCCGCTTCTCTTTGTTCAATGTAACTTTCCTTTTCGGTCATTTCTTTGTCACGGGCGTTTAGATCGGCTTCGCGCTTGTTGAGAGAAATTTCAAGACCGTCAAGTTTTTCTTTTTCAGAGTTCAGTATAAGACGTTCCTTGTCAAAATGGTTTTGCAGCCTGCGGACTTCGTCTTTCTGAACGGCAAGCGCTTTTTTCTGTTCGGCAATTGTTTCAAACTCACTTTCCGAAACAAG
>CANQPL010000037.1 GCA_947625735.1 uncultured Clostridia bacterium
GGCAGATCGTCCTTTAACAGTACCCGCATGAAATCATCGTCAATGGGACGGAAATTCGCAAGACGTATCAGATCCTCCCTGTGCTGCTGTTCCTTGCTTTTTATGATTATAGGCATCGGTATCACCGCTTTCCCTGCTGTTATCTTCATTTTACCACAAATTTGCGGATAAATCAAGGTGTATCGCAAAAATTTTAAGATTTTTCCCGCTTATCCGCACTGCTTAAAAAAACACACAGTTATCCGAATTTTTCCGGACAGCTGTGTGCCTGTTAACATCAGTAATCCATAAGAATATTGCTTATATCA
Source organism: uncultured Clostridia bacterium (assembly GCA_947625735.1). Taxonomy (GTDB): domain Bacteria; phylum Bacillota; class Clostridia; order Oscillospirales; family Ruminococcaceae; genus Huintestinicola. The sequence continues at coordinate 309 of CANQPL010000037.1, forward strand.
AGGATTATGGTAATAGACCCGTCTCCTAAAATGGAGCAGCCCGCCATTCCGTTCTGCTTGACGTTATAGTTTGCAAGCAGGGGCGGGAAAGGCTTTACTACCACCTGCTGTTCGCCGATAAGCTCGTCTGCAAGCAGGCAGGCGCATTTGTTATCCGATTCCACAAGGATAATTATGCCCTCGTTTATCTCCTCTACTGCGCCGCTCAGACCGTACAGCCTGCAAAGCCGTATGAGAGGATAGCACTCCCCTCTTATAAGGATCATCTCTCTGCCGTCCGTGTCCCTGATAAGCTGTCCCGGGCGCAGCTTGAAAGATTCCTTTATATAGCTTATGGGTATTGTAAAAATGGAGCTGCCCACCGAAATTTCCATGCCGTCCACTATGGAAAGGGAAAGGGGTATTTTTATTATAAATGACGTCCCCTCCCCGGGCTTGGAGTCCACCGATACAGTACCGCCGCACTTTTCTATGTTTTTCTTTACCACGTCCATTCCCACGCCTCGTCCCGAATACTCGGTGACGGTTTCGTTTGTGGAAAATCCCGGAAGCATGATAAGTCCGTATGCCTCCTTGTCCGTATACTCCGAACGGGGCTTTGTAAGTATGCCGTTTTTCTCCGCCTTGTCAAGTATTTTTGCGGGATCCATGCCCGCTCCGTCGTCCGCTACCACTATGACTACCTCTCCCGAGGAACTGTATGCCGAAAGGGTTATGCGTCCTCTTGCGGGCTTTCCTGCGGCTATGCGCTGTTCGGGATCGTCCTCTATGCCGTGATCCATGGAGTTTCTCACCATGTGCATGAGAGGGTCGTTAAGATTATCTATGATAGACTTGTCTACCTCTGTTTCCTCGCCCTCAAACACAAGATCGCAGTCCTTGTTCAGCTTTACTTTCATATCCCTGACGATTCTGGTCATTTTATTGAATGCTCCCGAAATGGGTACCATGCGGATAGACATTACTATGTCCTGAAGCTCGGAATTTAGCTTTCTGAGCTGCCTTGCGGCTTTCTGGAAATTATCCAGCCGCAGTCCTTTAAGGTCGGGATTTGAGGTTACCATAGCTTCTGTAATGACTATCTCTCCGACCATATCAAGGAGCTGATCGAGTTTCAGAAGATTTACAGAGATAAAGGACTGCTTTGAAACGGGGGACTTTTCGGGTGCTTTCCTGTCTGCCGCCTTGTTTTCTTTCGGAGGAGCGGGAGCGGTTTTCTGCGTCTGCACCTCTCCCTCTTTTTCGGGTGCCTTTGCAGTTTCGGGCTGCTTTTCTTCGGGAGCGGAGCCCGAGCTTATTATCTCCACGCTTTTAACGTTTGACGTTTCGCCGATAAGCCTTGTAATTGCTTCATCTCCGTAATCGGAGTTAAAATGAATTATAAAGCCCTCATCTCTCACCACAGAGGCGGTGGACTGGTTCGTTTCGATATCTGCAGGGAAAAATGCAAGGCGGTTGCACTCTTCCTTTATGTTGCTGATAACAAGCAGCGCACGGAGATTTTCCATGCGGCAGTCGTCCTCAAAGGTGACACGCACGGTAGTAAGGGAGGAGAGGGGTACTTTTTCCCTTTTCTCGCCGCCGGGGGAGAGTAGTGTACATTCGCTTACATGGGCGGTGTCTTTTATAATGGAAACTATCTCCTCAAAGGGCAGAGACTTGGGGACAAACTCAATTCTGAAGCCCTTTTCGGCAATAACAGCTGCCGTGTCGGAATTATCCTCAATATCCTGCGGCTCAAATTTCAGTGAGGAGCATTCATTTTTTATGTTGCTTATCACCATAAGGGCACGGAGATTCTCCATCATGCAGTCCTTTTCAAAAAGGACGTTCACCACGGCAGGATCGTTCTCGCCGCAGATAATAACTTCTGTCAGCTCCTCTCCGCTGTCCGTGCTGCTGTCGGGTTTACTCTCCGCAGGAGCGGGGGAATTTGCATGGGGGAGTGCAGCGGATCTTCCGCCGTCGGGCGTACCCGACTTGCTGAGCGATGCGGCATAGTCCCTTATTTTCGTCATCTGCTCCGTAAAATCGGTAGGCTCTGCGCTTTCGTCCTGTAGTATGTCTATTTCCGCTTTCATAAGATCAGAGGCGGTGAACACAAGGTCGTAAAGCGTCCGCATATCGGAAATAGCGGGCTTTTCCTCACGGATAATATAAAACATATCCTCCACCGAATGAGCAAGATGCGACAGATTGTCAAGCCCCATCATTGCCGAAGAACCTTTTATGGTGTGCATGATACGGAAGATCTCGTTTATCTCCTCATCACCGAAAGAATTTTCGCTTTCGGTTTTCATCAGGCACTGATCGAGCTGTTCAAGCAGCGAGGTTGTCTCAAATATATATGTATCGACCATGGATTCCATGCCCGAATCGAATTTTGCCATTTTTGTATACCTCCTCATTTTTAGGCTATACATATTATATTATACCACATTCCGCACTTTTCTACAAGAGAAAAAAATATATATATTTTGGATAAGTAAAAAAATTTTACTGTAATTTTCGTTAAATATTAACAAAATTTTTGTGTTTTTCAAATTATTGTTGAAATGTATGCAGTAAATGTGGTATGATGTAATTAAGTAGTTTTATTTGTATGGCAGGTGAAAATATGTATTATTGCTCTTTAAAATTTGAAATAATATCCCGTGACGAAGCACTTATGCGTATTCTTTCAAAAGTGCCTCCTCCCGAGGACTGCGGATTTACCTTTAACGCCTGCACGCAGCCCGGCACTTCTCTTGATACGGGAACGATAATCGACCTGAGAAACGGACTGCCCGAAAAGCTTGATGCCGTTTACTGTGCCGCTCTGATAGTAACTCCCGCACAGGCGGAGGGGGCAATGGCTCTCCTGCCCCGTGACGGGTATCTGTGGGTAGTGCCTTGTGAGGACAGCCTGCCGGAGGAGCTTATAAAGGGATATTTTGAACGGTTTGCCGCCATGCTCAAGGAACGTTTTGATGCAAGGCGTCTGCGCAGATGCTTTGATACGGCTCTTGACAGCGTCCCCGACCTTGTGTGGTTCAAGGATATGAAAGGCGCACATCTTATGGTGAATAACGGCTTCTGCGGTGCGGTGGCAAAAACAAAGGAGCAGATATACAAAAAGGGTCACTATTATATATGGGATATACCGAAAGAGGAGTACGATCAGGGGGATTATGTCTGCCTTGAATCGGAGGATATAGTTATAAAGGCGGGAAAGACCTGTCTTTTTGACGAAAAGGTCAAGACCAAAAGCGGTATGCGGCAGTTCAAGACCTATAAATCCCCTCTGACAGACGAGGACGGCACGGTATTCGGTACCTGCGGCATTGCAAAGGACGTGACGGATCTTCATAACATAAACAATGAGCTTCACACCATTATGGAGAGTATGCCCTTTGCGGTCATGGTGGAGGATATGAGCGGAAGTGTTATAAGCGTAAATTCAAGGTTCGGCGAGTATTTTCCCGACTGCGGGGAGGGGGATCTTCTCCTGTGGAAATCGGAAATGATGAAAAAAGCGGTGTTCAAGGATAACGGCACTGCGGAGCTTACGGTAAAGCGGGGAAAAGGGGAACGCTTTCTCAATGTGAGCGAAGAGCCTATAATTGACGTGTTCGGCGAGAAAATAGGCTCAATAACCATATTTATGGACGTTACCGTGGAGCATAACGCCAAAAAACAGACCATAAGAACGGCAAATACCGATTATCTTACAGCCCTTAACAACCGCCGCAGCCTGTTTGCACATCTTGAAAAGGTGAAAAGCTCTCCCTCTCTTGCCATGATAACAGTTGATCTGGATAATTTCAAAAAGGTAAACGACAATTTCGGACATCAGGCGGGCGATAAGGCGCTCAGGGAAACAGCGCGCATTATGAAAGAGAGTTTTCCCGATGATTTTATAGCACGTCTGGGCGGCGATGAGTTTATAACGGTCATAAGCCGTCCCCTTACGGAAGAGGAGCTTTGTTCCCTTACCTCCGCATTTCTTGACCGTCTGACAGAATACTATGAGCGTGTAGAGAAATTTGCGGTCATGACTGCAAGTGCGGGGATAGCAAGCGAATGTCTGCCCGAAAACGGCGTCCATGATACGGAGGGGCTTATGCATAAAAGCGATACGGCTCTCTACGGGGCGAAAAAAGAGGGCAAGGACAGATACAAGGTATTTGGCGGGGTGTAAACTAAAATGAAAATAATTCTTGCATCAAATAATGTGAACAAGTTAAGAGAATTTCGTGAAATACTTGTTCCGATGGGTCATGAGGTCATATCGCAGAGGGAGGCGGGGGCGGACATATCCCCCGAGGAAAACGGTTCTACATTTGAGGAGAATGCAGAGATAAAGGCAAGGGCGATATATGAGCTGTTAAAGCTGCCCGTTATCGCCGACGACAGCGGACTGGAAACAGATGCGTTGAACGGTGCGCCGGGCATACTTTCCGCACGCTACGCCCCTGACGGACAGAGATGCAGAAAGCTCCTTGAAGAAATGGAGGGAGTACCCGATGAACAGCGCACGGCACGGTTTGTATGCGCCGTCTGCTTTATAGATGCAGACGGCACCGCTCACATTGCAAAAGGCGTATGCGAGGGCAGTATAGGCTATGAGGAGCGGGGAGAATGGGGATTTGACTACGATCATGTGTTCATGTACGGCGGACGCACCTTTGCGGAGCTGCTGCCCGAGGAGAAAAACAGCGTAAGCCACCGCAGCAAGGCACTTAAAAAGCTTGCACAAATCATAGCGGGCGGCGTGACGCCGCTTGCAGGTCGTTAGAGAATTTTGAGTGAGCATTTCAATAGTAACTCGGTAACTTTCATTTTCTTAAAATTTTAAATTTTAGCCGGGCGGGTGGAACCCGCAGCCGGGTCGGCGGGGTGACCCCGCACGCAGGTCGTTGGCGTGTTTAGCATGAACATCTTAATAGTGACCCGGTAACCTTTATTTGCTGTGATATTTAATGATAATTTTTTAGCGTTGGAGAATTTAGCATAAATATCTCGGATAGCAGCCCGGTACCTTTCGTTTTGCGTTTAACCGCAGTCACTTCTTTGGTGATTTAAGCGGAATAATTTAAGATAACATCTCGGTAACATTTAGTTACCTCAATGCCAATCAGAGGATAAAAGATAAAAGTTAGTAAATAGAAGTTAGAAGATAAATAAGCATATATCAGATTACGGCGTACCTCAATCAAAAAATCCCCAACATGGCAAAAAGGAATCACAGCGAACCCCAAATAGAATACCAACCTCAAAACTCACAACAAATAAAATCATTTAGCGTGATAGCGGTAGAGGGAGGGGGAAGGTTGGGAGAGGGAAGGGGAGTCCAGAGGGGGCAACCGTAGGGAAGGAGGGGGGAGGGAAGTGAGCGTCAAAGGAATCTTTGCCCTCCCCCTCCTTCCCGAAGGTTCCCCCTTTGGAGGGACAGCACATACAGAACGATACGGACTGAACATCTTGAAGAAAGATAAATTAACATTTAACGTAATAAAAGCAAAGAGGGTTGTAAAAGGGGAGATGTAAATCCCCCTTTGGCGGAACTGCACATACAAAATGTTACGGACAAAACATCTTGAAATCAGAAAAATTTGAATTTGCGGGGTCACCTCGCATAATATCGAAAGGAACAGTCATATGCTTACAAGCAAACAAAGATCATATCTCAGAGGGATAGCCTCAAAGGAAGATACAATTCTTCAGATAGGCAAGGGCGGGATAGGGGAAAACCTTATCTCACAGATAAGCGATGCCCTGAAAGCCCGTGAGATAGTAAAAATAAAGGTGCTCGACTCCGCTCTGCTGTCAGCAGAGGAGGCCGCACAGGATATCGCACTTAAAACAAAATCGGAGGTAGTTCAGGTAATCGGCAATAAACTGGTGCTCTTTAAGAGAAATCCCGCCGAACCGAAAATTGAGCTGCCCCGTTCATCGGGCAGGTAACGGCCATGGCACTTACAGCACTTTTCGGCGGCAGCTTTGACCCTGTGCATACAGGTCATATAAAAGCAGCGGACGCCGTTCTGAACGCCTTTCCCGAGCTTTCACGGTTAATTATCATGCCCGCATGGGTAAGCCCCTTTAAAACCGAAAACGCTCCCCGTGCATCAGCATCAGAGCGTCTTGAAATGTGCCGCATCGCCTTTCGTGACAGAAAAAAATGCATCGTTTCCGACTATGAGATAAACAGGGAAAGTATAAGCTACACTGCGGATACTGTCGCTTATCTGAAAAAAACCTATCCGGAGGACAGGCTCATACTTACGGTGGGCAGCGATTCTCTTTCCACTCTCCCCGAGTGGTACAGAGCGGATGAGATAATAAAAAATGCGGATATAGCCGCCGTGTCCCGCTATTCCGAAGAAAAGGGCAGGATAGACGCCGCAGCCCGTGTTATACGCAGTATGGGCGGGAATGTTGACGTCCTTTGTGCGCCGCCCTTTGAAATATCATCGGGTGAGATAAGAGAAATGCTTGTCAGCGGAAAGGACGCATCTGCTTATCTGGCAGACGGTGTTTACAGATATATAAGGGATAAGGGGATCTATCTGTAAATTTCAGAAGCAAGAAACAAGAAGCAAGAAAAAATCGCCTGCAAAGCGGCAAAAGGTAAAAATCCGGAAAGGGTTTCCTTATCTTGCCTCTGAGAAAATCAAAAATTGATTTTACGTGATTTGTAAAGGAGGAGATAAAAATGGGTTCGTCACTTTGCGGATTCGATAAGGACGAAATAAAATCTGTTCTGAAAAAACGGCTTTCCAAAAAGAGATATAATCACAGTCTGAACGTTTCTCACGCTGCGGAGGAGCTTGCAGAGGAATATGGCGCAGATAAGGAAAAAGCTGTGCTTGCGGGGCTTCTTCACGATATATGCAAGGAGATACCCAAAGAGGAGCAGCTTAAAATGGCAATGGACTGCGGCAGGGATTTTTCTAAGATCGAACAGCAGATACCTCCCCTGTATCATGCGGCTGCGGGGGCGTGGTACTGCGAAAATGTGCTGGGGATAGATGATGAGGATATCCTTAATGCCATAAGACATCATACAACGGGCAGGGCGCATATGAGCAGACTGGAGGAGATAATCTATCTTGCCGATCTTATCAGTGAGGACAGAAGCTATAAGGACGTGGGGCGAATGAGAAAGCTTGCTCATTCCGATATAAACGCCGCATTGTTTGAGGCTCTGCGCTTTTCGGTGGGAGATGTGGTGGAAAAGGGGTCGCTTATCCCCGAAAGCTCATGGGCGGCATACAATTATTATGCAGGACTTGTAAGAAGTAAAGGAGGAGAATAAAATGAGCGAAAGACCGTCTCAGGAAAAAATTATTGAAATAATGGTGAAAGCACTTGACAGCAAAAAGGCAGAGGATATCAAGGTAATAAAGATCACCGATCTTACCGTGATAGCGGATTACTTTGTCATTGCAAACGGTACTTCAAACACACAGGTAAGGGCGCTTGCGGACGAGGTTGAGTTTAAGCTCAAGGAAAACGGCATTGTACCCGAACGTACAGAGGGCAACGGGGGAACATGGCACGCTCTTGACTACGGCGACATAATTGTGCATATCTTTACTCGGGATCAGCGTGATTTCTACAGTCTTGAACGTCTCTGGAAAGACGGCGAAGAGGTGGACATAAGCAGTATACTCACCGATAAATAAATAGGAGTAGGATAATGAATAATCTTGATATGGATTCATTGGAATTGCCCGAGATAAAGGAACTTGATACGGTTACGGCGGAAAAAACGGACATTTCCGACAGCGGGGCGGGGGAGAATGAATACGAGGTAACGGACGATTACGAATTTGACCCCAATGCAATGCCTGTTTTTGAAGAAATGGGCGGACAGACGGCAACACCTGTCGGCACGAAGCCCGCAGGACAGTCTGGCAGGACGGGAGCAGCAATGCCCGCATTTGAGGATATGGGCGGTGTATCTTCTGTGCCGAAGCCTCCCGAAAAGAAGATGTCCGCAATGGAGAGGAGAATGCAGGAGCCTTTTGATATGCCGGGTGCTTATGTTCCCCCCTCAAAGCAAGCGGCAGCAGCTTCGCCCAACCCAATGCAGGGTTCATCGGGAACGGTAAGCAGCTATCAGTCGCCCTCCGATTTTCAGGCTAACCGCAGGGCTGCTATGGATCAGATGTACGCCGACCGTCAGACGCATTATGACAAGGGAAAGGACAAAGCAAAGGTTGTGGGCTTGATCGTTATCGGCATTAACGTTCTTGCTGCCCTTTCAAGCCTGACTAATGAATATTACAATGTTACGGATAAAGTATTGAACGCTGCAAGCTCGGCAGTATTTATCTTCTGCGCTGTTATGTTTCTGCGGGGAAGCTATAAATACCGCAATATGCTGGGAAAAGTGGCTCTTTTTGAGGCGGCATACAGCATAATTGACTTGGTAAAGATAGGTCCCACCGTAGAAGCTGCCAATAATATGTTGATGTCAATGGCGGAGATGTACGGCTATACCGAGGCAGAAGCGGCGGCAATGATGATTAATCCGGTGCCCTTGATTATCAGGGGGGTTCTTACGGTCATAGGCTATCTTGTGGCGGTTTACTTCTTTATCTTTGACAGTGAGATCGCCGATTATGCTATGGACTAAGGCGGGACGGCGTCCCGCAAAACCGCTCCCGACAGTTTTGTGCTGTCGGGAGCGGGTTTTATAAAAGTATATTTAAAATGCGGTGTGACCTTACCTGCAAATCCTTGTTTAGCAGGTAAGGTCACACTGCAAATTTTTTATTTTTTTCCCTTCAAGATGTTCAGCCCGTAAAGTCGTGTTTGTGCTGTCCCGCCAAAGGGGAAACCTTCGGGAAGGAGGGGGGAGGGCAGAGATTCCTTAGACGCTCACTTCCCTCCCCCTCCTTCCCTACGGTTGTCCCCTCTGGACTCCCCTTCCCTCTCCCAACCTCCCCTCTCCCTCTACCGCTATCACGCTAAATGTTTTTATTTGCTGTGGGTTTTGAGGTTGGTACACTATTTGGGGTTTGTTGGGATTTCTTTTTGCCATGTTGGGGATTTTTAGATTGAGATACGCCGTAATTGGTTCGTTTGTTTTGCTTGAAGAAATTAAGTATTGCAGGAAATGAAAGTTACCGAGATGTTATCTGAAATTATTCCTCTTAAATCACCAAAGAGGGGACTGCGGTTAAACGCAAAACGAAAGGTACCGGGCTGCTATCTGAAAAATTTAAGCAAAATTCTCCAACGCTAAAAAATATTCTTTATACATCGCAGAAAATGAAAGTTACCGAGTTACTATTGAGATGTTTACACAAAACATACCAACGACCCGGCAGCGGGTTCCACCCGCCACTCTTAACTCTCCACACTCAATTAATACAGTTTTTCCCCCGCAGAATGCATTTCCTCATAGACTTCATATACATGAGGGTGAGTGCGTTTTATGTTTACGGGGCGCATCTGCATATCCACAAAACAGTGGAGGGTTTTCCCCGATGCATGGAGCTGTCCGTCCGTTCCGTACACTTCATAGGTCACGGGAAAACGCACCTTGCCGAATTCGGGTATATATGCCTTTATGACAAACACGTCCCCGAAACGGAAAGGCAGTCTGTATTCACACTCTGCGGAGAGGACGGGAGTCATTATCCCCTCCTGCTCCACATACTGAAAGGGCAGTCCCGCCTGTTCGATAAGGTCGACCCTTGCCTCCTCGAACCAGCGAATGTAATTGGAATGATGAACTATCCCCATTTTGTCCGTTTCGTAGTAATATACACGTCTGCTGTAGGGTGTGAGCTTCATGCCGTTCACCTTGCTTTTGTCATGTTCTCGGCGGCTATCTTGTTTATCACGTCCTCAAGGGGAGCTGCGCCCAGATCGCCGTCCTTGCGGGAACGGAGGGAAACTGTGTTTTCTGCCGTTTCCTTGTCGCCCACAATGAAGAAATAAGGTATCTTTTCAAGCTGCGCCTGACGGATCTTATAGCCTATCTTCTCGTTGCGGTTGTCCACGGTAACACGCATTCCCATGCTTTCAAGACGTGCGGCAATTCTCTCGCCGTATTCCTTTGCACGGTCGGTAACGGGCAGCACTCTTACCTGTTCGGGAGCCATCCACAGAGGGAGTGCGCCTGCATATTTTTCCAGCAGATAAGCAAGTGTCCTTTCGTAGCAGCCCAGACTTGTGCGGTGGATTATATACGGACGGCGCTTTGTTCCGTCTGTATCCACATACTCCATGCCGAATTTCTCCGCAAGCATCTGATCTATCTGAATGGTGACAATTGTATCCTCTTTGCCGAATACGTTTCTGTACTGAATATCCAGCTTCGGACCGTAGAATGCCGCTTCATCAATGCCGATCGTGTACTCCACGCCCAGATCGTCAAGTATCTTCTTCATAACGCCCTGTGCCTCGTCCCACTGCTCAGCCGTGCCGATATATTTTTCCGTGTTATTGGGATCCCACTGTGAGAAACGGAATGTGCAGTCCTCCAGCATACCAACGGTGTCAAGACAGTATTTTGCAAGCTCCAGACAGCCCTTGAACTCCTCCTCCAACTGCTCGGGACGGAGAATAAGATGTCCCTCGGAAATGGTAAACTGCCTTACACGGATAAGACCGTGCATCTCGCCGCTGTCCTCATTGCGGAAAAGCGTTGACGTTTCGCCCAGTCTCATAGGCAGATCACGGTAGGAACGCTGACGGTTAAGAAATACCTGATACTGGAAAGGACAGGTCATGGGGCGCAGAGCGTAGCAGTCATGCTCCTCGTCATTGGGGTCGCCCAGAACGAACATTCCGTCAAGATAATGATCCCAGTGACCCGAAATTTTATACAGCTCCCTCTTTGCCATATATGGTGTTTTGGTGCGGACATATCCGCGTGCGTCCTCGGTATCCTCAACCCACCTTTGCAGTATCTGAATGACCTTTGCTCCCTTTGGCAGCAGGATAGGCAGTCCCTGACCGATATAGTCTACAGTTGTAAAATATTCCAGCTCTCTTCCTATTTTGTTATGGTCACGGCTCCTTGCCTCCTCGGTGCGCTTGATGTACTCATCAAGCTCGCTTGCCTTGGGGAAAGTAATGCCGTAGATACGGGAAAGCTGCTTGCCCTTGGAATCACCTCTCCAGTATGCGCCCGTGCAGCCTGTGAGCTTTATTGCCTTTACGGGGGAAACGTTCATAAGATGAGGACCTGCGCAAAGGTCAAGAAATTCCGCCTGCTTGTAAAAGCTGATATTCTCGCCCTTGCCGCTGTGTTCCTCGCAAAGCTCCACCTTGTAGGGTTCGTTCATTTCGGTCAGCTTTTTAACGGCATCTTCGGGGGGCAGCTCAAAGCGTGAAAGCTCTAACCCCTCCTTGACTATCTTCTTCATCTCCGCCTCAAATTTTTCCAGATCCTCGGGCGTAAAGGGGCGGGGCGTGTCAAAGTCGTAGTAGAATCCGTTCTCAATGGCAGGACCTATTGCCAGCTTCACATCGGGATAAACACGCTTGACCGCCTGTGCCAGAATGTGAGATGATGTGTGCCAGAATGTCTTTTTGCCCTCCTCGGAATCAAAGGTGCAGACTTCAAAGGAGCAGTCCTCTGTTACGGGAGTGCGCAGGTCGCACACCTTGCCGTTGAGCTTTACGCAGCAGGCAGCCTTGTAAAGTCCCATGCCTATGCCTTTGATGATCTCTGCGGCTGTGATGCCGCTTTCGGCTTCTCTTACAGAGCCGTCTTTGAGTGTAATGTTTATCATCTGTAAACTCCTTTCACTATTTAATGTTAACTTTTTGAGAAATTTTATATATTAATTTCAGAATAATAATAGTAATACGTTCAAAAATTTCGCCCGTAATTATTATTACCGCCGTCCATGCAAAAAGATCGGCAGTTTCAAGATAAATTTTAGAGCGGAACAGCTTATCCCCCAGTGTAAAATCGGGCTGACCTATCACCTCGGCGGCAGTACCGCTTTTAAAGGCAAGCCCCGCAGAGGTGGCGCAGGCAGCAGTGAGAAAGGGCATGACCGAGGGAAAATAGATATACCGCAGCTTTTTTAAAAGTCCGAAACGGAATATCCGTGCCATTTCAAGCAGCTCCCTGTCGGTACTTTCAATGCCCTCCTTTACCGCCCCGTATATGACGGGCAGCACGATAAGGAACACGATAAAAAGGGACAGATCACGGCTTTTCATCCAGAACAGTGCAAAGATGATAAAGCTCGCCACAGGCACGGACTTCACAGCCGTCATAAGCGGGGAGATCACCGCTCCCACCGCAGAAAAGCGCACGGACAGCAGTGCTGCGGCTATTCCTGTTACTGCGGCGGCAAGATAGCCTGCGGCAAACCTGAGAGCGGAATTGAGTATGGTTTTAAAAAAGTCGGCTTCTCCCATAAGCGCCCACAAACGTTTCAGAGCCGCAAGGGGCGTTACAAGTATAACGGGCTTGTTGATAATTACCGCCGCCATATGCCAGACTATAAGCCAGAACAGCACCCCGCCCGCTTTTAACAGCAGTTCTTTCCTATCCCTCATGCAGAATCAGCCGTAAAAGGCTTCGCTGTCCGCAGGAGGCAGAGTGCCGCCCACAGATGCGGGGTCAGCCTCAAAAAGCACGCCCCAGTAGCCGTTTACCGCATCTCTCATCTCCTGACCCCTTATGCATCTTATGTTGCACAGGGGGAGAGCGATTTTTGCCACAGGCTCGGGTACGATGTCATAGCCGCCCACAAGTGCCGCCGCTTCGTCGGTGTTTGCATTTACAAAGTCCGCAGATGCGGCATATTCTTCAAGGAATTTATCATATGCTCCCGTATTTTCGGCAATGACAGACTTCTGACCGATTGTAACGCCCGTAATAAGGGGAGTGTCGCAGACTTTATCCCACTCATCGGTAAGGCTCAGAGCGATTTTAATGTTCTCGTTCTGATTCATGGCAACGGTAACATAGGGCTGAGGAAGAACGGCTATTGCATTTTCCGACTCCGCCATAACTGCGGCGCACTCGGCAGCTTCGGTCTTATACTCTATGGTAACGTCCGTCTGCGGTTCAAGCCCGTTCTGACGGAGAATGTAATTGAGAACGTATTCGGGGGTAGTACCCTTGCCCGTGGAGTAGACAGTCTTGCCTTTAAGATCGGCAATAGAGCTTATTTCCTCTCCCGATGTGACCACATAAAGCACGCCCAGCGTATTTACTGCGCTTACCTGCAAATTTCCCTCTGTCTTGTTGTAAAGCACTGCCGCAAGATTTGCGGGAACATTGGCAATGTCGGTATTTCCGCTTACCACGCCTGCCAATATCTCATCGGCTGCGCCGTACATGGTGACGTTGTATTTATTGAATGTAAGCCCCGCTTCGCTGTCGGACATCATTTTTACCATGCCCATAGTGGTAGGTCCTTTGAGAGATGCTATCTCATACTCTGCGGGAGCTGCATCTGCGGACGTTTCCTCGGCAGATGTTTCTTCTGCGGAGGTTTCCTCCTCAGATGTTTCTTCGGCAGATGTTTCCTCTGAAGCGGTATCCTCTTCAGAGGGCGTCTCTTCAGAGGGCGTCTCTTCAGAGACCGTTTCTTCAGAAACGCTCTCCGCTGCTGTGCTTTCTGCCGGAACAGTTTCCTCCGGTGTACCCTCCGCAGGTTCTGTACTGCCGCCGCAGCCCGTCATGGCGAGCAGCAGGCAAGCGCACATAAAATTAATTACACTTTTTTTCATAAAGCATTCTCCTCTCCGTTTTCCGGTTCTTCCGATTTGAGCATTTCCACAAAATGTCTTGCCGCACGTCCCGAACGCCCGCTGCGCCGCAAAGCATACGCCTCCGCCTTTGCGTGAAGCTCCTCACTGTTCATGACAATGCCGTACTGACGTGCAAGACTGTCTACAATGGCAAGATAAGTATCCTTGTCGGGTTTAAGGAATGTGACCTTTAAACCGAATCGCTCCGACAGGCTTGCAAGCTCCTCTCTTGTGTCACGGGCGTGGATATCGTCGCCCGAACGGTCGGAAAAACTCTCCTTTACAAGATGACGGCGGTTGCTGGTGGCGTAGATAACGGCGTTTGAAGCCTTTGATGCAACAGAACCCTCAAGAACAGCTTTGAGTGCGCCGAAGTCCTGATCGTCTGCGGCAAAGGACAAGTCGTCAATGAAAATTATAAATTTCAGCGGATTATCCGCAATGCTCTTCATAACATCGGGCAGCTCATGGAGCTGGGACTTTTTAAGCTCTATAAGCCGCAGTCCTCTTTCGGAAAATTCATTCACCACAGCTTTTACCGTGGAGGATTTGCCCGTACCCGCATCGCCGTAAAGCAGGCAGTTTGCGGCGGGTCTGCCCTTAATGAGGGCAAGGGTATTGTCAATGACACGGCGGCGCTGTGTTTCATAGGCGGAAAGAGCGTCAAGCCGCTGGGGGTCGGGGGTAAGCACAGGCTCTATAACGCCGTTTTTCAGCACGAATGCGGTGTACTTTGCAAAAATGCCGTAGCCCTTTGTAAACAGCTTATCCAGCCTTTCTGCATACATGGCGGCAAAATCGTATCGGGTATTCTCCCACTCGGGCAGGAAACCCTGATAATCCATGCTGCGGCGTACGTCCTCTGTGGTGAGCATGGAAAGCTCCTCAAAAAGCCCCAGCTCACGCCGCACCGCCTTTTCCATAACGGGGGGAATGGGTCTGCGCCCCGCTTTTCTGATAAGATAGGAGTTTTCGTCCTCGCTTACCGCTTTCACGATGTAGTCGGAAATGTTTGCGCCGTGCCTGTAGAGGGCGTGGGCAAATTCTCCGCAGCTTTCGGGCGTTTTTTTGCGGAGCATATCAAGCAGGGCAGTCATTGTCCTAAGACGCAGTATCCCTCTGAAAACTGCGATGCCCGACAGTCTGACCGCAAGATCGTCCATATTCATTTGTATCCTCTCCGATCCTTTAAGGCAGTACCGCCTTAAAAACAAAATATGCCCCGCAGACCAAAGTCCACGGGGCGTGTAAACGCTGTTCCACCCGATTTCATGCACGTTGCCGTACATCTCGTTTGCGTCCTGTAACGGGAACGCCCGCCGGGGATTAGCCGGATACGAAAGAGCGGTACCCGCAAAACAGCCCGCCGCAGACGTTCTCAGCCTTTGCCGTCCGCTCTCTGGAGGGGGATAAATTGTTTTTGGGATCTCTTTCTTGATATTTTAAAATATTAAGATAAAATTGTTAACGGAATAGACGGTGCCCTATAAAGCACCTATGTTTACTCTTATTATATCACCCTTTCGTACAATTGTCAATGATAATTTTATACAGCCGACACGTTAAATCTTTGTGAAATTATGTTAAATTATATAAATTATATAAAATTCCTTGACAAGAGGACATTTTTATATTAAAATAGAAATATGTGCAGCATATATTAAATATACTTGGCGGGAATGATTTATTTTTTCGTCGGATCATATAAAATATCTGCTTCAATTTTATCACTTCTATACATTGGTTGGCTGTACCGATATAGAAGATTTTCATATATTTTGTCCCGTAATTTGGCAGATATGCCGGGCAGACGGGAAACGGCTTTTATTTTTTATTTCCGCAAGAAAAAGAAAAAAAGCGGGGATCTTAATAAATTTAACAGGAAAATACTATATCCCTACGGCTAAACCATGCCTCCGAAGTGAACAGTATATTTATCAAGGAGGTATCAGCAATGCAGGCAGTAATGATCGCCGCCGCAGGAACGGTAGCTGTGTCAACGATGATCATAATAATCGTCGTGTCAATAGTGGCTGCCGCAGCAATTTCGGGTATCATCTCCTTCCGGGCGGGGGTGTCCTACCGCAAATCTCAGGCGGAGGCAGCCATAGGCTCGGCGGAAAAGGAAGCCGAAAGGATCATCGAAGCGGCCAAAGAAGAGGCTGAAAGCAAAAAGAAAAACGCTGTTGTGGAGGCAAAGGACGAGATCCACAAGAGCCGCAGTGAGCTTGAAAAGGAGATCAAGGAAAGAAGAAACGAGATCTCCCGGCAGGAAAGACGTATTCAGCAGAAGGAAGAAAATCTTGACAGGAAAAATGACGCCATAGAAAAAAAGGACGAGCAGCTCCAGAAAAAGCTGAAAAGCGCAGATGAAAAACTGGAGGAAGCAGAGAAGATAAAGAAATCCCAGCTTGAAATACTGGAGAAAATTTCTCAGTTCACAATGGAGCAGGCAAAGGAGCATCTGCTCAATATGCTTGAAAGTGAGCTTGTACATGAAAAGGCGATGAAGATCGCCCAGTATGAGCAGCAGCTCAGAGACAGCTGCGAGGAAAAGGCAAGAGACATGATCTCCCTTGCAATTTCCAAATGCGCCGCAGATCAGGTGGCAGAAACTGCGGTGTCTGTAGTTCCCCTCCCCAATGACGAGATGAAAGGACGCATTATCGGACGTGAGGGACGCAATATCCGCACACTTGAAACTCTTACGGGCGTAGAGCTTATAATTGACGACACGCCCGAAGCAATTACCCTTTCCTGCTTTGATCCCGCAAGGCGTGAGGTGGCAAGGATCGCCCTTGAAAAGCTCATCGCAGACGGACGTATACACCCCGCAAGGATAGAAGAAATGGTGGACAAGGCAAAGCGGGAGGTGGAGCACCGCATTAAGCAGGAGGGCGAGAGAGCTATTCTGGAAACAAATGTACACGGCATAAATCATGAGCTGGTACGGCTCATAGGCAGGCTGAGGTACAGGACGAGTTACCGTCAGAACGTACTGAGCCATTCGATAGAGGTAGCGCATCTTGCGGGTATAATGGCATCTGAGCTTGGGGTAGATGCAAATCTTGCAAGGCGTGCGGGACTGCTCCATGATATAGGCAAGGCGCTTTCCTACGAGATAGAGGGTTCTCATGTACAGATAGGCGTTGATGTCTGCAAGAAGTACAAGGAAAGTCCTGAGGTCATTCATGCAATAGAGGCTCATCACGGAGATGTTGAGACAAAGACGGTAGTTGCGGCTCTTGTGCAGGCGGCGGACGCAATTTCTGCGGCAAGACCCGGAGCAAGGAATGAAAATTACGAAAACTACATCAAGCGTCTGCAAAAGCTGGAGGAGATCTGCACTTCCTATGAGGGCGTGGAGAAATCCTATGCTATTCAGGCGGGCAGAGAGGTCCGCATAATGGTCATACCCGAGCAGATAAACGATGAAAAAATGGTGCTTGTGGCGCATGAGATAGCTCAGAAGATAGAAAACGAAATGGATTATCCCGGTCAGATAAAGGTTCATCTGATAAGGGAGAGCCGTGTTATCGAATACGCAAAGTAACAGGCTGCAAATCCCCACATACAGATGTTCCGAAGCAAGAGGCAAGGTTTTTCCCGCTTCTTGCTTCTCCTTTTAGCGGCGGGTGGAACCCGCAGCCACCTCGTTAGTATGTTTTGCGTTAACATCTCAATAGTAACTCGGTAACTTTTGTTTACTGTGATTTTTAATAATATTTTTTTAGCGCTCAAAAATTTTGCATAAATTTTTCAGACAGCAGCCCGGTACCTTTCATTTTGCGTTTAACCGCAGCCCCACGGCGGCGGTTATGCTTGAAGATAAATTATAATCACTCCACTCTTAACTCTCAACGCCTGCAAACAGGAATAAGAAAATAAAAGTTACCGAGTTACTATTGAAATGTTAACGCTTAATTTTTGAGCGACCTGCAAGCGGGGTCACCCCGCCCGCCCGCCACTCTTGTGAAAGGAAAACTGAAAATAAACGTTACCGAGTTACTATTGAGATGTTTACACAAAACATACCAACGACCCGGCTGCGGGTTCCACCCGCCCGCTGCGTGAAAGGAAAAAAAGATTATGAGGATAAGAAGAAAAAAATGGGCACGTCCCGAGCTGGAGGTCTGCCCCTATTATATAGACAACGCCGAGGAAATGCGGGGAAAATGGGGGACAGCCTTTTCCGACAATACCCGTCCGCTCTGTCTTGAAGCGGGCTGCGGAAAGGGTATATTTGCGGCTCAGCACGCTTTGAAATACCCCGATGTCAACCTTATTGCGGCGGATATCAAGGCTGATATAATCGGCGTGGCAAGGCGTAGCATAGAGAGTATGTTTTCGGCTGCGGGACACGGTCATGACAATATAATTCTTGTAAAAATGAATATTTCCGAGCTTGAAAAATGCTTCTCCCCCGAGGATAAGGTCGACCGTATCTACATTAACTTCTGCAACCCGTGGAACAGGGGCAGACACAATAAGCGGCGGCTCACTCACCCGCGGCAGCTCTCACAGTACAGAACCATTCTGAAACCCGGGGCGGAGATACGCTTTAAAACCGATGACGACGAGCTTTTTGCCGATTCACTGGAATATTTTAAGGAGTCGGGGTTCGATATCACCTACATCACATACGATCTTCACGGTGAAGATCTGCCCGATAATCTGATAACCGAGCATGAGCGGGCTTTTTCCGAGGCGGGGATAAAGATAAAATATCTCATTGCCGTACCTCAGGAGGATAATTAAACTATGGAGGACAGACTTTCAAGAACAAGACTGCTTTTAGGCGAGGAGGGTCTTAGCCGACTTTCCTCCGCTCATGTCGCCGTTTTCGGAGTGGGCGGCGTGGGCGGATATGCCGCCGAAGCGCTGGTAAGATGCGGAATAGGCACTATTACACTTGTAGACAGTGACAGAGTATCTCTTTCCAATCTGAACCGTCAGATAATAGCCGATCACACCACACTTGGAATGTTAAAGACAGAGGCGGCGGCAGAGCGTTTTCGCAGTATCGCCCCCGAATGCAGGATAATTACACGGAATGTCTTTTTTGTCCCCGAAACTGCGGACAGCTTTGACTTTTCCGAGTACACCTATATTATAGATGCGGTGGACACCGTCACGGCAAAGACCGAACTTGCGGTGCGTGCTTATGAATGTTCCGTTCCCATTATCTCAGCAATGGGGGCGGGGAATAAGCTCGATCCCACTGCCTTTGAAGTCACCGACATTTATAAGACTTCCGTCTGTCCGCTGGCAAGGGTCATGCGGCATGAACTGAAAAAGCGGGGCATTCCGGGGCTTAAAGTGGTCTATTCAAAGGAAAAGCCCATAGACCCCCACGGCGGCAGGATAGAGGGGGGCAAGCCCATACCCGGCTCTGTCAGCTTTGTACCCTCTGTGGCAGGACTGATGATCGGCGGTGAGGTCATCAGGGATATTTGCGGGATAGGGCGGGAATAGAACACGCCCATTATAAGAATTTATGGGAAAGGAGTATGTATGGCAAGCCCACTGAGATCAATTTTTTTGATCTCCTCAGAGGCAAGATAGGGAAACGTTTTTGAAAATTTTGACCTTTTGCCGCTTTGCGGATATTTTTTCTTGCTTCTTGCTTCCGGCTTCTTGATTTCTATGGGTACAATCCGTCATACAGGAAAAATATGTACAATATAAGAATAAACGCAAAGGAAAAGCTGACAGACGTGTCAGACAGCCTTTACGGACTGTTTTTTGAGGATATAAACCGTGCAGGGGACGGCGGACTTTATGCCGAACTGCTGCGCAACCGTGCTTTCGAGGACGGAGTTATTCCCGAGGGCTGCCGTTATGACCCGACAAGCAGGACTATCACCTCTCCCACAGGCTGGACAACGTCATTTGACGGCTGTGAAGATGAGGAGATAACAGGCTGGGAGGCTTCAGGCAGTGCCGTAATGACGCTTACGTCACAGGGAACGCTTAATCCAAACCGCAAACGTGCGCTTTGTGTTAAATTTAACGGCGGCAGTATACGCAACACGGGATTTAACGGAATAAGCGTTGAAAAGGGCAAATCCTACCGTTTTTATATGTTTGCTAAATGCACTGTTCCCACCGATATAACAGTTTCCCTTGCGGGAGGAGAGGGGACATACTCCTCCTATACCTTTACCGCTGAGGGGGACTATAAAAAATACGAATGTGAACTTGTAAGCTGCGGAGAGGATCACAATGCATGGCTGAGTCTGCATTCTCCCTCTGACAGTCAGGTGACATTAGGGTTTGTGTCACTTTTCCCGAAGGATACATTTATGGGCAGGGAAAACGGACTGCGTGCGGATCTTGTGCAAAGGCTTCTTTCTCTGCGTCCTGCCTTTCTCAGATTTCCGGGCGGCTGCATTGTAGAGGGTTTTTCCCGTGAAACTGCCTATCGCTTCAAGGACACCATAGGTCCTGTATGGGAGAGAAGATCTCACTGCCTGCTGTGGAATTACACCACTACAAACGGTCTGGGATTTCATGAATATCTCCAATTCTGCGAGGACGCAGGAATTGACGCCATGTATGTATGCAACTGCGGTATGAGCTGTCAGGGCAGATGTCCCGATTATTTTGATGATGATTTAATCAATGAATTACTGGAGGATGCAGAACAGGCGATACTCTATGCCCTTTCTCCCGCAGACACTCCATGGGGCGCAAAGCGTGCCGCAAACGGTCATCCGCTGCCCTTTGACCGGCTCAGATACATAGAGATCGGCAATGAAAACTGGGGAGAGGAATATTTCAAGCGGTATGACAAGTTTTACAAGCGGTTAAAAAAGCGTTTCGGACAGCTTACATTTATTGCAACCGATCACACCGAAAAGGCAGGGCTTGACACCGAATATGTGGACGAGCATTTTTATTCCAATCCTCTTTTCTTTGCGGCAAATGCGGGTATGTACGATTCTTTGCCAAAGGGAATTAAAATTTACTGCGGTGAATATGCATCAACGATAGGCTGCAAGGAGGGAACTCTTTACGGTGCGCTTGGTGAAGCGGCATTCCTTACGGGCGTTGAACGCAATCAGGACAGGGTGACAATGACAAGCTACGCCCCTCTGCTTAAAAATGTGAACCATGTATCATGGGAACCCGATCTTATTGCCTTTGACAACTACAGGAGTTTTGTGATACCAAGCTATCATGTGCTGAAAATGTTTGCGGAAAATCGAGGGGAGTATGTCTGCCGCTGTGATATTGTCACCGAAAGCACAAGAAGAACGGAAAGCGGCTGTTTTATGACTGAGGACGGCAGGAAAACGTTTGGGGAGAACTTTTCTTCCGTGGAAAATGATAAAATACATATCCGTTTTTGGGATAAGGAAACTGCGGGCGAGGATCAGGATCATTACGACTGGATAGCGGAAAACAACAAAAGCAGCGTTATTCATTATAACGGTTGGTCGCAGGAGGTGATATGCGAAGCGCCCTGTGAAATAAGGGAGCGAAACAGGGTGGAGATAACGACCCGTGCAGACAGCTTTCGCATCACACTTAACGGAATAACGGTGCATGAACACACACTCCCGCCCATACCCGATCTTTTCGGGGTGTCTTCTGTGGACAGTGAAAAGAGTGAGATCATTTTAAAGATAGTGAATTTTTCCGAAAAAAGGATAACCGCAGACCTTGCCTGTGATCTGCCGCTTAAAGGTACTGCCCGTGTTACCGTCCTTACCGCTGCGGAAAAAAATGCGAAAAACAGCTTTGAAGAACCCGATGCAGTCTGTCCGCAGACAATTACCGTCACATTAAAGGACGGCACGCTTTCAGTGCCGCCCGTGTCGGTGAATGTGATATGTATGGAAACAGAGGGGCAGCGATGAAATGTTATGACCTGTGCTGAGCTTATTTTTCCCTTTGTCTGGCTTCTGTACATTTTCATCAGCTCCGCCGCACATTCCCTTTCTTGGACATAATATTCATAATTTTTGAAGATACAAAGATTGCCCGCAGGTGGAAAGTATGATGTCTTTCAAGCATGCTAATGATGCTACCTACATAGCACAGCTTCTTGGTCGAGTGGTAAGAACACCGATGCAGATGCATATTCAGGTGGACGACGTTTTGAACGATGTGCATCTCTATTTGCCATACTTCAATGAGGAGACCGTAAAAGACGTTGTGGAAGCCTTGCAAAACACAGAAGGCGGAGACATTCCGACAGATATCTATGGCGAGACCTTATCCGGAAAGAAATTTGAAACGCTGACTGTCAGACCGAAAAAGAAAAAGGAAGAGCAACAGACACCGGGACAGATGACTTTATTCAATGTGTTCTCTGGACAAAATACAGGTGAACAGCAGTCTGCCCGAGCAACAACAGAGCCAGCCGGCTACTTAACTCCGACAGCACAGCCTCAAACCACCGGCGAACAAGCACAGCAGGATAAAACGGCAGAACAGAGCCGGACACAGTCGGGCACAGATACAACGGCTCCTGCTCAGTCTGCACCAGTTACACCACAGCCATCTGACACTACAGCACCGTCCGAGAATAATGCTGCGGGAAGTCAGCAGGCAGCTCAGACGAAAACTCCTGAAGAGGAAGATCTGTTTGACCGTGAAGAGGTTATGAAATTTATAAATGATGCAGGTTTGCTTTCCTATAACGTCAGAGCACTTAGGATCAATGACTATCTGAAATCCCTGTATAGGATGGCGCATCTTCTTACAATGTCTAAATTGCACCGTGAGGCGATCCGGGAAATTCAGGATGAGATCGTTGAAATGATTCACAGCTATGTGGAAAGCCTTAAAGCAGATGGGAAATACGATGACCTTGTTCAGCAGGTCAAGCAGTTCAAGTTGGCGACTCAGATCTTTGATGCCTTTGGAGAAACTGTAGATAATTATTCTGTTCATGACATGTTTACAACGACGGATACCGATATCGATCGGCAGTTCCGGATTGCCGACGTAAAGCTCGGTCGGGAAGGCATCGGCATGGCTTATGGAAACAAGTACATGGATCATTTCGATCTGACGGCCTTTAAGGTAGACGTCATTTTGTTTGTTGCTGATGAGGAGTGCATGAAGCGGCTGCACGCATATGCCGAGGCACGGTTTCACGGACTGAATGACGATTACAGAAAGTACATTGCTACCATAGATGCAGAGAAGATCCGCAAGGAATACGATAGCATCGTCTCCGATGGCGATCCTGTCAGCAAACATAATTTCCGCCTGCCAGAAACTATACAAGTTCCTCATGAAGCAGGCGGTAAGGAATACAGAGACCATCTCTTTGTCAGTGAGGTGACCGGAACTGCAAAACTGAAACTGAACGGATGGGAAGCTGATCTCATCGAAACAGAGGAAAAGCGTCCGGACTTTGTGTGCTGGATTCGCAATCCTTCCAGAGGCTCATGGGCACTCTGCATTCCGTACGAAATCAATGGAGAAATCAAGCCAACCTATCCGGACTTTATTGTCGTAAGAAAAGATGAACGTGTTGGGTATGTAATTGATATCCTTGAGCCTCATAGCCCGGATTTTAAAGATAACCTTGGCAAGGCTAAGGGTTTTGCTGAATACGCACGCCAGAATCCGGGTGTTGGAAGAATTCAGCTTATCCGCATGAGCAAGGACGCAGTCGGAAAGAATCAGTTCAAGAGGCTGGATATGTACCGGACGGCAATCCGGGATAAAGTTTCCCATGCAATCAATACTGATGAGTTGGATCATATTTTCGATACGGACGGAGTTATCGAGTAAGCAGCAGCATGTACAAGAAAATCAAGAATGATATAGCACAAGAATACTATCCTATAGCAATCCACAAAATTAACAAGGAACGGAACAAGAGGCAAACCACCCAATACAATCCGAAGGAGAAATAGAG
>CANQPL010000038.1 GCA_947625735.1 uncultured Clostridia bacterium
CTGTGGATTTTTTCACTTCTTATTGTACCATAGGGTCGGTTGCTGGTAAAGGTGGGGATCATTTGACGGTTACTTTTTATCCGTGCCGGTTGTTGCGGGTTTTTTTATTTGCATGATTGTGGGTGGGTGACGGTTATGATTTTCATAAAAGTGGGGATTATTTGACGGTTACGACGGTTACATCTTAAGGAAAATGCGGGCAAATGACATAAAAAAAGCCCACGGACTGCGTATCCATGGGATTTTTGAAGCTCCCCCGGTTGGACTCGAACCAACGACCGCCTGCGGAATTTAGTGTCACTTCCCGCCAAACTGTCCTACAAAACGATAATAAATAGTAATCTTCTGCGTTACCTTACCATCGTTCTGTACTCGATCACCGACGACGATCTTATCAATTAGCCGATTGAGTATTTCCTTATCCAGTTCCTCAACGCTTTCGTATCTGCTTACTTCGTCTGCAAACCGTTCAGCATTAAAAACCGATTCGTTATCTTCTTTTATCTGACATTTAAGCTGTTCAAGACGTTCATTAAGCTCCTCTTGTTCAGCCTCGCACTTACTTGAAATTTCTTTGAATTTCTTATCGGACAGCAGACCGTCAAGTCTGTCTGCATACAGCATATCGAATTTCTTGTCAAGCGTACCTATGCGGCTTTCAAGATCTTCTATCTCATTACATATCAACTGACGTTCCTCATCTCCCGCAGCGTTTTTCTTGCTCGCCACCAACTCAATAAAGGTGTCACGATGATTCCGAATTATATATAGTATATCCTGTATATCCTTCAAAACCTTGTCGTACAATTCATCATAACGTATGTAATGACTGCTGCACCTGTCCTTACCCTTTTTCTTGTACGTGTTGCAGATATAATAATTATCCTTACCGTTTGCATTGGCTATCCCAAGAGCATATCCGCATTTGTCGCATTTCAGAAGTCCTGCAAATATATTCACAAATCCCGACTTGCTTGTCCTCTTTCTGCTTGCAAGACGTATATGTGCGTCCTCCCATAGCTTTTCGGAGATAAGCGGCTCGTGCATATTTTCATTCACGATCCACTTTTCCTGCGGCATTTTCTTGATGCGTTTGCTCTTAAAGGAGATTTTTCTCCGCTTTCCACTTGTCAGATGTCCGAGGTATGCAGTGTTCTCCATCATCTTGAAAACCGTTCCCAGATTCCACTCATACGGGTCTTTTTCATAGCTGCGTCCGCTGCGTTTTGCCTGATATGCTGCGGGAGTGATTATTTTTCTTTCCGTAAGCACACGGGCTATCTTATTGTACCCATAGCCTTGATACGCTGCCATTTCAAATATCCATTTTACTGTGGGAGCAGTTTCCTCGTCAATTACAAGAATGTGTTTGTCCTCAGCGGACTTCTTGTAACCATACGGAGCCTGCGAGCCAATAAACTCTCCTCTTTTGGCTTTTGTGACAAATGCCTGTCTTGTTTTTCGGGAACAGTCAGCCGGATAATACTGATTGAATATGTTCTTCATCGGTATCATCAGGTCAAGATCAAGGTTATCCTTATTGGTATCAACATCATCGCCTATTGCAATGAATCGGATACCCATATCCGGAAAAATTTCCTCGACATATTTTCCTACTTCAATATAGTTCCTGCCAAATCGTGAGAGATCTTTAACGATAACTGCATTGACAATACCCTCGTCAATATCGGACATCATTTTCTTAAAGCTCGGTCGGTCGAAATTCGTTCCGGTAAAACCATCGTCGCAGTAATAATTGTACACGGTAAAATTATTAGCTTTGCAATAATCCTCCAGTACCCTCTTCTGCGTTTCAATTGATACGCTCGTTCCGTCCTGCTCATCATCTTTGGACAGCCTGCAATAACACGCTGCTGTGTATTTACTCTGCTCTATGTAGCTCATTTTAGTTTCCTTTCCGAGCAGAGCAATTGACTTTTTACATTTATATTATATCACACTAAACCGGTAAAGTCAAGTGCCTCTGCTCATTTTTTCTAAAAAATTTATGCCGTTTTTTTATCGGCAGCATTTTTCTCCTTAATTTTTCCGGCTACATATTCAGAGTATATATCAATAAGGTCAAGATTTCCGAATACCCGTTCGATGATGATCTCCGCTTTACCTGCCGTGGCTGTTTTCTTTTCGGAAAGTGTATTTTTATTTCTGGTCATTCCATTCCTCACTTTGATATAATTTTAGTATTCATAAGCAGCATAAGTACCTTTTTCCCCGAGCACATGAATATTTATCCTAACATTACTGTGCTGCGCAAAAAGTACAATCTATACACTTATATACCAAATTCAATTTTTCCGAGATAATAAAGGAAAAGCACCTTATCAAAGGTTATGTAACGGCTTGATTTATCCCCGATCTTCTTCATAGGACGATAGCGGTTCACATCGGCTTTTTCCTTGCCCGACTTAATCATTCCCGACTCGGAGAGCTGACGCATAACCTTATGCATATTCAGCTTGTCCTCGTCGGTCTGATGCATCATAATGTCGCTCATAGCGGTTATTATGCCGGGTATAAAGTAAATATACTCATCATCATAATACCCGATCAGGACCTTGCACGGTATCTTCTTGTCATTTTCTGAAACAGGCAGCAGATAGCAGTTGTCGCTTCTCATAATGCAGTCAAGCACCTCCATAAAACGAAGTGCGTCTATACCCTTAATCATTTCTATCACCCCACTTTGCGGCAGTCATAAGGCACATGACCGTTACGCCTATTATCCCTCCGAAAATCGTTCCCAAAAAGAACTGTATCATAATAATATCCTCCATTCAGATTAGTTTATGCATCACAGCATTCTCCCTGACAGCGGCGAACTTGTCAAGGCGTTTCTGTATCTGCATGATCGTATTTGCATTTATTTTGTATAAGTCATACTTTTCCTGCTCCGTACCATAACTGAGCAAATCAGCAAGGTACTCTATGTAGCTTGTCCTTTGCAGGCTCTCCACAAAAAGCGGATTCGGCTGCTCCGACTGATTTATAGGCTTGTAAATTCTTCGCCATTCGTCCAGCCTGAATAAATACTCTTTAACCGCAGCCTTTGCGTTTCTAAGCCATACATGATAGTCATTTTCGATCCTTACTTTTTCACTCACGGGAACGGCGATTTCCCCGTTAAAAAGGTTAAGACCAAAATCATGATTGATTTTCTTTGCTGCGTCAAGCTGTGAGATACCAAATAGCTTTGATACAAAACCTGTGCAGTCACCTGTTGCCCCGCAACCGAAGCAATAGTAATGATCTTCATAGATTTTCATACTCGGCTTGTCGTCCTCATGGAACGGACAGCAAGCCATACCCGAACGGGTAATCTGTAAACCGTAAAATTTTGCGACCTCCTGCATGGATACCCTGTTTCTTATTTCCTCAAAAATATTCGTCTGCTTACATTATCCCCCTTTTAATTGCAGATATTTGAAAAGGATATTTTTGGCGAGGTATACTGAGCATAAGTTAAAAATTTTCAGCGGTGATTCCGGAAACTACTTTTATACCCTTTCACGAATTAAGGTCACTCAAACCCCTATTTTATAAGTTTGCTTACACAGTTTCTATTTTTTGCACAATCGGAATTATCCCATATTGTAAATATTTACAAAAATAATTTATCTGCTTATATTTTGCCATTGCTTTGACCTTAAATAGCAGAGGGTATAATTTTTCACTGTTCGCCGCAGTGAGAAATTATCAGGAGGGTACGCCAATATGAGAGAAAAATTCATTTTGGGAGGTAACTTTATTTTTTCTTTTTTGTATGCGCAGCAAGCCATAGAAAGTGGTGCATACTTTACCACATTTCTCAATTTTTGAGGCGTAACCTCTCAAAAATACTTTTAGGAAACCCGCCGCCCTAAAAGCACATCCCCCATATTTTAGGCTGTGCCTAAGACCCTAATATTTATTGGAGGTATATATTTCTTTGAGGAAATACAAAGTAGTAAAGGAAAAGAAAGTCACATATTCCATAACAGAATGGAATGAGGTTGAAAGGAGAGCCGCCGCACTCTCAATGAAAACGGGAACATACATTAAGTGTATATCTGTTAATGGGCAGATAAATTATTACAATATAAAAGATGTTGCTCCTATTATGAACGCATTGCGTATCATTGGAAAAAATATCAATCAGATTGCCCGCAAAGCTAACGAAATAAATAGTATATATGCAGATGATATTGAAAAACTCAAAGGAGATTATGACTCAATATGCCATATGTTAAATCAATTTCTATCCACGCTACAGTCAACCGCAGTATAGCTTACATACTTGATCCCGAAAAGACGGAAGATTTGCTTTACACTACCTCGCTCAATTGCATGACTAACGCAAAAGATGCTTATCTCGCAATGAAAACAGTGTATGAGCATTTTTCGGGCGAAAAATATAACGCCCCTTTGCCATTAAAAGGCAAGGGCAGCGTTAAGGCTATCCACTATATACAATCCTTTGATCCGAAAGATAATGTATCTCCCGAACTTGCTCACAGGATTGCCAAGGCTTTTGCAAGAAAGACTTTCGGTGATGATTGTCAGATAGTGATTGCCACGCACAATGACCGAAATCATGTGCATAATCACTTCATTTTGAACGTTTATTCGCTGACAGGTAAAAAATACAATGCCAATAAAAAAACGCTCGACAGAATAAAGGAGTATTCCGACAGGGTATGTCTTGCATTCGGTATTCAACCATATGATAAATCAAAGGGTAAAGGTAAAACCATTGCTTACAATGAATGGGAGCATAAAAAACGTGGCACTTCATGGAAGCAGAAAATCCGCCTTGAAATAGACAGTCTGATCGGAGAGGTCAAGAATATTGATGAACTGCTTTATGAAATGGAGATGAAAGGATATACTGTCAAGAGAGGGAAATACATTTCAATCAAGGCAGAGGGACAGCAAAGATTTGTCCGTCTGAAAACGCTCGGTGAAGATTATTGCGAATTAAGTCTTGTTTCCCGCATTCGTTGGAAAGACACAGGAACGAATTATGCCTTGTCAGGTGAGCCTGCTCCAATCCGTGATGATTATATCCGTACAATCAATGATGTTACGCAGCTTGCAAGGGAAGGTAAAAAAATTCAGCGCAAGCGTGACAACTCTGCTCCCTACTCCCCCGAGAATGACATTGATATTTACAAGCTGTCGGCGCAGCTATCTATCATTAACCGTGATAATATTCATTCTATTGGAGAATTGGATGGTAAAATATCGAAGCTGAAAGACGAGTATGAAAATACAAGGCAGGAGTTAAATTCACTTATTATGAAAAATGAACGACTTGAAACTCTTGCAGAACAAACCGATATATATCTGTCGCTTGTTGATAAACCTGATCCCTCTGCTGCTGAACAATTACAGCTTAACATTTGCAAACAGACCTTGCATAATAACAATATAAAGAGCCACTCCGATATTGACCGTCTGAAATCCTTACAACAGGAAACAAATAAAAAAATAGCAGCCCTCAAAAATTCATTCGAGGACTGCAAGCAGTTATATGAAATATATTCGGACATTGCTGATACTTATAAAGGAATCGCCACAGGCGATTTTATATCCAATCTGATTAACCAAAAGAAAAGAGCAGAAAAACTTAAGAAAAATAAAAAATCCAATCCGAACCAATAAATTATAAAAATATATTCATTGCAAAAAACTATATCTCTATTGCAAATTTCACTATTCTCTTCTCTGCCGGATCAACTCTGTCACATATAACAACATCATGCCCACGCAAGCATACAAAAGTTAAAAAAGTTCCGCTGTATATTTCGGCAGCATTTCCCTGTGTCAAAAGATACAGCTTACCCTTTGATGAGAATACTATCTTTTCACCGTCAACAGAAATGCTGTCCGTTTGTGCGTCACTTAACTTTTCCGTTTGTCCGCTTAATAAATTCAGTCTGAAAATACCTTCAGAATTGGAGTAGAACAGATCATCACCGCATAAATCTATCGACTTAACAAATCCGCCTGCCAGCTTTACATTTTCGCCGCTTTGAATATCATAGCTTTTCAGCTCAAGATTTAAATTCAGGTAATATATTTTTTTGCCGTCATAAATAAGATTGTTTCTGTAAACTCCGTCTGAGATTATGCATTCATATTCATTAAATCCCATATCACATTGGTAGATCTCTCCGTCAAAGGTAAGAATGAATAAATTTTGTCCGTCTGTAAATGCACCGGACAGCGTTGTGTCCAATTTGATATTATTGCTGCGTTCAAGACCGAGAAAAGAGTAGCTTGGCTCTGTATGCTGCTCTGCAACGGTCTCTATCGTGTAATCATCAAGAGATATGCTCCGTATAATAAAATCCTCTGCACTTTTTTGTTCGCAGCAATACAGCTTATTTCCTGCAAGGCAAAAATTATTTATAGTCATATCTTTAAGAAAAACATCTTTAATAACAGCATTCTGTTCGCCGTTTGACATATTTATTTCTGTAAGCACAAGATCAGAACCGTTGTCAATAACAGTATACCAGAATTGTTCTGTCTGCAAATTGCCTTTTGACATATTGTAACAGAAATTATCCGTGTTTGCTTCGGATTTTCCGCAGCCTGTCAGGCTGACTGCCATAATACAAAACATAATTGCGGCAGCTGCTGTTTTTCTTAATTTTATCCGATTTTTAATTGATTTATAGTAGTTAAGTCCTATCAAAAACACTGTAAAAATAAATATAAATGCAAAAAAAATTATTCCGTATAATACTTCTTTCGGAACAGCAGAAAATACATTGACTTGTATCATCGCAGTATAATCCATACGGTTTTCGTAGGAATCACCTCTGAAATAACCGACAGCCCTTAAAAGACCGGTAGGAAAATAATATGCTTTGCTTACATCGGAAAATGCAAACTGCTGAATAAGGCAAATTGCAAGCGGTAAAGCTGCTGTTACTATCGGTTTCTTGCTTATGACTGCAAGCAAAACTGTCAGCATTGCAATAAAAAGACAGCCTGATAATTTCAATAGCTGAATAAGTATAAACGTTTTAAAAATGTTTAGATTATAGGCACAATTCCCGAAATATTCTATACTCTGAACCGGATAAGATAAAATATTTTTATCAATACTATTCGAGAGAAAAGCAAACTCGCAAACAGAGATCAGTATTTGTGACGAAAATATCAGAATAAAAAGTGACGCAAGTTTTGAAAGAAACGTATTCTTTTTTTTGCTTTCACAGCTTCTCAAAAGCACTATCATTCCCGATGATTCCTCGGTAAGAAAATAAAATGAGGTCATTGCAACTATAAAAAGCAATAAAGGTACATCGGGATAATCTCTGCACATTCCCTCTGTGCCGAATGGGATCATATAGCGATTTTCAGCATCTTTTGAAACGTGCTTGTAATCTGAATAGATCATTTCAAAAGCGTCTGCTCTTTCCTGATAGGGTCTTAACTTAACAAGGTCGGCAAGATAGTCATTCTCATTTTCGTAGCCTCCCGATGCCATTTTAGTCTGCACAGTAACGTAATCCGCCTCGGCGGCAGTGATTTTCTCATGCTCATCTGAAATATATTTTTCCTTTTCATCTGTGAGCTTTCCCTGTAATTCTGACATATAATTATTGTAATGCTTCTCAGTCAGTTCATTTGCAAATTCCTTCGGAGCATATTGAATTGATAAAAAAATTATTTCAATGATAATGAGGAACATCATAACAGGCAATGCATACAGCTTGATAAAGAGCTTTTTCAGCTCATATTTAAACATTTTTGTTCCTCCTCTTTTCCGTTTTTGCTGTGATTATTTTCAGAATAAGTGCCGGAACAAATGTTATGATCAGATAAAAAGCAATTGAAGTGTAAATCGACAAGCAAGGTTTTCCGAAAATAGTTACACAGTCAAACTGCATAAGTAATTTATATGATGATAACATATTTATAGGATTTACAGGTGAGAGCGTACCGTCTGCAAAAATAATCATCGCAACGATCAGCATAAATGAAATAACGGTAGAGGCAATTGTATTTTTTGTGAAGTAAGAGATCAGCATGATAACTTCGGCAATTATGAAAAAAGCAAGAAATCGCAGTGCTGCACATATTATTATTGCAGTAAGAAAAGAAAAATTAAACGGTGAATATCTGAATAGCTCTGCTGTATAAACCGGCGCAGTTATTCCGTCGATCCTGCACATATAATTTACCGTAAGCAGATCAACAATTGTAAAAATGACTACAAGCGTAAATACATACACCGCCGCAGATATGAGCTTTGCGTTGACAGTTTTCCGCATTTTTCCTGCCGATCTTATCATTATATCCATTCCGCTCTCATTTTCCGAGGAAAAAGAAGCGGACAATCCGAGAATTACCATTAACAGTATCAGCAGGCACGAAAATTCATATTTGAAATATACCTCTGCCCACTCTGTCAGATAATAATCCTTTATCACCCGTCCGTAATATGAATTATAGATCAGACGGTTTTTTTCGGCTTCGCTTTTATTTCCTCTTTTGTTATAAAACATAATATTTTCATATGCTGATACGGACAGTTCATTTGAAATGTTCTGATATGTTACCGCATATTCAAGTGCAGGGATAAAGAAATTATCAAAAAGTCCCAAATCTGAAAAAAAGTATCCTGTAAGCCTGTTTTCATCATATTCTGTGCTGAAATTTCCCGCCTCAAACTCCATCTCTAATTTTTCTTTATTTTCCTTTACATAGGATATTTTTTCAGGAGTGATTTCACCTGCAAGGATATTATCATATACATTAAAATACGCTGTCTTTGTATTCTGCATTTCTTCTCTTGTCCAAAAGCCTTCATAAAAGTACATATCATTAAAACGATAAACATTAAGTGCCAGTAAAAGAACAAGAACAAAAAGTAATGGAATTTTAAGCCAGCTTTTTCTCATTTCATAAAATAACAATCTCATTTTATATCTCTCCGAAGTAATAAAGGCATACATCATCAAGATTAGGTATTGCGGCAGCTGCACCTTCAAACGGCTTTTTATCGGAAATTATTCTGACCGAAAAATCCTGCTCCTCCGCAATAATATTGCTTATCCGATATTCGCTCATCATTTCTGCAATATCCTCGCTCCTGCATTTATATGTCCATACTTTCCCCTTGATCTGCTTGGTAATTTCACTTTGAGATGCATTAAACAAAAGCTGTCCTTGATTTATAAGCACAACTTTTTTCGCTATGTACGCCACATCTGTTACAATATGTGTCGCAAGGATCACTATTCTGTCCTTGCCGAGCGATGCCACAATATTTCTGAAACGTATCCGTTCTTTTGGATCAAGTCCTGCGGTCGGCTCGTCAAAAATGACTATTCCGGGATCGCCGATCAGCGTCTGTGCAATGCCCAGACGCTGTTTCATTCCTCCCGAAAATGTGCGTATTTTCTTTTTTGCCACATCTGCCAGATTTACCGATTCAAGCAAACCATAAACGTATTCCTTGATATTTTTTGTGTGATAATTTTTCAGCTCCGCCATATACATGAGCATTTCTTCTGCGGTAAAGCTGCCATAAAAGCTCTGATACTGCGGAAGATAGCCTAACGCCTCGCATATACTGCGGTTATCCTCGTCCGAATATTTAACGGTGCCGCAGTCGGGAGAAATAAGTCCCGTTATAATTCCGATAAGAGTGGATTTACCTGCACCGTTCGGACCTAACAGTCCGTAAACGCCGCTTTCTGCGGTAAGCGAAAAGCTGTCCAGCACTGTTTTTTTACCGTAACTTTTTGTTATTCCTTCAATTTCAAGGTGCATTATGATTTACTCCTTAATACTCAATAAGCATGGTTTTAACAATTTCTTTTCCATTCTTTTTGTCGCAATAGCTTAAAGATATGATACCGTTGTTTGCGCATATTTTTGAAATACCTAAATACGAACGGGAATGAGGAATTTCAACCGTAAATTTATTTATGCATTTACCTTTGTCATAAACACGTATGCATATTTTATGTTCACCATAATTACTGCCGCCTTCATAGGAAATATATTTTCCGGCATTATCTAATTGTCCGCTCACGTATGAGGATTCGTTATATTTTTCTGTATATCTTCTTATTAATTTTCCGTCCTCATAGATGATAAGCTCTCCCTTGTCGTCTGCATTTTTTGAAAGACCGGTTATTCTTACATCAATATTATTAAATACTATTCTATCACCGTATGCCGCAGGTGCTTTTTCGGAAGTAGTCTTTTTGAGAGTGACTTTACCTGTTTTAAGGCTTATAAGACCATAATAATATGTATAACGATTATTGCCAACTCCCTGCTTCACCGAAAAAGCAGCGTATTTGTCTGTGGCAGCAACATATTCGATAAGTGTATTGTCAATATCATTATCGCCTCTGCCGTCTATCTCTTTGTCAGAGAGCAGCAAAATTTTGTTTTTGCCATTCATGTCACACATATAAATGTCCGATCTGTTCTTAATATATACTATCTTACTGCTGTTAAAATCAACAAACTGTGTATTTTTGTCGGGCAAAAATGACAAGTCATATGTTTCCTTATTTTTCAGAGATTTATCAAATACCTGACATTCAAAGCCTTTTGCCGATCCTGCATTCGTTCCGACAGCATAGTAAATGTAGATCTTTTCGCCGACTTCTTTCATCGTAATGTTTATAGCACTTGAAAGACCTGATATTTCGGTTTTTGCAGCCTTTTTGCCGTCACGGTCATGCTTTACCAGATACGTTTTTTTTGAATTCAGATCACCTGCAATGCTGTAGGTATTTCCGTCACTGTCTGTCAGATAAGAATACATATTGTCATATTCATTTTCGATAATTATATTTTCCGCACCGGCATTTATGCAGGTAAACATTGCCGCAAGAACAAACGTAGCTATTAAGGTCAAAAACACTGAGGTTAATTTTACAGTTTTCATTTTCATTGCTCCTTTTCATTTATTTGTACATAGGGTAATAACCATCGTCTAAATCCTCGGGATCTGGTGAGATCACTATCTGCCTGTTCGGAAGTGTAACGGCAGGCTCTTCATCCGCAGGCTCGGTTTCGGTGACGGTTTCATCAGGATCGGGAATGTAGGGCATATAATCTTTGTAATCGTCGTTTTTTGCAGGAATATCATTTATATTAAATACTGATATGGTCGTACTTTTTTGCGCAATGGCACTGAAGGAATCAATTGGTTCAGCAATACAGTATATGAAATCCCCCTCATTGATTCCCTCTAACATTATATCAGCCGAAGATATAAAACCGCCTTTCACTTTCATATCAATATACTTACAGTCATTGTTAAAGCTGATTTGATCATGATTTTTGTAAAATGAGATCCGATATTTTACAGCAGCTTCATTAACAGCATAAGCAGATAATTTTAAATTTATCCTGCCGTTTTCATGATGTGCGATCATATTTACGGGGCGTTCTTCATCATCTGCATCACGCAGCACGAAGTTAGTTATACTGCCTTCTGCTTCAATCGGAATTTTATATACTGAAATATCATCATCAACAAATGCATGACTTTCATATTCTGTTTGAATTTTAATGTCATTCACTATCGGACTTGAGTCCATATGTAAAGGAACAGGCGTTCCGGATACAGCCATATCACCTGTTTTTCCATGCGGATCATTTACAGTAGGAACAAAATCCGGAGCTGCAATGGTCATGAAACTCAGGGAAGTACTATCAAACTTTTCTGTAGAAACAATATTATCAATATATAGTTCACAAGTTGAAACAGAGCGTTCCGGTATAATAAAAGTTTGCATAGTCAGTTTTTCATCTGATCTGTCCGAGGAATATTCCTGAACAATGCCGTCAACAAATACGATAAATCCTAAAACCATTTCATCATTTTCATTTTGAATTGTCAGGGGAAGAACTAAATGATCATTTTCATATGTCAGATATTTTGCGTCAGCTTTGTTTATGTATACACCGAAGTTTGCTGTTACATCACCATCGCTTACTGCTAATTCTCCATTAGTATCCGTAAATGGATTTGTAACTGTTACAATTTCCGGTGATGTGGAGGTTGATGCAGAGGTTGATGCGGTATCTGATGTTTCGGTACAACCGCATAGTAATGTCATAGCAATCACGATTGCCAATAATATCTTTTGTATTTTCATGCTTATTTCCTCCTAAAAATTGTACATATTACAATAACAGTATAACTTCAAAGCAGAGTAAACCCTGCTTTGAAGTTTTTTCACTGTAACATCGAAACAATGAATGATTTTTCGAGTATGGCAAACATATATCAGCCAACTGTATTCAAGCGAACGCTCCAAGAACCGCCGAAATCGTTGGATACGCCATTTGTACTGTAGCACATTATTGTCTGGGTATTGGCGCTTGTAAATCCGCAGTATACCTGATTTGTATTGTGCAGAGTGTTCGTATACGGTTCAAAAAGCTGAACACCGCCGGGATACGAATAACCCTCAATTGTAGCGTAAATGTTGGGAGGATAAGTTCCGATAATTGTTGACATAATAGTTCCTGTCTCTCCCTGTTTGTACTGAGTGTTACCACTACTCAGTGTATCTACCCGTAAAGTACCATAAAAGTAGCCATAATCAGAGAGAATATTACTGCTCTGTACATAACCAGCACTTACGGTTGCTGCCATTGCAGAAACAGCCAATACTGCTGCCGCAGCAGCTGCTGCAATCTTCTTAAATCTCTTGGTCATAAGAAAATCCTCCTTTTCAAGTCACGCAAAGATATGTTGCGCCGCATATCCATGCTTGGTTTGAGCCAAATATATTTGACAATACGTTTATATCAACATCAGAAAGTAATATCTTTCTAATAATTGATTTCAATTATGTAAATGCTAAAATGTCATTTCAAATATGTTTATTAGCATAAAAGTCATAAACCTATTTCTTTGATGTTTCGTCTTTAATTTTTCTCATTTTACCATATTTCATGATACTTGTCAAGCGTTTTGGCACAACGTGCAAATTTTAGGCACGAAATTTTTTAAAATGAGTTTTTTGGGGAACTGTCATATCTTTTTGTGGATTCTGGGTTCCTTGGGCTGATAAACGCCCCAACCCGATGCTGCTCCGCAAGCAAATTTTGCCATTTTATCGGCAATTTTCTTTATAACGAGAGCTGTTTTAACATCTTTTTTCGCAGTCTTCATGCTTACACCTCCATTCATTTATTTTTGCAGCTACTATTAACACTGTTACTAATAACAATGTGTATAGTATCAAAACGCCATATTTATTTGAAATTGCTGTCAGTAAAACTGCGGAAACTCCGTAGATTAAACTGAGCATTGCTGCTATAATTTTATGCGATTTTCGTCTATCTTTTGGAATAGGCTTATTTACATGCTCAACCGGACATATGATCAAAATAATCAATACACACAAAAAAGAAATCAGAGTTATAATATTTATGCTTAAAAAAGAAAATGTTGCATAATATACCATCAATACTGTCATATATGAAATGCTAAAAAACAAATTACACTTAAAATATGAGTTGGCATGGAATCCCCCGGTGTACTGCCTAATTGGTATAAATAACATTAGAAAAATGATACTTTCAATTACACTGTGAAATACAGTTCCAATTGCCATTATAAGAACAATATTAAGTATAGAAGATATAGTTATTTCTATACCATATTGGTAATACTCTTTTTCCCAAGCCGTATCCTCAATGACATTGCTGTCAAGAAGAAATTTCAATATTTTTTTACTTATGTACACTATCATAATAAATATCACGCTTTTTATAAGATCATCTTTTATTGTAATTTACCATGTATTTAATAAAAAGTCAAGCATTTTGGCACGACGTGCAAATTTCAGGCATGAAGTGATAAAAAAACTCGGTTATCGCAAAATAACCGAGTGAAACAGAATTTATTTCCTTAAAATAACATTACAGCAAAAATATCCGCTCTCCTCGTAAAAGTCACATCGTCCTTTATACTTTTCAGCAATATCTTTTATTATTTTTGTTCCGTAACCATGTTCATCTTTATTATTCTTTGTAGTATTCAACATGGGGTTTTGCGAAATTACAGATTTATCAATTGTATTTTTTA
The DNA here is from genome assembly GCA_947625735.1 of uncultured Clostridia bacterium. Lineage (GTDB taxonomy): Bacteria > Bacillota > Clostridia > Oscillospirales > Ruminococcaceae > Huintestinicola. The sequence goes on from CANQPL010000038.1 coordinate 14,090, forward strand.
AATTAAAAGTATAATTATAGTTATCCGAACTGAATTTTAAATATATCTGCTTTTTATCCGAATTACTGTTCATACAAGCTGTAATTGCATTTTCAAGCATATTTGACAGTAATCTGCATAGATCAAGATCGTCTATACCGTCAAAATTGGCTGACGAAAGACAAATAACATCTATGCCGAATGATTTTGCAGCAGACAGCTTTGCGTTTACTACCGCATTTACAATATCATTATTGGTTCTGATAAATATTTCTGTTCCATTAAGGGTATCAATAATTCCCTCAATATATTTTCCTGCCGAATCAGACTTCTGTTCCGCAATCAGCGTATGCACTACATTTAAACTGTCTTTAAAATCATGCCGTATCTTCCTGATCGTGTCATATTCCATGTTTGCATTTTTTATATATTGCCTGTTATATTCCTGCTGAACCTTCAATATTTCATTTTCTCTCATAGCTTCACTTTTTCTTCCAAGATCAATTACCAAATAACAAACAACTATATTTATAAATATTATCCCTAAAAACATCAGAACTATATATTTTCTCACGCTGTCCGATACATCATTCAATGCTATCATATTCATAAAAGTACATATTATAATGCTGACGATGAAAGTCAATGAAATTAAGATCCATTCACACGATGCCAGCGTACTTCTTTTTTTCCTTACTCGCATAAGTCTGAGGAATATTATCAGACAGTACCCAAGCAAAAGTTGTGTAGATATTATAACGATAAATCTTTCAAAATTTTTTTCAGATAATATGGTATATAAATCTGTATTAAAAAGAACAGCAGCAAAATTACTGGTGAGTACTGACACCACGCCCATAACCAGATTGGGAAAAACTGATGCGAATATTTTTTCAAATGTTCTGCCGTTTAATCTTTGCACTGAATAGCAGAATATAATAGCTATATAAATAAGAGAATAGAAATTCTCAAATAACATAAAATGATTTAATATCGTTATAGCAAGCGCTAACATATTTGAATACAATATGCCGCTGCTTTTGGTAAATTTTTTACTGTCTTTATCTCCCAGAAAATCATATGCAAAGTATGTAAGTAAATAACCCTGATAAAAATTTACCGCTATTTCAAAGATTTCCCATATTATAGTTATCATACCTTTGACCTCAGATATAAAGTATATTGTTCATCAACATTCTTTTTATAGTTTCTGCTCATCGGAAGTTTACAGTTTATGTCTCCCAGAAAAATCTCATTGTTGCCGTTGTCAAAGTGTGACAGATATTTCAGATTAATAAGATAACGCTTGTGGATCCTCACAAAGTCATAGTCCTTATATTTTTCCTCACATTCCGTAATGCTTTCACGCATTTTTATCGGCTTATCTGCATTCTTGATAAAGTAATTTATATAATGCTTATCACTTTCCAGATACACTATATCCCTTATGTATACCGCCATGCGCCTTGAGCCGTCATCGAGGATAATCTTTTCATTCTGTTTTATATGTTTCATTAGCTTTTTGACGATCAAAGCTGCACTTTCTTCAATAGGAACACTGCAATTTTTCCTTATAAAATGGAACGGTTGGAAATCCATACTTTCATAAACAAGCTCCGAATGACTTGTCACAAATATAATAAAACAGTTAGAAAACTCGTCCCTGAGCTGTTTTGCTGCATCAAAACCACTTACTTTGGGCATATCAATATCAAGAAAAATCACGTCAAAAGGTGTTAATTTATGCTCATTCAGAAGCAAAAGTCCGCCGAGATATTCTGAAACCTCGAAATCGGTTGTATGCTCCGAAAAAGCATCAGATATTATCCTTTTGAGATTCTCCAGCATTATTTCATTATCATCACATACAGCAATGCGTATCATAGAAAAGCCTCCTATATATTCATAATATATCTTATTGTCATTACAATGATATTTTTTGTCAAATTTTAGCAGTTTCTGTTATAAATTATGATTGTACAAAGACAATTTGTATATAATTCGTTATAATGTATCATAATACCATATTAAAGGGAGAATTTTCATGACTACAACTGTAGATAGATCACTGTTAAATGAGATAGTAGGCAGCAGAATAGCTGAACTAAGGAAAAAAAGAGGACTCACTCAGAAACAACTTGCTGCCAGCTTTAATATCAATTCAAATACTCTTGCCCATTATGAACAGGGCGTTACACTTCCAAGTGCAGATATGCTCGTATTGCTTGCCGCTTACTTTAATGTAAACGTAGATTATCTGCTGGGCAGATGCAAAAGCATAACCACTTACAATAAACTTAATGATACTCTTTTTCAAAGAATGACCTATAGCGACCTTATTGATAAAGCCAGAAACTTATCAAAGGATAGTAAACGCTACCTCTACCAGACAATGCATATCTTGGTTGAAAATGATTCATGTCATAAGAATAAACGATGATAACCTTATGCATATCCTAATTATACCACTTTAATGATTTAAAGTCAAGTATTTTTATATTTTTCGAGTTTTTTCCAATAAAATGACTGAAACACAATCCGAATCATTGTGTTTCAGTCCATTTGACATCACTCCGTTTCCTCAAACACTCCTGCATCCGTCCTCATCTCATACGCATAATCAATATGCTCATTCTCCAGCTTATACGCCGGAGTCACAACCATGCGAAACAAATCCGACCGCACAGGAAGGAGCATTTTCATTTCCGTAAGTACCGAAATCGCCTGCTCCTTATTCCTACAGCCAAGCGACTGTAAGGTGTATCGTTCTTCAACAGTAAGTATGCTGTTCATAGTATGCATATATCGTTCCTCCAATCATAATTTAGGTTTTTTCTGCGGTTTGGTCGTACTGTATTCCGGAAAATCAGCCGCTTTTTCCTGTTCGATCTTCTTCTCCGAAGACTTAAAATCCTTTAACGGCTGAAAACCAACTCTATCCACATAATACGCCTTACTGTCCATTACCACAACATCGGAAACGCTCATAGAGTGACCCCTGAAATCCTCGGGACGTTCGGTATTGAATTTCACAAACAGATCGTCAAGTTTTTTATCAACATCACCTCCCGAAATACTTCCCTCATAAACCTTGTCATAGTTATTTAAATCCGGCTTTATTCCACGCTCCGCAAGCTGATTCAAAGGCTCAAAGCGAATATCACGGTTTTCATCACCGCTTTTGAGCTGATAAATCTCGTAATTGGATTTTACGGGAGTTTTTCTGAGTATTTCCTCGGATTTTTCCATCATGGTCTGCGGGTGAATAAACTCACATTTTATAGTATTCTTTTTGCTGTCAAAGATCTCAACCATTGCCTTTTTTGCCTCCGCAGCCGTGGCAATATCCGGCTTGAAAGCTGTAATAATACCGTCTGCGCCCATAGTGCATACCTCTAAGCTGCGGTCATTTGTCTGACGAACGGCGTAATACTCAACGGGCTTTTCGGTAACTCCTGCCGCCTGCATACGCTCCAGTAATTTTGCTTTTGCAGCTTCAAACACTACAGCATTTTCGGGAGAATAAGTTTTATCCGTCATTGCAGTGTATTCTTCTTTTGACATATCTGCCTGCCCGATCTTACCCTCAGAATCAATATAATCTGCATTTACTTTCGTTACCTGCGCATAAAAATCCTGCGCCGACAAATCAGACATTTTCAGTTCACGGTCATAAGCGGCATTGTCAAGCCAGCCTTTTTCGGGAATGTAGTATTCATTTGCGGAGGATTTGTAATATTTTGTTTCGGGAATGCCTCTGTGATCGTCACGCAGTTCCACACGCTCCGAGGAATAGAGAAATTTATCATCATAATATGACGGCAATTTATTCTTAACAGCTCTTATCTTCAAACGTGCTTCCTCGATAAATCCGTCAAGCACGGCGGGGTGAGTTCTGAAAATAGGAGGATATTTGTTTTCGGGTATTGCAAATTCCTTTGCCCATGCCTTGTTTTTTGAAGATATTCTGCCGTCATAATCGTGATTTTTCATATATTCCGCCAGCACTCTCCCCACCTGCTCCGCACCAAATTCCTTGATTACCGTATCCGCCGCTTTTCCCGGATCATAGCGATAAAGTTCATAGTTATTATCCAAAACAGCCTTATCAATTGCCGCTGCAACCAACGCAGGCTTATTGATAACAGGTACATGGTCTGACTTGTTTTTGTCGTACATTGCCTTGACCTTTTCCACAGCAGCTTCATATTTCGGAACATCAGCCTTGTTGATAGTAATAGTTGTAACAGTTTCCTTTTTAAAACCGCTGAATTTAACACCGTCCTCGTCAAGCTGCTTTGCCACATTTTCCGCATGACGATTTTTCAGATTGGTGTAATATTTCAGCTCCGATTTATCGCCTAAATCCTTATAGGGAGTATTGCCGATAATATTTTTATTGACAGCGGGAACATTTTCGATCTTGGTTTTTTCAAATTCAAGCTGTGCGGAATACTGATACTCCGATAAACAGATATTTGCAGTATCGGGAGCATTTTCAATCTGCTCACGATTTTCAACCTTAACGTCATCAATATACACGTCCAGATCCTTATCCCACATTTCCAGTGCTGTATCTTTTGAAACGGGTACAAACTCGCTGTTCTGATTCCGAGAAATATTTGTATCCTCTTTTTCAATGCCGAAATACCCGTCAAAATTTTCAATATCCGCACGTTCAAGAGCCTGTCCCTCGGTATTATCGGGATACAGAAGAAAAACAGCCTCGCCCTTATCAAACGCTTTGAGTGCTTCCTCTTTTGTATCTATCGGTGTCATATAAGTAAAATCGTATCCGCAGCTGTCACGCTGCCGCTGAATTTCCTCCATATCTGCCACCAGCTTGACGGTATCGCCTATATCCTCATGCTTTCCCGCATAATCAAGGATCTTATCGGTATCTTCACGAGAAAATTTCACTCCCCTGTCGGCGCAGTCCTCAATGAGAAATTCAGCCTTTTGGATATTGTTCAGCTCATCATCGGCTAATTTCTCGTCCATGCTGAGCTCCCGCTTCTGCATTTTCAGCAATTCCGATTCGATCTCTGCGGAAATTTTCTTAGCTGCCTCCTGAATCTCCTGCAATGCACTTTTGAGCTGTTCCAGCTGCTTTCCCTCGCTCCATGAAGCTATGTAGGGAAAACTGTAATCCGAGGTATCAATACCGAATTTCTCCGCCACGATAAATGCAACGGATTCCGCCTGCACTTCCTTTTCGTTACGGGGAGATTTGGCTGTGACGATTTTTTTCTCGGGGTCATGGAGAAGATTATGCGCCGTTTCATGAAAAGCGGTTTTTAAGGTCTGTGCATCGCTCATTCCCGACTTAATGACGATCTGATTAGTCGCTGCACTGTAATAACCTTTTGCATCGCCATGAATGTCCTTAAATTCAATATCAATACCCGTTACTTTTTTAAGAGCGGCAAATACAGCCTCTTTTTTGGCAGGATCAATATCTCCCGACAGCTCGGTGACAGGACTCGGCAGCTCCTTGCCGGAGGTCTGAGAAACATCAAAAACATAGACCGCCTTATACGCCATCCCTTTTATTGGATTTTCCACAGTTTCCGTTTTTTCCGTACCGTCCTCGTTATATAGCTGATTACCGAACTCGTCCTTTGCAGGACGTTCGGACACTATCACCTGATTGGTATTGTATGGAACCGGAGCAAGAATTGATATTCCCTGTTCGCCCTTTTCTACCTGCCTGCCGAGCTGTTTCCATTTGCCGTAAGCGGCAACTAAAGTAGCATCGGGCTTTTGCAGACTGATAAGAATAGTATTGTTTGCGGAATAATTGGTGAATTTTGAAGCAAATTTCAGATATTCCTTATACTGCTTTGATTCAAAAACCGCCTTTACACCCTCGTCAATGCGCTTTATCATGCTTTCCATTTCAGCCTGCTTTTTTTCGTTGTACGCCGCACGTTCCTCGGCAGTAAATTCCTTTCTGTATGCCATTCTCATACCTCCGTTTCCTGTATCCTGAAATTCTTTTTCGATTTCATGTGCTCTGTAAGGTCCTCGTCATATTTTGCCTTAATAAGCAGAGAACGGTCAAATAAGTCATAAACCGGATCGGAGCATGATTTCTGAAATTCTCTGTAAAGTGTTGTTTTTTCCATATTCAGACCTCCCATATTTTTTTGTTCGTCAGCCTCCTATCTTGACTTAATGTGCTTTCTGAACGGATTGTTCCATTCCGGATTCACAGGAGGTTTTATGTTCATTCTTTCAGCCTGTGCCATAGCGGGCATTGAAACAATAACTTCTGCTGATCGGGCAGGCTCGTCCTCGGTAGGAACGATCATAGGCTCATCATCATCTGTAGTTACAGAAAGCTCACGATTAACGACCTCAAGCCGTGCCAGCTTTCCCTTCAATTCCTCCGAATGCTCAAAGGGCTTGGCAGCGTTCTTTCTCGCCTCCTCCAGATCGCCTTTTGCTTTATCAAGGTCAGCGGAAAAATTCTTTATTTTCTGGTTTATCTGCATTGCAGCAATGTTTTCTATCCTGCGCACATTTCCCACGTTATTCCCCAGCGACACCTCGGAAGTATATTTTAACTGCCCCTGCAAAACCGCCACACATGGTGTTCCCACCGAAAACAAATTACTGTTTGCCGGATTTTTTTCGATCGACAGGTCAAAACCAAAGTATTTTCCCAGCTTAACGGATTCCCCTGTTGTAGAGCATTTGACGATCGCCTTTTCTATCTTATCCCCTGCCTTTGCCCTCTCATCAAACTTCACACCGTCCAACTCGATCTGAAATTCTGCATTGTCGGGGTGCTGTTCCTGATAGGATTTCAGGTCACTGCTTGCCTTTTGCAGCAGATCGGCATAGCTTTCTATCATGGACGGCAGCTTTCTCTCCGCCAGCTCCTGCATACGGAACATGGATTTTTTATGCTCCGCCTCCAGTGTTTTTAGTACTGCAATATCATTGTCAAGCTGAATTTTCTCTTGGATCAATGGATTTCCGCTTGCTATCGCCTGCATCTGGGAATATGTAAGCACTACCTCGTCCACATCTTCTGCAACACGAACAGGGTCTTTTGATGTCATTATCTGATTGATAAATTTTGCTTTATTGGTAATTATTCCCATCAAATATGCGTCAAAGGTTTCCTCGGTAAGATAATGATATATACCTACCTCGCCAAAACTGTTTCCCTGACGTATCCCGCGACCATTTTGCTGCTCTAAATCCGCAGGTTTCCACGGAATGTCAAGATGATGGATAGCACATATCCTGTCCTGCACATTTGCGCCCGTTCCCAATTTTTGTGTACTTGCAAGGATAAATCTTTTTTCCCCTTTACGGAGCTGTTCAAACATTTCCGCTCTTGCCTTATCGGTTTTCGCATCTCCCGCAAAGCATATTTCTTCTCTCGGAATACCTCGTTTTATCAAATCAGTCTTAATAGCCTCATACACCGAAAAATGCTCCGAGTCCTCATTTATTGCAACATCGCAGAAAACTATCTGAACACCTTTTTTATCAGCAGTTTCATGGTAATTTTTTTCAAGATTATCAAGCAGCTTCATAACCTTGCTGTCGGGAGCAGGATCGGCATTCTGAAAAATACATCTGCTGTCAAGCCCGAGAAGTCTTGCTTCGTGCGTGTAGAGTAGGCAGTCGGCGAGGTAACAACAAAGGTTGTCCCTTTTCCGAAAGCCCCTCCCCGAACCGTGCTTGC
>CANQPL010000039.1 GCA_947625735.1 uncultured Clostridia bacterium
CAGCACCATCACAAGCTAATATTATTTTATCTCTCGGAAAGGAATCCGAAAGCTTTTCTAAAAATAAATTCATGCAAGGGGTAATATCCGTAAGCACTGTGCTGCTTAAGAAACAGTCATTAGAGAGTATCGGGTAAACTGTTTTCCCGATCACATCATAGCTTTTAATCGGGAATGATACAGCAGTCCTTCTGATGTATCGTGCATTTGCGTTGGCTGTGTTAATAATTAATTTTGTTAAGAAAAAACTTTTATGCAGATTAAACAATAAAATCCTTGTTAAAATATACAATGTAAACGTTGACAAAAAATTGATATTATGTTATAATAGTATAAAGTAGTATCTTTATTTCCTGATGAAAGGACGTTTTCTGATGAATAAAATTAAAAGAACGGCGGCGGGGCTTACCGCATTTATGCTTACGGCAGGATTTGCAGGCTGCGGAGGCAGCAGTTCAGCTCCCGAAGAGACAACTGCCGCTACCACTACAGGCGTTACCGTTGAGATCAATACAGAAACTCTCGCTTCTGAGGAGCAGGAGACAATGCAGAGCGTAGAGGATCTGCTTTTAGATGTTGAGCTTGAAAATAAAAACATAAAGTGGTTTTCCTTTTATGATCCGTTCCATGCTACTACCTCGGGCAATACCAAGTCCCTTTCTCTGGAGCTTTTTGAGAGCAAGTACGGTGGCACTATCGAATACATACCAACTACGTGGAACAGCCGCTTCACCGATCTTTCCACAAATCTTCTGGGAGGAACGGGTATAGATTTCATAGCAGGCGGCGACCTTGACTCCTTCCCCAAAGGCGTGCCGAACGGTCAGTTTGACCCTTATGATCAGTATGTGGACTTTGACGGCGAGCTCTGGGGCAGCGTAAAGGCACTTAACGATCAGTTCAAGCTGGGTGACAGTCATTATCTTATGGCGACAATGGCATCTCCCGGTGAGGTGGTTATCTACAACCGTTCTACAATTGATGCGCTGGGCTTTGAGGATCCCGCAGCGTTGCTTGAAAGCGGCGAATGGACATGGGAAAAATTCAAGACCATGCTTACAGATTTTGTGGATCCCGATGCGGAGCAGTACGGTCTTGACGGCTGGTTCAATGAGAAGCCTTTGATGCTCAGCTGCGGTGCTGCGCCTGTTGCACTGGAAAACGGCAAGCTCGTTTCAAACCTCTTTGATGAGAGGATAGAAAAGGCTATGAACTTTATGTACGGTCTTAATCAGAGCGGACTTGTGCTTGATAAGGAGCTTTTCGGCTGGTCTGAACACCCCGAGTTTATCGGCGAGGGCAAGGAGCTTTTCTACATCGGAGGACTCTATACTATAGAGAGCGCTCCCGACATATGGACTACCACCTTTGGCAGTCGTGAAAATGTAATGTTTGTGCCTATCCCCAAAATGGACGATGCAGATGCATATTATCTCCCCGCAGGCATGGAGGCATTCATGCTTTGCAAGGGCGCACAGAACCCCGAGGGCGTGGCAAGATTTATGGAGTGTACCATCGCCGCAAATCTGGACGAGGGCGCACTGGAGATCGCCGATCAGAAGCGCAGAGATGATTTCGGCTGGTCCGATGAAATGATTGAGATGCGTCACAAGCTCTTTGATATGACTGCTGAGCATCCCATGTACTCTATCCATACGGGCTGTCCTACCGATCTTTACAATATTCTTGACAGCGGTGAAACGGGTATCAGAGCCGCATTCTACGGTCATGACTGGCCGAGTGTAAGAGAGTCTCTTTCCGAGGCTGCCGATGTTATGATCGAAGAGTTTAACGCTTCACTTGAGGCAGTGGAATGATCTGCTCTTTACGGTACTGACTTATAAATAAAGCTACCCTGCGGGAGTGTTTCAGGCACTCCCGCTTGTTTTCAATGAAAAAAATGCAGCCGCCGCAGACTAAATGCCTGCGGCGGCTGAAAATGCGGGATCCGGTAAAGATAAGGTCACTCAAATTCCTTTTTGATGACATCGGCGCATTTGTGAAGATCATCTTCATTTTTTATCTCCGATGATCTGAGCATTATGCCGCCCTGAACATAATCGGGGAGTGCGCCGAAAAAGCTCTTTGCCGTGCTGCTTTTTTCCAGAAGCTCGTTTAAATTACCGTTATTTTGTTTCATGACAGTTTCTCCTTTGAACAGATCGGAATGTGTATACATATCAATTATGCACATAAGTCTGTCAGGATATTCACTGTTACTCCTTAATAAATTCAAACAGCTTTTCTTTATTGCCGATACACATATCGCAGCCCGTTTTCCGGCAGCGTTCAAGCTCCGTTACATCGCTCTGAAAGCTGTCCGGCTTTTCTGTCGGACGGAAAATCAGTGCCTTTCCGTGCTTTTCAAGCTCAGAAAGAAATTTCATCTGTGAATTGTATATGCGGTGACGGGCAAGCAGAGCCGTTTCCTTTGGAGTTTTATCAACCGACTACTGTTACTCCTTAATAAATTCAAACAGCTTTTCTTTATTTTCGATACACATATCATAGCCCATTTTCCAGTAGCGTTCAAGCTCCTTTACATCGCTCTGAAAGCTGTCCAGCTTTTCTGTCGGACGGAAAATCAAAGCCTTTCCGTGCTTTTCAAGCTCTGAAAGAAATTTCATCTGAGAATTGTATACGCGGTGACGGGCAAGCAGAGCCATTTCCATTGGAGGGAAAGTCCTTTTTATCACCTGACTCATGAAAATATTTCCTTTGCCGCATTTCTTTACAAACCCCGCAGGCTGAGTAAGTATGATAACATTTTTATTGCAGCCGTCCTTTATTGCCTGTCTAACGCATACAGGCTGTGCAAGACCGCCGTCATAATAATATCCGCCGTCTATCTCAATGGGAGGAAAATACCCGGGAATAGCACAGGAAGCACGGAGAAACTGCCATTTTTCGGTATCTGTTTTGCCGTCCTTTGCCTCAAATTTACCCGATACGGCATTTGTGACGCCCACTACGAACCGAGAGGAGGAGCTGTGAAAGGCGTTATAGTCAAAGGGGATAAGGGAGTTGGGTATTTCATCATAGACAAAATCCAGTCCGAAAAGGCTTTTGCAGCGTTTGTAGTTGCCAATGCCCACATAACGCTTGTCGTTGCGGAATTGTCTGAATATCTCTATATTTCTTCCGAACTGCTTTGACACATAGGACGCAGCATTCGAAATACCCGCAGATACTCCTGCCACATAGGGAAATTCTATCCCCAGCTCAATAAGTCCGTCCATAAACCCTGCGGAAAAGGTTGCTCTGAAGGTGCCTCCCTCCAGTACAAGTCCGACCATTTTAATATACATCTCACTTTCTTAACACAGGTGCAATTATTCTCTGAAAATATTTAACAGAGCCGTAAACATCAGCAGATAAAGACTATCCGTTACAGCAGTGGTGCATATTGCAGCACCTACAGCCCTGAGCATATTTGCTGCCGACCGTTTATTCTCTTTTCTCATTGAAATAACAAAAAGTATGACCGCAGCAATAATATGCACTGCGGCTCCCAGTATTACCAATACAACATTAGTATACCTGAATATGGAATACAGATAGATAGTGCCTGTCATGCATATGATGTTTATGATGAGATAGACAATGGCAGGAATATCTGTCTTTAATGCCTTTGAAACGATAAAATCCGCAGGAAAGCTGATAACAGCCGCAAGCAGACACAATAAAAGATTGCTGCCCGCCATTGAAGCAAAAAACAGCGAATAAAAGGGCATTGGAAAAATTTGCCATAGTATCAGCCACAGCACTACCGCCACAAGGCAGATAAGGGCTGCTATGCCCTTTCTTTTGGGGGTAAAAAAGGGCTGTTTTTTTTCTTTGTTTTTCATTCAAAAGGGTCCTTTCGGAAATTTTTCTGCTTATATTATTGTAGCACAAGCCCATAGAATTGTCAAGTGTCGTGAAAAATAAATCCGTACGTGACTTTTTGGAAATTATTTCCTTAATGACCCTTTTCTTGCAAACAAGTTATAAGAGAATTTTCTCAAAGCCCTTGACAAAATTCCAAAAATATGGTGTAATATATAGTGAAATATTGTGATAAAATGATTGGAGCAGTTTATGGATATAACAGAAATAATTACAGATGCGTTGCTTGATTCGCTAAAGCTCCTGCCGTTTTTGTATGCAGCTTTTTTTCTGATAGAATTTATTGAGCATAAGGCGGGGGACAAGCTCGCTGCGGCTCTTGAAAAGGCGGGACGTTCGGATATAGGAGGAGCGGCTGTGGGAGCGGCACTGGGCTGTGTACCTCAGTGCGGATTTTCGGCTGCTGCCGCTAACCTCTATGCGGGAGGTATCGTGGGAGCGGGTACGCTTATGGCAGTGTTTATCTCCACATCAGACGAGGCTGTTCCTGTGCTTCTTGCGCAGCCTGAGCTTATAGGCACTGTATGGAGGCTTCTTGCGGCAAAAATGGTAATAGCGGTCATCGGGGGAGCGATTTTCGGTTTTCTGATGAAGGCTGCGGCAGGTCACAGCGACAAGGAGCATTTTGACGAGATGTGTACAGACTGCGGCTGCGGCGATCACGGCATATGGTATTCGGCTCTCAGGCATACGGGGGAGATATTTTTCTTTATCCTGCTTGTAAACCTGTTTATGGGTCTTGTGATAGGCTTTGCGGGAGAGGACAGAGTATCGGCATTTCTTGACGGCATGGGGATATTTGCTCCCTTTGCGGCAGCGCTTGCGGGACTTATCCCCAATTGTGCCTCCTCGGTGGTCATAACTCAGCTTTACGCAGGCGGCAGTATTTCCTTCGGTACGGCGGTAGGAGGACTTTGCTCGGGAGCGGGCGTGGGTCTTGCGGTGCTGTTCAGGGTAAATAAAAACGTCAGGGAAAATATTATTTTTTTGGTTTATCTATATGCAGTGGGAGCAATCAGCGGACTTATCATGAATATGATATGGGGCTGAGCTTTGAAGGAGAGATCTTATGTTTTCGTTCAAGGATCTTATTAAAAAGGAAGCAGTGGCATTTATTGCGGCGCTGGCGGCACTCATATCCTGCTTTTTTGTCCCTGTGACCAACTATGTGGATTATATCGACACGGATATTATAGCGGTGCTTTTCAGCCTTATGATGGTGGTAGCTGCTTTCAGGGAGAATAATGCCTTTGCTTGTCTTACCCATGCGGTGATAAGCAGGGCGAAAAGCTCAAGAGGACTGGGTCTTGCGCTGGTTATGACCGTGTTTTTTTCTTCAATGCTTATAACAAATGACGTGGCGCTTATTGCATTTGTACCCTTTACTCTCATGCTCTGGGAGCAGATGGGCTTGTCACCTGTTTATGTTATAGTTCTGGAGACAATAGCCGCCAACATGGGAAGTGCGCTTGCTCCCACGGGAAATCCTCAGAATCTGTATCTTTTTTCACGATATGCCATTCCGCCCGAGGAGTTTTTCGGGATAACGCTCAGGATCACGGCGGTGAGCTTTATCATGCTGATAATTGCCTGTCAGTTTATAAAAAAAGTCCCTGTTGATCACAGCATGGCAGGTGAGGAGGCTCCGAGGCTTTTAAATCCCAAATATCTCTTTCTTTACGGCGCACTGTTCATTCTGTGTATTTTATCCGTATTTGATGTAGTGGATACAATTACCGCCTTTGCATCGGTATGTGTTGTGGCGGCTATAATGCAGCCTCAGCTTTTCGGCAGAGTGGATTACGGACTTCTTGCAACCTTTGCTTTCTTCTTTATTTTTGTGGGGAATATACAGAATATTCCCACCGTCACGGAATTTGCGGGAGGATATATAGAAGGACGCGAGTTTGAGAGTGCCCTTATTGCAAGTCAGGTTATCTCGAATGTACCTGCAGCTATGATGTTATCGGCTTTTACGGATAATTACAGGGCATTGGTGCTTGGCACGGACATAGGCGGTCTGGGAACGATCATCGCCTCTCTTGCAAGCCTTATTTCCTATAAGAATTACTGTAAGACAGAGGAGCCGCACAGACTTTTGTATATGACGGTATTTACGGTAATGAATATTATTTTCCTTGCAGTGCTGTATTTTTATGCAAAATTTTTTGTATTATGACTTCTTACGAACAGTAAAAATTATCCACCGCTGATAATATTTTAATATGGGAGATGAAATGTATGAACGAACCGAAATTCAGGGATAAAACGCTTACTCTGAGGGAAAGGATAAACGATCTTCTTGAAAGACTTACCACCGAAGAAAAAATATATATGCTTTCCACTCATCAGAGAGCCGCAGAAAGGCTTGGTGTCGGCGAATGGCACGTGGGCTGTGAGGCGGCAAGAGGATTTGTTTCACGGGAGGAGGGTCTTGTTTCCACCGTATTTCCGCAGCCTGTGGGTATGGCGTCCACATTTGACAAAGAGCTTATGCGAAAGATAGGCGAAATAGCGGGAGAGGAAACAAGATACTACTACAGACAGGAGCCTACAGGAAAGCTGATGCTCTGGGGTCCTACCGTGGATATGGAGCGTAATCCTCTCTGGGGAAGAACCGAGGAGGGCTACGGCGAGGATACCTGTCTTGCAGGGGAGATGACAAGAGAATATACTATCGGACTTGCGGGCTCATCAAGGAGTGATGAACCGAAAGGCAGGAGTATTTATGACTGCACCACAGAGGAGGAGGGCGTGCTTCTGCGAACTATTCCTACCCTGAAGCATTTCTGCGCCAATAACAACGAGGAGGGCAGGGGAGACGGCAACGCAGATGTTACCGAAAAGCTGCTTCATGAATATTATTACCGTGCCTTTATGCCTGCACTTTCTGAGGGCGGCGCACATTCGTCTATGGCGGCATACAATAAGATCGGCGGTATTCCGGGAGATATGAATCCTGATATCCAAAGGATACTTAAGGATAAATGGGGCATGGATTTTGCGGTGACAGACGGCGGAGCATTTACGCAGAATCTGTTATCACACGGAGTTGTGCGTTCTCACGGGGAATCGCTTGCTGTCTGCCTTAAAAACGGCATGGACGTAATGACCGATAACGAGGAGCTTGTAGCAGCCGCAGCCCATGAAGCACTGAGCAGAGGACTTATAACAGAGGAGGATATTGACAGAGCCGTAAGAAGCTCACTGCTTGGGAGATTCCGTCTGGGCGAGTTTGACGGTGAGCATAAGTATACACACGGAAATATCACTCCCGACAGCGAATATTGCCGCAGCGTGAATCTCAGGGCATCTCTGGAGCAGATCTGTCTTTTGAAAAATAACGGTACACTTCCTCTTGACAGAGAAAAAACGGGGAGCGTTCTTATTGCAGGACCTATCGGAGATGAAAATTACAAGGACTGGTATACGGGGACTGCCTCCTACGCTGTGAGCATCAGAGCTGCCTTTGAAAAAGAGTTGGGAGCGGAAAACGTGCTTTTCGATAACGGTTGGGATATCATAGCTCTGCGTTCTGTAAAAACAGGCAAGTATATGAGCGTTTCCGACAGCGGAGAGGTATTATTTGCCGCAGACACCCCGGGGGAGCGGGAGATGTTCGAGCTTCACTGCTGGGACGAGAGCGTCTGGAATTTCAAGTCGCTGTATAACGGCAGATATGTTACCGAAAAGGGCAGCTACAGGGCAGAGTCGGATACTCCTTATTCATGGTTTATCCGTGAATGGTTTAAGCCCCAAAAAAGAGGAAAATATTACTCCTTTGACTCATGGCATGACGAGGCTGTCTTTGAGGACGGCAGCGGCAGGCTCTGTGTCAGGGAACAGTGCCGTGTATCAGAGGACAGGCTTTTTGCCGTTGAAATAATTTCGAGGGGTACTGACAGATTAAAGGAGCTTTCCGAAAAGGCTGACAAGGTGATCTGCTGTGTGGGAAATCACCCCATGCAGGTTGCAAGGGAGTGCTATGACCGTCACACATTGATGCTGCCCGCTCATCAGCACGAAATGGTTATGTGCATACCTGCGGAAAAGCTGATTCTTGCGGTAATAGCAAGCTACCCTTATGCCATAGGCGAGGAATCCGCACATTCCGGGGCTGTGCTTTACTCCACACACTGCGGGGCAGAGCTGGGAAATGCTGTATATAAGACTGTTTTCGGTGAAAATAATCCCGCCGCAAGGTGTCCGATCACCTGGTATGCCGATGACGGGGATATCCCGCCTATTACGGAGTACAATATTATCAGAGCAAAGACTACATATATGTACTTCGAGGGAGAGCCTCTCTACTGCTTCGGTCACGGGCTTTCCTATTCCCGCTTTGAATATGGGGGCATTTTTGCATTGTGGTCCGACAAGGGACTCTGCGTTTCCCTGAATGTGAAAAACGCTTCCGAAAAAGACGGCGATGAGGTGGTACAGATCTATTTCAGCCGCAGCAGAGGGGATATCGTTCTTCGTCTGTGCGGCTTTGAAAGAGTCCATATCAGAGCGGGAGAAACAAAAAAGCTGTCACTTCTTATTCCGAGGGAGCGGCTCTGCGAGTATGATCCCGTTTCGGACGATATGAAGGTTTGCGGCGGTACTTATCGTATTATGGCGGGTGCATCTTCAAAGGACATAAGGCTTACTGTTCCCCTTGATATTCCCGCAGACAGACATGAATGCTTTAAAGCTGATGAGCCGATATTTGCAAAACGCTTTTCCAATGTACAAAATGCCGAGCTTGATTTTTCATTCGGTGAAAACGACAGGTATCTGAAATTCGGGGACTGGGGAGGAAGCGCTGTATGTGCGCCCTGTGATATTCACGGCTGCACTGCCGTTAAGATATGGGCTGCGGCACCTTTAGCTCCTGCGGGAGCGGAGCTGTTGAGCGGCGGTACGGTTATCGGCAGAGCAGAGCTTGCGCCCACGGTATCCCCCGATGCATTTAAAGAGTATACTATTCCGCTTGCGGAGCAAACGGATATAAGATCGCTTACCGTAAAAACACGGGGAGCAGTTAATATTTACAAGCTGAAATTTATTTGTAAATAAATGTTGTTTATTATGGCTGAAATTACACTTGAAATCCATAGCAGAATAGTTTATAATTTATATATGGAACAAGTCTTTTCCCAAGTAAGGAGTCTGAAATGAAAGCTGTAAAAAAAACGGCAGCCGTTGCCGCAGTCTGCATAGCCGTGACGGCGGCAATGCCCTATCCCTCGTATGCCGATGATCCGCATACCGAGCTTATCCCCGAAACGGGCGATACTCTCGTTACCATACCATTCAGTGACGGAGGTACACTTATCAGTCCGTACATATATGGTGTGAATGATATATATGATCTGAGCGGATCCTCTCCGACTGTAATAAAGCAGAAGGGGACGGCTTTCAGTACCTATAACTGGGAGACAAATTATTCCAATTCGGGAGCGGCAGGCTCAAATTCAAATGATTTTTCACTGGTGGAGCAATATTCTCCCGCAAACTGGAGCATACCCGCACTTGCCGTTTATTCGCTGGACGCAAAGGCAAAGCGCTATGACATACCCATGAGACTTGTAACTCTGCCAATGATGGGATATGTGGCAAGGGACTCTATGGGTATTGTATCAGATGATGAGCTTTCACGCAATACACGTTGGTGCAGGATCAGCTTTGACAAGGAGGGCGCATATCTTACTCAGCCCGATATTTCCGATGATACGGTATATATTGATGAATATGTGAGCTATCTTGTAAACAGGTACGGCACAGCAGGGGACGGAGGTATAAACGGCTATTTTCTGGACAGTGAGCCTGATAAATGGGCGGAGCGTTTTTCGGTTATCAGACCTGAAAAGCTCTCTCCCATGGAGCTTATTGACATATCCGAGGCACTTTCTTCCGCAGTAAAGTCCATAGACGGGCAGGCGCTTGTTTTTGGACCGTCTTTAGGCAGTTTACAGGCGTGTATCAATCTTGACGATCCCGATGCATGGAACGAGCTTTCGGCGGAGGGGTATGATTATTCATGGTTTATGGACTGCTACCTCGATCAGATGAGACAGCGCAGTGAACAAAGAGGCGAAAGGCTTCTTGACGTTTTGGACGTACATTATTATACCGAGGCAATGACCCCTCTGGGAGTGTCGATCCTTACGGGAACAGACGAGTATTCAAATGCCTATAGAATGCAGGCTGTAAATACCCTCTGGGATCCCGACTACACCGAAAACAGCGTTACAGTGCTGATGAATAAGCAGTATACTCCCGTCATACCCACTCTTAAAGCGTCGGTGAGCATAAATTATCCCGATACACGGCTTTCCTTTTCCGAGTATGATTTCGGGGGAGGGGGGCATATAAGCGGAGCTGCTGCGGAGGCAGATGCGCTGGGTATTTTTGCAAGAGAGGGAGTATATCTTGCTTGCCTTTCTCCCGTTTCGGAAAATTGTGATTTTCAGAAGGCGGCTGTCTCACTTTATACAAATTATGACGGAAAGGGTGCGGGATTCGGAGATATTTTGCTGGATTCCGATAACGGCTCAGACAGCATGAGCAGCGTATACGCATCTGCCGACAGTGCATATGTGGGAAAGCTAAAAACCGTTCTTATAAATAAAAATACCGTCAACAAGAAAAAGTTTACCCTTGATATCCATGCGGAAGGGCATATCTACAATGTAACACGGGCATTTTGCATTGACAGCTCCACTGCACAGATAGTTCCCGTAGAGGAGGACGCCTTTGAAATTTCCGAGGACGGTCTTATCTCCTTTGAGGCTGAGCCTTACGGCGTATATATGCTGGAGCTTGACTGGGACGAGGACATTGAAACAAATGAGAACACGGAAGAAAATGTATGGGTAACACAGACAGAAGAAGAGGTATCCGAAGATATTCCCGAGCATACGGAAACGGTCATGTCCGAGTCGGAAACAACAGCGACTGTGACTGAAACCGAACATGAGTTTGTGCAGACCGCCGATACGTCCCCGTCTGAATCGGAAACCGAGTATATGACTGATACACAGACTGCTGAAAGTGTCACTGAGATGCACACTGCGGAAATTCCACGGCAGGAGGATACTTCCGTTTCCGAGGAGGAGATCCCCGCAGCAGTTCAAACACAGATAACCGGGTCTGAGGAATCGGAAACGGAAACTGTCATAGAGCCTGAGTCGGAAAAGGCTGCTGTAGCCGCTCCGATAAAGGTCATTGTTTCCATACTTGCGGCGGCAGTCGGACTGGGCGTAGTGTACATACTTATAATTGACAGAAAATAGAAAGGAGCGGCAGAATTGAAAAAGGGAGTTATACTTCTTACGGCAATTTTAGGCTTAGTGCTGTCGGGCTGCGGTGATGAGGATAATGAAGGTGCAGAAACTGTAAGCTGTCCTGCGGCGGAGGAGGAAGCAGCACTTACCACCCGTGATACGCTTGTCAAGGGATTTGAGGAGGACGCAGAGATAATAACCACAGGCAATGGGACTGTAACAGGTACAACCGTAGAATTTGATAAAGGGGCAGATGCCTTTGAGGGAAATGCATGGGAAACTACCGTTATGGATATAGCTGATATGGCTAAGGCGGCAAGGGCGCTTACGGTAACGGAATTTCCCGCAAGAGTTGCTGCCGTTGATGAAACGGGAATTACTCTTGCAGTCACCTCAGATGAGATCTCCGGGATATTCGGTACATATGTTACCGTAGACACAGCACAGCTTTCAGAGGAAACGGACTGTGCAGCGGGGGACTATGTAAATGTGCTTATAGGCGGAGAGCTCAGATTCACGGAAAATGATCATGTTTGTATAAATGGCGGTATTTCAGGTATTATCACGACAGAGAAAATGGGTATTACTCTCGGAGAGAATGATACTCTTGCCCGTATAGTGAGCCGTGTGGGCGATACTCCCGACGGTAAGGGCATCTATATAGCGGAAGTTATGAATATGTGGAATTATTATGTGGGTACACAGATGTTTTTGAACAGCGAAGATGAATTGTACGAGGGGGATTGGGTAAAGATCTCCTTTGCCCCTGAAACACTTGTAGGGGAGACAGATCCTCTTATGGTTGATGATAAATTTATTCTGAGTATGGAGCTTGTGTAAATATGCTCTGCGGTTTGTAAAAGGAAGGCAGAGAGAATATACATTTTCACGGTGAAAAGCAAAAGAGCAAGGAGCGGGGGAATTTTCCTGATCCTTGCTTTTTTAAGGATAATATAAGTTAAGGCAACATCGCACAAAGAATGTCTGACGGCTTTCTTCGGTGCTGTTTTAATTCTCCGGATTTTTGATAAAAACCGCTCCTATTTGTATATTTTTAACAGCTGATGTGCTGTTCCGTCCTCATTATTTGAGCCGATAACGGCAGTGGCGGCGGCTTTAAGGGCATTATCTGCATTGGATACGGCATAGCTTTCATCGGCGATCTCAAATAGAGGAAGGTCATTTACACCGTCACCGAAAACGATGAGCCGTTCACAGCCCAGCATTTTTTTGAGCGTTAATGCCGCCTGCGCTTTTGTTGCGCCTTTCGGCATTATCTCCAGCCATTGGGCTTTTGTGTAGATGTCTTTGGAATAAACGCATACAAAATCACTGCGCAGCTTTTCATAAAGAGGAGAGAGCTTTTCCTCCTCATCAATGCAGGTGAAATAGAACACATCTCCCTGTCCCAGAGCGGAAAGGGGAACGGGGTTGCTGCGTATATCGCCTTTTCGTGTA
Organism: uncultured Clostridia bacterium; assembly: GCA_947625735.1. Classification (GTDB taxonomy): domain Bacteria; phylum Bacillota; class Clostridia; order Oscillospirales; family Ruminococcaceae; genus Huintestinicola. The sequence goes on from CANQPL010000039.1 coordinate 12,618, forward strand.
CCAAGAAATGCAGCCATGCCGCTTGTGACGAGTGTGGGATCGTAGGAAAAGCATTCACGCCCCTTTTTAAAGGCGTAAACAATAGGATACACCTTATTTGACAGAAGCAGGGAGAGTACTTTTTCCGATTCCCCGATTTCAAAAAAATTTGAAGCAAGTATCCTGCCTGTGCCGTTTTCTGCGATAAATGCACCGTTGTAGACAATTGCGGGCAGTAAGGCACTGATACCCTTTGTTACCTTTGCGGCTGTGATATAAGAACGGGCGGTTGCATAGGAAAAGAGCATACCCTTTCTGCAAAGCTCATTGATAGTGGTTGCAGTAAAGGGGGAAACTATCTGCTCATCGTTAAGTAGAGTGCCGTCCAGATCGGAGAGATAAAGGGCTGCCATAGCTTATACCATTTCGCTGAAATTTCCCAAAAATTTAAAGTAGCTCATACCTGTTTTCAGGTCATCGAGAAATGCGGCTACCTTCTGATTTGTATATGCTCCGTCAAAATCAAGGAAGATGATCGCTTCAAAATCTTTTCCTGCCACGGGCTTGTTGACTATCTTTTTAAGGTTAAGCCCGTTTACCGCAAATTTTGTAAGTATCCTGTAAAGACCACCGGGGGTATGGGGTACGGATATAGCCACCGAAACGGTGTTTGCGTCCGCCGGCACGGAAAAATGCTTTGAAAAACAGATAAATCTTGTAAAGTTGGGATATGCATCGGCAGCACGAGGTTCTACTATTTTAAGACCGTTCATCTCTGCGCAGCGGATTGAGCAGATACAGCCTATAGTATCATCGGTGCTGTTTTTTACCATTTCAGCGGCAAGAGCGGTATTGTAGTATTCCATTGCTTCAAGACCCCTTGCACGTATGTAATTGCTGCACTGAGCAAGAGCCTCCTTTTTGGAGTACACTTTTGTCACCTTGTCGGGATCGGCATTCTGTTTAACGGCAAAGCAGTGGGTTATCTCCACACGGACAATGCTGTTTATGAAAAAGTCATGGCTTGCCATAAGGTTATAGGTTTCCTCTATTGAGCCTACAGTGGAATTTTCCAGAGGCAGCAGTCCGAAATCCGCTCTGCCGCTTTCTACCAGTCCCACAACGTCCTTGAATCCCGTCATAAAGCGAATGGGTTTATTTTCACCGAACAGCTTGATGCAGGCGGACTCGGAGTATGCACCTGTAGACCCCTGACAGGCTATGACCTCTGCCTTTTCGGGTTCAAAGGTTTTGGGACGCTCATACAGCTTGTCTTTGGTAAGCAGCTCTGATTGCAGACATTTGCTTATATCCATTATTTCAGTAAAGAAAAGAGCGGAAGCGTCAGCCAGATCTTCGGGGGAATTTGCTCTTACCCTGTCGATTATTTCCTGCTCTCTTCCTCCCTGAATAATTGGCAGATCGTTTTTCTTTTTGTATGCGGCTACATTTTTGCAAAGCTCCATTCTTTGCAGAAAGAGGGAGAGCATCTGATCGTCTATAGAATTGATCCTGCTTCTGAGTTCATTAAGATCCATTGCTGTTTGATCCTTTCATTAAATATGGTATATTGTCGTATCTTCTCATGCTGACGTAAATCTGCACTCACAGAAAATGCTTCATACAGCTGCAAACAAGGCTGTCATGTTTTTTATCGGGACGGGATAAGCAGCGGTTCTGCATTTAACTTATATCAGCCATTTCAAGATAAGCGGCGCCGTTTTCTGCGATATAGTCCTTGCGTCCCTGAAGATCGTTGCCCAGCAGCAGATCGAACATTTTAGAGGTTGCATCCGCATCGGTGGGCATTACCTTTATAAGCCTGCGTGTTTCGGGGTTCATGGTAGTGAGGGACATCATTTCGGGATCGTTTTCGCCAAGACCTTTTGAGCGTTCCAGCTTATATTTTTCGTCTCCGATCCTTTTAAGGATATCATTTTTCTCCTTTTCGTCATAGGCAAAATAGGTCATTTTTTTGGTTGTTATCTCAAACAGGGGAGACTCGGCGATATAAACGCAGCCCTCCTCTATAAGAGTGGGTGTGAGCCTGTATATCATGGTAAGAACAAGCGTCCTTATCTGAAAGCCGTCATAATCGGCATCGGTACAGATAATGACCTTGTTCCAGCGGAAATTATCCATTGAAAATGTTGCAAGCTCCTTGTTTGCTTTGGACTTTACCTCAACGCCGCAGCCCAGAACCTTGATAAGATCGGTAATTATATCGCTTTTGAAAATTTTGTCATAATCCGCCTTCAGACAGTTGAGGATCTTTCCTCTTATGGGGATAATTGCCTGAAATTCCGCATTTCTTGCCGTTTTGCATGAGCCGAGGGCGGAATCTCCCTCCACAATATAGACCTCTCTGCGGGACTTGTCACGGGTTCGGCAGTCTACGAATTTTTCCACCATATTGGCAAGGTCAATCTGCTTTGTGAGATTATTTTTAGTATTCTGTCTTATTCTTTCCGCAGATTCCCTGCTCCTCTTGTTGATAAGCACCTGATCGGCTATCTTTGAGGCATCATCGGGCTTTTCGATAAAGTATACCTCCAGCTGATGCTTTAAAAATTCCACCATATTTTCATAGATCGCCTTATTTGTAATAGCCTTTTTTGTCTGGTTTTCGTATGATGTAATGGAGGAAAATGTAGAGGAGATAAGGACAAGACTGTCGGAAATGTCATCATCGTTTATCTTTTTTTCATTTTTCTGATACTTGCCATTTTGTTTTATATATGAATCCAACGAGGAGCGGAAAGCCTGACGCACTGCCTTCTGAGGTGCGCCGTCATGCTCTAAAAAGCTGGAATTGTGAAAATATTCCTGTAGGCTCACATTTTTTGAAAACGCAAAGGCACAGGAAATTTTCATCTTGTATTCGGGACGGTCGTCGCTGTCCCTGCCCTTTCTTTCACAGGAGCAGAACTGGGGCTGAGAGATACAGTCATCGCCGATAATTTCAGTCAGATAGTCGGATATGCCGTTTTCATAATAATAGCTTTTCTCCTCAAACTCCCCCTCGGGTGTTTCACATTTAAAAATAAATGTGACCTTGGGATTAACCACAGCCTGTTTTTTAAGCACCGACTCAAAATGCTCTACGGGGATAAATATTTCGGTAAATACTTCCTTATCGGGCTTCCAGCGCTGTTTTGTACCTGTTCTTTTGCCTTTATAGGGTTCTTTTGCAAGACCGCCGATGTTTTCTCCCTTTTCAAAGTGCAGGGAGTATCTGAATCCGTCACGGTAGACCTCCACGTCCATATACTCAGATGCATACTGAGTGGCACAGGCGCCCAGACCGTTAAGACCCAGTGAAAATTCGTAATCGCTGTCGTCATACTTGCCGCCCGCATAAAGCTCACAGTAGACAAGCTCCCAGTTATAGCGGTTTTCGGTGTTGTTGAAGTCCACAGGACACCCTCTGCCGAAATCCTCCACCTCCACAGAGCCGTCAAGGAAACGGGTAACTATTATCTTGTCGCCGTAGCCGCTTCTTGCCTCGTCAATGGAGTTTGAAACTATCTCAAATACTGCGTGCTTGCAGCCCTCCAGATCGTCCGAGCCGAAAATTACAGCGGGACGCTTTCTTACTCTGTCTGCACCTTTAAGGATACTTATGCTTTCGTTATCGTAATTCTTTTTTTCTTTTTTTGACGCCATTGGGAAATTATCTCCTTACTTTACATTAGCGATATTTTTTTCTCTGTAATCCAGAAAATATTTACACCCCGCAAACAGTGCCGCAAAGAACAATACAGGTCGCCAGTCGGTGACGGACTTTTTTGACGAAACATAGACAGCGGCAGGACCTTTTTTGCTGTCTGCGGTGTAAAGAACTGCGGGTACACCCTTTTCGATGATTATTTCCGTAGGACGTGCGCTTATAAGACTTTTGAGTACCACCTCACTGAAAAATGAGGACAGGCAGGCAGCCGCCGCAGTCTTGCCCACAAGCTCCACTATCTCTCTGAGAGTCTGTTCATCTGTAAAATATCCATTCATATTTAATTCCTCCCGATTATTTTTTCCATGTAATAGTCGTCCATAACATAGCCGCTGCCGATATCGGCAACGCCCTCTCCCGATATTTCAAAGCCCATAGCCTTATAAGCGGCGATAGTGCTGTCGTTATGTTTATTCACAGTGAGCCACATTGAAACGAAGCCTTCATTCAGGCATCTTTCTTCATAAAATTCTATTATCCTGCGGGAATATTTTTTGCCCCGCTCCTCCTTTTTAAGATATATCTTTGAAAGGAAAAGCCTGTCCCCGTCGGGTTTAGCGGCGGTGTAGCCGATATCCGCCCCGTTTTTCTTTACGAAGTAATAGCTGTAATTCTCATTTTTTATATTATCCTTCATTGCTTTAAATGAGCAGAATTTTTCCACCATATAATTTATCTGATCCTCAGAGATGATACAGGGGAAATATTCATGCCATATCTCATCGGCAAGTGCGGCAATGCGCATAAGCTGGTCGTCTGTTTCAGCCTTGACTATCTTTATTTCGTTCAATTTTTTATTCCTCTTTCCCGCAAAAAAATTTTTAAGAAGTGCGGCGCACCTTTCCTCCATAACGCCGCCTTTTACATCAGGACGGTGATTATAGGGATATGCCGACAGATCGGCTACCGAACCGCAGGAGCCTGCCTTTTTGTCATATGCGCCGAATATTACTCTGTCAATGCGTGCGTTTATTATTCCGCCCATGCACATGGGACACGGCTCAAGCGTGACATAAATATCGCAGCCCGACAGTCTCCAGCCGCCTAAGAATCTGCTTGCATTCCGTATAGCTTCAAGCTCCGCATGAGCAAGGGGATCCCTTGCGGCTTCACGGCGGTTCCTGCCCTCTCCCACAATGCGGTCATCGGAGCGGCGCACAACAACAGCCCCTACGGGTACTTCTCCCTCAGCCGCAGCAGCTTCCGCAAGAAGCAGGGCACGTTCCATATGCTCCCTCATATGCTTATGTTAATAAGCAGTGCCACTGCCGACAGCGACAGCCAGATAAGCACCTGCGGGTCGGAGAAAAAGCACATCAGCTTTTCCTTTTCCGTAAGATACATTTCATAAAGAGGTAGATTTATATTGTTGCTGTATTTTCTTAAAAAAATAATAACCGATACGCAGCCCGTAATAAGATAAATAAGGATAACTGCAAGGGAAAGACTGAGGTAATTACCCGTATTTTCCCATGTATACTTTATAAATGTAAGCCAATAGGAGCTTGAACTTATAATTATTCTCATCACAAAGGCGGTAAGGATAGAACCCGAGCGCATGGTGAAATAGCCGATAACCAGAGAATTTACAAAGGTGAAAAGAAGCGCCCTGTTATTATCAATGGTAAATGCCGAAATGATCGCCGTGAGAAGTAAGGCGTAGCCGTCACCAAACTGTCTGAGAATGTGCAGGAATATACCTCTGTGTATCAGCTCACTTATAATGGGGATAATTATGCAGTACAGCAGCGCCGAGGAAGCCATTATAGGCTTGCTTTCGGGCAGCCAGATAGCGTTTCCCGCATTAAATCCCAGAAGTCCCGCAAGATAGACCTCTACTCCCGAAAGAATGGTGAAAATTCCGAAAGTGAGCATTGCCATGGGGATACATTCAAAGAACAAGGGCTTGTTGGAAATTTTCATGGGGAACATTACCTTCAGCGGCATTTTTATCTTGCTCATCAGGTAAAGCATGGGAAGCACCCTGCGGATAATATTGATAACATAGGACAGGATTATGGCAAGGCTTTCATCTCCCACAAAAAAGCCGCCTCCCGTAAAAAACACTTTTCTTGTGACGGTAATTGGAAGCTCAGAAAAAAGCAGGAGATTGATTATCGTCAGCATTGTATATAAGATGAGCGTTCTTGCAATAACGCTGTGTATGCCGTTAAGAGCCGAGCGTTCGAGAGCTTCGGGGTATTTGGTGATAAAGCCTTCTCCTGAGCGGTAGGTAAGCTCGCTGCTGCCCTGAAAATAGAAACCGTAATCGTCCTCATGGTCTATGCGCCATTTGAGATACATTTCGTTATATTCCTTGTTCTGCTGCCTGAGTGACGCTATGCGCTTATCGCTGCTGTCGTGAAATGTGCTTTGCGGCATGACCGGGGGCTCCTTTCCGTAAAACTATATATAAATTCATTATAACATATATTTGTTGTTATAATATAGAATATTATTTGAATTTTTATTACTATTTTAAGGCACGAGCAATTGCTGCACAGTTTTTTGTGTGATTACAATTTGTAAATAATGTCTTACATACCGGAAAAGTGAGCTGTTTCAATTATTACAATATGTATAAATATGCACAAACAAAATAAAGTTTAAAACCTGATTTTGACAAAATGCGTGTAAAAAATGCACAATTAATATGATATAAATTTGCAAGTGATTGTTTATAATGCTGAAAGTATTGGTAAAAAAGACGATATTTATAAAATCCTATTGATTTTTTCGGCAAATGAGGTATAATTATTACAAAGTGTAACCACTTTGTAACCATTATTAATTAATTTAATCTGATTCCTTGCAGTGGGGCGGCAGAGATGTTAATAATGGAATTTTCGGAGCTGAAGGAAGGAGATGGTTTGATGGCAGGTATGACCGATGAGATCGCAGCGTTTATAGAAAGCGCAGGCGCTCATGTCTGCCGCAGTGCGGAGCTGACAGTGAAGGGCTTCGCAGGCGTTATGGGAGCAGCCGCAGATCGGGTAAAAAGATCGTTTGCTCCTGCCGTAAAAGACATATCAAAGATACCGGAAAACGTCGTAAATAATTCCTCTGCTCCTCATGAGGAAAATGAGGATCTCGTGCCGAGGAGAAAGGGGAAAAGGATCCTCAGAACGGCATTCAATATAATCTTTCCTGCCGTTTCGGTGGGAGCCTTTGCAGTCACCGTTAATTCTGCAATGACCACCGATTACGGAGTCGCTGTGGAGTATGACGGGGAAGAGATCGGCGTAGTGAGCGGCGAGGAGGTCCTCGGTGAAGCTCAGTGCGTGGTTGCCGACAGAGTAAAATATTATGACACGGACGGCGATTATTATGTTACAGCCGCTCTTACCATAAAGCCTCTTTCGGGAGGCGAGGACGTTATGGACGAAACAGCCCTTGCCGAAAAGATGGAGGACAGGATCTCGATGAAATATGACGAAAAGCCTCCTGAGGTCACAGCGCCCGAGGAGGAGGAAAACGTCATTGATACCGAGGGGAAGGTAAAGGCTTTTGCGGTCAGGGTTGACGGCGAATTTTTAGGTGCTGTTGAAGATTATGCGCCCATAGAGGCTGCTCTTGACAATATCAAGGCTCCTTATAATACAGGGGAGTATCTTGAAGTGGACTTTGATAAGGACGTTGAATACGATCTGGAGGAGTATGTCTACCCCGAGGACGTAGTACCTGTGGAAAGCATTCTTAAAATTCTTACGGGGAATGTATCATCGCCCGAGTACTACGAGGTGCAGCCCGGAGATTATCTGCTGAAAATTGCTGATGAAAAGGGAATGTCCCTTGAAGAGCTTTGCTCCTGCTATGCTACATACAACGGCAAAGAGGTAGAGGACATAGGCAACAATGTTCTGAGAGTGGGTACGCTTATCAGGATCGATTCTGAGGTTCCGTATTTACAGGTGGAATGTGACAAGGAAATTACTATCAGAAACTGGCTTGATTACAATACTATAACGATAGAGGATCCGAATCTTGCGGCAGGTGAAACTGTCATAGAGACCGAGGGCTGCAGAGGGGAAAAGCGCTCACGAGCCATTGTTACATACAGAGAAGATGTTGCAGTGAAGAAAAAGACGCTTGAATCGGTGATCTATAAAGAGCCTGTATCTGAGATCATCAGAATGGGTACGGGTACACCGGGCATAAATCATAACGTGCCTGAGTTTATTACCGATGGCGGCACGGGCGATTATTTCTGGCCTGTAGACGGAGGTTATATATCTTCTCATCAGGGCGACGGCAGAGGACATAAAGGAATTGATATTGCAGCACCCTTCGGTACACCTATCTATGCGGCTGCAAGCGGCGTAGTTATTGACGCAAGCAGCGGCGGAGAATGGAACGGCGGATACGGCAACTGCATTATGATCCAGAACGATGACGGAAATGTTACGGTGTATGCGCACCAGTCCGAGATAGCGGCGGCACCCGGAGATGTGATAAAACAGGGACAGCTTATCGGATATGTGGGCAGCACGGGAGATTCGAGAGGAAATCATCTGCATTTTGAGGTGCGCAGCAACGGAAAATATTATGACCCGGAGCTGTTCGTTTCTCTTGACCGCACTACCGACACTCACGCAGAACCTCTTGCACTTACCGAGGAGGAGCTTAAACAGTACTATTCAACCGAGGTAACTGTTTCGGAAACCGAAGCTGTTGTGACCGAAGCGTCTTTGCCGGAGGAGACAACCGTTCCCGAAACCGAACCTGTGGAGGAAACAATTTCTTCCGATGTCACCACTTCTGAAACAGTTGAGGACGTTTCCGAAACTGAGGAGGTAACAACTGCCGGGAATGAGGAGGATAAGCCTGCGGAAACTTCTGTTACAGAAGTGACCGGTGAAGCTGATGTGACCGATGTGACCGAGGAAACAACTGTTACTGATGTGACCGAAGAACCGGCTGTCACTGAGGAATCTACTGCTCAGGAGTTATCGGAAGAAGAAACATCTGTAGATGAAATTATATCCGAGACAGATGTAAGTGCCGATACCGAAGCTGAAAGCGATACCACTTCTGAATGTGAAATTTCGGTTGAGACAGTTGAGACAGATGAGACGGAAGCTTTAGATGAATAATGTAATGAGAGCGAGTATGGGCTTTTGCCTGTACTCGCTTTGTTAAATGAGCTGCATAATTAATAAAGATATAGATAAAATTTGTGCATTTTCAATAAATCTTAAAAACTTTAAAAAAACCCCTTGACAAACGCTCGAAAGTATGATAAAATAAAAAAGCTGTCGGACGAGAAAGACAAA
>CANQPL010000040.1 GCA_947625735.1 uncultured Clostridia bacterium
TTCAGCCACTTTCAGATGGCTTGGTTTTGTGCGCCCTTCTTATTCTTTTAGTTGTCTGATGTTTTTTCAAACTTATACTACAAATATAATAAATAGTCAATAGATTTATATTAAAGACTTCATAAGATCTTTAACCGATATTTCATAAAATGAACCGGAACATTCTGCGTAAAAAAAGCAGAATGTTCCGGTTCATTCAGTTTATTATAATTATCATCTTATAACCACGATCGCCGATAAACAGGGGATCCTCATATTTTCTGGTTTGTAACATCTGTATGTACTGTAGACTTGCTGACGCCGAAGCATTTAGCGGCGGCGCGGACGGTAGCCTTATGCTCAATGATGTATTCACCGAGAGTGACCGCCCTTTTCTTTTGCTCGTCATATGACAGATTGCTCATGATAGCCCCCCGTTACTGTGAGATCGCTTTTTTAAGGCTCATTTACAGTGTATGCAGGGGAGCGGGGGAAAATTACTTTTTTCGTAAGCGGCTGTTTGAATATGAAATTGTAATCTGAGGTTCAGGCAATTTTTGTTGATAACAGGGGAGCTGTGATATGACTGATATTGTGCTGTCACAGGGTACCGGTGAATGTTTGAGAAAATTGTCCGCAAACAGAGTTATCTGTATTAGTTATTTCATTATATTTTTTAAACATCGACAGGGTCTTGTGAACGGCTTCTAAATAATCGGAAGCCAAAACAAGTCCGACCCCATCAAACGCAATTGAATCCGCCGGGGCAGATTTTTCTGTTGCTTTAGCAGCCACATCTATAAATTGTTTGAACATATTCCTGATCAGCTGTTTGTCGCTGTCTCTTTGTGCATCTATTGATAAAAACGATTTCCGGTTTTCCTGTATAAAATTGCGCTGAGAATCATAATCAGCAATAATACTGTCAAGAATTTTTTGAAAGTCTGCGTGCCACCTGTTTTTCGCAGGGTTAAAATAGAATGCATTATTAAGAAGAAATACAAAAAAATCTTGTGTGCTTTCGGGATATTTTTGCATGGGACTTTTGCGTAGGAAACAATATGCACTGTTTTTACAGTCTTTGCATTTTATAGGATCAAGTATATTATTATAAGTCATTTTTTCTCCTGTTCTAATTTAATTTTTGATAATAATTTCAAGCATAAAAAACCGGATAGCTTTTTAAGGCGTTTATTATATCTTTATTTTACCATATCTCCTCTCCCGCGTCAACAAAAATTTCTGAATCTTCACTCCTCCCCCGACTTCCTCAGATTACAATCCCGACACAGCATCTGCAAATTTTCCGGAACAGTTTTCCCGCCTGCGTGCCGGGAGTAATATGGTCGGCGTGCATTTTCTCAAAATTAAAATGCTTCCTGCATATCGGACAAATGCCCTGCTGATGTTCATATGCTTCTCTTCGTTCATCTTCGTCAAACTGCCGCAAGCTCAGAAATTTTTCCTTGCCGCTAAGAAGATATTCATACACACCGCTTTTTCCGGTGACTTCCTTGTCTGCCATAAGAGCGGTGATTTTTGTTTCCAGAGCCGCAGGGTCAAGCCTGTCATTTCCGTATTGATTGAAAAGCACGCCCCATTCCAAGCCCTTCATCTCCTTGCGGTATTTCGGAAAAATCGTCTGCACCCAGTTAATAACGCCGCTGAAATACAGCCATAATTCCGAAGCATTGCTGTCATGCTGATGTGCCGACATATAATCCTCAATGCCGATACCCTCACGGGCAGCTATCCATTTTATGGCACGTTCAAGGTATGCCTGACGATTCATTTCACCGTTCATGTATTTGTTTGCGATTTTATATGCCGCACAGCCGTTCTTGCTGAAATAACGCTTTGCATCTGAAATCCATTGACCCGTATATATTGCGTTGCGCAGCTCCTGCGGGGTTCTGAACCGGTCCGGCTTTTCCTTGTCGTTGCCCTTGCAGACATATATCATCAGCTTATATTCAAGAAATCTGTCTTTATGGACAAACTCACGCTGAAATGCAGGACGGATATTAAGTCTGCCGCCAAAGCCGACAACACCGCTTTCATCGTTATCCTCGCAGCCGTCAAAAAATTCTCTTACCATACATATCAATGTGATAATTTCAAACCGAACGGAGTTGTCTGATCTGTCAGCTGAAAGTTTCAGGCAAGAATGCTTTCCTTATCTCTATCTTTTTCAGCTGAATTTTTGTGACTTTTTTTATTCTTTTTCCCGATCATTATTATCAGAATAATTATGACCAATGCTGCTGCCGCAGAAGCCGCAGCAATTACAGTCACGGTGCTGTCCCTTTCTGAAACCGTCAGCACTGCGCTGTTATCCGTAATTTCCAGAACAAGATATTTTCCGTCGATCTCCGTCTCAGCTGTCCTCTGAACGCCGTTTTCCGTGACGGTCACTACAGCTTTTGACGAATTTATCGGGGGAAGAAATCTTATCCTGTGACTTTTTACTCCGTCATTCGGCAAGGTTATGCTCCAGCTTTCAAGTCCCCCGGAAGGATCACCTTCGCAGACAGTTATGCTGTCGCTGCTTGTGAAGCTGCCCTCCGCAACAAATATGGGAAGCCCGTTGCTGCGCTTTTCGGAGGATTCAAGAGCCGTGATAAATTTTTTGTAGACAGCATTTATCTCCTCGCTGAAGGTTATATTGTCATGATCGAAATTCTCCCATTCACCGAAGCTGCCGTCTTTTTTTGGCACATCGGGAACTTGTGCATCAGTGAGACTTTCACCGTATTCAACAGGTACGGTCTTTACGATCTTGTCATCAGCAACAAATGTAAACTCCAGTATCTTGAATTCAGCAGGAGTATTTTCCAAGGATAACATCTGTCCGTACGGCACAGGGTATGCAGCGCCGCTGTAGCTTATTCCGTCAACTGCCCCTGTTCCGCTGTCCACGAAAACGTTGTTTGCAATTTCACCCTCAAAGTCACTGTATCCTGCAACTGCACCGATCCGCTCCGTCCCCTCAGGGATAACCACAAAGCTTTTGCAGTCCCTCATATCATGCGCAGTACCTGCAATACCGCCGACAAAATTCTTTCCGCTTACACGGCATTTTGCGCTGCACCCATGTATTGCAGCCTCCGATTTGCCTGCAATGCCGCCGGTATAGTCGCCGTCTGAGGACTTAACGTCACCGAAGCCGCAGCAGTCAATAAGGCAGCCTGTGGACATTTCTCCCGTAATTCCGCCTGCTCTGCCTCTTTTTGAGATGACCTCGCCGTAATTTACGCTGTCTCTGATAACAGTTTTGGAACGGTATATAAAGTTTGTGGAACGTGTTCCGATCTCTTCAATGTCGCCCTCAGGGTCAAAATCGTACTCTACCGCCATAGAACCTGCGATCCCGCCTGCACAAAGGTCGCCGTTTACTTCACCGTAATTTTTGCAGCGTTCCGCCTTTCCGTCCGACTGTCCCGCAGAATCCTCTGAGGAAATATCATCGGTATAATCGGAAATATCCGCCGATGTCTCATTTATTTCGTCCGCAATGTCAAGTATGGTGTCGGAAATTTCCGATGCCTTGCTGTTTATCTGACGGAAATTTTCAGCTATGATACTCATTGCAGAACCTGTGGTGTCGCCGAATTCTTCTCCCAGCTCCACAATATTGCCGAGAGCAAGGGATAGCCTGTCTCTGACGGCAATAATTTCATCGTCTGCCCCCACAAATTCTATTTTGTCTTTGCCTGAAAAGTATTCAAGAATGTCCACAGTCTGAGAAAAGGCGTCATTTATTTGTTCTGCGGCGCTGGTTGCGTTTTCGGTGCATTCTTCCGCATACCACGCAGCGGCAACAAGCTGTGCGGAAGCTGTGTCGAAATAGTCATACCCCTCGGTAATGCGTTCTATTATGCTGTCAGCAGATACTGCTGCGTCGCTAAGGTCTTGATTCGATTCTTTCAGATATCTTATGAAACCGAACAGACCCGAAACATTTGACTGATCGGTCACTCTGCCGACAGCGTCTGCAAGCTCATTTTCCGAGTCTTGCAGAAGATTAAGATCCTGCCCCGGATCTGCGGAAACCTTTTTAAGCTGTTCTTCAAGATTTTTAGCAGCTGTTGATGAAATGATATTTGTGCACGCATTAGTAATTACCGAAAGACTTTCAAATATGTCTATCACAGATTGATCTGAAAGAATATCCGCAATTGTCTGAAGATATGTTCCTGTGTTAAAGCTGTCAGGATCACTGACCAAATCCCATGAAAGTCCCGGATCATCTTCCTTTTCCGCAGGAATATCCGCTCCTGCGGTAGATCTGTCCGAAGCATCGTCTATATTAAATGATGAGATCGAATTCATTATATTCAGTGCAAAATTGTCCGCAGCCGCAGAAAGCCGCCTGAGCTGGTTTTCTATCTCCTGCTTTTCTATCTCTATGTAGGGATCGTTTACGAATTCGCTCAGAGCATCGGCAATATTTGCCGCCTTTTCCGAAAGGTCTCCCGCAACACTTGACAGTCCCTGCACTGCGTGTCCGAGGTCTTTAAGTGCAGACTCCATTTCCTCCTCATCTCCAACAGAGCTTTGAAGCTCATCAAATGAACTGTCCAGCGAATCGGAAGCCTTTTTAAAGCTGTCCACAGCATCTGACAGATCCTGAAGGATCGGAAAAAGAACATCCATTCCCTCGTCTGTCGTCTGCAAGGCATCGGAAATAAGTTCAACGGCTTTTTCCAAACCCACAAATGCCTCGTCCATCGAGTCAGAAGCACCCTCAAGGCTTTCCATTGCAGGAGTGCATTTGTCTATAAAGTCGGAAACACGGGAGCTTAGCTCGTTTACCGAATCAATATCAGCGTTAATGATCTCGTCTGTTTTATCGAGAAATTCATCGGTGATCTGCCTTGCATTTTCGAGTTCACCGCAAATTTTCTCCCAGTCTGAGGAAATTGCCGCAGAATCTGCGTCAGCGTCATTTATGGTACGGTCGATAATGACATTAAGCTCTTTGATCTGCGTGCGCAGCTTGCTCATCAGGCGCTCTGAGAACAGCAGTGAGATATGCGGCTCAGCCTGACCAACGATCCCGCCCACGTCCTTACGTCCGTTTATAACGCCGTAATTTTCGCAGCCGCTTATGTAGCCCTCCTGTCTTCCTGCAATGCCGCCCGCGTTATAGCCGACGTGAATGTAACCTACATTTCCTTTGTTTGTACAATTCTGAACTTTTCCCGTAGAGTAACCGACAATGCCGCCCTCGTCGGTTATTTCGGTAACGTTTTCGGTGGAGTAAATGTCCTCGATATTGATGTTTTCCAAGTCCGGCGATTCGTCGAATGCATTTACGTTTACCGAGGACTCGTTTTCGCAGTTTACTATAATACCCGAATTTTCCCCTGCAATGCCGCCTGTGTAATGCCTTGCCTGCACAAGTCCGGTGGATCTGCAACCGGCAATAAGACCCGTTTTTTCATTTAAGCCCGCAATACCTCCGCAGATCTCCTTTCCGCTGACCGTGCCGTTAAACGAGCAGTTTAAAATTTTTCCCCTGTTTACACCTGCGATCCCTCCACACTCTGAGGCTGTACCCGAAGGGACATTTCTGCCGTCTACGTTCAGGTCTTTTACAGTGCCCTCTTTTTCAATGTACCTGAAAAGCCCCATGTCAGAACCGCTTTCCGATATATTCATTCCCGATACGGTATGACCGTTTCCCTCAAACGTCCCGCAGAATGTCGGTATCGGTCTGAAGTCCGTGTCAAGCTTAATGTCACATTCCAGATAGTATTTTTTTCCCCGTGTATTGCTGTCAAGCACGCAGCTTTTCACAAATTCGGAAAAGTCTGTCTTTGAAGTGATGTGTACCTCACTTACTTCGTTCGTCTGAGCAAAAAAGTCGGCGGGAACGACAAAAGTCATGGTCATGACTGCCGCCGCTAAGAATGAAAATATCCTTCTCAAACGCTTTTTATTCATTTGAGAGCGCCTCCTTTTCATCAAAATAGTCCAGAGTATCAGGTGATGCTCCCGCAAGAGTATGCACCGCTTCTCCGCGGGGATTTTCAATTCTTGCATCAACGTCTCCCACTATAACAGCCTTTATGTAGCCCTCAACTTTTCCGTTGATGTTACCGTGTATAAGACCGCTTACGACCATGCGGTTGCCTGAGATCTGAGTACGCTCTGCTTTTTTGATGGTAAATGATGTGCGCTCGATAATTGTGTCGCCCAGAAGAAGTATCTGCGGCAATACGCCCATAACAAGAATGATAGAAATTATGGTGCCTCTGCCGAGACATACACCGATAGATGAGATCGCACCGTCAGATGAAAGCTGACCGATAAGTATGCCTGCTGCCGCAAGGATAGTACCCGATGTGATGATCGTAGGGAAAGCCTGATTGAGCGTTTCGACCACTGCCTGTCTTATAGGCATTTCCTTTTTAAGCTCCATATAGCGGCTGGAAATAACGATAGCGTAGTCGATATTCGCACCCATCTGAATTGAGTTTACAATAAGATAGCTAAGGAAGTACAGACCGTTCTGCTCCAGATAGGGGAAGGAGAAGTTCATCCAGATACTGCCCTGAATTACCGCAATAAGAAGAACAGGGAGTCCCGCCGAATTGAATGTGAACAGCAGTACGATGATGACAAACAAGGCGGAGAGTATGCTTATCATAAGATTATCCGTGGAGAATGAGCTTGACAAGTCCCTGTCGCTGGTGGAGTTGCCCGCAAGGAAAACCCTGTCCGGGGGGTAATATTTTTCCGCCTCGGTGTGAACAGTGTTAAGGAATTCAAAGGTCTCATCGCTTTCCTCAGGCAGTGTAAGGTGCAGCAGGATACGGCTGTAATTGTCGCTTTTCAGCTGCAAAAGTGCGTCGCTCAGCTGACTGTGCAGGTCTTCAAGTGTGTCCATAAGCTCATCGTCAAGCTCAATATATCCCTTATTTACCTCGTCATAGGTGAACATGAACATATCTATCAGCGGCACGCCGTAGCTTTCAAGACCGTTCACCATTTCGCCGTAATTTTCTTCATTTATGGCATATGCTCCGTAAAGGACCTTTGCCTCCTCAAAATCAAGCTCCACAAGCTCAGAGAACTGCCGCGGAGTAAGCTCATCGGTAAGCATATAGCCGTCCATAGCCTCTGTGTTGGCAAGTCCCTGTATGTAGTCTATCTCATCATATTTTTCAAGGGCGGCAATAAGCCTGCTCTCCGACTCGTAATCTCCTGACGGCACCATAAGCGCAATAAGATTTGTGGAGCCGAAATTATCCTTTATCTTTTGTTCGGCAATTTTCGTTTCATTCTGCCGTGCTGTCTGTAAGTCCGTAGTACCGTAACGGTAAGGACACTTGCCCGATAAAAAGAACGCCGCAACAGTAACTGCTATAAATATCGGCGGCACAACAAATCTTGAAACATACGCAAATTTGCCCACAGCGGAAATTTTGGGAACGAAGTTTTTGTGTACGGTTTTATCAATAAGATTTGAGAAAAGCATAATAAGCCCCGGCATAAGCGTAAACACCGACAAAAGGCTGAAAAATATCGCCTTAACAAGTACGGTGCCAAGATCCTTGCCGATACCGAATTTCATGAACATCAGCGCAACAAGTCCCGATATGGTGGTAAGACTGCTGGAGGAAATTTCAGGTATAGCCTTGCTCAGAGCGGCAATGCAGGCTTCTCTTGCAGGGAGCTGCTCATGCTCCTCGCTGTAGCGGTGAATGAGAATAATGGCATAGTCTATGGCAAGAGCAAGCTGCAGGACTATTGTTACCGAGTCGGAAATAAACGAGATAGTGCCCAGCATAAAATTTGTGCCCATATTTAGCACAGCAGCCGCACCAAAGGTCATAACAAGTACGGGTATTTCGGCGTATGCCTTTGATGTGAACAGCACTACCAGAAAAATAATGACCGCTGCGACAACGATAATGACCCTCATTTCTTCTGCAAGCTGTGCACCCGGGTCAACGCCTACCGATGTGGAGTAATATACGTCATATCCTGCTAAAAGCTCCTTTATGCTGTTCATGGCATTAATGCTTATTTCGTCCTTTTCCTCTCCGTCAAATGTTACGGAAAACATGGCGTAGGTAGTTTTGTAATGCTCCTCTGTATCGTCAAAAGCAACTGAGGTAACTCCGCTGATGTTTTCTATCTGATGTGCCAGCTTTTCGGCAGTATCGAAGGTTACGTTTGCGACCATGATGTCAGCCGTCCCGTATGTAACAAACTCCTCGTCCATTATTGTAAGGCTCTGCCTTGTTTCAGTGTCGTCTGCAAGATATTTTGTAATGTCGTTTTCAACGTTTACCCAATCCTTTGCAAAAACGCTGAATATAAGCGCAAAAATAAAAAGAAGAAAAAACAAATTTCTCTTGTCAACGATAAAAGTTGCAAGTTTATACATAAAACTGCTGTTATGCTCCTCGTCCTCCGGAGATACAGCGGGAGACATTTTTTTCGGCAATTTCAAAACTCCTTTCCAATATTACTCTTAACATATTATTATATAATATCCGGAAAAAAATATATACAGACAAAAAAATCTCCGTGCTGAAATTTCAGACACTAAGATGGTTTTGTATGATTTTTTTTGACTGTATACTGTCATTGCTTGTTATTGACGCTGCGTTCGAGAGCCGTCTGCATACTTCCGCTGAAAAGCTCGCATACCCTTCCGATAGCTTTTTTTATGTCGTACTTCATGTTTTCGTTCATCCAGTCAAGTATAAATCCCACAAGCAGGCATTTGAAATATTTTATAATAATTTCCTTATCGTCGTCTGCAATATCCATATCCTTTGAGACTGCATTTATATATTCCGTGACTGCATATTGTGTAACGCTGTTCAGGTGCTGTTCGTAAAGCTCACGGCTTGGGGAGCGATAGAGGTGCATGACCGCATTTTTGTTGTTCACAGCAAGGTCTATCGCAGTAAAAAGGCAATCTTCAAGGGAGGATATATTGTTTACTCCGTTTAATATCCTGTTTGTCTCATCTTTGATAACTGCCTCGGCAAGTGCGGGCAGATCCTGAAAATAATAATAAAATGTATTGCGGTTTATGCCGCATTCCTCGACAATATCTTTTACTGTGATCTTGTTGAGCGGGCGTTCGTTAAGCAGCTTCATAAACGATCTTATAATAGCTTTTCTGGTAAAAGTAGGCACTTCGTTTCCCTCCAAAAAGTTTCGTTTAATTTATTATATCACAATAAAGAAGTTTTTTCAAGTGTTTGGTTTAGCAAGTATGTGTCAAGTAAAAGCAGGCAAGCCACAAAAAATTTGTAATGATATACAAAATCAGAAACACAGATCTGTTAAATAATTCAAATGACCTGTTATTACTTTAGATTTTTTACCGATATTTCAAAAAAAACCGGAACATTCTGCGCAAAAAAAGCAGAATATTCCGGTTCATTCAGTTTATTATAATTATCATCTTATAACCACGATCGCCGATAAACGATAATTTAGAATTATAAGCAAATAAAAGTTACCGAGCTACTGTGTAAAGAGTTTCCGCAAATCATACTAACGAGGTGGCAGCGGGTTCCACCCGCAAACAGGGCATTTTCATATTTTCCGGTTTGTAACATCTGTATGTACTGTAGACTTGCTGACGCCGAAGCATTTAGCTGCGGCACGGATGGTAGCCTTATGCTCAATGATGTATTCACCGAGAGTGACCGCCCTTTTCTTTTGCTCGTCATATGACAGATTGCTCATGATAGCCCCCCGTTACTGTGAGATCGCTTTTTTAAGGCTCATTTACAGTTTATGCGGGGGAGCGGGGGAAAATTACTTTTTTCGTAAGCGGCTGTTTGAGTATGAGCTTGTCATCTGAGGTGCAGGTATTTTTGTCGATAATTGGAGGGAAGGTGCTAAACGGGATATTAAGGAGTTATAGTCTGCTGTATAAGCCTTTCATAATAGTTATTGGAAAACTTATATATGAGTAGCGCCTGAACTCAGTGGATCGTCAATTTATATATCAAAATTTTCTGCACGTTGATTTGCCAATAAAGAAAAACTTAAGAAAAAATAAAATTTTTGATACCTTCAAAAATGCTCACAGCTTTTTCTGCAACCGTTTGCACACAGCTGCGTGCAAAACTACACACTTTGTTAGCACCTTCGGTAATAAAATCCCTGACCTCTGTCGTTGCAAGATATTTTACTACTTTTCCGACTTTTTTACCTATTTCTGCACCCTTAGGTCCAAAAATTGAACCTACAAATCCACCTATCTTATCGCTGTTATCAGCCAGGAAGTCGACCATTCTTGCAATAGTGTTTCGCTGAGTCTTATCTACCGCTTCTTCTACAGATATTTCTCCCTGAGCTGCCTGAGCAAATACTCTTACATTTTCCACTGCGCCAACTGCAATGTTAGAAAGCGATTGTGTCGATATATCTTCCGGGAGAAAGTCCTCGAACATTCCTTTTTTATATGCTGTATTCAGCGCTCCTGCGGCAGCGACTTTGATCCCAACGTCCATTGCCGAACCGATTGGAGATATTACATCTGCACTTATTCCACTTTCAATTTCCTGTTCAGCCGCTTCATCTAAATTTGCTTCCAATGCCTTGAGAGATGCTGCCCCCGCTTGCTGTACAACTTTTAGCGCTATATCTGACAGGCTGTACTCGTTCCATTTGGAGTCGTCCCATGCTTCATCAGCTTCGGTAAGCTCATCGTAGATTTCGGTTTCTCCGTTAAATGCTTTTACTGCATTGCAAAGTCCATTTGCCAGACCGGTGAGTATCTTGCCTTTTTCACCTGCTGACTTATCGGCAGTTGTTTTATCAAAATTTTTAATGAACCATGATTCACGGGTTACGCCATTTTCAGCCGCATTATTGATCGACTGGATATTATTATTGATACTATTGATCGTTGCGGTGATCTTTGCAGCAATATCCGCAGCTTCAGAAATATCCATATTGGGTATTTCTGACTGCATTTTATCAGCTACCCACTGCTCAATATTTCCCGAATTATCGGCATTGCTGATATAATCGGAAATAAACTCACTCACAAGGGAGTTTATCTCAATAGAATTTTCTTTTTCCATTGTATTTCCTCCCATTATCTTGAAGCGTTTTTAAGATTACGTTTTTTGTATTCATCAGCCATATTACTCAGATCGTCCTTCATGATTTCGGAGAGAGATGTTGTACCGTCTATCGCCTTAATGATATATTCGGTCGTAAGATGATCCATATCATCACAGAAGGAATTTTCAATACCGTCACGTACAACTCCTTCGATATCTGCTCCGCTGTATCCGTTTGTTTTGGAAACAAGTTTTACAATATCAATATTTGAAAAATCAGTAGGACGTTTCTTTTTGATATGGACTTCAAATATTTTTTTGCGCTCACTTTCATTAGGAAGTCCTACATAGAATATCTCATCAAAACGTCCCTTTCTTAGCAATTCGGGCGGAAGTTTGGTTATATCGTTAGCTGTTGCAATAACGAACGAAGGCGTATTTTTTTCCTGCATCCATGTAAGAAATGTTCCGAAAAGCCTTGTTGTAACTTCACTGCCGTTGCTGTTTCCTATTCCTGCAAAAGCTTTTTCCAGCTCGTCAATCCAGAGTACACAAGGAGAAATTGCGTCTGCAAGCTCTATTGCCCTGCGCATATTGCTTTCAGATTCTCCCACATATTTTCCCATAAGTCTGCCCATGTCGAGCTTTAACAGCGGTACTTCAAATAATGTAGCCGCTGCCTTTGCGGTCAGGGATTTTCCGCAGCCGGGGACTCCTGCGATAAGCACGCCCTTAG
Organism: uncultured Clostridia bacterium; assembly: GCA_947625735.1. GTDB lineage: Bacteria > Bacillota > Clostridia > Oscillospirales > Ruminococcaceae > Huintestinicola. Next base: position 11,770 of record CANQPL010000040.1, read on the forward strand.
GCATACCTACTCCATATTCGGCAGCCTTGTTTATATTATTGAATATCTTGGCCTTGCGCCTGAGCCAGTCTTTGAGATTTTCCAGACCGCCGATACTGTTTATATCCTCATTCAGAGGAACCATTTCCAGTACGCCGGATTTCATTATCATCTGCTGCTTCTGTTCAAAAACGAATTGCAGATCCTTTTTCGTCAGGTCGCCGTTGGTTGACCATGCAAGGGCGAGAATATTTTCTATTTCATACTCGGTAAGACCTTTCAACGCAATTGCGATTTGCTCGATAAGCTCGTCGGATACAGGTTTTGATTCATTTGCGGTAAGAAAGTTTACTATCACTTTCTTGATCTCGTCAAATTCCATGTAATCCTGATTTACCACTGTGATGTATTTCTCCAGCTCGGGAGGAATCACAAGAACAGGGGAAACGATTATTACCATGCAATCCTCAACTTTTCCACTGGAAATTTTTGAAGCTATCTGCTTTAGAAGTGCAATTACAGCAGACTCTTTAAGATATGCGGAAACATCTTTGAGAACGAGGATTGTCCTATCTAAAATACCTTTCTTGATTAGATTTCTGAGTGTATCTTCCAAAGCTTCGGGTTTAAAATTAGCAGTGTTATACGGATTTTTAAACTTAAAGTCGCACAGTCCTGAGGCACTGTTCCATTCTTCGATTTTCAGAGGTGAACCGAAAACCGCAGAAATTATTTGATCGGTCTTGTCCTCTTCGTAGGTGTTGATGTAGATAATTGGCAGTCCCGCATCACGGTAACGGATAAGCTTGTCCTTTAGTGTTGCTTTCTTTTTCATAATGTACCTCCGTTTTTAATATTTATAATTTATATTTTTCATGCCCTTTGCCCTTAATTCTTCGTCAGAATGTGCGAAGGCGTCATAAAAAGAATCGTCTTGTATCCGCACCTGCCTTGGCAGTGTTATCGGTTCAAGATTACAGTATTCAAACGCACTTTCACCTATTTCCCTGAGCGTGCTTGGAAATGTTACCCGTCTGAGATTTTCACATCCGGAAAAAGCACAGTCTCCTATTTTGCGAACTCCCTCCGGAATATTGATCTCGATCAGACCACTGCCTGAAAATGCATAATCTTCAATAGTCCTTACAGATTTCGGCAACTTGATGAATTTCAGATTGTAAGCATTGTCCTGCGACGATCTTCCTGAACTGTAAAATGCACTGTGTCCGATTATTGAGGTTCCCTCCGGTATAATAACAGTAAAACCATATTCATTGAGAACCATCCCATCTTCGACTTCATCTCTTTCCAGAACAGTTACATCATTATCGTAAAGTGCTTTTATCAGCTTATCCGCTCCACAGGTGGGAGAAATTTTCAATGCATCTTCATAAAGAGCAACCGCTTCACTCTCTCTTCTGCGTGCCCTGACGATATATCCGCCGTTTTTATCCTGTGCAGACATACCGCACAAACACATTCCCTGACGTATAAGCAGTGCGGCATAAACAGCAGTATCTTTCTTTTTGCTTTTATCGGCATTGAATATTTCTGCAGCTTTCTGATAACATATGATAGCTTGCTCTAAGTCTCTTATCTGCTCATATCTTGAAAAGTAACAATCTCCGACAGACATCATGTCTGTGACAGTAGCTGCTTTTTCACGCCATTTCTCTAACCAAAATAAAGCTTTCTTTTTATCAAAGGTGCTATGATCCGCATCTGCATACAGTCCTGTAAGTTCTGCCATTGCTGCTGAGCTTCCGCTTTCGGCTGCGATTTTGAGCCAATACTCTGCCTGTTTATAATCTCTTTTACCGTAATCCGGTGAAGCGTAAGCCCTTCCAAGATTATATACGGCAGGCATACAGTCGCCAAGTCCTACGGCTTTTTCATACCACTCAAAAGCCTCTTTGTACTTTTTGGCATTGTCCAGAATATTGCCAAGATTATTGCACGCTTTTGCATTGCCGTTTTCTGCCGATTTTCTATACCATTTTTCAGCGACTGATAAGTCAGCGGCAACGCCTAATCCCTTGTCATAAAGCTTAGCATAAAGGAACTGTCCTTCGGGATCACCTGATTCAGCAGCCCTTTTTAATAGCGGTACAGCATTTGCATAATCTCCGAGTTTCTGACGCCGTAGCCCTTCATTAATAAGCATTGTGCAGTCAAACATATTTGCTTTTGCTCTTTCAGAAAAAGTACAATTCGATACAGTAATATCGTAATCTTTAAGGTTTATCGGGGTATTGGTGCTGATATCTATAATAGGGTCATTAACGCCGATATACCGCTTTCCCCTTACACTTAAAGGGATACGGAACTTATCGCCGCAAAGATAGATAGTTTTTGCACCTTCATCTAAAATATCGCCCAGTTCTTCCTGAGAAAAGGCAACATATTCAATATTATTGAGTATTGCATCATCTGATGTATATTCTCTCAGCTTATTGAGCCTTTCGTTTCGTTCTGCAATGGTAACAACATCAACGTCATTCTCAATATGAACATCAAAAATATTTGCAAGCTCGACAGCAAGTGTATTCCTGTCAGTGTCTGCTGCAAGAGCCTCAACTCTTTGTGCTTCGTCGGTGTAATATCTGTCATTAAGCCATGTCAAAAGCTTTCCGTCAAGAAAATATGAAACTATTTTTTCGGAATTGTAATGCGCCCTTAGCTCTTCAATAGTTCTTACCGATGTTTCATCGCCCATTTCAAGAGCAAATCTGATTTTTTTTATCATATTAAACCTCCTGCAATTTTAAATTTATTTACCGGACGCTGCCTTTTTAGCAGTTTTATATTCATTTTCAAGCGTATGGCTGATATTTAAGCCGCGTGATTTTCGCTCATCTATGCAACGCTTGTAATATTCTGCCGATTCCTCAAACAGATGAACGTAAAGTAAGAGTCTGGCAAGAAGCTCTATTGCTTCAACGTTATTCCATTCGTCTGCCGCTTTTGACAAGTAGTAATTAGCTTTTTTGAATGTTTCTAAGCTTTCTTTAGAGCCGTCTGCATTAAAATGGTCAAAATAATATTGACCGACATTCAACAGGAAATCGTCAATTTCCGCAATATTTTCAAGAAAATACATACTCCATTTTAAAACTTGTTTATCATCACCAATCCTCTTGTAGTGATTTACCAGAGCTTCTACAGCCCCCCAAACAGGTGTCTTGGACTCTGCGTCTTTCCGGTACTCAATCAGAGCTTCATCTATCTTTCCGAGATTGTACAGTGCGTCGCCAATTTCTGTGCAGTAGAGCGGTTCTTTATCCTGTTCATTCAATTTTTTGGCTTTTAATAACAAGGAATACGCTTTATCGGGAAGGGATATGCTTGTATTCTGATATAATTCTACGAGTTGCAGAAAATCGTAAGTATTTTTTGCTTTCTGCTCCATTTTCTCAATAAGCTCAAGTACTTTGCTGCGGTTGAATATGCTCGGATTATTCAAATAAATTTCCACTATAGGCTTATAGTCATACATTTTGTCTGCCGACTCTTCCATTTTGTCTAAAAGATTGAGTGCTTTTTCGGGGGCATATATTTCTGCATTTTTTTGATTAGCATACAATTTTGCCAATGATATGGCTGCACGAGCGATTCCGCCTTCATATGCACTGTTTAAATAATACTCTGCTCTGGCAGGATCATTTTTTCCATAATTCGGATTTATATATGCATGGCCAAGGTTATACAATGCCCATGAGGAGCCGCCAAGGGCAACACCTTTTTCAAACCATTCAAATGCCTCATCATATTCTTCATCTTCTTCACACATGGTACCAAGATTGTTGCAGGCTTTGGCACTTCCTTTTTCAGCAGCTTTCAAATACAGATCCTTTGCTAATTTGGTATCCTGTTTAACACCTGTACCGTTGGCATACATTTTGGCGTATTGGAACAGTCCTTCGTGACTGCCGGAATCAGCCGCTTGCTTGAAGCATTTAAGAGCATTGCTGAAATCGTCTGCTGACAAATATTGTAATCCCTTTTCAATCAGTTGCTGTGATGAAAATACCATAGCAGATGTCTTTTCGGATAAATGGCATTTGCTGATGAAAATATCATATGTATCAAGGTTTACGGATACCGAGGTTTTTATTTCGATCACGGGATCATTTATTCCAACATACTTTTTCCCTTTTTCACTTAAAGGTATGCGGAAACTGTCACCGCAAAGATAGATGACCTCTGCTCCTTCATCTAAAATGTCACTTAGTTCCTCCTGAGAGAAAGCAACATGATCTATATTGTTGAGTATATCATCGTCAGATGTGAATTTTCTCAGTTTATTCAGCTTTTCATTGCGTTCTGCAATGCTTTTAACATCTATCTCATCGCCTGCCTTAATACCAAAGATCCCTGCAAGTTTTGACGCAAGAGCAATCGGATCATTATCTGTCACAAGTGATTCAACCTTCGATGCCTCATCATCATAATACCTATCCTTGAGCCATGTCAGCAACTGACCGTCGAGAAAATATGATACTACCTTCTCGGAATTATAGTTATCTTTGAGTTCCTCAATGGTTCTTACCATTGTCTCATTGCCCATATCAAGGGGGGATTTTATTTTACGTGCCATAATTATTTTACTTCCTTTTCATTTAAATTTCCACCACATGAGGATAGCGGACATTTTCCTTCGCCGGAATGGGATAACCCATTTTAGCCCTGTTGTAACGGCGGTACCATTCTCCCTCATTTTCATTCGGTAAATACTCCGCAAGTATCAGCAGTGCCCTTTCATTTCCACGATTTGCCGCTGTTTCAAGGCAGGAAATACCTCTGCTCTCACTATGAAAATCAATAAGGCGGCTGTCCTCGGAAAGATATATTTTTTCTGCGAGAAACATCATTGCGTCCGTGTCGCCCTGTTCCGCCGCCTGTTTAAGCCGGTAAACCGCTTTTTCCATGCTCTCACGGGTAAACTCACGATAATATATGTACCCCAGCATTGCCGCAGAAAATATCATGCCCTTGTTTGCTGACGCTTCAAGCCATTTTACCGATTCACGGATATTTTTCTCCCCATATTTTCCGCCGATAAAATACGCCGTCCCCAGATTATGCATAGCCGTTATGTCGCCCGCCTCTGCACCTTTACGATAACATTCGATCGCTTTATCAAACAGACCGCTGTCCTCGTAAGCATATCCTGCAAGGCTCCACGCTTTGGCGTTTCCCTTTTCGGCAGAGCTTATAAAGCAATCGGCAGAGTGATCCTGCCTGCACCCGATAGTCCTGTCCATATCGTCACCCTATCAGTAAAGCTGAACCTTGCATTCATATTTCGGACAGCTCATATATCCCGATCTGTCAGAATTGTAAATCATACATTTGCATTTTGCATTCCTGTCGTATTCCCATAAATTATTTTTGGGATTGATGTGACTGTTTGTAACATCGTACCAGTGGCGGCAGAATGCACATACGCCCCGTCTGTTTGGTGAAAGTGTTGTTGAACACATGCTCATGATAATTCCTCCTGTTTTATAAATTTTTCAAATCTGCTCATATTTTTTATAAGTCGTGTTTGTATCCCTTGCGAAATGTTCTCCATGATCTCCTGCATTATTATGGCATTTACAAGAGGTATCATTTTAGGTTTTATACCTTTGAGGTATATTCCTGATTCGGTAAGAACACGATTCACAAGCGGCATACACTCATCTGTACTGTCAGTTCTGATAAGCTCCAGATATTCGCTGCCTATTCTGCTGTCATTTTTAATGTAATCCCGTATCTTGTCAAGTATCCTTCGGGGCAGGGGCTGTTTGTTGTCGTAATCCTCAAAAATCATAATATCGTCAATGGATACACTTCCGCAGGGATTATCGTCTAAACCATTTGGGAATCCCGTAAAATAATCGTCCTCTAATTCAAGCTGTAACGGGCGGATAATGTTGTATTCACATTTCCAGTCAATGAGCCTGCATTTACAGATATTTGACATCATGGAAAAGCCATAATCATTGAGATAAATGTCCGTTTCATCTTCAAGCATAATATCTCTGAGCAGTATATACAGCTCGATATGCTTTGCGAAATTTCCCAAATTTTTCCCGTTATCATCGCCGATATTGTATTCCATGTAACGCATTGCCTTTGAAAAATTCATCTCAAAGCCGGGAGTGTCGAGCATTTTCCTGCGGTATCGGGTAAGCGCTGCGTAAAACACCAGCGGAGCAAGTGCCGCAAGCTCAGGCGAATGCTCAATCTTATTGCAAAGATTTGACAGATTATCATCAAGCTGATCGCCGTTGAAATTTTTCTTTCTCAGTTCTTTAAGCAAAGCATTCTTTTCTATACGCACAACCGGATCGTCACAAAAAGTTATGTCAGATATAAGTCTGCTGAATTTTGAGGGGCAGGTCTTGTCCATAACAAACATAAACCTGATAAGCTCAATATCGTCAATAAGCTTAAAATATGCAAGCAGCTTATCTTCCTTGTCCCACTCCTCTGTAAAAAGGAGATCATTGCTATCCGACAGACAGAGCCGCCAGAAATAAAAATCATCTTCGTCAGGCTCATTCTTATCCAGATAATTGCAGAAGTTTTCGCAAACTACAGCCTTCTGCGGGCAGGAACAGGAATATTTTTTCAGCATATTCTCATACCAAGTCATGAACTCATCAAAATTTTCCTCAGCCTGCTTTTCGGTCAGCTCATGAGACACAAGCATATCTTCAAGGGTATCTGTATGCTCACTGTCCAATTTTTCAAGGAAATCGTCATAATCGTCGAAATCCCCATCGTCCTCATCATAACCCCCTTTGTATAAAACAAGTTTGACCTTCATCAGAACAGCTCCTTTCAAGTTTTATTGAGATAATTATACCACCGTTTTTCATAATTGAAAAGAGTTTCCGTTTCCGAAAAAATATTTTTTTCAGGAAATGAAATGTATTGACATGATTCGGGCAATTGAAAAATATTTCCCCTGTATTTTACATTATATCACAAAATAAATGCGGTGTCAATATGGTATTTTATTGATACCATACAAAATTATTGCAATGTGGTATCATATAATCATAGGAGATGATTTTAATGCCTGTGATAAAAAGCAATTTTACAATGAGACTTGACCCGGTAACTCATTTCAAGATCAAGAAAATATCAGAATCGGAAATGCGTTCGCTTACCAACATGATCGAATACCTTATAAAAAAGGAGATCAAGCGCTATGAAGAAGAAAATGGTGAGATAATGTATACCGATGAGGATATTTTTACAGAATGAGGGAAACAAAAAATCCGCTGCACACGCAATGCAGCGGATTTTACTTCATAAATTACAGATCATCTTTCCGACATGGACTGAGAATAATTTGATCAACCTTCTTAAAAAAGCAGATTTATTTGCATTTGAGCAGTATAATATCAAACATCGAGCGCCGCCTTGGCGGGAGAGATGTCTTAATAAGGATAATGTTTACAATGATTAGTGATATTTATAACTGTCAATCGAGTGCTGTCAAAATCCACTGATTACAGAGTGAGCTTGTATACAAGGCAACTTTTAAGGACGGCATACCATTGAAGAGAGTTTCAGAAAAAGATGATTTTTCCTTGACTGTATGCCGTATAAATGGTATAATATAATTGAGGAAAGGAGCGTGGTACCAATGGCTGAAACAGGCGCAAACCGTGAATACCGTGACAGGCTTTTCAAGTTTATCTTCGGAAAACCCATTAAAACAAGAGGAGCCAACAAGAAAAAGGCGATTTTACGTTGTTTAATTATGCAAAGAAAACGGCAAACAGCTTTTCAATTCTGTTTGCCGTTTTTTTAATGTTCGGTTAAAGTATTCTGTAAAATTAATTTCATTCTGCCTTTCAACGCTGCAAGTTACTCTTTCGGATTGGAAATATTTTTTACCTTTTTTGTTAATGATAAACCGTCACTTCATTAACTTGTCCGACAGCCGAATGATCTCCGGGGCGAGTTTTTCCCTTTTGCGCTTGACCATGTGGTTGTAGATCGGATAAGCCGCAAGGATGCCGATGATGCCGACCACACCGACTGCAATGCCCGGAATGAAATACTGCTCCCAGCCGGGAACCATTGTGCAGCACATTCCAACACCCAGTAGCAGTGCGCTGATGATTCCGACAATCAGCGAGACGATGGTTGCTCCTTTTGTGGCGCTTTTGTCCAGACGGCGAAGCTGCTCCATCGAGGTTTCTTCTTTTGTCGGGGGCGCATATTTGTCCCGAATCTTTTTGATTTCTTCCTGCTCCTTTGCGGAATAGGTATAGGTAAAAGTTTCTTTCTTTTCTTCCATAATCCATAACTCCTTTCAGGATTCTGCGGATATTGTAGCAAGGGGCTGTTTGCGAAACATTCAAGTTATGTTTGAGAATTGTTAAATTCAATCTTTTTAAGATTTTTATTTGAACGTATTATCATAAATATTGCCATTATGATAACAATTGTACATACACCGCCGCCGACTGTACCTGTCATTAGTTTACGAAAATTTTCATCATCATTTCCGAATTGAGTTATCATTGCCGTTGTCAATGAAAGCATTGAAACCAATGCCGCAACAAATTTGATAGCTTTTGCTGCGGAAATTACCGGACTTCCGTGTTTCCGGAATTTCACAATGTCGGCTATTGCTGTAATTACCGAATAAAACGAATACATTGCCATTGCATAAATAAGCAGTCCCGA
>CANQPL010000041.1 GCA_947625735.1 uncultured Clostridia bacterium
ATCAAAGAAAAGAAAAAATCCGATTCAAACATTAAAATCACGTCTTATACATACAAACCTGATAATAATATCATTCTCACAAATGACGTTTTTATGTCACTTAATACAAGACAAACAAGAAAAAATCTGAATGTATGTGTTATCGGTGGTTCAGGTTCAGGTAAATCACGATTTTATGTAAAACCTAATCTTATGCAAGCAAATACATCTTATGTCTGTACTGACCCGAAAGGTGAGCTGCTAAGGTCTACCGGAAAATTCCTGAGTGAACAGGGCTATGAAATCAAAGTGTTTAACCTGATTGATATGGCACATTCCAATAACTATAATCCGTTCGCATACATTTATGATACAAACGGAAATTACAGCGAAACAGCGGTAATTAAAATGATAAACGTCCTTATGCAAAACACCAAAAAAGAGGGTGCAAGCGGTGGCGACCAATTCTGGGACGATTCAACACAAACGCTCTTGTCGGCACTTTGCTTTTATCTCATAGAGGTCGAGGACGAGAGCAAACGTAATTTTTCTGAGGTAATGAAACTGCTGAAAATGGCAGAAGTCAAAGAGGGTTCAGACGACTTCCAATCTGACCTTGACCTTGTTTTTGACGCACTTGACAATCCGGATAACTATCTGACAGATGAAGCGAAAAGTAATGAGGATAACAAAAGGCTAAACCTTGCGGAAATTGCGAAAAAAGAACGTCCGGTGTCAGGATATATGTGTACAAAATACTACAAGGACTTCAAAAAAGCAGCAGGAGATACAGCAAAATCTATCCTTATTTCAACTGCCGTTCGCCTGCAGGCATTTAATCTTCCAAAGGTAATGGATTTGACTTGCTGTGATAACTTAGAGCTGAATCTTATTGGTGACAGAAAAACAGCAGTATTTATTGTAATCCCGTCCTCTGACAACACGTTCAATTTCCTTGCGGCAATGATGTATACACAAATGTTCGATGTTCTTTATGACAGTGCAAACTTTAAGCACGGTGGCAGACTTCCGTTCCACGTTCGCTGCCTGTTAGACGAATTTGCAAATATCGGACAAATTCCACGGTTTGAAGAATTGCTTGCAACAATGCGTTCTATGGAAATATCAGCAAATATCATTTTGCAGAACCTCTCGCAATTGAAGAAGATGTATAAGGACAGTTGGGAAAATGTCATAGGAAACTGTGACAGTATGCTGTTTCTTGGCGGTCAGGAAAAGTCAACACTGGAATACATTTCGCAAACACTCGGTAAAGAAACCATTGACACAATCAGCCGAAGCAGAAGTAAAGGCAAAAACAGTTCATCAAGCACCAATGACGGAATACTCGGACGTGAGCTTATGACAGTTGATGAATTAAAAGTTATGAAAGATGACGAATGTATCTTATTTGTAAGAGGAATTTTCCCATTTTTCAGTAAGAAATACAAGATTGAAAGACACGCTAATTATGGACGGCTTGAGGATTCAAACAAGAAGTTTGCTTATGACATTTCAAATGTAAATGCGGTCAAGGCTGAAATACAAAATCCTGAAACAGAAAAAGAAAATCAATCCGAACCTGTTTCGGACGACAATGCAGCTGTTACCGATGAAACAACAGATAATGTCAAAAAACTCATAAAACTGACTGAGGATATGGGAGAACGCATTCAATCAAGCGATGATGATAATCCCGAAAATATCCCTGCTTCTTTTGAAGAAGATATAGGCAGTCAACAGCACACTCCTCTGGTAACGGAGGAAACAAACAACGAATTCAAATCGACAGAAGCAAAGATAGAGCCGTCAGATACACCATTAACATCTGATAGCTTTAACGGACAATCGTCCTATGATGAAGTCGATTTTGAAGATTAAATATTTTTATGGAGGTAAAAACCAATGAAAAACACAAATTTATGTAAAGCACCGAAACACAACCCTATCATCAGGGAGAATAACCGCCGTTATGCGGTGAAAATGTTCAGCCACATCTTCACAGCCATTACGATTGTCTGTATGATAGCTATGATGAGTATGACAGCATTTGCGGTAGATGGTGGTACTGGTGGCGATTCATCATCTTTTGATGCTGTTGTTGATTTCGTGGTAACGTGGGTACAGCGTATCGGATACGTTATAGGCTTTATCGGTGCAGTACAGTTCGGACTTGCATTCAAAAACGACGATGCAGACGGTAAACAGAGAGGTCTTATGACACTTGCTTCCGGATTTATCGTTGTTGCAATCTGTATCGCATACGACACGCTCTTTGCTTCAGCAGTATAACAAACAATTATTTACACACACCAATTGGTGCTTCCTGTCTGATACGTGACGGGAAGCACCGCAAAAAAAATAAAAAAAGGAGTGACAGCAATGGCTATTGAGTGGGATAAACTCAAGGACTTGATACAGGATTCACTTAATGTAACGGATTATGATTATCAGGCAGCACTGGATTTATTGAAAATAAATCCATTCAGTGGAAGTCTTAGTGTAGATTCAGCACTTGAATCCGGTATACAAGGAGTAGCACTTTCTCTTGTCAGTTTGTTCTTTGTAATGCAATTCTGCAATGAAGCAATGTATCTGAAACTTACCAATTATGAAAATATATTCAAACTTATCTTCAAATTTTTCCTTGCCAAAGGACTTGTGGACAATGCACGGGGTATTATGGGAATAATATTTAACGCTTTCAATGGACTTGTGATTGATATTTCTTCGGAAACTTACGGGATAATGGGCGGATTTAGTCCAAACTTATTCAAGCCTGCTGATGCAGGGTGGTTAGGCATAAATAATCTTCTTGCCTACATCAAAGCTATGCCCACATTGCTTATATTGAACGCTTGTGCGTGGGTAATATCCCTGATTCTTATCGGACGATTATTTGAAGTTATCATCTATACGGCAGTTTCACCGATTCCACTGGCGATGTTCGCAGGAGAGGGCTGGTCTGACAGCACAAAAAATTTCTTAAAAGGTTACGCAGCAGTATGTATTCAGGCTCTTATGATAGTTGTAATGTTTAATGCATTTAATGCTATTTCTAATCTTGCTATAGGTACAGCAGCAGACGGAAGTGCTATACTTGCCACTGAAAAATTCAGTATTACTGTAACTGCACTTGCTTTGGCGTTAGGTGTAGCCAAAAGCGGACAATGGGCAAGAACGGCGGTGGGAATTGTATGATAGAAATCAAGATTCCCAAAGAAATCAAGGAATACAAAAGTAAATTGTTCTTTAATCTGACAGTACGGCAGTGTATCTGTTCAGGAGTTGCTCTTGCTATATGTGTTCCTTTATACATATTCGGAAAAAACTTTATGAGTGAAGATTTGGTATCGTGGGTAGTTATCCTGATTGCAGCTCCCCTGTTTCTTATGGGATTTTTCAAATACAATGATATGTATTTTGAACAGTTTGCTAAAGAATGGATTGAATTTAATCTGGTAGGGATACAACGTCGGAAATATGAGGACATACCCGTAACCTATGATATAAGAAAAGCCTATCTCTCTGAAGAATTGGCAGAAGAAACAGAAAAACGTAATGAAGTCCTTAAACTGCGAAAACGTCAGAAAAAATCAAATAAAACAAAGTGAGGTATTATCGAATGTTCAGAAAAAAGGATACTGTCGGAAAAGATGAGGTCATTTCCGCAAGGGATAAGGATACTATTCGTTTGAAAGAGGAAAAGACTGCAAAACAATCCGGAAAAAAGAAAAAGGAAAAACCGCCTAAAATCAAAAAGACCGTGCAGGAAACTTTGCCGTATATCAGATACTGCGATGATTATATTCTCGAAGTCGAAACAAACCGGTACAGCAAAACCTATAAATTTGAGGATTTGAATTACGCCATTGCTACCGATGAAGAACAAGAACGTATTTTTATCGGTTACTGTGATGTTATCAATTCATTCGATTCCGCTATTGATATTCAGATGACTGTGCATAACAACAAAATCAATCGACAGGATTTTATTGATAAGGTGCTACTCAAACATAGGGGCAATGATGAAGATTTTAACCGATATATTGACGTTTACAACGAAATGCTGACAGAAAAAATGGAACACGGACAAAGTGACAATGTGAGAAACAAGTATATTACTGTTTCACTTCAAGCTCCTGACCTCGAAACTGCCGAAAACAAATTTACAACCATTGATATGGAACTGAACAAGGCTTTTCAGAGAATCGGAACAACAGTACGCCCTCTAAAATCCAATGAACGTGTGACAATTCTCAAAGACGTTTTCAGGGGAGTTAATGAAGTAATACCGTTTTTTGATGAAAAGGCATTTAAGAAGCGGATTGAACGTTCCTACTGCTGTCCTGATTACTTTGAATTCAAACCTACTTACTTTATGTTCAATGATAAATATGCAAGAGTGGTTTTTGTAAAGGATTTTCCCTCCAGTTTGCAGGACGATTTAATCACAGATATTGCAGCTTCCAATCTGAATGTTATGACTACCGTGAATATTGCACCTGTTGACCCATATAAAGCACTGCGGACAATAAATCATCAGATAACATCAATGACTTCCGAAAAGATACAGGCAGAAAGAAAAGCCATTAAAGGCGGTTACTCTCCTGACAGTATCAATTATAATCTGAAATATTCTCTGGAACAGGCACAAGAGCTGCTTGAAAGCGTTCAGTCCAAAAACCAGAAAATATTTGAAGTGAATGTCCTGATAATGATTATTGCAGATAATTATGATGAACTTGAAAAGGATACATCTACCATTGACACCATTGTAAGAAAGCATATCTGCAATATTGGTACTCTGTTTATACAGCAGGAAAAAGGCTTGCAAAGTGTACTTCCTCTCGGAAAATGCTCTATCAACATCAGGACAACACTTACAACAGAAAGTACGGCGGTATTCCTGCCCTTTTCCGGTAAAGAACTGATTGATTATGACGGTATGTATTACGGACAAAACACCTTATCAAACAATATGCTGCTTCTGAACAGACTATCTCTTAAAAATCCGAACGCATTTATTCTTGGAATCCCCGGCGGTGGTAAATCCTTTGCTGCAAAAAGAGAAATGCTGAATGTGTATCTGGCAACCGATGATGATATTATCATTATTGACCCTGAAAGAGAGTACGGCGAACTTGTCAAGGCACTGAAAGGTGAGGTAATCAACGTTTCCGCAGCAAGCTCCACACACATCAATCCTATGGATATGAGTGCGGATTACTCTGACGATGAATCGCCTGTTGTTATGAAATCTGACTTTATACTGTCATTCTTTGAATGCCTTGCAGGACGTGAGGGACTTACCAACAAGGAACGTGGACTGATTGACCGCTGTGTAAATATCTGCTATGCCGAATATTTGCAGAATTTTGATGAGGAAAAGTTACCGACATTAAATGAATTTTACGATGTACTCAAACAACAGCCTGAACAGGAAGCCAAAAAACTTGCCTTGTCCTTTGAGCTTTACATTAAAGGTAATCTGAATATATTCTCCCACAAGACAAATGTAAATATAAACAATCGTGTTGTTTGTTTTGATATAAAGGATTTGGGAAAACAGCTGAAAACCTTGGGTATGCTTATTGTGCTTGACAACGTATGGAACAGAATAACAAAAAACCGTGCTGAAAACAAGCACACTTGGATATACCTTGATGAAATCTACCTGTTATTTGCTAATGAATATTCAGCAAATTTCCTGTTTGAGCTTTACAAGAGAGCAAGAAAATGGGGCGGTATCCCTACGGGAATCACACAAAACGTAGAAGATTTGCTGAAATCAGAAACAGCTCGTTCAATGCTCGCCAATACGGAATACATTATGATGTTGAGCCAATCTGCTACTGACCGTGCGGAGCTTGGGTCTCTGCTTGGAATATCAGATACATTGCTTACTTATGTAACCAACGTAGAAAAGGGCTGTGGTCTTATCTCCTATGGCGGAAGTGTTGTACCTTTCAAAGACGAATTTCCGAAGAATGAGCTGTATAATCTTATGACAACCAAAATTGAAGAAATGCAGCAGTCTACATCATAAAGTGCGGTGATTTACAATGCACAAAAAAAGAAAATTACATCTTGATAAAATCAAGACAGGCAAATTCAAGCCTAAAACACCTTTGCCCAAAAATCTAATCAAGGAAAATAATCTGCAATTAAAAAAACTTATCAAAGAAAATGTGGATTATGATGATGAACATTCCACACTATCCGTTAAAAATACAGTAGATACCGTACATTCAACTGCTATGGTAATGCGTGGGGCAGCTGAAATCACAAAGAAAACATCAGAAAGCATACCAAAGGTATCGGAGAATATCGGAAAAGCCGTCAGCAGCACAAGACGACTTGTATCACGTGTGAATCGTACAGATTTTTCTTCCCTGACATCAGCAGATGTCCGTCATATTGCAGGACGTGTTGGTAAAACAGGAGTAACTCTTGCCGGAAAAGCTGCTGTCAAAGGCAGTAAGGTCGTAGGAAATATAGCAAAAAAATCCGCTGTGGATTTGCGTGAAAGAGTGCTTAGTTCTTCGATTGATAAATCCAAAGTTACAGACACCGGAATGGAAACAATCAATCAAGGAATTACTTATGTAAGATATGCCGAAAATACAAGGCGTACTATTGTCAATGTAAAACGAACCTCCGTAAAAGGAATAAAGACATCGGTCAATGCCGTAAAGAAGATTCGCTCCTTGCCCAGAGATACTGTACAGTCAATAAGACGTACAGGAAATACAGTAAGAAATACAGCTGTGAGAACAAAACAAACGGTTAAAGCAATTGCAAATGCAAGCAAAAAAGTGGCTGCTCTGGCAAAAAATGCTGTAATGTCAAAGGCTTTTCCTGTTTTGCTTGCTATTGCTGCATTGTTGGTCATAATAATGACAATCCCGAATATTGCCACATTATTCACTGTGTTGGTTGGCAGTTTGTTTAGTTGGGCAGACGATGATGAAAGTCACGGAGAATACAAAAAGCAGATAGAGGAATATATACAGACAGTCAAGGAAATCGTTTCCGATGAACAACAAAAAGTTGATGATTTTTACTATGGTTTTGAATGTGACAGAAAAGAATATGCTCCCTACGATGAAATTACAGAGTTAAGGGAAGAACGCTTTATTTACAGAAAGTTAGCCATTGATACCGATGAGGAATACAAACAGGTCATTGCCATTGCTGCTGCAAAGTGGTACACAGATACCCTGAATGCCGATACACCTCCGGAAAATCTGCAACTGAAAAAGGGACAGCTTGAAAAGGTTATACAAACATCATATAACCTTAAGTACAGTTATGAACAGGATTATTGCCCACATTATGACGGCTGCTGTGAATTTGGAAATATAATGACAGGTGGCAATGCAGAAGATGGAATCTATGGCGGAGATGCTTGGTATTGTGATAAATATTATCACGGGTGCAAAGAAATATTTGAATGGTACGGCAAAAATCCCGAAACTAACGAATGGGATTGGGATAACTTAATATCCGGTGACAGGACTTTTTGTGACAGAATGCACACTTATCTCAAAGGCGAAGTAGAAAACTTTTCTTTGGATTTTGTTATGACAAAAATGAGCTTTACCGATGAGGAGAAAGATATGTACGAAACTTATTATGCAGTCATAAATGAATGGCTTGCGGAGGAATAACTATGTTTAACGGATTCAAGGATTTTATGAAAAAAAGAGAACCAGAAAATGAAGATGACCCGAAAAAATCAAAAAGGGGTACGATTATACTGCTGATTCTTGTGGGAATTGCCGTATTAAACTTGATTATCAGATTTTTCAGCGGTGATGTGGAATATAGAAGTGCAATGCTACAATACATCAGGGAGAACATTCACATAAATCGGATTGATTTAAGCATTATGGCAGTCACGCTTATCATTCTTATAATTTATAAAATCAAGAAAAATAAAAAATAAGGAGCAGACAATTTATGAATAACAAAAAGAACAACGAGAGCCTTTCAGAAACGCTGAATAATGAATTGAACAGCCTGAATAATGAGCTGAAAAGCTGTGAGGAATGCATTGAACGCATTAAAGAAGAAATTAACCTGAAACGCCGCAATCTGACGGAATATCAGTCAAAGCAAAAAACAATTGAAAGCAAAATCAAGGCTAAACGTTATGAAATGCTTGAAAACCTTGTATCAGACAAACTGGAAATAACCATTGAGGAACTGGCAGGTGCAGTGAAAAGCGGTGAGGTTCTTGTTGAGAAAACAAAGACAGAAAATTCTGTTTTGTTGGTTAATAACGGACAGGGAGATGATATAACTTGATTGCTAAAACAACTTTTTTGTGGGAAAAGGTTCGTAACAATATTCGTGAGGAAATTATTTCAGGCAATCTCAAAAGCGGCGACAGACTGCCGACATATTCCGAAGCGTGCAAAAAATACAAAGTCAGTCAGCCTGTTATCCTAAAAGCATACAACAGCCTTGAAAGGGACGGTCTGGTATTTAGACGATACAGGGGCTTATATGTGTCAGAAAATCCCCTTACACCTGACCGGAAAGACGATGACGATGTTGTTTCAACAATAAAAATCAATACCTTGACAAAGGAGCATTTAGCAGGAATGGCAAACACTCTCAATCTGTTATATTGCCAAATGCTTTTAAGTAAAGAATATTTTGGATTGCTTGATTTATGTTCTGTTGATTCAGCAGCACAGTTGTTATCGTTCCTTGCAGAATGTATGCCGGATAATGCAGATGTTGTGAGCTTTTTGACACAAGAATCACAAATTAAAAAGACAGATGAATAAAAAACAATGAGAAAGGTCGAAAAAAATGAAATTGATTATAGCAGAAAAACGCAATGTAGGTGAAAATATTGCTCGTGTGCTTGGTGTAACCAACAAGAAAAACGGATATATTGAGGGCAATGATATTATTGTTTCGTGGTGCATAGGACATATCCTTGCTCTGGCTTCTCCTGACAATGAGCAATATGGAGAAAAGTATAAAAACTACTGGACGTTTGACAATCTCCCCATAATGCCGGAAGATTGGAAATTCATTGTTATAGACGATAGAAAAAAAGAACAGTTAGATGTACTGAAAAAGCTGATGAATGACAGTAATGTTGATGAGCTTATATGTGCAACGGACGCAGGACGTGAGGGAGAATGCATTTTCAGGTACATATACAATTATATCGGCTGTAAAAAGCCATTCAAAAGGCTGTGGATTTCTTCAATGGAAGATTCTGCTATCCGTCAGGGAATGGCAAACCTTAAACCCTCATCAGATTTCGATAATTTGTATACCGCAGGATTTTCAAGAGCAAAAGCTGATTGGCTTGTAGGTATAAACTGCTCTCGCCTGTTCTCCAACAGATTTGGTGATACCCTGAATGTCGGACGTGTTCAGACACCTGTACTTGCAATGATTGTACAACGTGATTATGATGTTGCACATTTTGTAAAGCAAAAATATTTTACCGTTGAGCTTGATTGCGGAGATTTCAAAGTTTCAACAGCACGAATTGATGACGAAAATACAGCAAAAAACATTGTATCTGAATGTAACGGCAAAAATGCTGTAGTAAAAGAGGTCAAAAAGGAAGTAAAAACAATAAATCCGCCTAAACTGTATGATTTGACAACTTTGCAGCGTGAAGCAAACAGACAGTTTGGATATACCGCAAAACAAACGCTTGGATATACGCAATCGCTTTACGAATCCCAACTGGTAACTTATCCCCGTACCGATAGTCAATATCTTACAGAGGATATGGAACAGACAGCTTTGGATATGATTGATACTGTTATCAACTATATTCCCGAATTTGGAGGAATATCAATTGCAAATCCGGAAGTGAAAAGATTGATGAACAACAAAAAGGTAGCTGACCATACCGCAATCATACCAACTGCCGAAATTGAAAATGCAGATTTAAGCAAACTTCCGCAAACAGAGAGAAATATTCTGCTCCTTATTGCAGAAAAACTTCTGACAGCAGCAGCTGAACCACACAAATATGAATCGGTAAAAGTAACAGTGAACTGTGAAAATCACGATTTCTTTGCTACCGGAAAAATCGTTATGTCTGACGGATTTAAGGCTGTTGAGCGTGAAATAAAAACTAAATTGAAAAACGCTGACAGTGAAGATGATACCGAAGCAGAAAACAAATTGCCCGAAATATCAGAGGGACAGATTTTTGAAAATGTTCCTGCAAAGTCAGCTGAACACTGGACAAGTCCTCCAAAATCATACACGGAAGATACATTACTGAAAGCAATGGAAACTGCCGGAAATTCCGAATATGATGAGAATTCTGACGTGGAGAAAAAAGGTCTTGGCACGCCTGCAACAAGGGCAGAAGTCATAGAACATCTTGTGAAATATAAATATATTGACCGTGACAAAAAGGACATATCTGCAACAGAAAAAGCGGTAAAACTTATATCTGTTCTTCCGGATTCCGTGAAGTCGGCAAAACTTACGGTTGATTGGGAAACAGATTTACAGAATATTGAAAAAGGTAAATATTCCGCAAAGGATTTTATGAATGGCATAGAAAACTTTGTTACTGACTTGATAAAATCCTATTCCGAAAGAGCTGAGGATTCACCATTCAGGAAAGCAAAAGAGGTCATTGGTATCTGCCCACGCTGTGGCAAGAACATCTATGAGGGAAAACTTAGTTTTTACTGTGAATCAGGAAAAGACGGCTGTGGTTTTACTCTCTGGAAAGAACAGAAAGGATTGAAAATCATCGTAGATACTCAATCAGCAAAGAAACTTCTTGCAAAAGACGGCACGGCAACACTTAATGCAGAAAGTAAAGACGGTAAAAGTTATTCCGCAAACTTCAGAATTGTGGACACGGGACAGTACATCAATCTTGAGTTTGTACAAACTGAAAAACAGGCAATTGGTAAATGTCCGAAATGTAATGGCAATGTTTTAAGTGGAAAATACGGATTCTACTGTGAAAAGAAATGCGGTGCAACACTTAACAAGGTATTTGGTTATGAGCTATCGGAAAAACAGATAAAATCCCTTTTATCCGGCAAAAAGATTACCTTTAGCTCTTATGGTAGACAAACCATTGTACTGCCTGAAATTGTAGAAAATAAATACAACGGAAAAACCTATTACCAGTGGAAAACTCAAAAAGAATAAAAAGTTTGTCGTCACGACAAATTAAGGTGTTTGGATAAATGGTTTGTCGCCACGACAAAGTTTCGCATAAATCGTTCTATCAATTATTACAGCATATAACCTTTTTAGGTTATAAATATAAAAATTAAAGGAGTAATTTACAATGAAAGAACTCAAAAAAACACTCGCAATGGTATCCTTGCTGATAATGGCGACAACCGCTGTTCCGGCAATGCCCTGTTTTGCTTACAGCAATTCAGACAGCGGAAATTACACAACTCTCAACGATTCAAAGGAATCAAAAAAAGCGCAGTTTGCCGTTGTAATGTGGACAGAAACAGACGGCGAACTGACAATTACGGGCTGTATGCCTATGACCTCTGTTCGTGTAAGTGATTATCCTACTTCAAATGTCGTTTCGGTTTTTCTGCTGAACGGAAAACTGGTGCTGCCGTCCCATATAAACGACAAACCCGTTACGAAAATAAAAGGTTACAACATCACGGCAGGACTTTATGTTACATCGGTTACTGTAAATGAAGTCATTGACATTGAAGAAGATTCCATTAACAAGGATATTCCGGTCATACTTACCGACAAGGAAAATAAGGTATCTCCCATTTATTATTATACCAAAGAATAATATTTTGCTCGTGCCGTCGGACAGCAGCACTGAATCCACGCTTTTCGACGGCATTTTTTTACAACAAGGGAGGTCTATATAATGGACGAAAACAAAATTGAAAACAATGAGAAAACCGGCGAAAAAAAGGACGAACGTTTTTCTCTTGACCAAAGTAAAAAGATTCTGATAAGGTATCTTGCCAACGAAAACTATGTGATTATTCCTGACAACATCGAAGTCATTGGCGACGGGGCTTTTCAGGGCAAAAAAATCACAAGTGTGACAATTCCGGATTCGGTGCATACCATAGGTCATTATGCTTTCAACCGATGTAAAAAGCTGACAAGTATCGACATTCCAACAGGTGTCATATATATCGGTGATTATGCATTTAAGGGCTGTAAAAATCTTATCGCTTTAGAAATTCCACGAAGTGTAAAACGTATCGGAAAAGGTGCTTGTGACAGCACGGTAATATGTATAAAATAACTTCAAGTTATGAGAAAGGAACGTTTAATCAATGAGTAAATTTGATACCGCAGGTCAGTACTGGCAGGAGATAATTGACAAACTTATGAGAAGCAAGGAAGAATTTGCAAACTTCCTGAAATTTTCAAGCCGAATGTATAAGCAAGACTTTACGGACGCAGCAATGATTTACAGACAGAACCCTCACGCAACAAAGGTCACTGATATTGAAACGTGGAACAAACTGGGCAGACGTGTCAACAGAGGGGAACATAGTATCATTTCATTCGGAAACGGAGGAAAGGCAAAGTATCTGTTCGATGTAAGTCAGACTAATGGCAAAAAAGAACCTGAACTATGGAAACTGGACAGTCACCTATCTGACCGTCTGCTTTCGTCACTGAATGAAAAGAACGGCACAAAATGGGAAAATCTCAATGAAGCCATATCAAAAATCTGTCTTGAAACTATGAAACAGACAATGACTACAGGCTATTATCCCGATTTTTATGAAAATCTTTCGGCAGAGGACAGAAAAAAATTTAACCGTACAGTGCTTTCATCAGCAAGATACATTGTTTCCAACCGCTGCAATCTGAACGGCAGTGTTACTCTCGATACTACGCTGAACCTTGAGGGAACGGACTTGTGCAAATCCAGAAGTGAATTTGCAAAATTTGCAGGATTGGCAAGCAATACGGCAAAATCTACCCTATTATATATGGAACACGAACTGTTTGAAGTAATGAAAAAAATCCGTGAAGAACAGCTTGCTGTATCCACACCGAAAGTCGCAGAAAATAGTCTGACTTCTACGCAGGAGATTCCCTTTACATCAGGTGACATATTTGATATGGAGGGAAAATTATATAAAGTCGATGAGATTGACCTTGCAAATGCTAATGTACGCTTGTCGGAAATCAGCACCGGACAAACAAGAAGTACATCAATTGCAGAGCTTTCCCTGTTCTATACTGAGCAGCAGAAAAAAGAACAAGCCATTGACAGTGCCATTGATACCATTCTGAATACCGATACAGAGATAATTATTGAAAATGCACCTGTTACTGTTTCGCCTGACATTCCTCCTATTACTGATGAAACTATTCTTGCTGAGATATTAAAGAACGGTGAGAACAGATATGAACGAAACAGCGATATTGAGAAACTGTATGCAGAAACTTCTGACATTGATTTTAGAAGCGGATATATTTCAAGCATTTATCGTGATGAACCGTTTCAGCTGACAATCAACGGTCAGGATTATGGATTTATGAAAACAGAAAATGGTCTTGAAGTATGGCAGGGAACAGACGAAAATCGAGAAAAACAATCCGTGCTTTCGTGGGATACCGTTCAGGCAATAATCAGAAAATCCATTGAAAACGGAATTTTTAACAATACTCCCGAACAAATAAAGGAGGATTTGGCAACAGGCGAAAAAAGTGTTGAGGAAATATTTTCAGAAGATGTTACGGAAATGGAAAGTGTATCTGTATCGTCAAATGTACGGAATATCCGATGTGAAACTGCCGAAGAAGCTGAACAGCTTTTTGACTATCTTAGGGACAACGGCTATATATGGCAGGACGGTGAAGAACTGACAAATACAGAATGGTTTTATGGAGAAAACAACACGATTTACTCACTGGATAATGATAACCTGACAATTACAAGAGGAAATACCGAAGCATATTCCTATGAAAAACTCCGGCAGATGGATATAGAGGATTTTTCCTTTATAAAAGATGAATTTGTTTCAGGAAATCAATTCATAGAACCGGAACAGACAGCAGAGAAAAAATATGACCTTGTTTTCAGTGCTTCAAGAAGTCAGGTTAATGTATTTGATTTTTCCGAAAGCAGAGATTCAGAACCGATTGCTGTTATTAACAGTGACAAAAGTGTTGTCCTCAACACGGACTTGCCCAAAAGTGTTATAGCAAATATATATGAATTCGCAAACGGTATGAACGAATTATACAAACTCCCTGAAATCCGTAAACCTCGTCCTGATGAACCGACAGTAACCATTACTTTTGCCGAAACTCCCTCTCCGCTTTACAGTGGTCTGACTATGCCTTTCTCACAAGCAGACGAAATATTCACGGCTGCCGAAAAGAATTATATCCAATCACGGAAAAATAACTATTTGGGCGATAATTTTGACGGATACTCCAAAATTGATTTTACAATCAAAGGCGGTGAAGATAATCCGGAAGTCGAGTACAAAGGTCGCTATGATATGGGTGACGGAGAATATGGACTGCTGAATCATATAAAAAATGAGTATGAATACAGCAGCGAGGTTTATGAGAATTATCTTGAAAAAAACAAGGAATATCCGGATGAAATGAAAGAACTTCAGGCGTTTATTTCTTATCTTGAAAAAAGTCTGAATGCAAAAGAACAGACAGAAACACAAGCAGCCGATATTCCTGAAAAACCTGAACCTGTTACAACAATTGCTGATGAACATCAGGCTGAAATGGCAGAATCTGAAGAAGAAACAGAACTGCATAAAGTGTTTGAATCGGTAAAACAGGAATATCCCGATTTGTCTGAAAGGGCAGTTACATTTCTTGACCGCTTAGAGCGTTTAATGAAAAATAACAACATTGAACAGATAAACCAGAAACTTCTTGATACACCGGCTGTGCGGATACAATACGGCGGTTTCCGTACAATAAATACTATGTTCAACGAAAAATTCGGTGAAATCGTCAATAAGATAAACAGCAGATTGCAGAAAACAGAAGATATTCAAAAATCGGAAAATATTCCGCCTGAACAGAAAACACACACGTCCTCCGTAGATGATTTACAAGTCGGTGATGTGATACGTTATGAGGGAAAAAGGCGTGAAATAGAGGAGATTAGTGCTGAACGCATTATGATGAAAGACCTTGATTCTCCGGATTATGGCGGTATTTTACTTGGTACTTCTGATGTGCTTGCCTATAACGGTTGGCGTGAAGATATGGAGAAAACAGGATTTGAAATTCTTTCTAAGGCTGCTTCGGAGCGTGAAAACAATACAAGATATGCAGTATGTTTCAGCCGTGCACAAAATGTTGATAACGGCATTACTTCCTATATTGTTGAAGAAGAAAAAGTCAATGATACTTCACTGGTAGTAAGCGTTCACGATGATTATAAAGCAGCTTCCGATGCACTGTCTGCCTATACCAAAGAACATTCTTTTGAAGAAATTTTTCAGCAATGTCCTTATTATGAGCGTGAAATCAAAATGAACAGTTCAGTTACGCTTGATGGTGAGGAATACGAAATATACAGTATCGACAAGGATAATAATCAGATAGAGCTTGCAAAACCTGAAGATATTGACACAAGCATATCATATATAATGCGGAATGAGGAAAACAAACCGCCTGTCAGAACGGAATCATTTGACTATATCAACAGCATTTTTAACGAAAAATCAGTCACAACTCCTCAAATCAACAAAACAGCCGATTCACTTGTTGTTGGCGATATTATCAGCTATGGCGACATCAAAGGTACAATAACGAAAATAGATGATGTTTTTCTGACTGTTAAAACAGGTGTTCATCCGGTTCTTGGCGAAATAAGCAACGGCATAATCCATTGGAAAGACAAGTTTGAAAAAAATGGTTTTGAGTATCACGGACACGAAGAACCACAACAGAGTAAAAGCGTTTCAAGAAATGCCGCAAAAAACAAAAATGAACCTGTCGACGGACAGCTTGACTTATTCAGCACTGCTGATGAAAATGAAAAGCAGACATTTACCGTCAATTCCGCTATAAAGTCAAATTATGATGGAATGGTCGTTTTATACGGTTCTGACAATAATGTGTATCTTGGCAAAAGTGAAAAATATGACAATTTGGGAAACTATGATAACAGCGATGATTCCCTTGTCTATATCAGCGACAATGAAAAAATGTTTGACTTTTTAAGACTGAATGCAGGGTGGGAAAAATCTCAGCAGGAAATGCTTGACAGCGGTGCTTTTACACTCGAAGATTACAGAGAATTTTCAAGATTGCAAAAAAACGTGCTTTCCGGATTCAAACAACTTAATGATGTCGTCTTTGACGGTGAAAAATTTAAGCCTGTATCTGATAAGACCATTATGAAATCACCGGAAAAAGGTGAAAATTATCATTTCAGTGAATCAAATACCGTGCAAGGCGGTCAAAAAGCAAAATACCGTGCCAATGTTCAGGCAATACAAACGCTGCTTACGGTGGAAAAAGAAAATCGTCCTGCTACACCGGAGGAACAGGCAACAATGGCAAAGTACAGCGGTTGGGGCGGTTTGTCGCAAGCATTTGACAGACAAAACGAGAATTGGACGAAAGAATACGATGAACTCCGCAAACTTCTTTCCGGCAGTGAATACAATGCGGCAAGAGCTTCCTCAACAACAAGTTTTTACACTCCGCCACAGGTAACGGACGCAATTTATCAGGCACTCGAACAGTTTGGATTCAAGGGCGGAAACGTTCTTGAGCCGAGTATGGGTGTTGGAAATTTCTTTGCAAAAATGCCGCAGGAAATGTCCGATAATTCTAAACTGTACGGTGTAGAAGTTGACAGCATTTCCGGCAGGATAGCACAAAAACTTTATCCAAACGCAAATATTCAGGTAAAAGGATTTGAAGAAACTGCTTTTTCCGACAATAGTTTTGATGTAGCCGTTGGCAATATCCCATTCGGTGATTTCGGCGTATATGATAAGGATTACAAAAAGCATAATTTCAAAATACACGACTACTTTGCAGCCAAAACTGTGGATAAAGTAAAGCCCGGCGGTATTGTTGCTCTGGTAACTTCTAAATTCACTATGGATAAGATGAACGATTCCGCACGAAAATATCTTGCTGAACGCTGTAATCTGCTCGGTGCAGTCAGACTTCCTGCCGGAACATTCAAGGACGCAGATAATGTGACAACGGATATTCTGTTCCTGCAAAAGCGTGATACCCGTACCATAGAAACTCCCGACTGGGTAAATGTTACTACAACACTGGACGGTATACCGTGTAATCAATATTTTGTGGATAATCCCGATATGGTTCTTGGAAAAATGGAATTTGACAAGCGTATGCAAGGCAAATACGGAGCTGACAGCAAGGTCACGATATGTTCTCCTACGGAGGGTGATTTGTCTGAAAAACTCAAAAATGCCATTTCAAAAATAAAGGGCGAGATTTCTACAAATTTAAGTGTGGAAAGCCACGATAAAGACAGTACAAACATTATTCCTGCTGACCCCTCAATAAGAAACTTTACTCACACATTGGTAAATGGTGAACTTTATCATCGCAGAAATGAAGTTATGGTGAAAGTTGAGGAAACAGGAAAAAAACTTGAAAGAATGATTGCTTTACACAATGTACGTCAGGCAGCTATGGCAGTTATCAATGCACAAGCTGAAAATTGCACTGATTCCGAACTTTCACATCTGCAAAAAAGATTAAATGATGTTTATGATGATTTCAGAAAGAAATTCGGTTGTATCTCCGACAAGGCAAATGCTATGGTTTTCAAGCAGGACGATGATTACAATACGCTTTGTGCTTTTGAGATAGTTGACAAGGAAACAAAGGAAGTAACGAAAGCGGATATTTTCACCAAACGAACAATCACGGCAGAAAAAGAGATTGAATCGGTAAAAAGTCCTGATGAAGCATTACAGGTATCTCTTGACCGTACAGGAAAAGTGGATATACCATATATGGCAGAACTCCTTGGCAAAACTCCTGAAGAAACTATAGATTCTCTGGACAAACTCATTTACCTTAATCCTGCAAAAATCAGCAGTACAGAACCTTATTCAGGATATGAGGAAGCCTCTGAGTATCTTTCCGGAAATGTGCGTGAAAAACTGGAAATCGCAAAAGCCTACGCAGAAGCAGTTAATCCGGAATATGAAAAGAATGTCGCTGCACTGGAAAAAGTTATACCCGAAAACATTCAGGCAGAGGATATTTCAGTCCGTATCGGTGCAAACTGGGTAGAACCAAAGGACTATTCACTATTTATGAATGAAGTACTTGGTATCAATACGTGGAATGACCGCCTTACACGTTCTTTCTCCGGTGAATACAAAATTGATAACAAAGCGTGTGACAGGAACATTATGGCAACAAGCACCTATGGAACACAAAGAATGAACAGCACGACTATTTTTGAAAATCTTCTGAATAACAGGGATATTGTTGTCAGAGATACCATTGATGATGAGAATGGAAACAAAAAGTCTGTCATAAACAAAGATGAAACCCAGCTTGCCAAAAATAAGGCTCGTCTGATTAAAGAAGCATTCAAAAATTGGTTCTGGCAGGATATAAACAGACGTGAATATTATGTTGAAAAATATAACCGGTTGTTTAACTCAATTCGTGGCAGAGAATATGACGGCTCTCATCAGACGTTCCCCGGAATGAATCCTGCAATCAAACTTCGTCCACATCAGCAAAATGCTGTAATGAGGGCAAAACTCGGAAGTAATACATTGCTTGCACACTGCGTGGGGGCAGGAAAATCTTTTGAAATGAATGCAGCGGTTATGGAAAAGAAAAGGCTCGGTCTTATCAGTAAAGCCTGCGTTGTTGTTCCGAAACATCTTACACTGCAAACAGCTTATGAATGGCAAAGGCTATATCCAAATGCAAAGTTGCTTGTGGCTACTCCGAAAGATTTTTCAGCGGAAAACAGAAAAAAATTCATCGGAAAATGCGTAACAGGAGATTACGATGCAGTTATTATGAGTTACAATCAATTTGAAGCAATCCCTATGTCTGATACCTATCGTGCGGAGCATTTGAAAAAAAGAATTGATGAATATGAGAACGCCATTGAATCTACAAGTGATTCACGAACCATAAAAGACCTTGAAAAAGCAAAACAAAAGCTGATAGAACAAGTGCAAAAACTACTGGATTCTCCAAAAGACAATACACTTTCTTTTGAACAGCTCGGATTTGATTACCTCGTTGTCGATGAAGCGCACAATTACAAAAACTGTCTTGTGGTTTCAAAGATGAACAGAGTGGCAGGTGTACAGACAACAGGTGCAAAAAAATCAGAAGATATTCTTATGAAAACACAATATATGAACGATAAATATGGATACGGAAATATCCTTTGGGCAACCGGCACGCCGGTGTCAAATTCTATGGTAGAACTGTATTCGATGACAAAATATTTACGTCCTGATTTGCTCGAAAAAGCCGG
>CANQPL010000042.1 GCA_947625735.1 uncultured Clostridia bacterium
AAGAATTTGTTGATCTGCTTTATTCCGAAGCGCCGCTCAAACATCAGCTTTTTGCGACAATTGCCATTATATGCGGTTTAAGGCGTTCGGAGATAGTCGGTTTAAGGTACAGTGACATTGACGTTGAAGCGCGTATACTCAGGATAGAACGAGCCGCCAACTATTCGCGGAAACAAAAGGAAATGTATGTAGGGAACACCAAGACCGAAAGTTCTATGCGAGTAATAAAGCTCCCTCAGATCATTATAGACCTCTTTGAAAAGTACAAAGCACTGGAGACCGACCAGAAGAAGTTTATGGGTATAAGGCACACAGATGAAGATTTTCTTTTCTGCGACACTACATACACGAAGATAATGTACAACGGCATTCCCTATAATTACCTTAAAAAGATGTGCGCAAAGCACGGAATGGACTTTTATGGTATTCATTCAATGCGCCACTTTGTAGCTTCGGCTATGATCGCAAAGGGAACAGATGCCAAGACCGTTTCGGAGATCCTCGGACATTCCACTCCTGCAACGACTTTAGGGATCTACACTCACGCTTTCAACGAGGTCAAAGCAAGGGCAACGGACGAAATTGTCGATATGCTCCACATCAATGAAAAGTATTGCCGTCAGGTTTGATTTGTCCCGATTTGACCAAAATTTGACCAAAGCACATATTCTGATATAAGAATAACCTCTCTGATGGCGTATCTAAGCCATTTGAGAGGTCTATTCTTTTGGTCGAGGTGACGGGACTCGAACCCACGGCCTCTTCGTCCCGAACGAAGCGCTCTACCAAACTGAGCCACACCTCGATGTGTACCTATCAATTATATCACAAATTTAAGGTGTTGTAAAGTTGTTTTTTGAAATTAACAAAATATTTACATTTAAAAAATCCGACATGGTAATGCGGAAAACATTTCTGCCCGCCTTGACAAACGGCATTATTCGTGATATGCTATATATATATTGGCACGTACTAAAAAGTACGCACGGCTTCGCCGCACATATCCGGCGTTTTTACATCGGAGCCGTAACGGAAAATTTCTTTGAATGGAAGTATGTTTATGAAAAAAATACACCGCCTTTTTGCGGCTGTAGTCCTTTCCTTTGCCCTGAGCGGCTGCTCCGGTTCTCCCTCTACAGCCGTAACGGACGCACCTGTGACCGTTTCCACCGAGGAAACACCTGCCGCAGAAAGCTCCCTTATCTCATCGGAGAGCATTTCCGAAAGTGTTTCCGAAACTGAGAACATTTCAGAATCGGAAATTGTTACGGAAACGGAAATCTTAGCTCCCGCCGAATCTGAAACGGTCACTTCCGGGCTGCCCTTTGAGGATACACCGGAAAATGCATATGAACGGCTTATGCTTTCCTTTGTGCAGCCTGACGGCGGTGAGATCGCTCCCGATGATTACGGCGGCGTTTACAGTATGTTCGATACCCTCTATGTCGCAATAACCACAGACGAGCCGGGCGAATACTACACCGCACTTTTTGATGGGTATACCTGTATAAGCTATACAACTGTAGCCGTTTCATTCAATGAGCTGAGCCGTATCTGTGAAGAAGCCGCCCTGCTGCTTGACCCCGATTTTGCCGTTACGGATTATTATGTGGACGTTCCCAGCAACAAAGCGTCCGTTGTAATATCTCAGAGCGATCCCAAAACAGCTCAGAATTTTCTCAAAACTATAGAAGATCCGGGCTTTGACCTGCATAACCTTGAAATAGTTATGGCGGAGTGACCCCGGCGGAGTGGCGCCGCTTGCACCCGCTAATTTAATTTGTCTGAATTTTTTTACGATAACGCCCGACCATATAGTCGGGCAAAAATTTTATATAAGTGATTTGCTGAAACAAGAATTTGAGCAAATTTTTAGAGTTTTTCAAAATCATTAAATAAAACAAATATAAATTTTGATGAGCATTAACTCCAATTTCAAAAAGAAAAATCTAAACACGCATAATAAATCCTTAGAATCTCATAAAAAAATCAAAACAAAAATCTCAAAAGCACCGAAACCAAAAAATTCAAAGCAAACAAACCCATGGCGAAAAGCGTAGGCTGTAGAGAGGGGCGGAGGGTAAAGTATGGAGAGATTCGGAAAGGGCAAACATCTTTAGAGGTCAAAAATTAAAGTGGTCACGGAGAGCATCTCTCCGAATATATGGTTCAAATTAACATGAACAGACATAACATCATTAGAAGTAATATTAAAAAGGTCACGGAAAGCAAAAAATAAAAACAGGATATGCAAACCGCATATCCTGTCCCTTAGCAGGGTGGGTAATCGGATTCGAACCGATGGTCTTCAGTGCCACAAACTGACGCGTTAACCAGCTACGCTATACCCACCATATGGCGCGCCTTACTGGATTCGAACCAGTGGCTTACTGCTTAGAAGGCAGTTACTCTATCCAGCTGAGTTAAAGGCGCATTGGAGCGGGTGATGGGAATCGAACCCACACGACCAGCTTGGAAGGCTGGGATTCTGCCATTGAACTACACCCGCAGATCATTTCCTTTAGTGACGTATTATATTATACCACAGTATTTTTGGAATGTCAAGAGGTTTTTATAAAAATTTTTCCTTTAAAGTGCAGAAATTTTTGTGCAAAAAAGAAAACTTTTCGTGAAATAAAGCGAAATCCACACAAATTAACTTTGTTGGAATAAAACTTTATTGACAACAGAAAAAAATCAAGTTATAATAGTATATATAAAGTGCGGCGGATCTGTCCGCTGCGGCGGAACTGCCCGCAATATTAATTGGAAAGAAGGATGAGGAAATGGGACTTACTCTGACCGAAAAAATACTTAAAGCCCATGTAGTTGACGGAGAATTTAAAAAGGGCTGCGAAATAGGCATAAGGATCGACCAGACACTGACACAGGACGCTACAGGTACTATGGCTTATCTGGAATTTGAGGCTATGGGCGTTCCGAGAGTGAAAACCGAACGCTCTGTGGCTTACATTGACCACAATACACTCCAGTCGGGCTTTGAAAATGCGGACGACCACCGCTTTATCGGCTCGGCAGCAAAAAAACACGGCATCTATTTTTCCCGTCCCGGCAACGGTATCTGTCATCAGGTACACCTTGAACGCTTCGGCGCACCCGGAAAGACCCTTATCGGCTCGGACAGCCATACTCCCACAGGCGGCGGTATCGGCATGATCGCTATCGGCGCAGGCGGTCTTGATGTGGCAGTCGCTATGGGCGGCGGCGCATATTATATCACCTACCCCAAAATAGTCAAGGTGGAGCTTAAAGGCAAGCTCTCCCCATGGGTGTCCGCAAAGGACGTTATCCTTGAAGTACTCAGACGCCTTTCCGTAAAGGGCGGCGTGGGTAAGGTCATTGAATACTGCGGCGAGGGCGTGAAAACACTTTCTGTCCCAGAAAGAGCTACCATTACCAATATGGGCGCAGAGCTGGGCGCAACCACCTCCATTTTCCCCTCCGATGAAACAACAAGAGAGTTTTTAAAGGCACAAAAGCGTGAGGACGTCTATGTTCCCCTGTCCGCAGACCCCGACGCTGTGTATGACGAAACGGTGGAAATAGACCTTTGTAAGCTCGTTCCCCTTGCTGCTTGTCCCCACTCCCCCGACAATGTAAAGACTACTGCCGAAATAGGCGCAATGAAAATAGATCAGGTCTGCATCGGTTCATGTACAAACAGCTCCCTTATGGATATGATGAAAGTCGCACATATCTTAAAGGGTAAGACCGTTCACCCCGATGTTTCACTGTCTATCGCCCCCGGCTCAAAGCAGGTTCTTAATATGCTTGCACAAAACGGCGCTCTCTCTGTTATGATAGACGCAGGTGCAAGGATCCTCGAAAGCGCCTGCGGTCCGTGTATCGGCATGGGTCAGTCACCAAACTCGGGCGGTATCTCCCTCAGAACATTTAACCGCAACTTTGAGGGCAGAAGCGGCACAAAGGACGGTCAGGTGTATCTCGTATCTCCCGAAACTGCGGCAATTTCCGCTGTTACGGGCGTGCTTACCGATCCCCGCACCATAGAGGGCGAGTTTACATTTGAAATGCCCGAAGAATTTGTTATAAATGACAACATGATAGTTCCTCCCGCCCCCGAAAGCGAGATGAACGGTGTGGAGATACTGAGAGGTCCGAACATAAAGCCCTTCCCCGCAACAGCTCCTCTTGCAGACACTATCGAGTGCGGCTGTTCCCTTAAAGTGGGCGATAATATCACCACCGACCATATCATGCCCGCAGGAGCAAAAATTCTCCCCCTGCGTTCCAATATCCCCGCTATTTCCAATTTCTGCTTTACCGTGTGCGATGAGAAATTCCCCACAAGAGCAAAGGAAATGGGTCAGAGCATGATCGTGGGCGGCTCGAATTACGGTCAGGGGTCTTCCCGTGAACACGCCGCTCTTGCGCCCCTTTATCTTGGAGTAAAGGCTGTGCTTGTAAAGAGCTTTGCACGCATACACAGGGCAAACCTTATCAATGCGGGCATTCTGCCTCTGACATTTGTAGACGAGTCTGATTATGATAATATATCGCTTGGCGATACTCTCTGCCTGCCCGATATAAGAAAAGCAGTCGCTGAGGGAAAAACGGAGCTTACTCTTATCAATAAGACAAACGGCAAGGAGATCCGTGTCCTCTGTGAGCTGACAGGCAGAACAAAGGATATCATTCTGGCAGGAGGACTGCTCGACTACACAAGAGAATCCCTTAAATGATGAAAAAGGCTTTATTTCCTGTACCGGCACTATTCCCGATAATTATCATATCCTTTGTGATAATAATTTTCTATATCGGATTTTCATTCCTGCCCTTTGCACTGACGGGAGTGGTGATATGGTACTTCGTTCAAAAACAGAAATAAGTTTTCACGGAAAACAAAGATAATAACGGCTCTTTGCCTGTGGGCGGCTGCGGTGCTTTGTGCACTCTCCCCCTATATTATCTTTGCCGCTAATCGTAAGCTGCATTATATATCGGAAAGGTTGGATAGAAATGGATAAAATTAAAATGACCACTCCCCTTGTGGAGATGGACGGAGACGAAATGACACGTGTGATCTGGCAGATGATAAAGGATATACTCATTACTCCTTTTGTTGAGCTGAAAACCGAATATTACGATCTGGGACTGGTTCACCGCAATGAAACAAACGATCAGGTGACTATTGATTCGGCAGAGGCTACCAAAAAATACGGCGTTGCCGTAAAGTGCGCCACCATTACCCCCAACGCTCAGAGAATGACAGAATACAATTTAAAGGAAATGTGGAAATCCCCCAACGGCACGATAAGGGCAATCCTTGACGGTACTGTGTTCAGAAAGCCTATTCTCGTAAAGGGTATCGTCCCCTATATCCCCACATGGACTAAGCCTATCACAATTGCCCGTCACGCTTACGGCGATATCTATAAAAATACAGAGCTTAAAGCCCCGAAAGGCTCAAAGGCTGAGCTTGTTGTCACCGATGCAAACGGCAACGAAACAAGAGCGCTCATTCACGATTTCAAGAACAGTGACGGCATAGTCCAGGGCGTTCACAATCTGGATAACTCTATCGCCTCCTTTGCAAGAGCTTGCTTTAATTATGCACTTGATGCAGGAGAGGATCTGTGGTTTGCTTCAAAGGATACCATTTCCAAAACCTACGATCACCGTTTCAAGGATATTTTTGCGGAGATCTATGAGGCAGAGTATAAGGAAAAATTTGAGGCTGCGGGCATTGAATATTTCTACACACTCATTGATGACGCCATTGCAAGAGTGGTTCGCTCTGAGGGCGGCTTTATCTGGGCGTGCAAGAATTATGACGGCGATGTAATGTCGGATATGCTTGCAACCGCATTCGGCAGCCTTGGTCTTATGACAAGCGTGCTTGTTTCCCCTGACGGCGTTTATGAGTATGAAGCGGCACACGGCACGGTAACACGCCACTATTACAACTATCTCAAGGGTGAAAAGACTTCTACAAATCCCATTGCCACCATATTTGCATGGAGCGGAGCGCTGCGCAAGAGAGCGGAGCTGGATAATATTCCCGGGCTTGCAGCTTATGCGGATAACCTTGAAAAAGCGTCCGTTCAGACTATGGAGGACGGCATTATGGACAAGAATCTTGCCATGATCTCAAAGCTGGAGAATAAGCGTCCGGTAGATACGGAGACATTCCTCAGAGAGATCGCCGCAAGGCTGGAAAAGCTTATGAATGCATAAGCACGGACAGCGAAACGACAGGTAAGTTACAAGTCACGGAGGTATACACTTCCGTGACTTTTTTATTATAGGGCAGTTAAAAGAAAATCTAAGCAAAATAAACACAAGGTAAAGTTTTCGCCAGCCTTTTTTCAAAAGGCTGCGGGGTCGAGGGGCGGAGCCCTCGCAGGTCAAGGGCAGCGCCCTTGCGGGGTTCGGGGCAGCGTCCCGCAATGGTGCAGCACAACCAACAAATCACCACAAACAAGCATGGGAGCAGATAAACGGGGGAGGGATAACCGCCGCAAAGAAAAACACAGGGAGAGCCTGACACACAAATTTATATAGTATAAACGGGGGAGCTAAAGTCTGCGGCGGTTATCTGCTGACATTAACAAGTCTGCACGGCACATTAGTGCCATAAAAAACGGGGGAAAGCAAAATATACTGCCATGACAAACAAATCCGCACTTAAAAAACTTTTAGAGTCCGATAAAAAGTTATCGGGGCAAATCCGCACATTTTAGAAATCATTTGCTTTCCTTTAAAGACAATTGATGTTCATGCACCGCACCACAAAAAGAGGTTTTTATCCTGTCAAATCTGATATGGGGAGAGTACGGCGGTTATCAGCTGAAATAAAAATCGGAGAGCAACAAAATAAAATTTTCCTAAATCAAATCTGCACTTTAAACCCCGTTCCCCGAAAAAACCGCTGTAAAGTCCACTTAAACATTTTTCCCGTCCTCCGCAGCCCAAAATGTAAAAAAAATTTGAAATATAGCGTTATACTCTTGATTTTACAGAAAAAATCTGATAAAATAAATTAGGATAATATGCCGTTTTATCATAACAAGCGGCAGTGTAATTATGATAACAGGAAGTGTTAAAGGATATGTTAATTCTGGTAGTCAATGCGGGCAGCTCATCGCTTAAATATCAGCTGCTCAATATGGACGACGAAAGCGTCATTGCAAAGGGAAACTGTGACAGGATCGGCATCGGCGGTCACATCTCTCACAAAACCGCTGACGGCAGATGCATTGAAGCGGACTGCGATTTCCCCACTCATACCGAAGCATTTGAAAAGCTGGTGGAGACACTTACCTCGGGAGAGGGCAAGGTCATTTCCTCCATGAGCGAAATTAACGCTATCGGACACCGTGTTGTCCACGGCGGCGAGTTTTTCAGCGACTCAACTCTTGTTACCGATGAGATTATCGACAAGATCGAGTCCCTTTCAGAGCTTGCACCCGTACACAATCCCCCCAACGCACTTGCCCTGAGAGCCTGCCGCAGAGTTCTCCCCGATGTACCCATGGTGGCGGTGTTCGATACAGCATTTCATCAGACTATTCCCGAAAAAGCCTATATTATGGGATTCCCCTATGAAGCGTATGAGGAGCTTCATGTGAGGAAGTACGGCTTCCACGGCACCTCCCACAAGTTCGTTTCAAGAGCCCTTGCCAAGGCAATGGGAAAAAATGTCGAGGATCTGAAAATAATCTCCTGCCATATGGGCAACGGTTCTTCTGTCACCGCTGTTGAAAAAGGCAGGTCCATTGATACCACTATGGGATTCACTCCCCTTGACGGACTGCTTATGGGTACTCGCTGCGGATCGGTAGACCCCTCGGCTGTTACCTATATCATGGATAAAAAAGGCTTTACTCCTGCCAAAATGTCCGATTACATGAACAAAAAATCCGGTCTTTTAGGTATTTCCGGCGTTTCCTCCGATAACAGAGACGTGGGCGCTGCTGCCGCAGAGGGAAATAAAAGGGCAAAGCTCGCAAGCGAAATGCTTATCTATCAGACAAAGAAGTATGTGGGCGCATTCGCCGCAGTTATGAACGGCGTGGACGCTATCCTCTTTACAGGCGGTATCGGCGAGAACGCCGCAGATGTGAGAATGGGCGTCTGCCGTGATATGGATTATCTGGGAGTTAAGCTCGATGAAGCTGTGAACAGCACCGCAAGAGGCAAGCTGACAAAAATTTCCGCTCCCGACAGCAAGGTGGAAGTCTGGGTCGTTCCTACAAATGAGGAGCTGCTTATCGCAAGAGATACTCTGGAGCTTGTTACTGCTAAGTAATGCGTGGTGCAGGTAATATATAAGAAAATCATCAGCCGTCACAGCTAAATGTTGTGACGGCTGATTTTTATTCAGATGTTCCCTTTATATGAACGCAGATCAATACCCGTTAGCTTCCGCACCGTAAACCGCCTGAGAATGAGTATATCCCTCGTATTCCAATTGGTCAATAAGCTCCTCACGGGAGAAGGACATGATAGAAAGATAGCTTTTCGCACTTCTTGCCGCCTGTTCTTTCCAGTCCGCACCGCAGTTGTCAGCACCGTAAACCGCTTCTTCATGGGAATAGCCCTCGAATTCCAGCTGATCTATCAGTCCGTCACGGGAAAATCCCATAAGGGCAATATAGCTTTCTGCTGATTTTACGGCGTTTTTCTTGCCCACGGAAACAGAGGAACCGGAGCTTTTTTTGCCGGAAGATGAACCGGAAGATTTGTCGGAGGATTTTCCGTAAACCTGATCGGCAGCATATTCTGCCTGACTGCTTGTAAAGCCCTCATATTCCAACTGATCTATAAGTCCGTCACGGGAGAAGGACATGATCGAAAGATAGCTTTTCGCACTTCTGACCGCCTGTTCTTTCCAGTCTGCACCGCAGTTGTCGGCACCGTAGACCGCCTGAGCGTGAGTGTACCCCTCATATTCCAGCTGGTCAATAAGCCCGTCACGGGAGAAGGGCAATACCGTAAGGTACGCTTCAGCGGTTTTTCTTGCATTTTTTTCGCCTGTTGTTTCCTTGTGAGATGTGGTCTTAGCTGTGGATTCTGATTTTGATGCCGAAGCGGAGGAATTGCTAACCGCTGTAAGTTTTCCGTCCGCCCCTGCTTTATAGCTTTTTCCGCCAATTTTCAGGGTCACGTTCTTTGCCATGACACCGTCAGTGCCGAAATAGTATTGTTTTCCGTTAATTGACTGAAGTCCCGTCTTAACAGCGCCGTCCTTGCCGAAGTAATATTTGTTTTTGTCCACGGTGCAAAAGGTGTTTGCATAGGCTTTTCCCTTGTTTTCGGGGTCAAAATAATACTTTTTCCCGCCGATCTTGTACCAGCCGGTAAGTGCCTTGCCGTTTTTGTCAAAGTAGTATCTGCCCTCGTTGATAGTCTGCCAGCCGGTGAGCTGATTTTTCTGCTCATCACGGTAGCCGTAGGAGCCGTCCTTGAATTTCACCCATTCAGCACCTGCCCCCGGCGCCATTGCTGTAAGCGCCGAAAGGGACATTATCGCCGATATTACCAGTACCGAAAATCTTTTTGCTTTTTTCATTTTTAATACCTCCATATTGCGGGCGGGCGGGCGGCATGATGCCGCTTTCACCCGGCGGCAGGTTGCCGCTGCCAACCGCTATGTTAATTTGTCCGTCACTTTCACTCAGTAACCCGACCGGGCAGCATGATGCTGCACCCGCCCGCTATGTTGATTTGTCCGTCACTTTCACTCAGTAACCCGACCGGGCGGCTTTGTCTGCACTTCACTCCCCAAAAATATACATTTTCACCCCCTAATCAAGACCCGCTCCTGATGTCCTCCCCGTCACGGCAGACAGATCTCACAGGGTTCGTAACCCTTTTCGCTTATCTCCTCCGGGCTTATCCTTCTGACGTTGGTTTTGTCCTTGACAAAAATGCAGTCCTTTTCATGATACTTATTTCCCGTTGAGGTAACGTAATAATCGCCCACTCCCGCCTTTCCTGCCGTGTCGGGCATAGCGCAGATAAGCAGAAAAATACAGATGAGTGCTGCCAATGCGGCTGTTATCCACCCTATCTGCCGCCTGTGCAGCCGCAGCCTTGCCGTAAAATCAGGATAAAGAACATAATGCACAAACTCGTTCGCCTCAGATTCCTGTATCACGTCCTGCCCTATAACTGCGCCGCTTTTCAGATGTCCCAACAGGATATGCGCCTGCTCATGAAGAAGTACATAACACCGCTCCTCCTCCGAAAGCTCCTCATTAAGAAACACTATCCTGCTGCCGCTGTCAGCATAGGTA
Organism: uncultured Clostridia bacterium; assembly: GCA_947625735.1. GTDB lineage: Bacteria > Bacillota > Clostridia > Oscillospirales > Ruminococcaceae > Huintestinicola. Next base: position 10,284 of record CANQPL010000042.1, read on the forward strand.
AAGCCCTTTAAACTGCGCATATGCTCCCCTACACCCAACAGCTCCGCAAGCTGTTTTACGTCCCCGGTGTCCGATACGCCATTGTAATATACAACCGTATACCCCTGTTCCTCCAGCCCTGAAACTATCTTGGCAGAGGACACCTTTCCCCTGAGTCTGCCGCACAGATATGCAGATGCGGCACTGCGGATATCACGATTTGTCATTTGTTTTTCCCCGTATCCTGCGGAGGGTTTCCTTTATCCGCACTTCTCTCAGAGTAGGAGCATTAAAGCTCTTCCCGCCGAACGCACGAATGACCTCCTCGCCCGAAATCCCCGAAACACGGGCATATTCAAGCATTATCACCGTGCGTATGGTGTGCAGCGCCTGTTCGTCAAGCTGTGCAAAAAGCTCCTTTCCCAAAAGCCCCGCAGGATAATCAATGAACGGATCGCCGCAGATAACTCCGTCATTGAAACGCCGCCACAGCTCGTAGGGGAAAGCGTCTGTGCTTCTGAGCAGCTCGTGGGTCTCCTTGTTATTGTCAAAGAAAAGTATCAGCGACAGAAATATGCTCCATGACATGGGGCGCACTCTGCGTTCCGCATCGCCGTAGGTCTGCCTTGACACGCCTATTATCCTTGCAAGCTCCTCCTGCGCCACGCCCGCTTTGGTGCGCAGAGTGAGCAGTTCCTCCGTAAGTGCGTTTATGTACCTTTCCTTCTCCTCATTTGAAATATACCACCTGTTATTATTTTCGTTCATACCGATCACCCTCTTTTCTGATCTTACAAAAAAGCCTTGTATTTGTCAGCGGTTATGTCCAAAAAAAAGATGATCTCACATCTCATCAGGATAGCACAGGGCTGTATTTTGCCGAAATTATTTTATCATTTTTGCAGACCCGAGCTTTTTGTCGGATCTGCTTTTTTCATATATCGGCAAACATTTATACATAATAAGGATCGGACTTAAACAGCAGGATTATCAGATCAACAACAACACCTATTCCGAAAAGACCTGCCGTCAGCAGATACAGTATACCCATGCCCATTTTGCCCTCATAAAACTTATGACCGCCAAACCAGCCGAGAAACAGACAAAGCACAACAGCCACCCACTTGCTTTTCGCTCTGCCGCTCACTCCGACAGCCTGTACAGTGTTAGTGTTGGTGTTGATATTATTGTTGTCATTGTGGATAACGATCTGAGGCTGAGAGGCAGACGCACCGTGCAGCTCCTCCACCTGACGTCCACACAGGGTACACAACACGGCGTCCTCGGGTATTCTGCCGCCGCAGTGCTTACAAAATTTCATTCTTATCTGAGGATCGCTTATCTGAGTCTGCATACCTGTAGTATCAACAATATCCGTTCTGTATTGTTCTTCCATAATTTCTGCTCCCCTTTAATAATAATATCACATAAAAAAGTGCAAAAAATAACTATATATAATTACTTATCCCATTATATAACAAAATATAGTTATTTGTCAAGAGCATAATAACCAAATATGATATACTATTTTTGTAAAGAAGGTGAAAAAAATGTCCTATTATCCAAGAATAAGGGACCTGCGGGAGGACAGTGACAAAAAGCAGGCGGAGCTTGCCGAATATCTGGGAACGACTGTCCAGTATTACGGGCTTTACGAAAAGGGGAGCAATGAGATACCCTTTGAACGGGCGATAATGCTTGCGAAGTATTACAATGTAAGTCTTGATTATATAGCGGGGCTTACGAATATAAAAAAAGGGCTGTGTCATTCAGATCTTACGCCGGCGCAGCAGGAGCTTCTGACGCTTTTGCCGGAATTGTCGGAAAAGGAAAAAAAGAAGCTCACACGCATTCTGGAGCTTTTAAAGGATTTGTAAAGCAAGGCAAAAGTCAAGGGTGCAAAAAAAGAGGTTTAAGCAAAATAAACACAAGGTAAAGTTTTCGCCAGCCTTTTGCAAAAGGCTGCGGGTCAAGGGCAGCGCCCTTGCGGGGTATGGGGCAGCGCCCCATAGGAGGAGAAGCATAACAAACAAATCTCAACAATCAAGCATGGGAGCAGATAACGGGGGGAGGGATAACCGCCGCACAGAAAACACGGGGAGCGCTTAACCTACAAATTTATAATAGTATAAACGGTAGAGTTAAAAAATGCGGCGGTTATCTTGCTGACATAAACAAGTCTGCACGGCGCATCAGCGCCATAAAAAACGGGGAGCGGCAAAATACACTGTCCGAAATAATCAAATCAGCACTTTTAAACCCATTCCCCGTCAAATAAAAAAGCATTTTTTCAAATCCGCACTTTATAAACCATTCCCGTCCGATAATAAGTGTTTGCACATTTCGGAATCAAAGCAAATCCCGCCCCGCCGAAACTATGAGAAATTTTTCTCCTATAAAACTTATCATGTAAAAAAACTGCAGAGGTTATCCCCGGAATCAAACAATCCGCTGAATTAAAAAACAGCAAAGTAAAAACCCCTCCTCCCGTTAATACCGGAAAGAGGGGTTTGCTATTCCGTAACAAATCTGCACAATTTAAATGCCGGAAATATTGTCAGTTTTTCATCAGCTTCACCATAACGGCTTTCTGCGCATGAAGCCTGTTTTCCGCCTCCTCGAAGATCTCCTCAGCGTGTTCCTCGAAAACCTTTGCGGTGATCTCCTCCTCACGGTGAGCGGGCAGACAGTGCTGAACCATTGCATCACGCTTTGCGGCTGCCATTATGCGGTCATTTATCTGATACCCCGCAAAAGCCTTGCGGCGCACCTCTGCTTCTCCCTCCTGACCCATGGACGCCCATACATCGGTAAAGAGAACATCTGCATTTGAGGCAGCCACTTCGGGGCTTTCGGTAAGTGTGAAATTATCGCCGTAATTCTTCGCAAATTCAAGAACAGTCGGATCGGGACGATATCCCTCGGGGCAGGCGGCGGATACTTTCATTCCAACGGTAAGTCCTCCCACGATAAGGGAATTTGCCATGTTGTTGCCGTCACCTATATAGCACATTTTAAGCCCGTCAAACTGACCCTTGTACTCACGTATAGTCATAAGATCGGCAAGCACCTGACAGGGGTGACAATAGTCGGTAAGACCATTGATAATGGGAATATTTCCGTTGTCCGCCAGTGCCTGCACCTCTGCCTGTTCAAATGTGCGGATCATTATTCCGTTAAGATAGCGGGACAGAACCCTTGCCGTATCCTGCACAGGCTCGCCCCTGCCTATCTGCAAATCCCGTGACGAGAGGAAAAGCGCATTTCCTCCCAATTGATACATACCCGTTTCAAAGGATACCCTTGTGCGGGTAGAGGATTTCTGGAAGATCATTCCCAGCGTCTTTCCCTCCAGATGACGATGAGGGATACCGTGCTTCAGCTCATATTTGAGCTGATCCGCAAGATTTAAAATATCAATTATATCCGTCCTTGAAAGATCGGACATTTTCAGAAGATGCTTCATCATTTTTATTAACCTCCAATGGATAAAATTTCTTTGAGTATGGCAAGACCCTTGTCGATCTCGTCATAGCTTATGGTGAGAGGTGGCAGGAAACGCAGCTTTTCCTTAGCGGTAAGGATAAGAAGTCCCTTGTTTGCGGCGGCGGTGAGCATATCCGCAGCTTTTTTTGTTCTGAGCCTTACTCCCAACATAAGTCCCATGCCGTCAATGCCGCTTACTTCGGGGATATCAAGGAGCTTTTCGGTGATGTAAAGACCCTTGCGCTGTACTTCATCAAAAAATCCCTTTTCGGTGATAGTATCAAGAACGGCATTTCCGCCCGCACAGGCAAGAGGATTTCCTCCGAATGTAGAGCCGTGAGTACCCTTTACAAGCACATCTGCGCATTTTTCGTCTGCAAGGCACGCACCCATGGGAACGCCGCCCGCTATGCCCTTTGCAAGAGTGGTGAGATCGGGCTTTATGCCGTAAAGCTGAGAGGTGAGCAGTGCGCCTGTACGTCCCATGCCCGTCTGAACCTCATCGGCAATTGTGAGAATATCCCTCTCCCTGCAAAGAACGTCTACAGCCGTTACAAAATCCCTGTCAAGAGGAATAACGCCGCCCTCGCCCTGAATGAACTCAAACATAACGGCACAAATTGATTTATCCTCGTCAAGGAGCTTGTGCAGGGCGGCAATGTCGTTGGCGGGAGTATGTACAAATCCCCCCACAAATGGGAAAAAGTAGTTGTGGAATGAATCCTGACCCGTAGCCGACAATGTGGCAATGGTCCTGCCGTGGAAAGAGTTTACAAGTGTAACAATAGTATTTCTGCCCTCGCCGTACTTGTCAAAGGAATATTTGCGGGCGATCTTTATTGCGCACTCGTTGGCTTCTGCGCCCGAATTGCCGAAAAACACGCTTTTGTAACCGGCTGCGGAGCAGAGTCTGTCCGCAAAATCGGCTTGCACTTTGGTGTAATAGTAGTTGGAGGTATGCTGAAGCGTTCTTGCCTGTTCGCAGACGGCTTTCACCCATTTTTCATTGCAGAAGCCCAATGACGAAACGCCTATGCCGCTGCCGAAGTCGATATACTCCTTTCCGTCCTCATCAACGGCGGTGCAGTTATTTCCTTTTTCAAGGACGACAGGAAGTCTGCCGTATGTGTGCATTACACGGCTGTCAAATTTTTCTATGGTATTCATTTTTTATCACCTCATTTATTGTTTTGAGCGAAATTATCTTCGCATTTACCTGTTATTTCAAGAATGTTTCCGTCCGGATCGGTAATGTTGAAGTACCAATAAGGCATATGCACGTTGACATACATAAGCTCTGATACTTCCCCGATATTCAGAGCCTTTAATCTTTGATACTCGCTTTTCAGATCATCAGTTACAAAATTGAAAACAACAATGTTATTTTTAAGTGTGCCGCTGCTTTTGTAAAAATCGTCAATATATGCCTGATTAAATCTATCACTCGGTTCATGACCTATAATTTTTTCGTCATATGCACGATTATAGAGTGCGATTTTATTGCTGAATTGTACCCACCTGTTATCATTTGTGTACAGCGGTTCTTCCTGCAAAAGCGCTTTGTAGAACCCTGCGGATTTTTCTAAGTTTCCTACAATAATGTATATTGTTCCAAGTGTCATAATGTCCTCCGTAAATGGCGGGGCGGGGCGGGTGGATCCCGCTGCCACCTCGTTAGTGAGTTTTGCAATGATAATTAAAACAGTAACCCGGTAACTTTTGTTTACTGAGATTTTTAATGATATTTTTTTAGCGTTGGAGAATTTAGCATAAATTTTTGAAATAGCAGCCCGGTACCTTCCATTTTGCGTTTGACCGCAGTCACCCTGTTGGTAAGTAAAATGTGATTTTTTTAATTTATAACCCGATAACTTTTATTTGCTGTAATGTTCGATTCCCGTTTATCTCATATGACAGTTACCGGGTTATTATTGAAATGTTCACTCATAATGTACTATCGAGGTGCAAGCGGATTCAACCCGCCGGGGTGGCAGCGGATACCGACCGCCAAATGAGAGTTACCGAGTTACTGTTGAAATGTTTGCTCATAATGTACTAACGAGGTGCAAGCGGGTTCAACCCGCCGGCAAGTGCAGATTTGAATATTTGGGTAGTATATTTTGTTTCTCCCCCGTTTCTATGGCGCTGGTGCGCCGTGCAGACTTGTTTACGTCAGCAGATAACCGCCGCATTTTTTTAACTCCACCGATTATACTATATAAATTTGTGGGTTAAGCTCTCCCCGCTGTTTTTCTTGCGGCGGTTATCCCCTCCCCATGTTTATCTGCTCCCATGGTTGATTATTGAGATTTGTTTGTTGCGTTTCTCCTTTGCTGGGGTTCCACCCCAGACCCCGCAAGGGCGCCGCCCTTGACCCGCAGCCTTTTGAAAAAAGGCTGGCGAAAACTTTACCTTGTGTTTGTTTTGCTTAGATTTTTTATTTTGTGCTTATTTGGTGCTTATTTTGTGTGTATGCTTACACAAACTGCGTTCCTATCCCCTCATTGGACAGTATCTCTATCAGTATGGAATGCTTGACCCTGCCGTCTATGATACACGTCTTTTTTACGCCCCGTCTGACTGCCTCTACACAGCAGTCTATCTTCGGTATCATGCCGCCGCTGATTATTCCCTGCCTTTTCATAAACGGCACTTCACTTACCTGTACTTTCGGTATAAGTGTGGAATTGTTGTCCTTGTCCCGCAAAAGCCCTACAATATCGGTCATGAGAATAAGGTTTTCCGCCCTCAGCTCTGCGGCTATCCGTGCCGCTGCCGTGTCCGCATTTACGTTGTATGTCTGACCCTGTTCATCACAGGCAACTGTGGAAATTACAGGCACATATCCATGCTCCAGCGCATCGGTTATGGGAGCGGTGTTGACCTTTTCGATCTCTCCCACATAACCCAGATCAACTTCACTTTCAAGCTTTTTGCAGATAAGCATCTGACCGTCAATTCCGCACATTCCCAGAGCCTTTCCCCCGTGTCTTGACAGGTGCGAAACCAGCTCCTTGTTGACCTTGCCCGCCAGCACCATTTTTACAATGTCTACAGTTGCTTCATCGGTGTATCTCAACCCGTTTATAAATCTGCTCTCTATCCCCACACGTGAAAGCATTTCGTTTATCTCAGGACCGCCGCCATGCACCAGAACGGTCTTTATGCCCACAAGATTGAGAAGCACAATGTCGCTCATAACGGCATTTTTCAGCTCCTCATTTGTCATGGCGTTCCCGCCGTACTTGATGACGATTATCTTATCGTTATAACGCTGTATGTAGGGCAGGGCATCAATAAGCACCTGCGAGCGTATTTCATTGGAGATCATGTTTGTATTGTCCATTTTGCGTCCTCCTTTAAGACCTGTAATCGCCGTTTATTTTTACATAATCGTAGGTAAGGTCACAGCCCCATGCAGTGGCGGTAACATCTCCCATATTAAGGCAGACAAGCACCTCTATTTCCTTTTCGGAAAGTATCTTTGCGGCGGTATCTTCGGAAAAATCAAGGCTCAGTCCGTTTTCGTATGTTTTCAGTCTGCCCGCAGCGGAGGAGATGTAAATATCCAGTTTATCGGGATCAATGTCCGCCCCCGCATAACCCACGGCACAGGCGATACGTCCGCAGTTGGCGTCCTCTCCGAACATGGCGCACTTCACCAGCGGCGAACGGATAACGCTCTTTGCACAGGCAATGGCAGTATCAAGATCGGGTGCGCCCGAACAGGTGCAGGTTATCAGCTTGCTTGCGCCCTCGCCGTCCTTTGCAAGCATGATTGTGAGATTTTTCATCACTTCATAGAGAGCATTTTTAAAGATATCAAAGTCCTCGCCCTCACAGCTTATTGTTTCATTGCCCGCAAGACCGTTTGACAACAGCACACAAGTGTCATTTGTAGACTGATCTCCGTCCACAGAAAGACAATTATAAGTGATCTTAACTATCTCCGAAAGTGCTTTTTGCAGCATCTGAGGAGATACGGAACAGTCGGTGGTAATAAAGTTAAGAGTCGTTGCCATATTGGGGTGTATCATGCCGCTTCCCTTTGCCATACCGCCCAGACGGCAGACTTTACCGCCCACGGTAAATTCCACGGCATATTCCTTTTTGACCGTATCGGTAGTCATAATTGCAGTAGCCGCAGCAATGTTTCCTTCATAACTCAGAGTTTCTTTAAGTACGGGAACGGCTTTCACAATAGGATCAATAGGCATTTTAAGCCCGATAACGCCCGTAGAAGCGACAATGACCTCTTCGGGAGCGATACCCAGAGCCACAGCGGTAAGTCTGCACATTTCCTCAGCAATGCGGATACCGTCATTATTGCAGGTATTGGCATTTCCCGAATTAACGATAACAGCCTTAGCTCTGCCCTTTGAGGCGGCAAGGTTATTTTTAGTAACGACAACGGGAGCGCCTTTCACGAGATTTGAGGTAAACACGCCTGCGGCACTGCACATCACATCGGAAACGATCATAGCGACATCGTTTTTATGAGCGGTTGAGGGGGAGGCGTCGGAAGTGATACCGTTGGAGGCATTTTTCACGCCGCAGTAAGTACCGCTTGCTTTAAAGCCTTTAGCGGCACAAACACCGCCGTCAATAATTTTAAGTTCCATTTTCATAACCTCTTTATAAGAAAAGTCGGGTAAAACAAGCCAAAGTCAGGCAAAAAAAGCCAAAGTAAAGCAAAAAACCACAATAAAGTTAAGGACGCAAAACAAGAAAACCCAAGCGAAACAAACACAAGGTAAAGTTTTCGCCAGCCTTTTTTCAAAAGGCTGCGGGTCAAGGGCAGCGCCCTTGCGGGGTCGAGGGGCAGCGCCCCCCGTGGGGTCTGGGGTGAAACCCCAGCAAAGGAGAAGCACAACAAACAAATCTCAACAATCAAGCATGGGAGCAGATAACAGGGGGAGGGGATAACCGCCGCAGGAAAAATGCGGGGAGCGTATGACACACCAATTTATAATAGTATAAACGGGGGAGTAAAAAATGCGGCGGTTATCTGCTGACGTTAACGAGTCTGCACGGCACATTAGTGCCATAGAAACGGGGGAGAAACGAAACACACTATCCCGACAAACAAATCTGCACTTATTAACCTTTCCCGTCCATGCACCGCACCGCTAAAAAACCGGATGGGTCTTTACTCATCAAATCTGACAGAGGGGAATTAAAGCGGGCGGAACCCGCAGCCGGGTCGTTAGTAAGTTTTGCAATGATAATTCAAATAGTAACTCGGTAACCCTCATTTGTTCAAATGAATAGTTCAGATTTGAAGGCGGGCAGAACCCGCTGTCAGGTCGTTGGTAAATTTTAATTGAAAAATTCGTGCTTGATTTACCGGCGGGGCGGCTGCGGTCACAAGCCAAACTAAGGGTACCGGGTTACTATCTGAAAAATTTATGCAAAATTCTCCAACGCTAAAAAATTATCATTCGGCAGGGTGACCTCGCAGACAGGTCGGCGGGCAGTACCCGCAGCCGCCTCGTTAGTGAGTTTTACAATGATATTTCAAATAGTACCTCGGTAACTTTTATTTTCTGTAAATTCAAATCGTAATTGTGCGTTCAGGTTTGAAGTAATTTTTTGATCACTCCACTCTTATAAACAGTAGCCCCGAGCAAAACACCGAAAAACAAGTAATAACGCAGTTTTGCCGGGATAAAGTTTTCAAATTGTCACTATA
>CANQPL010000043.1 GCA_947625735.1 uncultured Clostridia bacterium
ATAAATATGAAAAAAGCAAAAAGAAGCGGGAGCGGGATAATTTTAATTCCCGATCCCTGCTTCTTAAAATTACTGACAATTTTTATTTTATAACAGAGCCGATTTTGTTCTTCTTATCTGCATAAAGAGCCTCGTCCGCCTTGTCCATGAACTGCTGGATATTTATGTCGGGGGAGCATTCCACCTTGCAGCAGCCGATACTGAGCATTACATTGTAGGGCTTGTCACTTGTGCGGTTGTGCTTTTCTGCAAGAGCTTTTATCCTTGCGGGGAGTCGGGGTATCATGCTTTCATCGCCGCAAAGGGCAAATGCGGCAAATTCATCTCCGCCGATACGTGCCACCACATCTCCCGACCGCAGTCCGCTTTTGATGAACTCCGCAGCGGCAGTAATTGCGTAGTCGCCGTCATCGTGACCGAAGTTATCGTTGATCGTCTTTAAATTATCCAGATCCGCAAAGATAAGCACCGCAGATCTTCCCTCGTTTTCGGCTGCTCTGAGGATACGGTTCGCCGCTGTGTAGAATCCCCGCCTGTTATAGATACCCGTCAGCTCATCGGTCATGGAAATGCGGTTGAGCAGCATATTTCTGCTCTGCTCCGCATCAAGAGAACTTTCCAGCTTTGCAACCAGATTTGTGAGCTTTATCGCCGTGCATATCTGAGGAGTGACCGAGTAGAGATAGGAAAAATATTCATTGTCGGTTTCGCAGACAATTACCCCGTACTGCTCCTCGTTCATGAAAAGGGGCATTATTATCATGCACCGCTGTCTGTCCTTGGGAGTAAAGCTGTTGGAAAATATACTGCTGCTTTTCATGATACGGGCATCTCCCGTCACGGCGGCAAGACTTCCCCCGTCATGATATGAACGCAGATAAACGGTTTCGGGCAGCTTCCACTCGGTCTTGCCCGTGTGGATAACCGGTTCACTGTATGTATAAATATAGCTGCTGTCTATGTGCATACGGTAAAGATTGTTGACAATTGAGAAAAAGCATTTTTCCTCATCGTTGCCGTTTACCGTCATGTCCTTTGTAATGTTGCTGATAAGGAAGTGTGTAAAGGTGATATCCTGTACAGTGCTGTAATGATCGCTTATCAACCGTTCGCAGACTGTTTCCAGACAATCGGAAATTATCCTGTTTACCGCCCCCTCCGTTTCAGCCGTGGCAGCGGACAATGCGGCAGTGCGGATCGCCTTGATGATACGCACCATCATTTCAGATGAAAACAGCCTTTTCAGCTCATCGTCCTGCAATCCCGAAAAAACAGCCTTTGCAAGACGCTTTTCCGCACCCGTTTCCGAACGCCCCGCACCTATGTCAAAGAGCCTTGCGGTAAATTCATGCAGATTTCTTATGCGGGAATATTCTCTGTACATCTGCTCATATCTGGGGATAAGCTCTTCAAGAAGCAGATGAGCAGCCTTTTCACTGTCGCCCGAGGTGATAAGTGCAAGCTCCGCCCCGCTGTCGTTCTCTCCTGCACTGCAGCCGCAGGAAAGCCTGTAGACAGGCGATGAACCGAGACTGATGTCCTCTCCTGCAAATGTACCCTCCGAGAGTTTCACAGCCTCCTTTACCGCCTTTGCACCGAGAACCACCGCATCTGCACGGACAGTAGTGAGCATGGGTTTAAGGCTCACCGCCACCTCCGAATCATCATAGCCCGTGACGGCAATATCCTCGCCCACTCTCAGTCCTCTTTGCTCTATCGCCTTATAGCCGCCCTTGCACATCATGTCGTTGGCAAAGCAGATAGCATCTATCTCCTCATTGCTGTCAATGAGCGCACCCACAAGATCAACACAGTATTCGGAAAATTTGCCGTATGCCACAAGAGAGGGATCGTACGTTATCCCGTTTTCCTCCAGCGCTTCTCTGTAGTAGCTCAGGCGTTCGTCCGCATCTGCATTGCCTTTAGGACCGCTTACAAATGCAATATGCCTTCTGCCGTGCTTTATAAGATGATCCACAAGCTCTTTAATTCCGCTGCCCGAAAGCCGTATACACGGGTATTTTCCCACCTTGTTTTCGGTTGTGATAACAGGTACTCCCTCATAGCGGTCAATAAAGGTCTTGAACTCCTCCTTTGTCACGAAAGAGCCGAGAGTACCCGCCGAGATAACCAGAGCGTCCAGCGATTTTTCGCTTGCATAGCTGTAGATCACGTTATATTGGTATTCATATGTAGTATGCACATTATCGTCAAGCTGACTGTTCAGAGAACGCCCGGGAAATATTGCCAGATCAACATCACATTCCCTTGCGGCAATAACTGCGCCTTTAAGCAGAGCTTTGGCATAATCATTATCAAGATGATGTATCATAAAGCCTATGACAGGTCTTTTACCATTCAACCGCAATGCTCCTCTCCGACTCCTTAATCGTTTTCGTAACCGTCCGAAATAAACGCCCCCGAAAGGGCATTGAAAAATATATGAAAATTATACCATATGCCGCAAAAAATTACAAGTCCCCAGTACTCAGAAAATTTTACATCTTTTTATGGGAAAATTAGCTGTCTGCGTCATTTCAGAGCCCTAAAAACGATTCCGATAATGAGCATCAGCAAAAGAAGCTGTACAATCACTACGGGCAGAGCGTAAAACCATCTTTTTTTCGGCATGAAAACCCCTCTCCCCGCAAACACCTCTTTTTTACATTCACTTTTCACGCTTTCGGGTATGAGCATGAGCGAAAGGGAAACAAGCCCGGAAAGTATGAGAAGATCGTCAATATATCCCGGAACGGGGATAATTTTCAAAGGCGACAGGTAATATCCCACGGCAAGAGCGGCGATGAACTTTGCATATACAGGTGTATCCTTTTTCCCCAATGACAGCAGCAGGACGGGCATTTCATGGATAAGTGCGGCAGTCCTTTCACGGAATGAGAGCTTTATGGGAGGTCTTTCATCTGAAAGAGCCGTAAAGGTTGTCCGTATCTTAGTACATCTGCCCCGCATTTCAAATATCTCTCCGTTTTCAAAGACAATTGTCAGAGAAAGCTCCTCCCCACAGCAAAGCGAAATAATGTCGGAAGTTTCCTCGGAAAGCCGCTTCATAAACCCCCTTATCTCGCTTTTATAAAGGCTTCTTGCCCTTATCCGTTTAAGGCTGCCGCCTGATACTGCATAGAAGTATCTTTCGGGCATTGTTACCGAAATAAGAGAGAAATTTTCGGCAGTCACCGTAAACCCCTCCGCTTTTCTGTCGGTTTTGCCTTTATTTTCGGGGTGAGCGGCAAGGAGGTAGGCATTCTGAACGGAAATGACAAGCTGCCCCCTGTCCGCAGTGCAGCCGTTTATATACGCTGCGGACAGGTCTGTATTTTCTAAGCCGTTTATCATCATCACCCCGCTAAAATCAAAGCCGCCGTTTGTACCCGGCGGCTCAGAGAATATTCATTTTTTACCGTGTCCTGCAAAATGTCTGCCTAAATTACTTTTTTAACCCGCCAAACAGTCCGCCCAGCTTATCCTTAACGCTGTCCGCTGAGATCTTAGCCTTTATCCCGTCAATGACAGGCTGTATCTTATCATCGGGGAGATCTGTCCCGAGAATTTTCTCCAGAGCCTTTACAGGCTCCTTTTCAAACTCTGCGGCAATGGAGGGGTCAGCCTTGATCTTTTCCACAGCTTCTTCGATCTTTGCTTTTATATCCATAATACACACTCCTTGATCAGTCATGAACGGAATAATTGGGTGCTTCCTTAGTGATGTAAATGTCGTGGGGGTGGGATTCCTTAAGACCTGCGCCTGTTATCCGCACAAACTTTGCTTTCTCATGAAGAGAGGGTATATCCTTGCAGCCGCAGTAGCCCATGCCCGAGCGTATGCCGCCCACAAGCTGGAATATGGTGTCGGATACCTGTCCCTTGTAGGGAACGCGTCCCTCAACGCCTTCGGGAACCAGCTTCTTTGCTCCCTCCTGAAAATATCTGTCTGTAGAGCCTTTTTCCATTGCTCCGAGAGACCCCATTCCTCTGTATACCTTAAAGCTCCTGCCCTGATAAATTTCTGTTGCGCCGGGCGCTTCATCGCAGCCCGCAAGGAGAGAACCCAGCATTACCACATTCGCTCCCGCAGCAAGTGCCTTTACGATATCTCCCGAATATTTGATGCCGCCGTCTGCAATTATGGGGATATCATACTTTGCAGCCGCACAGGCAGCGTCATAAACTGCCGTTATCTGAGGAACGCCTATGCCCGCAACAACTCTCGTGGTGCAGATAGAGCCCGGACCTATGCCTACCTTTATGCAGTCAACGCCCGCTTTTATCAGATCCTCCGCTGCCTCGGCAGTTGCGATGTTTCCAGCTATGAGCGCAACATCGGGGAATGCACTCTTTATCTTGTCAATGCAGGTGAATATATTTTTGGAATGACCGTGAGCGGAATCCAGTACAAGAACGTCTACCTGTACGTCCACCAGAGCCTTTGCCCTGTCCAGAACGTCTGCAGTAATTCCCAGAGCCGCACCGCAAAGCAGTCTGCCGCTCTTGTCCCTTGCGGAATTGGGGTACTGCACCGCCTTTTCGATATCCTTTATGGTGATAAGACCCTTTAATGTGCCGTCTGAGTCCACAATGGGGAGCTTTTCTATCTTGTGGCTCATAAGTATCTTCTGAGCGGCTTCAAGGTCAGTACCTACAGGCGCAGTGATAAGGTTTTCCTTAGTCATGACTTCGCCTATGGAGATGCTGTAATCCTTTAAAAATCTCAGATCCCTGTTGGTGAGAATTCCCACCAGCTTGCCCTTTTCGTCAACAATGGGAACGCCGGATATCCTGTACTTGCCCATAAGTCTGTCCGCTTCGGCGACCGGCTTGTCCGCCGTAAGAGAGAATGGGTTGACGATAACTCCGTTCTCTGAACGTTTTACCTTGTCTACCTCCTCTGCCTGCTGCTCGATGGACATATTCTTATGGATTATACCAATGCCGCCCTCTCTTGCAATTGCAATAGCCATTTTCGACTCGGTAACGGTGTCCATAGCGGAGGTTACGATAGGCGTATTCAGATAAATGTCCTTTGCCAGTCTTGAACGCAGGTCTACCATGTTCGGCGTAACATCGGACTTTCCCGGAATAAGAAGAACATCGTCAAACGTCAGTCCTTCCTTGCCGAACTTGCTTGACATATTTGTATCCAGCATTCTTACATCTCCTCCATATCATTAATTATATTTGGGTATTTTTACTATTTTACTACAAACTCCGATAAAATTCAAGTGCTGAGCCGCAATTAATACAGAGAATTTTTTCAACAAAAGCCGCTGCTATTTGTGCATATCCACAGAATTGTTTTCCTTGAGAAGATCTCTTATTTCCATAAGCAGTTTTTCCTCGGCAGTAGGCTCGGGAGGTGCGGGAGGCTCGGGCGCAGGCTCTTCCTCTTTTTTATGTAAGGGGCTCTGAAGCTTGTTTATCGCCTTGATAAGAGCAAATATGCATATGGATATGATAAGGAAGTTGATGATGACCTGTACAAGATTGCCGTATCTTATAGCTACCTCTGCGGTCTCTGCTATCCCCAGCTCCTCATTAGCAGCGACTGCCGCCTGTAAAACCACCTTTTTGTCGGAAAAATCTATGCCGCCTGTTATCATGCCTACACAGGGCATTACGATGTCATTTACCAGCGAGTTTACAATAGGCGTGAACGCACCGCCCATAATAACGCCGACTGCCATGTCGATAACATTTCCTCTTGCGATAAATTCTTTAAATTCCGCAACTATGCCTTTTTTCTCAGCCATAATTTCGACCTCCTATATGTAATATCCCTATTATACAGCATAAATGTGTATAATCTATTAGAAGTAAAAAAATTTAAATCAAATCTCTCATTTTTCAGCGGTGTCCTCCCGCTCCGCCGCCGCCGTGATGTCCTCCGCCGCCGTGTCCGCCGCCCGAGCCGCCCGAACTGCGCTTGTGACGGTGTACATATGTAGTGATGAAATTATCGTTTCTGCGGTAGATATTCATTGTCCGTCTGTCAATGTAGTTATTGACCGTGGGCTTCCGGTAGGCGGAGTATGACTTATTTATGCATAAGCAGGTGGCTGTCATTCCGAAAGCGCCCGCAGCCGCAGCGACAATAAGGCTCATAGGGTCAATGTCAGGAATTTTTTCCGGAAAGCCCGTTTCGCCCTTGTCATAGTACTGCACGGTAAGTTTTATAAATGTTTCTGCACAGGGGACATCTTCAAAAGCCCTGTACTTTTTTTCCGTTTCACTTATCAGCTCATTAAGGCGTGAACCGCTTATATACCTTTCGGCTGAACCCGCAGTTACAATATATCTCCACCCCACATCAATAAGGTAAAGCACACCAGAGGAGCTTTCACCGAATTCACTGTCATAGAGTCTTTCTGCCTCTCTGCGTGCGGAGTCCTCCGAAGAAAAATCAATATCCGTTGTGACAAGAGCGTAATTCCAGCCCGTATGCTCTGATGCCTCATCCATCATTGACCCGAGAGCAATTTCCTCCTCCTCGCTGTAAAGTCCGCTGCGGTCCGAAATAAAGACCTGTGCAGCTGTACGGGGAGCAGCAATAGTTATCATAATAAAGAAAACTGCTATCCACATAAGACGTCTTATCATAAAAAAAGTCCTCCCAGTCCGTACCCTATGACAGCTGCCCCTATTCCCGCAAGCAGTCCCGCTATAAGCCGCTTGATGCCGGACACTGGGTATACCCCCGCAAATTTTCCCGTCTGACCGTTCATTGCAAAACTGTAAATCTTTCCCTTGTGTTTATAGGTAAGGAACCACACAGGCAGCATCATATAATGCCACTTTACCCCGAGAAAATCAACATTATCACGTCTGATAACTACGCTTGTATACCCTGTAATATCGTCACGGAGAGTCTCAATGATACCGTCGTTTATCCTGCTCTTGATACGGGAAAAAACTTCGTCCTTGTCAACGTCATATTTGTCGCAGTAGAAGCCTGACAGGTAAGCCGTTTCAAAATCCCTGAGCATATTATAGTCATACGGCTCAATTGCGTCCATAAGAGTGTCCTCGATATTTCTTGCGCCGTCAGCGGGAACGCCCTTGTACTGCATACGGGCGGCACGCTCTGCATTGTACACATGAGTAATAGTTTCCACAGTATCGCCGTGAGTGTGGGTGTGTACCTTTTTGCACTCCGCATCTACAGATGCGTCCACATCGCAGTCAGCAACCCAGAAAGGAACATACAGCCCCGTCAGCTTTTCCATCTGTCCTGCGCTGAGAAAGTCCGAGGGCAGGAACAGCTTTTTTTTGCAATGAGCCTTGAAAGCCTCCACCGCCTGTTCCCTGCTCATCGTAAAGGGGAGTATTTTTTCGGGTCTGTAAATGCCGCTTACCCTGCCCCCCAGCGTCACGGGGTTGTGGCAGTAATAGCAGAATGATGCGGCAGTATTGCGGTCGCAGAAGATCTCCGCACCGCAGCTCTGACAGGTGTAAACATTTGTTTCGTTTGAAAAATCATCATCGGCGGACATATCCTGTGAGGTGTGTGCATCGGGTACGGGGTTTGCCGCCTGTCCGCCCGTTTGTCCGATTATTTCGCTTTCGGAAAAAACCGATCCGCACCATTCACAGGAAAAAAGCTGCTTTTCGGCGTTCCATGTCAGATCTCCTCCGCAGCTTGCGCATTTATAAGAAACAGATGAGGCTCCCACTCGGTCATCTCTCCTAACAATAACAGGTTGAATTTATGTGCTTCTTTTTATATTGTACAACAAACATTCGGATTTGTCTATAGAAAATCATCAAAAAATTTGATTTTTTTTATAAAAACAGTAGATTTTTTCCGAAAGATATGTTATAATCAGATTAACGGCGAAAAAAATGGGGTGATCTTTTGAAAAAAGCAATAGCGGTCATTTCTATGGCGGCAGCATCTGTTATGTGCAGTCCCTGTGTATATGCTTCTCCCGCAACGGGAAACACGGAAAAAAGCACTTATATAGCGGTCATTGCGGGAGCGGGAGTTCTTGCGGTCGCAGCCGCAATAGTGGGAATACTTACAAAAAAGAAGAAAAAGTGATTTTTGATTTCATTAATATAAACGGAGGTAATTTTTATGGGTCTTATCAAAGCAGCAGTTTCCTCGGTAAGCGGGGTACTTTCCGATTCATGGAAAGAAATAGTAGAGCCTGACGACATGACGGGCGAGGTGCTTGCGGTCAAGGGTGTTTCGGTAAAGCGGGGCAGCAATAAAAAGGGTACGGACAACTATGTGACAAACGGTTCGGTCATTCATGTATACCCGAACACGGTAATGCTCCTTATTGACGGCGGCAGGATAGCGGATTACTGCGCTGAGGAGGGGTATTATGAGGTAAATAACCATGCTGCGCCCTCCCTTTTTGACGGAGACTTAGGAGGAGTTCTCCGTGATACGTGGGAACGCTTTAAATTCGGCGGTGTTCCCTCAGCACGTCAGCAGGTATTCTACATCAACATTTCCGAGATAAGAGGGATAAGGTTCGGAACAAGGAATCCTATCCAGTATTTTGACAATTTCTACAATGCGGAGCTTTTTCTCCGAGCACACGGCACATATTCCATTCGCATAACCGATCCCATTAAATTTTTTGAAGAATTTGTACCAAAGGGAACGGGCAGACTTGCGGCAAAGGATCTTTCCGAGCAGCTTTTCTCCGAATTTATGGACGCTTTGCAGACTGCCATAAATCAGATGTCGGCAGACGGAGTGCGCATTTCTCAGATAACCTCTCAGTCAAGGAAACTGTCAGCTCATATGTCGGAAACTCTTGACAATGACTGGAAAGACCTCAGGGGGATAGAGGTATGCTCTGTGGGCATTGCCAGCATTTCCTATGATGATGAATCAAAGGAGCTTATCAATATGCGCAACAAGGGCGCAATGATGAGCGATCCCAATATTCGTGAGGGATTTGTGCAGACCTCTGTTGCTCAGGGCTTGCAGAATGCAGGCTCACACGGCGGCGGTGCAAATTCCTTTGTGGCTATGAACATGGGAATGAACGCAGCGGGGAGCTTTATGAGTGCAGCATCGTCCTACAACCGTGAAGCGGCGGCAAGACAGGAACAGGCAGCACAGGCGGCAAAGGCTGCCGCACAATGGAAATGCTCCTGCGGAAAGCTCAACGACGGTAATTTCTGCTCCGAGTGCGGCGCAAAAAAGCCCGAGGAATGGAGATGCTCCTGCGGCGTGCTCAACAGCGGCAATTTCTGTTCGGGATGCGGTGCAAAAAAGCCCGAGGCGGGCTGGGTATGCTCCTGCGGAACGCATAATATGGGCAACTTCTGTTCGGGCTGCGGCGCAAAGAAGCCTTAAACTTTAAAGAAAAAACGGGGCATGGATTTATTTTGCCCGATAATACAAAATGTCCCCCGTTGTTTTGAACGGGGGATTGATTTTTTATGCGCTTACATGGGGTATTTTCATTTTAAAAATACAGCGGATTTTTCACAGTCATATTTTTGTGCGGTGAGGTTTTGACAGGGAAGTTTGTACGGACTTTTGCAATTTGAAAATGTTTCTGTCTGACGGAAAAAAGTTTACAAGTGCAGATTTGATTACCTGACTTTTTTATTTTGCTCTCCCCGTTTTCTATGGCGCTGATGCGCCGTGCAGACTTCTTTATGTCAGCAAGATAACCGCCGCAGCTTTAAACTCCCCCGTTTATACAATATAAACTTGTGAGTTATGCACTCCCTGCGTTTTTCCTTGCGGCGGTTATCCCTCCCCCTGTTTATCTGCTCCCATGCTTGATTATTGAAATTTGTTTGTTGTGCTTCTCCTTTGTCGGGGTTCCACCCCGAACCCCGCGAGGGCTCCGCCCCTCGACCCCGCAGCCTTTTGCAAAAGGCTGGCGAAAACTTTACCTTGTGTTTGTTTCGCTTAAGTTTCTTTTTTTGTGCCTCTGCCTTTGGTTTTGCTTTTTCATTGCCTTTGCTTTTGGTTTGTTTTGCTCAGATTATCCGTGTACCCTGCTAAGTTCCGGCGCACCTATCTCCGCCGATGAAATACGTGAATTATTCTTTACATTCTCACTGTATTTGAGCCGCAGATTATCTGTTATAAGCGCTATAAATTCACTGTTTGTGGGCTTCCCCTTTCCCACACTCACGGTATACCCGAAAAGATTCTGTATCATATCAAGATCACCCCTGTCCCATGCTGTTTCTATGGCGTGTCTTATGGCTCTTTCCACTCTTGATGCGGTCGTGGAAAATTTCTTCGCTACTGTGGGATAAAGCTGCTTTGTGACGCTTTCCAGCATTTCCTCATTTTCAAGGCTCAGAAGAATTGCCTCTCTCAGGTAATGATAACCCTTTATATGTGCGGGAATACCGATCTGGTGGATAATATCGGTCACTACTACCTTCATATCCGATGCTCTCCTCGGGTCGTCAGGCGCCATATCCATACGGGCGGCGGTGTTGAGTACATTTACAAGCATATCCGTATCAAGGGGCTTGAGCATGAAATACGCATTTTCCACCGACATTATCTGACGTTCAAGAAAGGCATTCCTGTACGGGGAGGTGACGATGAAAAAGGGTTTATGTACAAAGTTCTGACATCTTTTTATAAGCTCTGCGGCATCTATTCCGGGAATGATACCGTCCACTATCACCACATCAGGTTCTTCTCCTCTGATAGCTTCAAGGAGCATAAGCCCGTCCATATCTCTTGTAACGGCAAAAAATCCTCTTCCTCTGAGCGAATTTGCCAGCATACAGCCGTATTCCTTGCTCGGATCGCCAATGATCACCTTAATTTTATCTCCCGTGTTTACCATCTTTTATTTCTCCTTTTTTTATGTATTTTTTTGAGGGGCTTTTACCTCTGCATACATATATTAACATTTATTGCAATAAATTGCAAAGGGAAAAATCCGCAGAATACATGAAAAAATCGGATTGTCAGAAAAAAAACCGCTCCGTCTGACGGAAAGCAAAAAAATACGACAGCATTCGGCTGTCGCAGTCTGTAAAAATCGCCCGATAAAAAATAATTTGTCTATTTCTCTGTGAGGATATTGTCTTATAATGGAAAAATCAGCGTTCCATGCTCTTTAATTGTCGGATATCACGCCCGCAGAACAGAAGAAGCTCGAAACAGCCCCCCAGACGTGAGATGATTCGCTCATTGTAAACGCTGCTCATCTCCTCAAAGGAATAATTTGTGCTTATTATAGTTGGGATACCCTTGTTTATGCGTGCGTTTATAATATTGTAAAGGGCAGCCTCATAAAAGGAGGTGTGAAGCTCCGAGCCTAAATCGTCCATGACAAGAAGATCGCAGGAGGTAAGTATCTGTAAGGTGTCCGAATCCTCCTCACCTCTGCCGAAATGCTCCTTTTCCACGGTGCGTATAAGCTCCATGACAGAGCCGTACACCACATTATACCCCTTTCGTGCAGCCTCCTTAGCCACTGCCATGGAAAGATGAGTTTTTCCCACGCCTGTTTTGCCCATCATAAGAATACTTTTTGAAGCGGGTCCGAAAGAATCGGCGTAGCGTTTGCAGAAGTCTGCCACTTCTGACATTTTTGAGTAGCAGTCTGTGCCGTCTATAACAATGCCTTTGTAGTAGTTCAGACTGAAATGTTCAAAATCCGCATCGGGCATATTTGCCGAACGGTCAAGCTCCTCGCAGGCAAGACGGCTCATCAGTCTTTTAAGGCAATCGCACATACTGTTCTCGAGAAATCCCGTATCCTCGCAGAATTTACAGCGGTAATGCACCTCGAGAAAGTCCTCGGGAAAGCCGTTCTGCACAAGGAGCTGTTTAATAAGCCTGCTGCCCTCGGTATTATCCCGCTTTATCTGCTCCAGATTTTCCTTTAATCTGCCGTCCTTTCTGAGTATGGCAGCCGACAGCCTTGACGCACTGTCGGCAAGCATACGTTTTGTTTCGGCGATCTCGGGTATTTTGCGGTAGATCTCCTGCTGTCTTGACTGAGCATCTGTCTGAGCCTGCTGCCTGCGGGCTTCTATGATACTCAGGGCTTTTCTCCTCAGCTCTGTCTGTGTCATTTAAATAACCACCTTGTTTTTTATGTAAAGCTGTATACTTTATAGGTTCTCTATATATTATACTCCCGTTTAACTCCGATTGCAATAGAATTTTTTTAAATTTGCTTTTAGAGGTTAGAGATTAGAAGATAGAGGATAGATGAGCATAGCTGCTGATTGGCACATTAGCAGCACGGTAACTTTAATTTAGCGTGTGACCGCAGCCGCTTCTTAGGTTTATAAGAGTGGAGTAATAAGATATTAAAGATTTATCTTCAAATTTAACATCGGTGCAAATGAAAGTTACCGAGTTACTATCTAAAATGTTCTCACAAATCATACTAACGACCTGCGTGAAGGCTCAGCCTTCAAATTCACATTTTATTAATTTTTTGTTTGCATTTTAAAGAGTATATTATGTTATAATTGTATAAACTATTGACACCGAAAGGGGTATTTTTTATGAAAAAACTGAAAGCAGCAGTAAACTGCATGGACAAGCGTTCACATATCAACAGGGAAATTTACGGTCATTTTTCCGAGCATCTGGGAAGATGCATATATAAAGGCATTTACGTGGGAGAGGATTCGCCCATTCCTAATACAAAAGGCGTGCGCAATGACGTTATTAAGGCTTTCAAGGAAATAAAAATGCCCGTTCTCCGCTGGCCGGGCGGCTGCTTTGCCGATGAGTACCACTGGATGGACGGTATCGGAGAAAAATCTCTCCGCAAAAAGATGATAAATACCCACTGGGGACACGTTACCGAGGATAATTCCTTTGGCACTCACGAATTTTTTGACCTTTGCGAGGAGCTGGAATGTGAGCCGTATCTTGCGGGAAATCTGGGCAGCGGCACGGTAAAGGAGCTTGCCGACTGGATAGAATATATCACCTTTGACGGCGATTCTCCCATGGCTGACCTCAGACGTAAAAACGGCAGGGAAAAAGCGTGGAAGCTCAAATATCTGGGTATCGGCAATGAAAGCTGGGGCTGCGGCGGAAATATGCGTCCCGAATACTATGCCGATCTTTACCGCAGATATGAAACGTACTGCGTAAATTTCAGCGGCAATGAGCTTTTCAAGGTTGCCTGCGGTCCGAATGCAAATGACTATAACTGGACAGATAAGCTCCTTGAATCGGTAAAGGATTATCACGCAAACGCTATATCTCTCCACTACTACACCATTCCCACAGGGGACTGGAACAAAAAGGGAGCGGCTCTGTCATTTTCCGATGAGGAATATTATAAAACTATTTCCTCAACTCTTTTTATGGAGGAGCTTATAGAAAAGCACGCCGCCGTTATCAGAAAGCACAGCGACAGAATAAAACTCATTGTTGACGAGTGGGGTTGCTGGTATGATGTGGAGGAGGGGACGAATCCCGGCTTCCTCTATCAGCAGAACACTATGAGAGATGCCGTTGTGGCAGCTATCAATCTGAATATTTTCAATGCTCATTCGGATATTGTCTGCATGGCAAATCTGGCGCAGGCAGTAAATGTTCTTCAGGCGCTGCTGCTTACAGAGGGCGAAAAAATGGTAAAAACTCCCACATACCACATTTTCGATATGTGGAAAACTCATCAGGATGCCGATCTTATCTACAGCTTCTGCGAAAATGAAAGTGCAGACGGCATTCCCGTAGTTTCACAGTCTGCATCACTAAGCAAAAACGGCAGCATTACTCTCACCTACTGCAACGCCTCCCTGTCGGAAGATCTGGAAATAGACTGCGATATTCTCGGCATGAAGCCCCTTTCCGCAAAGGCGCAGATACTTACGGGAGAGGTGCATACCTGCAACGATTTTGAGGACGGAGAAAGGATAATCCCCCGTGAACATAAGGTGACTGTTACCGGAAGAGGTATCTCCTTTGCTCTTCCCCGCTGCTCCTGCGTGAGCATAGTTATCTCACAATGATAAGACCGCCCTGTCCTAAATGTCTCCCCACGGGCAGCGGCACAGAACAGCTGGGAAAAAGCATAGAGGAGCTTGTAAGACTTCTCCCGCCCGAAAAAAAGACAGATGAGGTCACATATAATGAACGTCTTGCTGTTTGCGGCGGGTGTGCGGAGCTTCACGCAGGTATGTGCGGCGAGTGCGGCTGCTTTGTACTGCTGCGTGCCGCAAAAAAAGCCATGGGCTGCCCTGTGGGAAAATGGGAAAAATATACAGGTGAAAAATGAACGAAAGACTTGATTATCTGAGAGAAAAGACATCTATGCTCACCGAAGCCCCGGGTGTGTATCAGATGAAAGATAAAACGGGGCATATAATCTACATCGGCAAGGCTAAGAATCTGCGCAGCCGTGTATCCTCCTACTTTGCAAAAACTCCCAACCATACCCCAAAGGTAGCAAAAATGGTGGAGAATGTCTACGACTATGACTTTATCGTTACAAAGTCCGAATATGAGGCGCTGGTGCTGGAATGCTCCATGATAAAGCAGCATTCTCCCAAGTATAATATCCTTTTAAAGGACGACAAGGGGTACAGCTATATACGCATTTCCCCGCCTCCCTATTCACGGATAACAGCCGAACTGCAAAAGCCCTCCTCGGGTGAACTGCTGGGTCCTTACACAAGCTCCTTTGTGGCAAGGCAGACCGCCGCAGAAGCTAACCGTGTATTCATGCTCCCCTCCTGTCACAAGGTTTTTCCCCGTGATATCGGGAAGGGACGACCCTGTCTCAATCATCATATCAAACGCTGCATGGGAGTTTGCATGGGGGGAATTTCCGAGGAGGAGTATGCACGGATAATCGCAGAAGCCGTGGACTATATCAAAAACGGCTCAGAGGGTTCGGTGGAGCGAATGACCGAGCAGATGAATAAAGCCGCCGAGGAGCTGGATTTCGAGACAGCCGCAAGGCTTCGTGACCGTATAAGCGCCGTTACCCGTGCCGCAGACAGTCAGAACATTATCTCAGAAAAACTTCCCGATACCGATGCGGTGGCGATCGCACGAAACAGCGGAGAAGCCTGTGCCGCCGTCATCATGTACAGGGGCGGCAGACTTTTTGACCGTGCGGAATTTTTTCTGGGCGAGGAGGAATCGGAAAGCGTTATGCTTGCGGATTTTCTCACCCAGTACTACAGCGGAGCAAGGGAGATACCACGGAATATCCTGTTGAGCGGTGAGCCGGAGGGACTTGGGGATATTGAAGCTCTTTTAAGGGAGCGTTCGGGAAAGGCTGTAGATGTGACCGTACCTCAGAGGGGACGTTTTCTGCGGCTTGCTCAGATCGCCCGTGCCAATGCGGAGGAGTATCTTTCTCTGAGGGTAGGGCGCACCGCAAAGGAAATTTCCGCTCTCGAGGAGCTTGCAAAGCTGCTGGGAATGAAAAAAACTCCTCTTTACATCGAATCCTACGACATTTCAAACTTAGGCTCAGCGGATATGGTCGCAGGCATGATAGTCTTTGAAAACGGCAGACCCAACAAGAAGATGTACAAAAAATTCTCTATCAAGGAAAATAAGATACAAAACGATCTTGCCTGTATGCAGGAGGTAGTCCGCAGGCGGTTCGGTCATTATCTTGACCCTGACGAAAAAGACGAGGGCTTTAAGCGTCTGCCCGACCTTATACTTCTGGACGGCGGTCAGAATCAGCTTGCCGCCGTGGGAGAGGTACTCTGGGAAATGGATATAGATGTCCCCCTTTTCGGCATGGTAAAGGACAATAACCACCGCACCCGCGCCATTGCCTCAGACGGAGGGGAGATCAGCATTTCCGAAACAAGATCGGCTTTTCTGCTTGTTACCCGCATACAGGACGAGGTACACCGCTTTGCAATAACCTATCAGCGCAAAAAGCACCGCAAAAGCAGCTTTGAGCTTGGAATTACCCGTGTCAAGGGGATAGGCGAAAAAAAGGCGTTAAAGCTCCTCACCGCATTCAAGACGGTGGAGGGACTGAAAAATGCCGATGTGGACGAGATAGCAGCCGCTGCGGGCGTTTCCAAAAAAGTTGCGGAAGATGTGTTTGAATTTGTACAAAATGACCTGTAATTTTCTATAGACAAATCGGTAAATTTCGGTTATAATTATATTATGTTTGCTAAGTTTCCACATTCAGAAGGAGTATGCTATGCGTGTAATTACAGGCTCTGCAAGAGGCAGAAAGCTGTCGACTCTTGAGGGAGAGGACGTAAGACCTACCACGGATATGGTCAAGGAGGCTATGTTTTCTGTTATCCAGTTTGACATTGAGGGATCAACGGTGCTTGATCTTTTCTGCGGCTCGGGTCAGCTGGGAATAGAGGCGCTGTCCCGCGGGGCAAAATACTGCCGCTTTGTGGATATAAGCAATGCCTCCGCTCAGTGTGCAAGGGAAAACATCACCGCCTGCGGCTTTAAGGAAAAAAGCGCTGTCACGGTAATGGACAGCATCGACTTTATCCGTCAGGTGCGAATGACCTTTGATATTGCGCTTCTCGACCCGCCCTACCGTAAGGGGCTTATCGAAAAGGCAATGCCCTATGCGGCTGAAAAAATGTCCGACAGAGGTATCGTTCTCTGCGAACATGAAAGGGGTCTTGTGCTGCCCGATTCCTACGGACGGCTCACAAAAACAAAGACCTACCGCTACGGAAAGATAGAGGTAACAGCCTACAGAGTACCCGCAGAAAATCAGTAGATTCAGAGGGGATTTATAATGAGAATAGCCGTATGCCCCGGCAGCTTCGATCCCATTACTTTCGGACACAGGGATATAATTCACAGAGCGTCGGGACTTTTTGATAAAGTAATTGTTCTGGTTGCAGTAAATCAGATGAAGGATCCGCTTTTTACTCCCGAGGAAAGAGCGGAGCTTATAAAAAAGGTCACTGCAAAATTTGATAATGTAGAGGTAGACCTTTGCTACGGACTTATTGCGGATTATGTGCGTGAGGTGGGAGCAGTCGCAATTGTAAAGGGACTCAGAGCCGTTACCGACTTTGAGTATGAGTTCCAGATGGCGCTTGTAAACCGCAACATATATGACGGAGCGGAAACGGTGTTCCTCACCACAAGCTCGGAAAATATGTATTTAAGCTCCAGCGTGGTAAAGCAGGTGGCTTACTACGGGGGAGATATCAGTAAATTTGTTCCCAAATGTATCCTTGATGAGGTCAGAAACAGGATAAGGACCGCATGGACGGGAAAATAAACAGATAAGGAGAATGTAAAAATGCCCGATTTAATGGTTGAGGATTATCTGGATATGATGGACGACGCCATTGACAATGCTCAGAGCGTTCCTTTTTCAAACAAGAAATCCATTGTTGACACCGATCTCCTCAGAGAATATATTGACAAGATAAGAATGAATATGCCTACAGAAATGAAGCAGGCACAGAAGCTGGTGGCTGACCGCAAGTCCATTATCGAAGAAGCAAACCGACAGGCTGAGAGCATAATCACAAGTGCCGAAGCAAAGGCAAAAGAGCTTGTTGTAGAAAGCGAGATCACCAAAAATGCACAGATAAGAGCAAATGAGATCGAAAAACAGGCGAACATCAAGGCAAGGGAGATAAAGGGCGTAACAGATGATTATATTATTGAAATGCTCACCCGTGCCGAGGAAACACTTGCTGCCTGTCATGAAGCGGTAAGAAGAACAAAGGGCACTCTGAAGCCCTCAGAGAACGGACAGGAACAGACCTGATAAAGGAGGATATTTACATGGAACTTTACAAAGTACACATGGGTAAAGCAAAATGCGCAGTGGATCTGGGAGACGGCTCCGAGAGAGGAGAATATGTGGATCAGGACTATATTCTCCACAAGCTGGGCAGACCTCACCGCAGCATCAGTCTGATGTACTGCTACTATCCCAATGATAAGCAGTGGCCCGGGAGGATATCTGAGGTCATGAAGGACGCAGAAGTGTCCTTTCAGTGGGATTACCCCTATGACGATTATTTCACCTACAAGGGCGGCATAGGCGGCAGCCTTGACGATGAACCCTTTACCTGCATGAGAGATGTGCGCCGTCACGGTCAGGACGTGACCCTTACCCTTACTGTAGACCCCAAATGCAGCGATGAGCAGCTCATCGCAGTAGCAAAGGATCTGCGCACATTCGGACGTCTTATGCTCCGTATCAACCACGAAGCAACGGGCGACTGGTTCAGCTTTACAAAGCGTGCCTCCTATAAGGAGATAGGCGACTTCTTTGTGCATTTTTCCGATATTATTCACGAGTACGCTCCCAATGTAAAGACCATTATATGTATCGGCGGAATTGAGGATCTTTCAAAGACTGAAATGGAAAAGGAAGAGGAGTTCAAGGCGACTATCCCCGCTGCGGATATATGGTCGGTAGACAAGTATATGGCTCTGCACTGGGGCTGGCCCTTTGATGTGGCATTAAAGGGCGGCACATCTCATTCAAGAAGCGATGTGAGAGAGACCTACGAAAAGACAAAGGCAAGCTTTGAGCGTTACAAATTCCTTAACGGCGGCGAGGCAAAGCCCATGGTAATGAGCGAATTCAACGCTGACGGCGATGTTACGGGTGCTTACGATCAGGCGGCTATGGTCAGGGAATTCTGCGACATTCTTGAAGAGGAGAACGCTGACTGGTTCTCAGGCTTTACTTTCTATCAGTTCAGGGACAGAGGGCGTCTTGGTCTGGAGATCGAAGATCCCAACAACCCGAATGTGGGTATTGAGCAGCCTGTACTTAAAACCTATAAGGAGATAATACATTCGGACAGGTTCAAGCCCGCCATGACCGAAACTCCCGCAGATAATACACTTCCCGTTACACTCAGGTGGGGAGGAGCGGAGGACGCTGACGGAATAGCCATTCCTCTGCATTTTGAGAAAAACCCTCATTTCTGTGAAGTCACCTTTGAGGACGAGGGGAATTACATGATGGAGCTTAACGGAAGATGGTTCTATAAATCTCCCAAAGCAAAGACCATTGACCTTATGAGCGCATTTTACGAGTGTCCCATTGACGGCGCTTGTGATATGACTCTTAAAATATTTGCACCTCCCGCAAGCGGCGAGAATGATCCGTCTCAGGGAGAGGGCTGGCAGGAAAACTACTACTATACCATGGAAAAGCTCCCAGCGGTAAGGCTGGAGTTTGAGCCGGTAGAGCCGTAAACCGGAGATATCCCTTTCTCGGGTCAGTATATCAGGAAAATATTTTCTCCACGGATAAAACTGCATATAACGCATAAAAGCAGGATACACTTATGTATCCTGCTTTTTTACGCACATATGGGAAAGGAGGCTTCTCCGCTGTTGGTTATTTATACGGCATTAAGACTTATACTAATCCCAAATCAAAAGCAAGACAAGATCCAGTCTCTTCCGGTAATATTTTTAATATTATTTTTAGATAAAGAGCAGATAGTTTCGCAAAGTCTGTCAACCACATCTTC
>CANQPL010000044.1 GCA_947625735.1 uncultured Clostridia bacterium
CCTGTGGATTTTTTCACTTCTTATTGTACCATAGGGTCGGTTGCTGGTAAAGGTGGGGATCATTTGACGGTTACCTTCAAAATAAAGTATCCTATCCCTAAGATTTGAAAAAACGATATTATGGCAGTTTGCGGGCATTCATGCAGGCAAAGTCGTACCCTAATCGTACCCTGAACGCATTTTTGCGATTTTTCGGAAAAATTTCTTGAAAATCCGTACCCTTTTCGTACCCTGAAACGACATTTTTGTGTTATCCGTAAAAAGAAGAAATCCCACAAACGCCGTGTTTATGGGATTCCTTTGGCAGGGGCAGAAGGATTTGAACCCTCGGCACGCGGTTTTGGAGTGGTAATTTTATCTATTGTTTACTGCAGTGAAGTGCCGCGAAATGCGGTTATTTCGTGTTTCTTGTGAGAGATTTATTGTCATTTAAAGTGATTTGAATTGTCTTTTTGCCAATTAGGTGCACAAAAAGGTGCACAAAATCGCAATCATTATACCCTAGTTTTAATTATGATGACCACTACAAATAGAGTTTTCTTGCAAGTCTGTTTCATTTTTCAATCATACATATTTGTACGAAAAATAGCTCATCGTACTAATTACTTGTGATGAAAAATGGATAAAATTTACGAAGCAAGAATAATTCTCTGTCAGTTCATTTTTATTCTGTAGAAATTACTGAAGCTAACAACTCAGTTTTATCATAACTATCAGTATTCACCATTGAACGCATACCTACAAAACAACAGAAGTGCTCATAACACATAGGATGTATCACATATTGTAAATTATCATTTTTTAGTATTTTTCCTTTTATTTGATATTCAAAATATGCATCTATTATTTTTATTGCTTCATCAGTTCCAAATTGCTCTATATTTTTAGTTTCAATAGTTCGAACTTCTGATACTACTCCCAACAACCCTGTTTCTAAAATTACATTCAGAATATCAAATCCATTATAATAAGATAGATAAGCGTTATTTTGTGTATCAGATTGTATATCAGCATTTAACTCCTTTAGTGTATTGTTAAAATCGTCTGTAATTGAAAATATAAACTCATGACCGCGAAGTAATTTATCAATAAAAATGTCTATTTTGGGAATGAATATCCTATATAAACTTAAGGTTTGATCAATAAAGGTATATTGCAATGAATGGACCACATCCTTTATTTTATAGATGCCGTCATCTTTTAGAAAATATTCAGGGTTATCTTCGTTTATAATTATATCCAATATAGCATTAAAGATCTGTAAAATTTCACGTGGTTTTTTCATAGTATGTCTTGAAATAAAAGCAAGTGTTAGATATGTGTAACTTGAGTTAGTTTTACAAATCCTAGGCAAAATATTATCAAAAATTTTTTCAGATATATTATATGCATTTTTATTGTCCTTAAAATCCAAAACGCTATATTTTCGCAAAAAATTAAATAAATAGTGCTTATCTGCATACTTTGCCTCTGTATCATGATACCATGACACAACTCTTAAAGCCATGCACCTAATTAATTCTCTAAATGACCACTGAATTACAGTTGTATTAGAATGATTCCTTGCAGGTAAATGTGTTAGAACTCGTGTATAAATTTCAGAGGCTAATGCCATCTTAAAATAAACTGAACTATTATCCGAATTATTGTAAATATCGAAGCATGCCAGTATTAAAGATTTGATAGCAACCACAAAAGCCTTATCATTAATCTTATATTCGTCAAAAGAATCCATTAAAACAAGTATTTTTTTATTCTTCTGCTTTAAAAATCCGCCTAATTCATTTAAGGCTTTCTCATAATAATTTTCGTCGAGAAAAAACATATCCACTTCGTCGTTATTACTATTACTTTTTTTTAGGGTTTCCAGCATACTTATTAAAATTTTTGAAACACTTAACGCTTCGATTATTTTATTATTGTCCAATTTACGTATTTCTTCTTCAAAATCATCTGACTTCAATAATTTTAAGAAATCTGTTCCTTCCTTATTATTAATCTTGATATACTTCTTAGAAATAAGATATCTATGTATATTTGTTAAAACGTTGCATTCAGAACCATATTTTTTAACACAATATATCATTACTTCTGTGTATATAGTAGTAACTATAGCTTTTCTTATTTTATTTGTAGCATCAAACCTGTCTATATCTGTATCATAGCATAGTTCTGCGAGTTTTTCACAGAAATCCTGTTCATCAATTTGAATAACATCGGAATATCTGCCTATTTTATTTTTTTCTATATCATCTTTAAGACTATAAATTATAGCCGATTTTCCTGTTCCTGTTCTACCGAGTAATAAAAGCTGATTTTCATTTGCAAAGTTTTCATAAGCAGACAAATGTATAAAAGTACTACGTGCCTTATTGGGCTTTTGCCATTCATTTTGTGCGCTCATCTCGCCTAACAAACTATGTTGTGAATTGACAATGCCCAATCCATCCATGCATTTCATACACTTAAACTCCTCATTTGCAAATGGTTCATATAACTTAATATCCTTTACAATTTGCATAACAAATCCCTCCGTTTTTAATATAAAAAACTCCTATTAAGTTTCTTTTATATAAATCTAGAATTATAATACATAATTATGTGGATAATCCTATATTTATTTAGTTAAATTGTATATAATTCGACATTAGAAATCAATAGCTTTGTCCCGAACGTCCTATTTTCCGTCCCGAAAGACAATCAGACATAAAAATACCAGGCATATTCTGCCTATTTTTTTAGTCAAGTTGCACAATCCTATACAACTATGAATTTACCCTTAACATCTCTATCTATATGAAATAAACTATTATATTTTTCGACTTTTGATTCAACTATTTACATCCATACTTCCATATAACTTTTCTTGGAAGATATGATTTCTTCACTTTTATTATGACATTTACAAATAGAGTTATATAACTAACCGTTCTCCAAATTCATGGAGAACGGTTATGTATTTGTATTTTAAGCTCTTTTCCTCTTTAACGGAATAACCGCCTGAATAGCCGAAGCCGCTGCTGCGTCCGCCGAGGCTATCGCATGAGCATATATCTTGCTCGTCGTAGCAGACGTACTATGACCAAGCCTCTTAGCGGTCGTAGTTATCGGCACACCGCTTGAAATCATAATCGAAGCGTTTGTGTGCCGCAGCCCATGAATGGAAATTTGCGGCAGATCGTTCGTTTGAATGAAGCTATGAAACCACGAAGTAACTGTCCCCGGATTTATCGGTCTGCCGTCCTTTGCAGTAAAAATCTTACTGCCTCCGATCCAGAACTCCCCTGCTTTCTCCCGTTCCGAATCCTGCCAGTCACGGAAGTCGTTGAGAATATCTATCAAATCCTGACCCACTTTGATTGAGCGCATCGAAGATGTGTTCTTCGTTTCTTCCTCAAATACGCCCTTTTCAGGAAGATATTGCAGCGTATGTCTTACGGTAATGACATTGTTTGCAAAATCAATATCGTCCCATTCCAGTCCGAGAGCCTCTCCCCTTCTCATTCCCGTATAAAGAATGAGCTGAATGATAACATCAAACGGGTGATCGGCTTTTTCGTAAACAGCGTCCAAAAGCTCCTCGACCTCATTTTCTTCCAGAAATGCCGCCTCTGTTCTTGCTACCCTCGGTGCTTTCGTACGTGAACACGGGTTACTCATTATAACCATGTCGTAAACTGCACTCTGAAGTATAGTTGAAATAAGCCGGTGATGATGTAAGATCGTCCTGTCGGCTAAATTCTTTTCCTCTGCCGTAAACAGTGACGATACCTTTTTGCCAAAATACTCCGCAAACTTCTGTGCCGTTCTCCCACTAACGGTATCCCCTGCCCTTATCCTGTCAATCGTGCCGAGGGCAATGTTCACATTGGAGACAAATTCATTCCGTTTCATAGAGTGGCTAAGCTCTATCGCTGCTTCATTAGGCGTATATTTTACGTCCTCCCGCTTTTCTTCTCGGAGATTATCATAATATGCATACAGGTGACACGGCTGAATCTTCTCCATGCGCATATTGCCTAGCGCAGGTATTATCCTTTTCAGAAAGCCCTTGTATCTTCTGAATGTTGTAGGCTTGAGATTTTTTTCGGCTCGTCCTATCCAGATGTCATTTATGTACCTCACAAATGTCATCTTGCTGTCGAGGACTATTCCGTTTCGTACCCTCTCATCAAAAAGGGCTGCCTGCTTTTCAAGCTCCCTCTCGATCTGCCGCTTTGTCATGTTCGGCTCGGGAGTCCATGTCATACTGTGTTGGATCTTTTTTCCCCTGCTGTCATACCCGCAGTTGGTACGGATAAGGTAACTTCCGTTACGTTCGGTAATGCTTGCCATTTTTTCACTGCCTTTCATTTTTTACTTGACCTGAAAGGCAATATGTGATACAATAAAGTTGTAGGGCTTAACTGTATCACTGCCTTTTGGTCGTGACTGTTAGTCGGAACTCAGCTTTTTATGCGCCAACATATTAAGCTGAGTTTTCTTTTTCTAATTATAATTTTACACGGTAAAGCGTTAAATGTCAAGCCCTTTTTTGAAATTTCTCAAAAAATTTTTCCGAGCATTATCCCTCAACAGCAAATACTACCTTATACAATATATCCGCATTGATAAGGTATTTTCTTCCCGCCTTGAAACAAGGGAGCTGCCCGCTCTTGCACATCTGACGTACCCGATATTCGGTAAGACCGTCAACGAGAGAAGCAGCCTCTTTTATTGTAAGCAGCTTTTTTGCTGCTTTTTCACCGTCAAAAACATTTGTGTTCATATGTTACCTCCGTTCCGAAAATTCATCATCATATACCAAACTCCAGTTTTCCGAGATGATAAAGAAACTGTACCTTATCAAAGGTTATGTACCGCCTTGATTTAGACCCGATCTTCTTCATAGGGCGATAGCGGTTCACATCGGCTTTTTCCTTGCCCGACTTTATCATTCCTGCTTCGGATAGCTGCCGCATAACCTTATGCATATTCAGCTTGTCCTCATCGGTCTGATACATCATAATATCGCTCATAGCGGTTACTATGCTGGGTATGAAGTAAACATACTCATCGTCATAGTACCCGATCAGGACCTTGCACGGTATCTTCTTGTCATTTTCGGAAACAGGCAGCAGATAGCAATTGCCGCTTCTCATAATGCAGTCAAGAACCTCCATAAAACGAAGTGCGTCTATACCCTTAATCATTTCTATTACCCCACTTTGCGGCAGTCATAAGGCACATGACAGTTACGCCTATTATCCCTCCGAAAATCGTTCCTAAAATGAACTGTATCATAATAATATCCTCCATTCAGATTAGTTTATGCTTCACAGTGTGCTCCTTGACGGCGGCGAGCTTGTCAAGGCGTTTCTGTATCTGCATGATCGTATTGGAATTGATTTTGTATAAGTCACGTTTTTCCTGCTCCGTGCCATAACTGAGCAAATCCGCAAGGTACTCTATGTAACTTGTTTTTTGCAGGCTCTCAACAAAAAGTGGATTTAGCTGCTCCGATTGATTTATGGGCTTGTAAATCCTGCGCCATTCGTCCAGTCTGTGAAGATACTCTGTTACAGTTGCCCTTGCATTTCTAAGCCATACATGATAGTTGTTTTCGGTTCTTACTCTCTCATTAACGGGAACGGCGATTTCTCCGTTAAAAAGGTTAAGACCAAAATCATGACTTATTTTCTTTGCTGCGTCAAGCTGTGAGATACCAAATAGCTTTGATACAAAACCCGTACAGTCACCTGTAGCCCCACAGCCGAAGCAGTAGTAATGATCTTCATAGATTTTCATACTTGGCTTGCCGTCCTCATGGAACGGACAGCAAGCCATACCCGAACGGGTAATCTGTAAGCCGTAGAATTTTGCAGCTTCCGGCATAGATACCCTTCTCCTTATTTCCTCAAATATATTCGTCTGCTTACATTATCCCCCTTTTATTTGCAGATATTTGAAAGAGCATTTTTCCGGCGAGGTTATCGTTTACTGAAAGTAAACGCTCTCAGCGGCGAAGATGAGAGCTTATATTTTATGCTCTTTCGTATATTACGTACATTTAGAGCCTCATTTTAAAACCCTTTGATATTTTTTCTACTTTTTGCACAATAAAGTCCAACATTTTCACTACCGTAGTGATATTTTTTACAAATATTTTTTCAAAGGTTTTATTTTGACCCTGTTACTGTACGTAATATGTGAAAGGAGGGATAATGCTCCGCCGCTCGCCGTATTTTGAGATTGGTTTATGGGGGATATTAGCATACGAGCATGAAATTGAAAAATAGGAGCAAGTAATTTTTTGTTTATTTGTATGCGTAGCAAGCCATAGAAAGTGGTGCATACTTTACCACATTTCTCCATTTTTGAGGCGTACCCCTCAAAAACACTTTTAGGGAACCCGCCGCCCTAAAAGCATATCCTCTATATTTTAGGCTGCGCCTAAGACCCTGCTATTTGTTGGAGGTATATTATTATTTGAGAAAGTACAAAGTTGTAAAGGAAAAGAAAGTCACATATTCCATGTCCGAATGGAACGAAGTTGAAAGGAGAGCCGCTGCACTCTCTATGAAAACGGGAACATACATTAAGTGTATATCTGTCAATGGGCAGATAAATTATTACAATATCAAAGATGTTGCTCCTGTTATAAATGCCTTGCGTGTCATTGGAAAAAATATCAACCAGATCGCAAAGAAAGCCAACGAAATAAATAGTATATACGCAGATGATATTGAAAAACTTAAAGGAGATTATGACTCAATATGCCATATGTTAAATCAATTTCTATCCACACTACAGTCAACAGAAGTATAGCCTACATACTAAATCCCGACAAGACAGAAGATATGCTTTATGCTACCTCACTTAACTGCATGACAAATGCAAAAGACGCCTATCTTGCTATGAAAACAGTGTATGAGCATTTTACGGGAGAAAAATATAACGCCCCCTTGCCATTAAAGGGCAAGGGTAGCGTTAAGGCTATCCACTATATACAGTCCTTTGATCCGCAAGACAATGTATCTCCCGAGCTTGCTCACAGAATTGCAAAGGCTTTTGCAAGAAAGACATTTGGTGATGATTGTCAGATAGTTATTGCAACACACAATGATCGCAATCATGTACATAATCACTTTATTTTGAACACCTATTCGCTGACAGGTAAAAAATTCAATGCCAATAAAAAAACACTTGATAGAATTAAGGAGTATTCCGATAGGGTATGCCTTGCGTTCGGTATTCAGCCCTATGATAAATTAAAGGGTAAAGGTAAAACTATTGCTTATAATGAATGGGAGCACAAAAAGCGTGGTTCTTCATGGAAGCAGAAAATTCGCCTTGAAATTGATAGTATGATCGGTTCGGTCAAGAATATTGATGAGCTGCTTTATGAAATGGAATTAAATGGCTACACTGTCAAGAGAGGGAAATACATTTCAATCAAGGCGGAGGGGCAGCAAAGATTTGTCCGTCTGAAAACACTGGGAGAGGATTACAGTGAATTAAGTCTTGTATCCCGTATTCGTTGGAATGACACAGGGGCAAATTATGTCTTGTCAGGTGAGCCTGCTCCAATCCGTGACGATTATATTCGCACAATCAATGATGTTACGCAGCTTGCAAGGGAAGGTAAGAAAATTCAGCGTAAGCGTGACAGCTCTGTTCCTTACTCCCCCAAAAATGATATAGACATTTACAAGCTGTCGGCGCAGCTATCCATTATTAACCGTGATAATATTCATTCTATCGGAGAATTGGAGGGTAAAATATCAAAGCTAAAAGACGAATATGAAAATGCAAGACAGGAACTAAATTCGCTTATTGTGAAAACCGAACGACTTGAAACTCTTGAAGAACAAGCCGATATATATCTGTCGCTTGTTGATAAACCTGATCTCTCTGCTGCTGAACAATTACAGCTTAACATTTGCAAACAAACCTTGCATAACAACAATATAATGAGTCAATTCGATATTGACCGTCTGAAATCCTTACAACAGGATGCGGACAAAAAAATTGCAGCTCTCAAAAATTCATTTGAGAACTGCAAGCAGTTGTATAAAGTATACTCGGATATTGTACTGACGTATCATGGTATTACTAGTGGGAATTATATTTCGAACTTCATTAAAAAAGTAAAAAAAAAATTACGCATAATCCTAAGCAATTGTTATAAAAAGAAAGCCGCCCCCTGAAATTTATTCAAAGGGCGGAAATTAATCAAAGTTCACTTATATCCAACTCTGTTCTCTCCTCAAAAAATTCGAGTTCAAAAGCAGGAACAAACTTAAAATATCTGCAGTAATTTCTTTCTTCCATTTCAGATTGAAAACCAATTTCTTTTAGATGTTCAACAAATCGCTGATCTTCTTTTAGATTATACCAACATGCATCTGTTACTATTTTTACATAATTGTTAGGATCTACAAATCCATCATACAAAAATTTAATATTTTTATATGTTACATATGTTTGTATACGATATACTTTTGATATCGCAGATTTGAGAACTTTTTTTTTGCACCGAAATCCATTCTTAACCATATACTCTTCACTCTTATCGCAGTAAAAACCATTTGATAAATCCTTTCTATTATAAGATACAAGATAAACTACATCCTTTGAGCATGTATCCGACAAATATCTATACATATTCCCATTATAAACGCAGTATATACCTCTTGCAAGTATTTGGTTTTCGTTAATTTTGTTAATCATCTCATCTCCTCCAATATTACAAATTTTTGTTCATCGGCTGAATAAATCGCTAATAAAATTTCTTCGCCATCTTTTGTAACTTTGTACAACTCTGCCCCATTCATTACATCATAATAGCCATTAAACTCAAACTCTGGTACCACATTATAAATATCTGCCCCACCTGCAAAACCATTGCCAGTATATGGTAGATTATTGGTATTATTACTTGGACCATTATATTCTACACCATATGGAATTTCTAGATAATCTTTTGATACATACTTTGATTTGAACTTGATTACTCCAAGTTCTGTATCAATATTTTTTTGAAATGGAATTGACCCATCTTGTTTTGTGTATTCAAGTCCAAGATAGTTATAATAATCATCATACGTTTTAAAATTTGCTACATCATCAGCCTTCGTTACAAAACCTCCAACTTGAGTCCACTCTCCAGACAAATACTTTTCTATATCATCAGGCGGTATAACTTTTGACATCAAAACATTTTCATTTGGGAACTCGACGGCCTCTCTTATTTTTATCAATTCAGTTTTAATTTCTAAAGTTAATCGCGGATCATACTGATCCATTTGTCTATAATATAAAAATTCGTCAAGTTGCATTTGAAATTTATCGTCGCCAAAATATCCAGCTCCAAATTTGCTGTCGTATATTGCATTAAAAAAATTTACGCTATTATAAAAACTGTTCGAATAAAATAAAGTATTTCTATTATAATTACCCTCGAATGAGACGTTTTTCAACAGTATTTTTACTGCATCATCGCCGTTTTTAGTTGCCTCTTTTAAGCAATCAAAGAAAATTGCGCCACGCTGCTTAGTATATTTAATTATTTCATCTGCATATTGAGTATTAGAAGTGATAATATCCACAAAATCGCTGCTATATGTTTTCACAAGTATAATTATATCGTCTACATTATCGGATTTACTAAGAAGTAGTTTTACAAAATCATCATCATAAATTTTAATAATTTGTATTAATTCGTCAACTAAGCCTGATTCATTAATAAAAAGTTTAATTAATTCGTCACCATATTCTGAGTTATGAATAACTCCTATAAATTCTTTACCGTGATTTTCTACCAATTTGATTATATCATCTGCATATTGCGGATTCGTTGCATAAATTTTAACAAAATCAATATTATATTCTCTAGTATATTTACTAAAGTCTGAATAATGGTCACGAAGCGCATTCATTAAATCTTGATTATTGGTATCCAAGTAATCTATTATGTCATCTGCAATTGTATCTTTTTTGCTGCTTATTAATTTAATAAAATCATCATTATCATCAATTGTTCCGCATATATCTGTAAATCTTTTGAAATTTTCATCTTTCAAGCGGACTTTAAACGATTCATCACCTATTGTAAAGGTACGTTCTGTTTTAAGAACGCCGTCTACATCATCCATAAACCTATAATATGCAGAACCAGGTGTTCTTGTTTTCAAATTAGCTATTTCATCAGCATACTGCTCTGTTGCAACTCCTGCCACTGTAAGCGCTACATCGAAAAGCACTTCACCAAAAAACTCTCCTTGACTTTCCGATGTACCGTTAATGACTCTTGTGTCAAAATCATCAAGTGCACATAAAACTGCTTTATCGCCAAGATTTGTGACAAAATTGCCTAATACTCCTGATGTATCTCCATCTGGATTTACACTCTTATACCAAGCCTCATATTCAAAATATGACTGAGTAGTTGCCATAACACTTGGTCCGATAGATAAAATACTGAACACCATTTTATAAGGTGCTTTTGCATATCCCTTAACAGTTGAATACGCAAATTTTACATTTTCATCATCAAACACAGAAACCTCTTTGCCTGTTAATCCCTCAACCCCTCTAAATCCACTTTCTATAACATCAAAATAACTGTCTACTAACGTCTCACTGACATCACTCAATGTATTTATAATTATAGTCATATATTGTATTTCAGCATCATAAATTTTATATATAATGCAATTCTTTAATTCTGACTGATTGACATAATCAGCAACATGAGTGTCAACAATGTCCATACTTGATAGAGCATTTTTAACCTCAGTGTATTCAGATTCACCGAGCATAGTTGCATAATATATTTCATAATCGCCAACAACTACTGCAGCTAAATAGCACTCAACGTTTGCTTCTATGCATTGCTGAAGCAACATAAGATCTGATACGTCTATATCTTCTATTGAATTAACATAATTTATAACTTCCTGACTATTTAATAAGTCTGTTAGAGGCTTAGCACAGATATAACTGTCGTTTCTTAACCAAATTATATCTCTATAGTCTACATAACCATTGACAATAAATTTTTTAAATGTTTCAGGAATATTAGATTCTGTCAGACGGTACTGATCGAAAATATCAGGTAATCCATCATCATCACTGTCGGGCTTTGTAGGATCAGAGTAGATGGGAAGTACAGTTTTACTCCAAAACTCGGATGTTATATCGCCATATTCATAGAAGAAGTACTCCTTAAATTCAGCGATTTCTTCCGGAGTATATATGTCAGAAAGTACATTATCAAACATATAATCGACTGTCGGAAGCTTCAGTTCTCCATTCTCAAACTTAATTATCTGATTATCCTCAGATTCAACTGCACCTTTATATATTTTTATTTCCTCGAAATCCCATAAACCGTCATCATCGCTATCAGCACAATCCTCAAGTTCCTCATCACTGAATTCATAATCTGATCTGCTGCCATAATTATCTCTGGATTTGATTCCATTTTCAATATATTTTTCTGTAATAGGCTTTAACAATGAAATAGGTTTATAATTTGTTGCGATAATTATATCATAATCATAGAGATCAACATCGTCATTTTCATCAACAAAGCCATAAATATGATTGATCACCTTTTTTCTGAAATCACTTTTACTGTCACTTACATTCATGCTTATACCATTCGTTTGCTTGAAAAGTAATTTTGCATATGTTTCATCACTTGCATTGTCTGGTATATTTGACACAGCACTAATATTTATATTTATTTCATTAGAGTTAATTTTATATAGCGTGTTTTTTCCAACAAAATTATCGTTATCATCATCCTTAGTAACTTCATAATAAGTGTTATCAGCATCAAAGAAAATAAAACAGTATTCATATCTTCCATCTGAATGTGCCATAGCCATATAATCTACAGCTTTTGATAATACTGGGTTTTCTATGGAATTTTTGGGTGAAACTTTTTCTAAACAACTTTTTAACTTACTTATATTATCACATCTGCCATACCAATTACTATCTGTGACACCAATGCCGTTAAATCCATATATCATGATAGTAACATCCGATGACTTTTTCCAAATTGACTCGGAAACAGAAATAATTTTTTCCTTGATAACCTCTATTTCATAACTATTATTGTTTACTTCATCAATAATAAACGCAACATCAAAATGATCCTTGTATATTGAATCATTCTCTGTTGTATCAATAGTAGTAAAATTAGTATAATTTTCATTAGACACTAAGTTAATAGGCGCAATTTCGCTATATTCATTATTTGCAGAATTATAAGATTGCATGCTAAGATTGTCAAAGAACAATTCCATATCCATAAGACAGTATGTGCCTACTCTATCAGTTGTGGCATATACCGTATTATTTATTTCGTCATATTTAGTTATTACAGGTAAAAGCATATTTACATCTTCAAAGAACATGAATATTGTAAAACGCTTTATACCATCAAATTCTTCATTATTCTCTGAATATGTATCAAAAGTATTTATTAACGAATCATCGATTTCAAATTTAACTGTAACTTCTTCAACTGTCAGTTCTTTTTTATAAACAAATTCGGGAGCTATACCAATAATAGCAGTATTTTCAATTACATTTGAATAAATACTTTTACGGGCATAAACGCTATTTTCAGCTATACCTGCTGCTGTCATCTCCAATGAAACATCAAACGGTATATCATCATCGTCGTTCACTTCTGAGAGAGCAGGAGAATCAGCAGTAACTATCTGTGGAAATGTGCGTTCGCTGTCGGACGTTCCGTCTGTTGAGCCGCTGTTCGGGTCAAGTCCAAGCTCTATTTCATCACCGTCCGAAATTCCGTCGCCGTCAGTATCATAGTTGAGTGGATCAGTTTTACGATTCTTTACTTCATCTCCGTCACTAAGACCATCACCATCTGTATCTGCACTGTTAGGGTCTGTGCCAAGCTCACATTCCTCTGAATTAGTAAGACCGTCACTGTCAAAATCCTCATCGCCATCATTTATACCATTATCATCACTGTCGGGTTTGAGAGGGTCAGTACCTGAGTAAAGCACCTCGTAACCGTCAGAAAGTCCATCACCGTCTGTGTCGGGATTATTCTTATCAGTTCCGATAATATCCTCATAATAGTCGGGTAGTCCGTCCTCATCGGTATCAAGCTCATAGTCGATGTCATCATCGCCGTTGTCACCTTCATCACCATCATTACCGCCCTCATCGGGAGCTTTTTCAAGCGCACTTTCCCCTACAATTACCGCTGTAAGAAAAATATTGCTTATCTCAACATCGTCTTCTATGTTTTTTGTGCCCGTAATGCCGAATGACGCAGCTTCACCGGGATTGATAGGAGTTGTCCATATCTGATTTGCAGTAACATAACTGCGGTTTTCGCTTGAAAGCAAACGAGCATTCCAAACAGCTCCAATATCAAAGTTTCCGTCAAAACCCAAAGTCCACGCTTCTATCGGCTCATCGCAAGTGTTTTCGATATAGATTTCAGCCTGAAATCCGTCGCCCCATTCGCCTGTCAGCTCATATGTGACCTCATACCCAGACTTAACTTCGATCCTTCTGCTACAAAGCTCAATATCATCGGGCAGCTCGGCAGGATTTTCTCCGTCTGCAGTAAAAGTATACCCGAAATCGGTAGTTTGCCCCGGCTCAATTTCATAGTTATATCCGTTATTTTTTATAATATCATATTCATCTGTGCTTTCATAAAGTGCTGCATTCCAGCTATGTATCAATGTTCCGCCTATATCATATTTAAGCGCCCAGTTAAGAATAGATTCTTCGCCTGTGTTTTCAAGCAGAATGTTTACCGTCTGCGAATTATCCCATTCATTGACAATTTCATATGTAACGGTATACCCGTCTTTTTCATATACTCGGATGTCGCCTTCTGCCGCAAATGTATTAATAACGTTTATCGGCAGTACAGCCATCATATTTAAGGATAGCACCGCTGCTGTTATTCCTGCTGTGATTCTATGTTTCATTTACTTTTCCTCCTTTATAGGTATATCACAGCCGATTTTATTCGGCTGTGATATATGTTGTTTTAGTCCTCATCAATATGGTGCTGAAAATTCGATACGCTGTAGTATCCCGTTATAGATTCGTTTGGCTCAAGCGTTCTTTTATAGATTTCCGATGTTTCATCATCAACCCAAAGAACGGGAAGATATTCCTCCTGTTCGTCATAGTTAGGGTCATGTCCTGTCCAAGGTATACGTATAGTTAATCCGCTCGGATACTTAACTATCATATCGGAAATTTCAATATCGTCAAAATGCTTGTATGCATGAAAATCAATATTGACATCATATATCGGCTTGTCAGTTACATTTGTCAGTGTAAATTTTGCTGTCCAGTAGTCAGATTCAGGGTCAAATCCTGTGTAGTCAACCTCAAATTTCAGCGCATCGCTGCCATAAACAACAAGAGGCTTTTCGTTTACAAATTCAAGTGTAATATCTTCCATAAACGGAGTTAAAACACAGTTGAATTCTGCTGTCATGTAATATTCGCCCTTTTCATCACCACGTACTATCCATGACATAGTTTTTGTTTCACCGCCTGCGATCACTCCCGCTTCAATATGAGTATTTTCTCCCTTTTCGGTCTTTGCCAATGACAAACCTGTTGGCAAAGTGAGATCGGCAGTACAGTTTTCCAGTGTGAAATTATCGTCAGCATTATTCAGAACAGCCAAGTCAACGCAGTAGAATTCCTTCATCCATGAAACATCAGTATAAATTGAGAACAAAACTATTGTCTTGCTGCTTTGCCCGCTGCTGTTTTTACTTGTAATTGTTTTCGGAATAACCTGCCAATTTTCATTGAAGGTTTCCTCAACATCTACAATATCTCCGCTGCTTGTTGTCACAAGAACAAGCGACTTTTTCTCGCGCTTATCTCCCGAAGTAGTAAATTCCAGTTCAACACTGTGCTCAAACATATTCTGATTATCAGGATCGGATGGATCAATGCCTCGAGCCAGTATCTCGTCCAATTCGAGAGGTCTGGAAGTAAGCTCGCCTACAACCACATCGCCTTTAGGCAGCGTGAAATCTACTACTGTCAATTCATTCGTGACATTTATTGTAAGCATCTGAGGTATATAACCTGCGATATATGCATATACATCATAGCTTCCCTCTTTTGCTATTAAGTCGTAGCAGCCTGACGAATCGGTATTTGCGTCTATCGTTCTTCCGCCGATCTCGCTATATATTCTTGCTCCCGAAAGAAGTTTTCCGTCAGAACCTCTGACTCTGATTTTTACAGCGTTATAATCCTTGCTGTAAATTGTTATGTCGGTAGTTACAGTATTAGAATTTCCTGCACTGTCATAGACTGTCAATGTAACTTCATATGTCCCTTCTTCGCTGTAGGTATGCTTCGGCTTTGCTCCTGTTGATGTTGTTCCATCGCCAAAATCCCATTCATAGGAGGCGATATAATGATTATCATATGAGCTTGTTCCGTCGAAGCTAACCTCCCGCTCGGCAATACCATACAAGCCTTCGCCTGCGTAAGCAGTCGGAGCAGCGTTATCCTCGTTTGTGGGTACAGCCGATATGGTTTCACTCTGCACCTTATTTCCACGAATATCCACAGCCACAACATAATAATAGTATCTTTGTCCTGCCGTTACATTATTATCAGTAACAGTATTTCCCTTAGTTGAGCCAATCACGCTGAAATTCGATGAGGAATAATTGCTGCGGTATACATAATAACCTGCTATCTCATCGGTATTTGTCATAGTCCAGCTAAGATCAACTGACCAGCCCTCACCCTCAGCAGTAAGCTCAGGAGCAGAAAGCGTGCATTTTCTGTAGTCATATGTGACAATATAATCGTCGCTTACGTTGAGAGCCGAATCCGTCAGTGATACCTTTACTTGATAATTTCCTGTTTCAAATTCCGATGTGTCCAAGGTAAAGCTTACTACCTCGGCATAAGTATTGAGTTCCTCAGAGTATACGTCAAGCCACTCATCTGAATTTTCTGCCTTACACTGAACATTAACATTTTTCAGTCTGAAATTGTCATAGCAGGATATGCTGATCTCTGGGTTTTCTCCAATCTTGCTGCCATTTGTGGGAGCAACACACAATACTTGGGGCTTTGTATTATCCTCGGAAATACAGCCTGTTACTTCTTCCGAAAAATCACTCTCATTGCCTGCGTTATCTACCGCTGTGATCTTATAAGTATAGACCTCGCCAAGCTCTATGTCAGTCTCATAGTAGTTAATATATTTGTAATTGTCCTTTATCAGTGAATACTCTCCGTCATTAGTCTTTCTGTAAA
Source organism: uncultured Clostridia bacterium (assembly GCA_947625735.1). Classification (GTDB taxonomy): domain Bacteria; phylum Bacillota; class Clostridia; order Oscillospirales; family Ruminococcaceae; genus Huintestinicola. The sequence goes on from CANQPL010000044.1 coordinate 16,300, forward strand.
TTCGGAAAAATGCGGCGTCGCTGCTGCTGTCCCATTTAACCTCTATGATGTCATCTTCGCTTGTGCAGACAACATTAGTAGGTGCTTCGGGCGCAGTATTATCAACCGTCAGTGTAAACACAGGCGAATCATCAGCCTCGCTCATGTTTCCGTTTATATCCTCCGCATATGCCCGCAGATATACAGTGCCATCGTCCATATTTGAAGTATCTACACTTATATCAACCGAATCGACAGTCCGTCTGCCTGCATTTGCTGAAGTAAGATCATCCCATGTAATATTATCATTTGATGACTGCAGATATATTGCCGCTACTCCGCAGTTATCGCTCGCAGAAACATGGACAACTGTTTTCTTTGCCGCTGTATTGTCTGTTCCCGAAATGGATTCAACAACAGGAGGAACATCGTCCTCACCCGTATATACCGACTCCACATTACTCGGCTCGGAAGCATTTCCCTCTGCGTCATAAGCAATAACATAATACGTATAGTTAGTATCAATATTTATATTCGTGTCAACGAATGATGTATTGGCGTCAATCGTCTTATATTTCACACCATTCTTGTAAAGATCATACTTAACAACGCCAACATTATCATCGCATACCCAGCTTAGTAAGATATAATATTCATTTACTGCCATAACGCTGAGAACAGGAGCAGAGGGCGCAAGGTTATCAATGCTTACCGTTTCACTCGCACGCGATACGTTGCCCTCATTATCAACAGCCTCGACATAATATTCATAATAGCCGCCGAATGCAGTCGAATCTGTGTATGCCGTACCTGCTGATGTGCCGATAAGAACACCATTTCGATAAACGTTATAATAAGCGACCGTTCCGTTATCGGATGAAGCAGTCCATGACAGACGTATAACTCCCTCCGATTGAATCTTAGCCGACAGGTTTTGCGGCTGAGTAGGAGCATATGCGTCAACATCTGTCTGTGCCACGATAACATTACTCGATTCGGAAAGATTTCCCGCAGCATCGCAGGCTACTACATAATACTCATATGTTGTATGGGTAGACAAACCGTTATCAACGTACTGCAGCCCTGTTGTGCTGCCAACAAGTTCGCCGTCACGATAGATATAATAGCAGTAGATCTCATAATTATCTGTAGAGGGACTCCATGAAATAATTATGGATGAAGAATTGGCACGAACAAAGCTTAGATTTTTAGGTGCTGTGGGCGGCTCTGTATCTGTAACATTTTCAATCAGTTCATTCCACAAAGGGGTTCTGCTGAACACATATCCTGTTTCAAGTGATTTGGTTATTTCCAAAATATTAAATTGCGACTGTTCTGTTGCAAAAGAAACGTTCTGAATGTTAGTACCGCTCAGAATAACCTTATGATTTCCGCTCGGTGCAAAATTGTTGACACTGTAATAATATCTCTGTGTGAAATTACCCTTTACCTCCAGTACTCCGTCTGTCAGCGTACTGTTCGCATTATACGTATATACATAGAAATTTCCGTTTACACAGATGTAATCCTCCGCATTTTTCATTGTCAGATAACCGTTGCCGTAACTTCCGTCCGTCCTGCGCATATCAAAGTTCCCGTCTACATACAGACTGCCCTTGTTTACGTTCAGATAACAGATCCCATTGCTTGCGCTCAGATATACATTCCCCCTTACTGTAAGAGTATATCCGTTCAGATCAAGTGTGCCGCCGTTTATGTACAGAGTTCCCCCGATCTCCGTATCAGCAGCCAGCGCCCTGTTCTCATTTATCCATATATCGTGATTCCACACATTATCTGCAAAATTACCCGCAAGTACGATGTTCTTACTGTTTATTACATTTGTGTCCGTATTGTACAGATCGCCAACAACATATACCGAACGGGCAATATCCACTCCCTCGTCCGATGTGTTGGTGATTTTCAGATTATTGATACGGGAAGATGCTTTATCGTTATTATTTATGCTCACCGTCTGCTTTTCGCTGCCGTTGAGAATTACCGTATGCGTTCCCGATGTATAGAAGCTGTACGCACTGCCTCCGCTGCTCTGTGTAAGATTTCCTCCAACTTCCAGCGTTCCCGCCGTCAGCTTTCCGTTATGTGTAGCTGTTGACTGTGTGATAAAATCTCCGTGTACCTTTACCGTATCATTATCGTTTGTCATTTCCAAAGTACCTGTGCTGTTTGTATAGGTGCTTCCGTTCAGGCTCTGGATACGATAATCCCCCTGCACCTCAAGCTCTCCGCCGTTTACTGTCAGCGTTCCGCCCGACTGCACAAGATTTCCCGTTACAGTGAGCTTATGTCCGTTAAGGTCAAGTGTTCCTCTTGCAAGGAACAGATCGCCCTCTATTGTTTCATCCGCCGTTAATGTCCAGCCGGAACGCTCTCCGTTCGGAAATGTTACGTTACAGCCGTTGTCGTTAAGCTCCTTTATGGTTACCGCTGTCGAGAATACTACGCCCTCTTCCGAATAATTCTGTATGTCAAGGATATTGAATCCCGACTCCATTCTTGCAAAATCTACCGTCTGCAGTCCCTCACCGCTCAGAATAACCTTATGATTTCCGCTCGGTGCAAAATTGTTGACACTGTAATAATATCTCTGTGTGAAATTAC